>JAEUJY010000104.1 GCA_016794525.1 Myxococcales bacterium
ACCCACACAGCGCGGATCGCCGGCCCTGATCACTTCGTTTGTTTGGAGAGAGAGAGAGAGAGAACGCGGGCACGGCGAGGGTCGCGGCCCACAGCGACGATCGCGAGGCCGACGGGGTGGCCGCCTGGATCGGGCCCTGGCAACTCCACAGCGCTCCGGGAGGTGCCCGCCATCTCACCCTCGATCGCCATCCCGCCCCCGGCCCGCTGGCGTGAGGGCACGCCGGCGCGCGCGGACGGGCGGCGCTGTCCAGCGCGGGGGCTCGCCCCCGGTGACGCCGTGGAGGTGTGGCGACTGCGCATCGCGCTCGCTAGCGCGACCGACGGGCGCGATCCCAGCCCAGATCGATCTCGCGCTGCGTGATCCCGCAGCCGCCGGCCTCGCCGGTCGCGCCGTTGCGCGGCACCAGCACGGCGGTGACCTCGGGCATCGTCGCGACCACCGCGTCGATGTTGCCGGGCTCGTCGTCCCAGAACATCACCCGCGCGCGATCGGTTGCGCTGGCCGGGTCGAGCCCGAACGCCCGCATCACCCGGGCGATGCCCTCGGGCTTGGGCAGGCCGCCCTCCATCGTGTACGGGCAGTCGGCGCAGTTCCAGTGCGCCCGATCGTCGACCGCCGGGTACTGCCAGTCGGCGTCCGCGGCGGCGTAGCGCGGCGAGCTGGTCCACGCCGGGAACTGCGCCTCGGCGACGATCGGCGCGACCTTGTCGGCCCAGCAGGCGTCGACGTCGGCGTGGCTGGCGATGCCGACGTACGCGCCGCGCGCGACACAGGTCGCGATCGCCGCGCGCGCGTCGAGGCCGAGGCACTGCTCGTGCCAGCCGTAGGTGGCGCAGCCGGTGACCCGGCAGTGGTAGCCGGCGCGGCCGTCGGTGGCGGCGCAGGCGTGGCTCGACAGCGTCAGGTCGTAGTCGAAGACGCACAGCATCGGCCCCGGCGCCGCCGCGGCGTCGGCGGGCGGATCGCGATCGTCACCGCAGCCGAGCAGGGGCGCGAGCAGGCCGGCGGCGACGGCGGCGCGGGCCCAGCTCGACATCGCGCCGAGCATAGCCGAGCGCGGGGCCGCGCCGGCGTGGCGTGGGCCACGGTCGCCCCTTGCGTCGACCGGGGGCGGCGCCGCTACACTGCCGCCTCCCATGAGCAGTCGTCGCCTGTGGCTGTGGCCGATCGTCCTGTTGGCCGCGGTGTCGCTGACCCTGTTCGCCGGGTTCTACCTGGCCGACAGCGACCACGGCGTCGGCGGCTACTTCCACTTCCAGTCGGACATGATCACCGACGCGCTGCCGTCGCTGGCGGCGATGATCGCCGCGGTGCTCGGCATCGTCATCACGGTGGTGTCGATCATCGTGCAGCTGTCGAGCGAGCGGTACACCGGCGTCGCGCAGATGTTCCTGCGCGACAAGGTCAACGTCGCGGTGATGGCGTACTTCGTCGTCGCGTGCGTGTGCGGCGTGTGGCTGTCGATGGCGGTCAAGTCGACGTTCGTGCCGCAGGTGGCGATCGTCGCGATGCTGGTGTTCACGACGCTGGGCCTGGTCGTCATGCTGCCGTACTTCGCGTACGTGTTCCGGTTCCTCGAGCCGTCGAGCATCGTCGCCCGGATCCGCGAGCAGGCGGTCGACACCGTCGAGGCGGCGGTCACGACCGCCGACGCCGCCCGCGCGGTCGCGTCCCAGGGCGAGGTGCTGGCGGCGATGGAGGAGCTGACCGACATCACCTCGAACTCGATCTCGGGCAAGGACAAGATCATCGCCAGCCGCGCGGTCGACGCGCTCAAGGACTTCGTCGTCGGCTACCTGACCCACAAGGCGTCGGCGCCGACCGCGTGGTTCGCGATCGGGCCGACGATCCGCGACAACCCCGACTTCGTCGCGATGGACCCCGAGTCGCTGCGCGACCTCGAGACCCGGCGCACCTGGGTCGAGTGGAAGGCGCTGCGCCAGTACCTCGGCATCTACAACGAGGCCCAGGGGGCGATGCCCGACATCAACTACCTGGTCGCGATCGACACCCGCTACGTCGGCGAGGCCGCGGCGGCCAAGGGCGATCGCGAGGTGGTGCGGCTGGTGTTCCGGTTCATGAACTCGTACCTGCGCGCGACGATCAACGCCAAGGCGGTGCGCACCGCGTACAACGTCTTGAACCAGTACCGGCTGCTGGTCGAGGCGATGATCAAGCGCGGCGAGGACGAGATCGCCCTCGAGGCGGTCGGCCACATGATCTACTACGGCCGCACCAGCTACGATCTGCAGCTCGGGTTCATCACCGAGACCGTGGCCTACGACGTCGGCGCGCTGTGCGAGCTGGCCCACAGCCACCGCGGCGGCGAGCAGCTGCTCGGGCAGTTCCTCGAGCTCGATCAGCCGCTGCGCGCCAAGCGCCAGGAGGGCGGCCTGATCGGCATCCGCAAGGCCCAGGTCAAGCTGGCGTGCTTCTACCTGGCCGCCGGCGCCGAGCCGCTGGCCCAGCGCATCGCCGACGACATGCGCGGCGAGCCGGCCGACCGGCTCAAGGCGATCCGCGAGCAGCTCGAGCGGGTCGAGTCCAAGGACTTCTGGGAGATCATCGACCGCGGCCGCAACTTCGAGTTCATGCCGGCCGGCCAGCGTCGGCAGATGTCGACATTCTTCGGCTATCTCGCCGACAACGTGGCCTGAGTCGGCAAGATCATACGAGATCCGCCTACTTGGACGTTGGCGCGAAGCCAGGTAGACTGACGTTCATGCGGACGCGGGTGATCGAGCTGGCCGACGGTCAGGATCGCGCGGGGGCCGGCAACCTGCGGACGATGGCGATGGTGGGGCCGCGCGCGCGCGCCGAGAAGCCGCGCCCGCTGCCGCTGATCGCGCTGCGCTGGCGCGACGTCCACGCGACGCTGGCGGCGGCGCGCGAGGTCGGCGTCGCGGTCGTCGCGATCGACACCCAGCGCGATCGCGTCGCCGGCTCGATGTGGATCGCCGCCAAGCCCGGCATGATCAACGTCGGCGTCGTCGGTCGCCACGGCCAGTGCGACCTGTTCCTCGACGGCGACGCCGCGCTGTCGCTGCGCCACCTGGTGCTGATCGTCGAGCCGGCCACCGACTGGGGCGGGCCGGGCGGCGCCGACGTGCGCTACCGGCTGATCGACCTGCGCACCGGCTCGGGCTTCGTCGACGAGGCCGGCCGGATGCTCGAGGCCGCCACCGCGCTGGGCCCGGCGTTCGTGATGGTCGGCCGCTACCTGCTCTTGTGCTTCCCCACCGGCGGCGACGAGTGGCCGCTCGAGCTCGACGCCGCGATGGCGATGCTGCCCGAGCGGATCTACGTCGACGAGCGCGACGCCGAGCCCGATCGCTGGCAGCGCCAGCGCCGCGGCTTCGCCGAGGGCACCAACGTCGAGGACACCTCGGTCAAGCCGATCGGCGCGTCGGTCATCACCGCGGTGCGCGGCCCGGCCCGGGCGCGGATCGCGGCGGTCGACGGCGGCGAGGCCAAGATC
This sequence comes from Myxococcales bacterium, assembly GCA_016794525.1. Lineage (GTDB taxonomy): Bacteria > Myxococcota_A > Polyangia > Haliangiales > Haliangiaceae > UBA2376. The sequence goes on from JAEUJY010000104.1 coordinate 3,482, forward strand.
GGCCAGTTCGAGTTGACGTCGCGGCTGGGCCACGACGTGATCGACGTCGGCGCCGAGGCGCTGCGCCGCGGGCTCCTGCTCGGACGCTACAGCCGGTGCGACACCGCCGGCGCGCGCTCGCTGGCGCTCGAGCGGATCTCGCGCGTCCACGTGCTGGTGATCGAGATCGCCGGGCGGGTGTGGATGATCGACGCCGCGTCGACCAACGGCATCGCCGTCGGCGGCAAGACCGTGCGGGTCCACGCGGTCCACGACGGCGAGCGGGTCGATCTGGGCGGCGCGGGCGTGGTGTGCTGGCGCGTCGACCGCGCGGTGTGACGGGCGTCGCGCGCGCCGGGTCGGGCTGCGCGTTTCACCGGGAGCGCACAATTCCAATGCGCGGACGGGTTTTCCGATCGCTGCGTTGAGAACTCCTCCGAGGCGTGGTGAAACGAAACTGACGGCTGGCCGGACGGCCGTGAGGACGACCTGGAGGAGTAACGATGGCGAACGGAACAGTGAAGTGGTTCAACGACGCCAAGGGCTACGGGTTCATCTCGCGCGCGGAGGATGGGCGCGACGTGTTCGTGCACTACTCGGCGATCACAGGCGAGGGTTTCCGCACGCTGGCCCAGGGGCAGCCGGTCGAATACACGGAGATGCAGGGCCCCAAGGGCCTGTTCGCGTCGGCCGTGCAGAAAGATTCAGCGACGTGACGGCGGGGACGTGACGGGGGCGGGGCGCTGCGGAGCCGGGGGGATCCGCAGCGCTCCAGGCGGTCGGGTTGGGCCGGCGTCCGGGGGGAGCAGCCGGTCAGGTTGGAGGCGGGACCGCTCGATGGGGAGCGCGGCGGGGCTGGTCCCCGCCGCCGAGGCGTGGATCACGGGCACGTCAGGTCGGCGGGGACGGCGCGCTGGGCCAGCCAGGCCTGGGCGCAGGCGGCGGCGTCGTAGCCGCTGGTGGCGCGGAACGCGTCGACCAGATCGGCCATGCCGGCGGCCTCGCCGTCGTGGGCGTCGTAGAACTGACGCATCGTCGCGTCGAACATCGCCCGGCCGATCTTGCGCTCGACGGCGCGGAGGAACAGCGCGCCCTTCACGTAGGGCACGCGGCTGAAGATGGTCAGCACGTCGACCTGGCCGCAGCTCTGGGGCCACGCGATCGCGCCGCCGCCCGCCGCCCGCAGGTTCGCCAGCTCCTGATCGAGCGCCGCCCACGCCGCGGCGCCAGCGCCGGCGTCGCCGACCTCCTCGACCACCCGCGCCTCGTAGTAGGTCGCGGCGCCCTCGGACAGCACGAAGTCCTCCCAGCACTTCAGCCGGATGCCATCGCCGAACCACCCGTGGGCGGCCTCGTGGACGTGGACGCTCTCGTCGCCCATCGCGTCGGAGGCGACGTGCCACAGCGGGTGGTGCTCCATGCCGCCGTACGCGCCGCCGCCCCAGTGCGCCGACACCGAGCCGACCTCGGCGCCGAAGCGGTACGGGCCGAGGTGCTGCTCCATCCAGTCGAAGGCCGCGCGCAGGTGCTTGGTGCCGGCGCTGACCGCGGCGGTCTCGTTGGCGTAGGCCCAGGCCACGACCTCGGTGCCGGCGGTGGTCCGCCCGAGCGAGGTGCGGACGTAGGGGCCGACCGCCCACGCGAGCTGGTACGCCGCCGCGTCGGTGGGGATGGTCGCCGGGTACACCGCGGTCTGCCCCGACGGCGGGTTGGTGACCGCCAGCGTGAACCGGGTGCCGTCGGCCGGCAGCGAGCGGCACGGGAACAGGTTGCCGCAGTAGTACGGCCACGTCAGCGTGAACCCGGCGGCGGCCGCGCCGTCGGAGTTGTTGTGGTAGCGCCAGCCGTAGTCGATCGTGATCGCGACCGGCGCGGCGCCGACGCCGAGATCGAGCTGCGCGCCGGTGCGCGCGAACGGCACGTCGACGCCGCCGGCGCGGACCGCGCGGATGTCGAGGTCGCCGACCTCGAGGCTGGCGCCCGGGCCGGCCGACGCGCCGAGCTCGATGACCGCGGTGCCGCTCATCGCCGCGAGATCGATCGTCAGGCCGGTGGCCACGACGTCGCGGGTGACGTCGGCGGTCGGCGGGATGGTCGCGGCGTCGTCGCCGGCGTCGATCGCGGGCGTGGTGGCGTCGTCGCCACCACACGCGGCGGCGGCCAGGAGCAGGGCGAGGGCAGGGCGGCGCATGGGCGCGCACGCTACCTCAGCGGCCGCCGGCGTGGGCCGCGAATCGTGGGCCGCGCCGCGGCGCGCGCGGATACGCTACCGTGTCGGCGTGCGCTCGGCCGTCGCCTGCTGTCTCGCGTTGATCGCCTGCTCGTCGCCCGCCGGCCCGCGCCCGGTCGTGCCGCCGCCGCCGCCCGCCGCGCCGACGGTCGCGCCGCGGCTGGTGGTGCTGGTCGTGATCGATCAGCTGCCGGCGTGGGGCCTGGCGGCGCGGCGCGGCGCGTACCGCCGCGGCCTGGCCCGGCTGCTCGACGGCGGCGTGCACTTCGCGCGCGCCCAGTACCCGTACGCGATCACATTCACCGCGCCGGGCCACGCCGCGATCGGCACCGGCGCGCCGCCGCACGAGACCGGCATCGTCGCCAACACCTGGTACCGGCGCGCCGCCAGCGTCGAGCAGAACGGCGAGCTCGATCCGGCCAGCCCGGTGCTGGGCGTCGACGGCGCGCCGCTGGCCAAGGTCGAGGGCGCGTCGTCGGCGGCGCTGCGCGTCGACGGTCTGGCCGAGGCGCTGCGCGCGGGCACCGGCGGCCGCGGCCGCTCGGTGGCGATCGCGGGCAAGCCGCGCGCCGCGTGCTTCGTCGCCGGCAAGCGACCCGACGTCGTCTTGTGGTACGAGCCGGCGGCGCAGGCGATGACGACCAGCGCGGCGTACGGCGCGCGGCCGGCGTGGCTCGACGACCTCGACCGCGCGCACCCGGTGGCGCCGCTGCTCACGCGGGTGTGGGCGCTGGCCGATCCCGACGTGGTGGCGGCGGCGACCGGCGGGCCCGACGACGGTCCCGGCGAGACCTCGCCCTTGTTCCCGCACCGGCTCGCGGACCTGGGCGATCCGGCCAAGTCGCTGCGCCTGGTGCCGGCGCTCGACGAGCTCCAGGTCGACACCGCGATCGCGGCGATCGCCGGCGAGCGGCTGGGCGCCGACGACGTGCCCGACCTGCTGGCGATCTCGTTCTCGGCCCACGACTACGTCGGCCACCAGTGGGGCCAGGAGTCGTGGGAGATGTTCGATCTCGAGCGGCGGCTCGACGCGCAGCTGGGCCGGCTGCTCGACGTGCTCGACGTCCGCGTCGGCCGCGGCCGCTACGCGGTCGTGCTGACCAGCGATCACGGCGCGACCCGGATGCCGGATCTCACCGGCGGCGCGCGGATCTTGCCGGCGACGATCGAGGCGGCGGCCGAGCAGGCCGCGACCGCGCTGCTCGGCCCCGGCGACTGGGTCGAGGCGGTGTCGTCGGCGATGATCTACGCGCGGCCGGCGGTGCTGGCGTCGCCGCGCCAGGCCGAGGTGCTGGCGGCGATGGCGCGCGCGGTCGAGGCGGTGCCCGGCGTCGCGGCGGTGGTGCCGATGGACCCGGCCGGCTGCGCCAGCGCCGACGACCGCGTCCGCCGCGTGTGCGGCTCGACGGTGCCCGGCGAGAGCGGCGAGCTCCTGGTGTGGCCGACGGACGGCGGGCTGGTGACCAGCTACCCGCGCGGCACCTCGCACGACGCGCCGTCCGACGACGATCGCACGGTGCCGGTGATCGTCTACGGCCCCGGCGTCGCGCCGCGGGTTGTGACCGAGCCGGTGCCGGCGCTGGCGGTCACCGCGACGGTGGCGAAGCTCCTGGGCGTGGCGCCGCCGCCGGCGGCGACCGCGGCGGCGCTGCCGTTTTGATCGGCACGTCGTCCTGGTACGCGACGTAGGGGCTGGCCTCGGCGCGCGCCAGCGCGGCCTCGAACATCGCGCGGGTCGTGGCGTCGAGGCGCCCGGCCAGCCGCTGGCGGTACAGGCCCTCGTAGTAGTCGTCGGGCCGCACCCGCACGGTGACGCGCGCGACCGCCGCGCGCGCGACCGCGTCGCCGCGCCAGCCCTGGGCCAGCTCGAGGCTCGCGCCGGGCGGGATCCGGGTGTCCTCGCGCTCGACGAACGCGCCGGCCCGGAACTCGATCGCCCGGCCGATGCGGCGCTCGACCCGGGCGCCGGCGATCGGCGCGCCGCGATCGTCGAGGAGCTCGATGCTGAGCCACGCCGCCGGCGTCGGCGTGGTCGGCAGGTAGTGGCCGGCGCCGACGTTGGTGACGCGGGCGCGCGCGGTGACGCCGCTGGCGGTGCGCGCCGCGACCGCGACCACCGCGATGCCCTGGCGGAACGTCGCCGGATCGTGGACGCCCTTCCAGGTGTGCTCGCGGTTGGGCATGTGGCAGTGCTGGCACTGGATGCCGCGCGGCATGTACGGGCCCATCAGCCACTCGCGGTAGGTGTCGAGCAGCGGCCGGCCGGCGACCGCGACCCGCGGCGGCAGCTGGTGACACGGCAGGCACAGATCGGCGCGCTCGTAGATCGGCAGCTCGCGCCGCGGGTAGCCGGGCGCGCTCAGCAGCGACGCCGCCAGGCCGCGCGGCCCGAGCCGGGTCCAGCTGCGCAGGTGGCACGCGGCGCAGGTCAGGCCCTCCTGCTGCAGCGCCGGATCGAAGCCGGGGTTCGCCGCGTAGGTGCGGTCGGTCGGATCGCCGCCGCGCTGCGCCGGCCGCACGCGATCCTGCTGCTCGGCCAGCGGCGCGTGGCAGCGCAGGCACGACTCGGCGGCGGCGCCGTCGAAGCGCCGGGTCTGGGCCAGCAGCCCCGGCGAGCCGGCGGCGGCGTGGATCGAGCCCTGCCACTGCCGCACCTGCGCGGCGTGGCAGCGGCCGCACTGGCGCGACGACAGCGACGCCTCGGCCGGCGCCAGGCTCGGCGGCGGCGGGCCCTGCGCGGCGATCACGTGGCCGAACGGCAGACCGTCGGGATCGTCGTCGGCGCCCGGGCGGTAGCCGCCGGCGGTGGCGCGATCGGCGCGATCGCGCGCGATGACCGCGGCCGACAGCGGCGCCAGCCCGGCCCGCGGCGCGGCCAGGCCCAGCACGTAGGCCGCGAGATCGCCGGCGTCGCGGTCGTCGATCGGGAACGCCGGCATCGCGGTACCGCCGACGCCGTGGCGCAGCGTGGCGATCACCGCGCGCGCGCGGTCGGGGCCGGGGCGGCGCACGCCGTCGGCGACGAGGTTGCGCGCCGGGGCCGGCGGGCCGTAGGCGCTGGGCTGCGGCGGGCCGTCGCCGCGGCCGCCGACGCCGTGGCAGCGCGGGCAGCCGAGCTCCTCGAACAAGGTCGCGCCGCGGGCGGCGTCGCCGGCGCGCCCGCCGACGCTCGGCCCGGGCGGCGCCGGCTCGCGCGGCAGCCGGGCCAGCGCCAGCACCACGTCGATCAGCGCGTCCTCGTCGGCCGGCGTCAGGATCGCGCCGAACCCCGGCATCGCCCCCGGCGCGCCCCAGCGGATCGTGGCGCGCAGATCGTCGCGCGCCGGCCGGGTGGCGTCGCCGGTCGTGACCCACTTGAAGCTGCCGGCCGCGAGGTCGCGCGGCGCCGGATCGAGCCAGGCCGCCGCCGGGCCGCGGCCGTCGCCGGCGGCGCCGTGGCACGCGAGGCACAGCCGGTCGTAGAGCGCGGGCCCGTCGGGCGGGGCCGCCGCCACCGGGGCGGCGAGCGCGGCGATCACCAGGACGCAGACGGACGCGGGCCAGCGCACCCTCGGAAGCTGCCTGATCCCGACGCGGTGCGCCAGCGCGCCGTGACCAACTCGTGACGGGCGCGCGATGGCCGCCCTCGGCCCGGTGCGGTACCACGCCCCGATGATCCGCACTGCCATCCTCGGGCTGGGCTCGTACGTGCCCGATCGCGTCGTCACCAACGACGAGCTGCGCTTCCTCGACGACAAGCACGAGCGGCAGGCCGAGCCCACGATCAACACCGACGACGCGTGGATCCAGCAGCGCACCGGCATCCGCGAGCGCCGCTACGTCATGCCGGGCGTCGCCACCAGCGACCTGGCGGTGCAGGCCGCGACCCGCGCGCTGGCCGACGCCGGCTGCGCCGCGACCGACATCGACTGCATCATCGTCGGCACGCTGTCGCCCGACATCTTCTTCCCCGGCGTCGGCGTCTTCCTGCAGCGCAAGCTCGGCATCGCCGACAAGACCTCGTGCCCTTGCTACGACATCCGCCAGCAGTGCTCGGCGTTCCTCTACGGCCTGCAGATGGCCGACGCCTTCATCAAGAGCGGCATGTACAAGCGGGTGCTGCTGGTCGGCGCCGAGATCCACAGCCACTCGATGGACTACTCGACCCGCGGCCGCGACGTCACCGCGCTGTTCGGCGACGGCGCCGGCGCGATGGTGCTGGGCCCGGCGCCCACCGACGATCCGCGCAGCGGCGTCATCTACACCAAGGTCCACGCCGACGGCACCGGCGCCGAGAACCTGTACATCAAGATCTTCGACATCGCCAAGGCGCCGTACCTCGCCTACGACACGCGCGATCGCGAGGTCAACAAGGACATCTACCCGCAGATGGACGGCAAGCGGGTCTACGTCCGCGCCGTGCGCGAGATGAACCTCGCCACCCAGCGCGCGCTGGCCGAGACCGGCTTCACCTGGGACGACATCGACTGGTTCGTGCCGCACCAGGCCAACCTGCGCATCAACGAGCAGGTCGCGGCGCTGGCCAAGATCCCGGCCGAGAAGTGCCTGCACACGATCCAGTTCTACGGCAACACCACCGCCGCGACGGTGCCGCTGACGATCGACCACTGGCGCCAGGCCGGCAAGGTCAAGAAGGGCGATCGCGTCCTCTCGACGGTGTTCGGCTCCGGCTTCACCTGGGGCGCGGCGATCTTCACGGTGTGACGTCGCCGCCGGGCTCGCCGCCGATGGCCACCGCGTCCACCCTCGTCGCTCGGTCGCCGGCCGATTGCTGGCGGCTGTTCATCGACGCGGCGGCGCTGACCGCCTGGGTGCCCGGGCTGCGGCGCGCGCGGATCGTCGCGACCGACGCCCAGGGCCGGGCCCTCGAGGTGGCGTTCGAGTTCGCGGCGTCGCGGACGTACGCGCTGGTCTACGCCTACGACGACGACGCCCGGCGCGTGAGCTGGACGGCGCGCCTGGGCCAGCGCGACGGCGTCGCCGGGTGGGCCCGGTTCGACGCCGAGGACGGCGGCACCCGGGTCACCTACGCGACCACCGACGGCGCCGGCCGCACCGCCGACGAGCGCGCGATCGACGAGCCGCGCCAGCTGCTGGCCGCGTTCGCGCGCTGGGCGCTGACCGCGCGCTGAGCCGCGCGCGGGGCGTTCGCACGCCGCGCCGCGCGACCGGCCGCGCGACCCGCCGCGCGGTCACGCCACCGGGATCGTGACCGTGAACGTCGTGCCGCGGCCAGGCGCGCTGGCGACCGCGATCTCGGCGCCGGCCTCGTCGACGATCGCCTTGACGGTGGCCAGGCCCAGGCCCGTGCCGGTGGCCTTAGTGGTGAAGTACGGCTCCCAGATCCGCGCCACCACCTCGGGCGTCATGCCGACGCCGTCGTCGGCGACGGTCACCACCACCGCCGCGCCGGCCGCCCGCGCGGCCAGCCGGATCGCGCCGTGGCCCGGCAGCGCGTCCTTGGCGTTCAGGCACAGGTTCAGGACCAGCTGCTCGACGTGGCCGGCCGGCATCGCGACGGTCACGTCGGCGGGCAGCGCGTCGAGGTCGACCTCGATCGTCGCGGCGTCGCGCAGGAGCGTCACCAGGATCGGGACCATGTGCTCGACGACGCCGCGCAGCGGCGCGGCCGCGCCGCGGTTGTTGCGATCGCCGAACCGGCGCAGCTGGCCGACCAGGTTGCCGCCGACCTCGGCGCAGGCGCGCAGGCTGGCCGCGGCCTCGGCGTCGCCGTCGCGCGCGACCCGCGCCGCCACCAGCTCGACGGCGAGCAGCACGTTGGCGAAGTCGTGGGCGACGCCGCGGGCCAGGCGCTCGACCAGCTCGAGCTTCTCGGCGGCGGCGGCGCGGCCGGCGGCCACCCGCAGCGCGGCCTCGGCGGTGAGCCGGGCGCCTTGCTCGAGCACCATCGCCACCAGATCGCCGGTGGCCGACGCGAACGACAGCTCGTCGGGCCTCCAGGTGCGGGCCGCGCCGACGTGCTCGAAGCACACCACGCCGATCAGCTCGCCGGCGCGGAACACCGGCGCGTCGAGCAGCGCGCCGATGCCCAGCGGCGCCAGGTACGACTCGGCCAGCTCGTGGGTGGCGGCGTCGTGGGCGGCGTCGTGGGCGGCGACGATGCGCCGCGACTCGATCGCCACCCAGTAGGCCGGGTACTTCGACGCCAGGAGCACGTCGCCGGCGTTCCACTCGTCGCTCGACAGCGTGTAGCCCAGCGCCAGCGCCAACGCCTGGCGATCCTCGGCGAAGCGCCAGAACCCGACCCGGTCGACCTTGAGCGTGCGCGCGCACAGGCGCAGCGCGCCCTGCAGCGCGACCTCGTGGCCGGCCATCGTGACGCGCATCCGCGCCAGCTCCAGCCGCGCGGTCTCGAACGCAACCCGGTCGCGATCGGCTCCTCCCATGGGCCCACGGTACACCGTCACCGCCGGCGCCGCAGGCGATCGAGCAGCGGCCGGGTCTCGGCGATCCCGAGCGCGGTGGCGGCGATCGCGTAGACCAGCGCGCCGACGGCGACCGGGCCCAGCGCCACCAGCGCGCGCGCGCCGAGGCCAGCGTGGCCGGCGACGTCGTCGAGCCCGCGCTTGGCGCCCCACGCCGCCGCGCCCATGATCGCCGCCGCCAGCCCGACCCGCAGCAGGTGGCCGGCCAGCTCGCGGTGGGGCAGGCGGACGATCGCGCGGTGGATGCCGACGTACAGGATCGCCGCGTTGGCGATCGCCGCCACCGCGGTGCCCACCGCCAGCGCGCGGAAGCCGTACCGCAGGTGCAGCGAGGCGTTGATCGCCAGGTTGCCGGCGACGGCGGTCAGCGACGCGATCACCGCCAGCCGGGTGCGATCGGCCGCGTAGCACACCGGCGCCATCACCTTGACGGCGGCGTAGGCCGGCAGGCCGATCACGTACAGCTCGAGCGCGAGCGCGGTGGCCGAGGTGTCGCGCGGCGCGAACCGGCCGTGCTGGTAGATCAGGCGGATCACCGCGTCGGCGTCGACCACGAGGCCGACCATCGCCGGCACGCACAGGAACGCCACCAGCCGCAGCCCGTCGGTGACGTGGCGGGCCAGCGCCGCGTCGTCGTGGCGGGTCACCGCGTCGGCGTAGCGGGTGGTCGACACCGTCGCGATCGCGACGCCGAACACGCCGATCGGCAGCTGCAGGAAGCGGAACGCGTAGGCCAGCCACGACACCGCGCCGGGATCCTCGGACGCGAACGCGGTGTTGATGAAGACGTTCACCTGCACCGCCGCCGCCGAGATGATCGCCGGCGCCATGATCAGCGCGACCCGCCGCACCGCCGGATCGCGCAGCCGCAGATCGAGGCCCAGCCGCGGCCGCCAGCCGCTGCCGCGCAGGCTGCCAAGCTGCAGCCCGAGCTGGGCCAGCCCGGCGACGACGGTGCCCAGCGCCCAGCCGATCACGACGCCGCGCCCGGGCAGGCCCGACGCGTGCAGCCCGACGCCGATCGTGATCGCGACCAGGTTGAACGTCGCCGGCGACAGCGCCGGCGCGGCGAACTGCTCCTGGGCCTGCTGCATGCCCATCGCGATCGCGGTGAGGCTGGCGATCAGCAGGAACGGCAGCATCACCCGGGTCAGCGTGACGGTCAGGTCGACCTTGCCCGGCACCGCGTCGAAGTCGCCGACCATCGCCGACACCAGCCACGGCGCCAGCAGCATCGCCGCGCCGACCAGCAGGCCGACGACGACGATCACGTTGCCGGCGACCCGGGCCGCGAGGCGATCGGCGGCGGCGCGGCCGCTCCCCTCCTGCGCGCCCCGGTGCAGCTCGCCGCGGAACGCCGGCACGAACGCCTGCGACAGCGCTCCCTCGGCGAGCAGATCGCGCAGCAGGTTGGGCACGCGGAACGCGGCGATGTACGCGTCGGCCAGGGTCGACGCGCCGAGCATCGCCGCGAACACCTGCTCGCGCACCAGCCCGAGCACGCGCGACAGGAGCGTCGCCAGCGACACCAGGCCGGCGACCTTGCCCAGCCGGCGCTCGCTCATGGGGCGCGTCGACGCACCAGCGTCGCCAGCGGCACCCGCAGCGCCCGCGGCGCGCGGTGGCGCAGCGCGGCCAGCGCGCGCTGCGAGCGAGGATCGTCGTCGAGCGCGACGCAGCGGGCGGCGTCGAGCAGCGCGCCGGGGCGGCCGGCGGGCGCGGGCGCGATCGCGGCGCGCAGCGCGTCCTTGCCGGCGTCGTCGAGCGCGGCCAACCCGGCGGCGGGATCGCCGGCGCACAGCGCCTGCGCCGCGACCAGCCGGACGTCGACCACCGGATCGCCGGCGACCAGCGCGGCGATCGCGGCCCGCAGCTCGCCCGGCGCCGGGATCGGCGTCGCCTCGAGCGCGGCCAGCCGCACCTCGGGGTCGGCGTCGGCCAGGCCCGGCGCGACGATCGCCGCGATCGCCGGCGGCGCGTCGGCGGTGGCGGCCCGGGCCGCGGTCAGCGCGACCGCGACGCCCAGCGCGTCGGCGCGGACGTCGCTCCAGCGATCGGCGCGCGCCGCCAGCACCGCCCACGCGGTCGCCGCGGCGGCCAGCGCGTCGTCGTCGAGGTCGTCGCGGATCGCGCGGTCGCCGTCGAGCGTGGCGGCGATCGCCCGGGCGGCCTGGGCGGCGGGCGCGGCGACGCTGCGATCCCACCCGCCGGCCACCTGCGCCAGCGCCGGCAGCGCCAGCGGCGCGTCGGGGTGGTGGGGCAGGGCGGTGATCGCCGCCAGCGCGCTCGCGCGATCGGCGCCGCCGGCCTCGACGAGCAGCGCGGCGATCGGCGCGGCGTCGGCGGCGCGCCGCAGCTCGGCCAGCTCGCCGGCGACGTACAGCGCGCGCCGCGTCGGCGGGGCGGCGGCGGCCGCGCCGATCAGGCCCAGCACCACGCAGACGGAGCCCGCGAACGCCGCGGAGACGCGCATGGCCACTGATACCGCCGGGGGCGTGGCGGTGTCGATGGCCCGGGCGCCGACGACATCGCCGCACTTTGGTCGCCACAAAAATTGACACGTGATAGTGCGTTCAGTACGGTCATTCCGTTCAGGTACGGCAAGGGGAGCCAAATGCACGATCAACTGACCGACCGCCAGCAGCAGATACTCGATTTCATTTCAGAATCGATCAACGGTCGGGGCTTTCCCCCCACCCTGCGCGAGATCGGCGAGCACTTCGGCATCAAGTCGACCAACGGGGTCAACGACCACCTGAAGGCGCTGGAGAAGAAGGGGTTCCTGCGGCGGGAGGACCTGAAGTCGCGGGCGATGCGCCCGGTCGCCATGGACAACGTGGTGTCCCTGGCCGAGCGCCGCCGGGCGATCGGCAACGTGTCGCTCCTGTCGGACGACGGCGACCTGTGCGAGGTGCCGATCCTGGGCAAGGTGGCCGCCGGCCAGCCGATCCTGGCGGTCGAGCAGGCCACCGACACGGTCAAGGTCGATCGCGTCCTGCTCGGCGGTCACCGCGAGGTGTTCGGCCTGCGCATCGTCGGCGAGTCGATGATCGACGACGGCATCTTCGACGGCGACTACGTCTTCGTGAAGAAGACCGCCGCGGCCCGCACCGGCGACATCGTCGTCGCGATGATCGAAGGCGAGGCGACGGTCAAGCGCTACTTCCCCGAGGGCGACCGCATCCGCTTCCAGCCGGCCAACGCCAACATGGCGCCGATCATCGTGCGCAAGGCCGAGTTCAAGTCGGTCGACATCATCGGGATCGTGGTGGGCGTGTATCGAAAGCTGTAATAGAGAGAGGGTCTTTCGAAAGACCCTCCCCCGGCATTCGCCGGGGCCCAGGTGGAGGCAGGTGGCTCACCAACCTCCATGCGCCTTGGCCGGTTGACGGGGCGGTAGGCCCACCCGAAACGGCCCGGAGCGTTCAGCGCGAGTTGGGGGATGGCCCACGGACATGGGGCAACGGATCGGGCGCGGGCGGGGTCCAAGGTTCGTGGCGGTCTATCCGGGCAAACGTCGCGAGATCACCTGCGGGTCGCACCCCGCAGGGCTGCTAGCGGCGGCAACTACGTCCTGTCCCCACGGGGGCCGGGCCGTGTCACACTGAGCGCCGTGGCCCGGGTTCGTCCGTACCGGAAGCACTGGCTGATCGGCCCGGCGCTCGCTGCGTCGGCCATCGTCCAGCTCGGCGTGGCCGGAGCCTACCAGGCGATGCGGCCGGTGCCGCCGCCGCCGCCATGGACCTTGACGATCGAGACCGCCGGCGAGGGCGACGGCCAGGTCCGCGTCACCGAGATCGGCAGCGGCAAGCTGCTCAAGACCTGCGGCGGCGCCAAGGCCTGCCGCGTCGACCTGCCGCACGACACCTACGTGACCTTGACCGCGGTGCGCGGCGACAAGATGACCTTCGAGGGCTGGGACGGGTGCGTCGGGCGCGGCGAGGACGTGCTGGTGTGCGACGCGATGATGTTCACCGACCGCAAGGTGGTCGCCAGCTTCGGCCTGCCCGCCGAGGAGCTCGAGGTGGCGTGGGTGCCGTCGGTGGCGCCGCCCGACCTGACGCTGCCGCCGCTGCCGGTGCCCAAGCCGCCGCCGCCGCCGATCGAGGCCGAGAAGCTCGAGGAGGAGGCGCTGCAGGTGGCGATCGCGCCGCTGCCGCCGCCGCCGCCGGAGATCAAGCCGCCGACCCCGCCGCCGCCGCCGCCGCCCGAGGCCGCCGCGCCCAAGCCGCCGGTGCAGCCGCCGGAGTCGAACCTGCGCATGGTCGAGGTGCCGGATCAGAACGAGGTCAAGGACGCGCCCGACGACGCGACCCACCTCTCCGACAAGAACCGCGACGTCGCCGAGGAGACCGCCGCCAAGGACACCAACCTCGACAAGGCGTCCGACGGCGAGACCCCGCCCAGCGAGGAGTCGCCCGACACCACCAGCCCGGAGATCGGCGGGCCCGACGATCGCATCGCCGCGCTCGAGACCGCCGAGTCCGAGTTCAACGATCACGATCGCACCAGCGATCGCAGCGGCGACGACGACCACGCCAAGGGCCAGGTGATCGGCGAGGCCGGCGACAACGGCCAGGACGGCGAGGGCGGCGATCCCAACCCCGGCCTGCTGGCGATGCGCGGCATCGGCGGCCGCGGCAAGCTGCTCGACGACAAGCGCGGCGACGGCAAGCGCGAGGGCCCCAAGGGCCTGCCCGGCCTCAACCTGCCGATCACCGACCGCGACTACGAGCGCGCGATCGGCAAGGACAAGGCCGACAAGGAGCAGCTCCTGGCCAAGGCCCGGATGTCGGCGCGCAAGGGCCGCTGGGAGCGCAAGCTCGAGGCGATCAAGAGCTCGCTCGAGAACTTCACCCCCGACGTCAAGCCGGGCAACCAGACCGCGCTCAAGACCCGGGCGTCGCCGTTCGCGGTCTACATCGCGCGCATGCACCGCCGCGTCCACGAGCTGTGGGGCTTCGGCTTCCTGGCCCACCTCGACGGCGAGTCGTCGAGCCACCCGCTCAACGACTTCGACCTGTACACGGTCATCGAGGCGTCGCTCAACCCCGACGGCACGATCCACAAGACGACGATCACCCACAGCTCGGGCAAGCTCGAGTTCGACGTCGCCGCGATCGACACGCTGATCTCGGCGTCGCCGTTCGAGGAGACGCCCGAGGTGATCCGCTCGGCCGACGGCCGCGTCTACCTGCGCTGGGGCTTCTACCGCAACTGGCGGCAGTGCGGCACGTTCAACGTCGAGCCGTACATCCTCGACTCGGTGCCCAACGCCGAGCCGCTCGACGACAGCCAGCTGGCCCTGGCCGGCAAGCCGCGCCGCGGCGACCGCCCGGTGACGCCGTCGGCCGACGACACGACGCCGGCGCCCAGCCCGGTGGCCAAGGATCAGCACGTCGACTACGCGGCCAACATGTGGATGGCCGGCTTCGCCTCGGCGTCGACCGCCCGCATGCTGCGCGTGTCGGGCACGCCGTTCCGCGCCGGCGACGCGGTGGCGGCCGAGCGCCCCGAGGAGCTGAAGGCGGTCTACGAGGGCCTGCTGGTCGAGTCGGGCGCGCTCAAGCGCTTCGAGGTGCTGTCGGCCGACGCGTTCGCCGCCAAGACCCACATCGCGGTCAGCGCCGAGCCGGGCGCGATGGTCATCCTGGTCGAGGCGTCGAAGGCGACGTTCGGCGTGGTGCTGACGCCGACCCGCTCGGGCGACTACCGCGCCACCAGCATCGCGCGCTAGCAGGTTGCCTTCGAAACGCCGCAGGCGTTCGAAGGCATCCTGCCCCGTGCCCGTGCCCGTGCCCGTGCCCGTGCCCGTGCCCGTGCCCGTGCCGTCGCTGCCCGTTCCTCTCCGCCAGCCCAGCGCTACTGCCCCTGGTGCGCCGGCAGCGCGTACAGCTCGCACGGCTGCGTGTAGTGCAGCGTCGTGCCGTCGTCGACCGGCGTGCCGGGGTTGTTGCGGTGCAGGACGCCGCCGCCCCAGTTGAACTGGCCGTCGATGAACGCCAGCATCACGCACATCTCCTGATCGCCGACGCCCCAGCGCACCGTGCGGGTGCGATCGCTCTGGAACGTGCACGAGAAGCGCAGGCGATCGTAGCCGGTCAGATCGAACGCCGGCGTCAGCGCCTCGCCGGCCGGCTCGCCGATCGCGCTCATCGTCGAGAACACCGTCGTGTCGCCGCTGGCGCGGTTGGCGACGATCTCGATCTTGCGGCCGAGGTCGTGGTAGTGCGGCAGCGCGTAGTAGACCTTCAGGTCGAGCGGCCCGCCGATGACCTCGGCGAACCGCTCGCCCAGCGGGCAGTCGACGGTGAACTCGGCGCGCCGGCCCGGCGGGATCTCGAGCGCCTCGTAGGTGAGCGACAGCGCGGCCAGCCGGGTCGTGACGTCGGCGGCGGCGATCGGCGTCAGCGTCAGATCGAGCGGCGTGGTCAGCGGCTGATCGGAGGCGTTGAGCAGGTGGACGCCGGCGACGACCTTGGCGTGGGGCGGGATGACGATCACCACGCCCGGCGGGAACGCCTGGGTCTCGTCGATCGCCTGGGTCGACTGCGCGAACAGGACGCCGCCCATCGCCGCGGCGAGCGCCTCGTCGTAGCTGCGGCTGTCGCAGTCCCAGCTGCCGTCGGGGCCGGCGTACGAGGTCTCCGGCACCCAGAACCAGTTCGAGTGGTGGAAGCCGCTGCCGGTGGTCAGCGTCACCGCGTTGACGTAGAGCGGCTGGTCGTTGCCGAGCGTCCAGCTGACGCAGCGGTTGGTGACCTCCTCGCCGGCCGCCACGGTGTACGTGTCGATGCGCTTGGTCAGCGGCGCCGGCGCGCCCGCGGCGTCGGGCTCGAGGGCGGCGGGCGACGAGCAGGCGGCAGCAGCGACGACGGCGAGGGCCAGGCGCACCATCGGGCGATGGTAACGGCGCTGCCAGGCCGGCGCCATAGAGTAAACTGCGGCAATGCCGTCGCTCCTCGCCTGGGCCGAGTCGCTGTGGACCGGCGCGGTGGCCACCGATCACGGGTCGATCCTCACCGGCGGCGTCGGGACGCCGATGACCGAGGTGGCACCCGGCGTGGCCTTCCTCGCCAACTTCGCCAACGTCATCGCCATCGACGGCGGCGCCGAGCTCGGGCTGGTCGACACCGGCAGCCCGATGACCGCGCCCCGGGTCTTCGACGAGGTCGGCCGCTGGCGCGCGGCGCCGGTGGTGGCCGCGATCTACACCCACGGCCACGTCGATCACGCGATGGGCATGGGCCCCTTCGACGCCGCCGCCGTGGCGGCCGGCCGGCCGCGGCCCCGGGTCTACGCCCACGAGGCGGTCGCGGCGCGCTTCGATCGCTACCGCCTGACCGCCGGCTGGAACGGCGCGATCAACCGGCGGCAGTTCCGCATCCCCGGCCTGGCGTGGCCGACCGAGTACCGCTACCCCGACGTCACCTACCGCGGCCAGTGGAAGCTGGCGATCGGCGAGCAGAAGGCCGAGCTGCACCACGCGCTCGGCGAGACCGACGATCACACCTGGATCTGGCTGCCCGGGTCGCGGGTGCTGTGCACCGGCGATCTGTTCATCTGGGCCGCGCCCAACTGCGGCAACCCGCAGAAGGTCCAGCGCTACGTCCGCGAGTGGGCCGACGCGCTCGACGCGATGCGCGCGCTGGCGCCGGCGGTGCTCTTGCCCGGCCACGGCCCGCCGATCGTGGGCGAGGCGCGGGTGGCGCAGGCGCTGGGCGAGACCGCGACGCTCCTGCGCACGCTGCACGATCAGACCGTCGCGGCGATGAACCAGGGGCTGACCCTCGACGACGTGATCGCCGCCGTGACCGTGCCGCGCGAGCTGCTCGAGCGGCCGTACCTGCGCCCGGTCTACGACGACCCCGCGTTCATCATCCGCAACGTCTGGCGGCGCTACGGCGGCTGGTGGGACGGCAACCCGGCGCACCTGCTGCCGCCGCGCGAGCGCGCGCTGGCCGCCGAGGTGACCAGCCTGGCCGGCGGCGCCGCGGCGCTGGCCGCGCGGGCCGAGGCGGTGGCCGACGCCGATCTGGCGCTGGCGTGCCAGCTGGCCGAGTGGGCGGCGGCGGCGGCGCCCGACGACGTCGGCGTGCGCAAGGTCCGCGCCGCGCTCTACCAGCGCCGCGCCGACAGCCAGCCCAGCCTGATGGCCAAGAGCATCTTCACGGCGGCCAGCGAGGGCCGGTGACGCTGGGCCAGCTGGCGCCGATCGTCATCGGCAGCGCGGTGCAGGTCGGGTTCCATTATTTCCTGTGGCGGCGGCTGGTGCGCGATCCCGGCTGGTCGGCGCGGGCGCGGCGGGCGGCGACCGTCGCGATCGTGCTGCTCGGCGTGTCGACGCCGACGACGATCTGGCTCAACCGCGCCGACGTGGCGTGGATCGGGCCGACGCTGGGGTGGATCGCGTTCCCGTGGATGGCGCTGGTGGCGATCACCGTGTGCGTGCTGGCCGCGCTCGATCTCGCGCGGCTGGCGTGGGCGGCGTGGCGGCGGATCGCGGCGCGTCGCGGCGGCGCGGCCGAGGCCCCGCCCGATCCGTCGCGGCGGCGGGCGCTGGCGCGGATGACGGGCGGCGCGGCGGTGGTGGCGTCGACCGCGACCGTCGCCGCCGGGCTGCGCACCGCGCTGGGCGACCCCGAGGTCACCACCGTCGAGGTCGCGATCCGTGGCCTCGAGCCGCGCTTCGACGGCTTCGCGATCGCGCAGCTCACCGATCTGCACGTCGGCATGACGATCGACCGCGACTACGTCGCGCGGGTGGTGGCGCAGGTCAACGCGATCGGCGCCGACGTCATCGCGGTGACCGGCGACATGGTCGACGGCACGGTCGCGGCGCTGGCCCACGACGTCGCGCCGCTCGGCGAGCTGCGCGCGGCCGACGGCGTGTACTTCGTGATCGGCAACCACGAGCTGTACGCCGGCGTCGAGCCGTGGCGACGCCACCTCGCGCAGCTCGGGCTCACGCCGCTGCGCAACCAGCACGTCGTGCTGCGCCGGGGCGACGCGGCGCTGGTGATCGCCGGCGTCGACGATCACACCGGCGGCAAGTTCGGCGCCGCCCACGCGCCGCGCTACGACGACGCGCTGGCCGGGCGCCCGGCCGACGCGCCGGTGGTGCTCTTGGCCCACCAGCCACGGCAGATCGTCCACGCGATCCGCCACGGCGTCGCGCTGCAGCTGTCGGGGCACACCCACGGTGGCCAGGTCTGGCCGTGGCACTTCGTCGTCGCGCTGCAGCAGGGCGGGCGCGTCGCCGGCCGCTACGACGAGGGCGGCACCGCGCTGTACGTGTGCCGGGGCGCCGGCTACTGGGGCCCGCCGGTGCGCGTCGGCGCGCCGCCGGAGATCGCGCGGATCGTGCTGCGGGCGGCGACGTGAGGCGCGCCCTGGCGGCGGTGGCGGGGCTGGCCGGGCTGGTCGCCTGCGGATCGCGTGGGCCGGGGATCGATCGCGAGCGGGCGGCGGCGACGTTCACGCGGGTGGCGGTCGACACCGGCGGCGATCACGGCCTGTCGGGGCTGGCGGTCGACGCCGGCGGCACGCTGTGGACGGTCGCCGAGCGCGGCGCGGTGGCG
Organism: Myxococcales bacterium; assembly: GCA_016794525.1. GTDB lineage: Bacteria > Myxococcota_A > Polyangia > Haliangiales > Haliangiaceae > UBA2376. Next base: position 21,718 of record JAEUJY010000104.1, read on the forward strand.
CTGGCGATCACGCTCGACGGCGATCGCGCGACGGCGGTGCGCCACCCGGTGCGCGGCGTGCCGGCCGACGAGGATCTCGAGGCGGTGGCGATCGCGGCCGACGGCCTGTGGGTCGGCACCGAGGGCCGCGAGCGCGGCGTCGCCCGGGTGTTTCACCTGACATGGGCCGGGGCGCGGCAGGGCGACGCGCTGGTCGCGACCGGCGCGCCGATCGAGCTGCGCCAGGCCGAGGTCGGCGTCGACATCGGCGCCAACCACGGCGCCGAGGGCGTGTGCAGCGCCGGCGACGTCGTCGCGATCGCGCTCGAGACCGCCGGTGGCAGCGGCGCCGCGCGCTGGGCCCCGGTGGTCAGCGTCGACGTGGCGCGCGGCACGCGGCGGGTCCAGCGGGTGGCGCTGACCACGACCACCGGCAAGCTGTCGGCGCTCGACTGCTGGCGCGACGGCGCGCGCACGTGGGCGGTGGCGGTCGAGCGGCACTTCGCGGTGACCCGGCTCTTGCGCTTCGAGCTGGGCGGCGCCGACGCGACGATCACGCCCGAGGTGCTGCTCGATCTCGGGCCGATCCTGCGCGGCAGCCTCAACCTCGAGGGGCTCGTCCGGTTACCGGACGGTCGCCTGGTGGCGGTGGTCGACAACCAGTACCGCACGATCACCGGCCCCGACGAGCTGCTGGTGTTCGCCGCGCCGCTGGCGCGCTGAGCGGCGCGGCGGCCGCGGGGCGAGGGCGAGGGCGCGCTGCCCGGTGCTCAGTACTTGGGCCACTCGTGGCAGCACACCGCGACCAGCTGGCTCGACGCCTGCGACGCGCCGACGCCGTCGCTGGTGCACGCCTGGACGAACGCGAAGGTGACGGAGCCGACGATCTGCGACGTCCACGACCGGCCGGGGTTCGCCACGCCCCCGTAGCAGACCGCGGCGCGCCACTGGTTGAGCGAGCAGATGCCGGCGCGGAACTGCGCGTCGCAGTAGTTCGCGGCCTGGTCCCAGGTGGCGAACGGGCCGGTCGCGAAGCACAGCGTCGAGAACGCCTGGTCGACCTTGATCATCCCGGCGGGGCAGGTCGTGACCGACGTCGGGCCCGGCACTCCCTGCGGACCGATCGGCCCCTGGGGGCCGGTGGCGCCGGTGGCGCCGGTGAGCCCGATCGGCCCCTGGGGGCCGGTGGCGCCGGTGGCGCCGGTGAGGCCGATCGGCCCCTGGGGGCCGGTGGCGCCGGTGGCGCCGGTGAGCCCGATCGGCCCCTGGGGGCCGGTGGCGCCCGTCGCGCCGGTGGCGCCCGTCAGGCCGGTGGCGCCCGTCAGGCCGATCGGCCCCTGGGGACCTTGCGGTCCGGTGGCGCCCGTCGCGCCCGTGGCACCCGTCGCGCCGGTGAGTCCGATCGGACCTTGCGGTCCGGTCGCGCCGGTGAGGCCGATCGGGCCTTGCGGCCCCGTCGCGCCGGTGAGGCCGATCGGGCCTTGCGGCCCTGTCGCGCCGGTGAGGCCGATCGGACCTTGCGGCCCCGTGGCCCCGGTGAGACCGGTAAGGCCGATCGGACCTTGCGGGCCGGTTGCGCCGGTCGCGCCGGTGAGGCCGATCGGACCCTGCGGACCGGTGGCACCCGTCGCACCGGTGAGGCCGGTGAGCCCGATCGGACCCTGCGGCCCCGTCGCGCCGGTGAGACCGGTGAGCCCGATCGGACCCTGCGGGCCGGTGGCGCCGGTCGCGCCGGTGAGGCCGATCGGACCTTGCGGTCCGGTCGCGCCGGTGAGCCCGGTGAGGCCGATCGGACCCTGCGGACCCATCGGACCCATCGGCCCGGTCAGCCCGATCGGACCCTGCGGCCCCATCGGCCCCTGCGGGCCCACCAGCCCCGTCGGGTCGCCGACCCAGTGGCCGGCGTCGTCGATGACCGGCATCGCGCCGATGAACACGCTGCCGGGGTGGATCGCGCCGAGCACGTCGCCGGCGTACGAGGCGTACGGCACGCTGACCAGCTCCTCGCGCGGCGTCATCTCGGGATCGGCTCCGATCTTGATGCCGAGGTAGCGCGGCGTGCCGTCGAGCGCGGGCAGGGCCAGCGTCCCGCCGAGCCCGACGATGAAGTACCCGTCGTCGAGCGTCACGACGTGCGACTCGGTCCACAGCGCGGTCCCGCCGCTCGGCAGGTCGTACAGCGCGAACTCCATCGTGATGTCGCCGACGACCGGCGCGCCGGCGTTGTCGAACAGGCGCCCGGTCTGGGTCCACAGCGCCGGCACGTCGCCGGGGGCGGCGTCGGCGCGCGGCGCCGCGGCGACCGCGACGGCGAGGAACGCGAGGGTGGCGAGCAGGGAGCGCATGCGATTCCTCCGCGTCATGGCTGGGTGGCGCCGGTGATGCCGCCGCGGCGCTGGTACGACGGCGAGCGGGTCGAGCCGTCGCCGCTGCGCAGCGTGCCGTACAGCTTGTAGTTGGGGCTCTGCGCCTCGACGGCGCCGGTCACCGTGCCGGTGCCGGGATGGCCGAGCGCCGCGTCCAGGGCGGGCGCGTCGATCGGCGCGTCGATGACGTCGCCGCCGGCGTCGACCGCCAGCGCGTCGATCGGCCCGCCGTCGATGATCTTGGAGCCGCCCTTGCCGCACGCGGCCAAGGCGAACGCGAATCCGAGGACGACGACGGCGCGCACCGTCGGCATCGTCCCGGTTCACCCTCCAGGCGTCAACCCTCGATCGCCGCCACCCCGAAAACGATCACGCCCGGACCGATCGGCCCGGGCGTCGATGGGATGCCGGTTGCCGCTACTTGCCGAAGCGGTACGTGGTGAACTGACCGTCCATGCGCGTGTCCTGGCCCGCCGAGAAGCGGTCCATGCACGAGTCGTCGGTGTAATCCATGAAGTTCTCGATCGGGTCGTTGCCGGCGATGTTCGCGCAGGTGTTGCGACCGACCGGGCACCCGAACGCCGCGCTCTTCTCGGCGGGGGTGTCGGCGACGAGGTCGCCGCCCGTCGAGGCCTGACGCGAGCAGCCGCCCTGGAACGTGTGATAGAGGCCCATCCAGTGGCCGACCTCGTGGGTGCCGGTGTCGCCCAGGTTGTAGGGCGCGGCGGTGCCGCCGGGGACCGACGAGTACAGGAGCACGACGCCGTCCATCTTCGGGTTCGACGCGTAGCTCGACGGGAAGGTCGCCCAGCCGAGCAGGCCGCCGCCCATGTTGTTCGAGTAGATGTTCAGGTCGTCGGCGGTGCCCTGGCGCAGCGCGTTCTTCATCTGCGTCTCGCAGGTGCCGCCGCTGCACGTGTACCAGCTCGCGTTGGTGGTGCGATCGGTCGCGACCAGCTGGAACTGCCAGCCCGTCGAGGCGTAGGCCGCGTTCAGCACGCTGATCTGCGCCGCGATCTGCGAGTCCGGGATGTCGCCGTTGGCGAGCCCGGTGCCGTTGCGGATGACGTGCCAGTAGACCGGGATGGTCCCGCCGGTGGCGTTCGACAGCACGTCGTTCTTGTGGGCCGCGAGGTACGTCCCGACCTCGTCCTCGATCGCCTGCATCTCGGCGACGTCCAGGTCGGGGGTGGCGCAGAGCCGGTTGTTGGCGTCGGACCATCCCGGGCGCTGTTCGCCTTCCACGACGGGGCCGCTGTTGTCGATGGTGTCCTCGTCCTCCATCACACAGGCGCCGAGCGCCAGCAGACCGAGAGGCAGAAGAATCGAAGCGCGAGAAGCAAGACGCATCAGTAGCTCCCTCGTTTGGCCGTTGTGGTGGCGGACTCTTCAGCACGTGGCGTTCCAAGGCCGAGATCGGATCACCTGCCGCGCCGCGGCGCACACGCCCCCACGCAATTGCAACTACTTGAGCTGCTTAAGAAACGACGGGACACCACGGGACACGACGCCGACCTACATGTATCGGTGGAGGAGAGCCACCCCACCATGGGGCCTCGGTGTGTCAGCCTGTCCTAGGTGCGGCGGAGTTCCGCCACAGCGACTCCGTGGGCGGAAGGGGGCGTTGGTCATTCCTCGACGGAGAAGGTGCGATCTGTCGGCGTCAGGTGCTGTCGTCCTACATCGCCTGGGCCTCGCGCGGCGCGTCATCGCGGCAGGTCGCCGCGTCGGTCCAGGTAGGTGCGCCTCGCGTATAGTCCGCGCGATGTCTTCCATCGACCGCGCGCGGGCCTGGGCGGCTCGCGATCCTGATCCCGAGACCCAGGCCGAGCTGTCCGCGCTGATCGAGCGCGCCGCGCGCGGCGACGCCGCGGCCAGCGCCGACCTCGACGAGCGCATGGGCGGCCGCCTCGAGTTCGGCACCGCCGGCATCCGCGGCGTGCTGGCCGCGGGCCCGCAGCGCATGAACCAGCTGCAGGTGCGCGAGGTGACCGCCGGCCTCGCCGCCTACCTCCTGGCCGAGGTCCCCGACGCCCGCACCCGCGGCGTGGTGGTCGGCCACGACGCGCGCCGCAAGTCGCGGCTGTTCGCCGAGGAGACCGCGGCGGTGCTGGCGGCGGCCGGGATCGCGGTGTGGCTCGCCGACGATCACTGGCCGACGCCGGTGACGGCGTACGCGGTGCGGGCGCTCGGCGCCGCCGGCGGGGTGATGGTCACCGCCAGCCACAACCCGCCCGAGTACAACGGCTACAAGGTCTACTGGGGCAACGGCGCGCAGATCATCCCGCCGATCGACGGCGGCATCGCCCGCGCCATCGAGGCCGCGGCCGCGCAGCCGATCGCGGTGACCGACCTGGCGGCGGCGCGCGCCGCCGGCCTGGTGCGCTCGATCGGCGCCGACCTCGAGCGCGACTACGTCGCGGCGGTGCTGGCGCTGCAGGTCGAGCCGACGATCGATCGCGCGGCGCTGCCGATCGCGTACACGCCGCTGCACGGCGTCGGCGCGGCGCTGGTCGAGCGCGTGCTGGCCGCCGCCGGCTTCGACCGCGTCACCACCGAGCCGGGGCAGCGCGCGCCCGACGGCGCGTTCCCGACGGTGGCGTTCCCCAACCCCGAGGAGAAGGGCGCCATGGATCGCGTGCTGGCGCTGGCGGCCCGCGAGGGCGCCGCGCTGGTGCTGGCCAACGACCCCGACGCCGATCGGCTGGCGGTGGCGATCCCCGACGCGGCCGCGGCCAGCGGCTACCGCATGCTGACCGGCGATCAGGTCGGCGTCTTGCTCGCCGACTACTTGCTGGCCCACGCCGGCGACGGCCGGCGGCTGGTGGCGTGCTCGCTGGTGTCGTCGCAGATGCTGGGCTTCCTGGCCGCGGCCTACGGCGCCGAGAACAAGGAGACGCTGACCGGGTTCAAGTGGATCGCCAACGAGGCGATGGCGTGGACCGCCGCCACCGGCGGGCGCTTCGTGCTCGGCTACGAGGAGGCGCTCGGCTACTCGGTCGGCGAGCTGGTCGCCGACAAGGACGGCGTGTCGGCGGCGCTGTTGTTCGCCGAGCTGGCGGCGTGGAACCGCGCACGCGGGCGCAGCATCGCCGAGCACCTCGACGAGCTGTACCGGCGGGTCGGGCTGTTCGTGACCGAGCAGGTGTCGATCACGCTGCCCGGCGCCGACGGCATCGCCACGATCAAGCGCGGCATGGCCGCGGTGCGCGCGACGCCGCCGGCGGCGCTGGGCGCGGTCGCGGTCGAGCGGGTGCGCGATCTGGCCCGCGGCGACGACGGCCTGCCGCCGTCGGACGTGCTGATCTTCGCGCTGGCCGGCGGCCGCCGCGTGATCATGCGACCGTCGGGCACCGAGCCCAAGCTCAAGAGCTACTACGAGGTGCGGGTGGCGGTCGGCGCCGACGAGCCGCTGGCCGCGGCGCGGGCCCGGGGCCAGGCCGAGCTGGCCGCGCTGCGCGACGCCCACCAGGCGGTGCTGCGCGCCGCGATGGAGCGCGCGTGACGGCGGTGCTCGACGGCACCGCGCTCGGGCGCTGGGTCGAGATCGCGCTGCCCGACGCGCCGTGGGGCCGGCCGGTGCCGTTCGTCGGCTACGTCTACATGGACTGGGAGGCCGGCATGTCGGCCAAGGGCGGCCCCGCCGATCGCCCCGACGATCCGCCCAGCCTCACGGTGCGCCTGCCGATCGGCGCGCCCAGCCGCGTGCTCGACGCCGCCGAGGTCGGCACGCGCGAGACCCCGCCGGCGTGGGTCGCGCACTTCGGCCCGCAGCCGCCGGTCGACGCGCCGTGGCGCCGCGATCCGCTGCTGCGCGGGCGCTGGCACAAGCAGTTCCCCGACGATCTGCAGGTGCTGGTGCACGACGGCGAGCCGCGCCGCACCCAGCGCGCGGCCGAGGGCTGCTGGGTGCGGGTCGACGCCAGCGAGCCGGCGCCGGCGCGGCCGAGCGCCACCGCCGACGGCGTCGCGATCGCGCGCAGCCCGGTGGTCTACGTCGGCACGCTGCTCAACCAGCCGCACAAGCTGACGACCCTGGCCCAGGGCGATCGCGTGCGGTTCGTGCCCGACCCCGGCGGCCGCCACCCGCTGATGGTGACCGCGGCCTACCTGGCCGAGCGCGCGGCGTGGTCGATCGCGCCGTGCCCGCGCTGCGGGCTGGGCGAGGGCCTCGATCCGCCGTCGGTGATGGCGGCGACCCGGTTCCCCCAGGCCGAGGGCGCCGTCGAGGGTTTCACCGCGCACTGCGCGACCTGCGGGCCGCCGTCGGCGCTGACGTTCAGCCGGATCGCCCCGGCGTGAGCGTCACTCCAGGCCGTACTGGTTGAGCTTCTTCCACAGCGTCGTGCGGTTGATGCCGAGCAGCGCGGCGGCCTTGGTCTTGCCGCCCTCGCACGCCGCCAGCACCGCCAGGATGTGGCGCCGCTCGAGCTCGTCGAGCGTGAGCACCGGCCCGGCGGGATCGAGCGCGGCCACCACCGGCTGGTGCTTGGCCGACGGCGGGCGCACGTCGTCGACGCCGATCCGATCGCCGGCCGCCAGCACGACCGCGCGCTCGATCGTGTTCTCGAGCTCGCGGACGTTGCCGGGCCAGGTCTGGCTCTCGAGCCACGCCACCGCCTCCTCGGTGAGCTCGACGTGGCCGCGGCGCGCGCGGTGGGCCGCGGCGGCGGCGAACGCCCGCGCCAGGTCGCCGATGTCGCGCTTGCGATCGCGCAGCGGCGGCACGTCGATCGTGATCACCGCCAGCCGGTAGTACAGGTCCTCGCGGAACCGCCCGGCCGCCACCTCGGCGCGCAGGTCGCGGTTGGTCGCGGCGACGACGCGGACGTCGACGGTGACGGTGTCGGTGCCGCCGACCGGCTTGACCTCGCCGGCCTGCAGCGTGCGCAGGAGCTTGGGCTGCAGCTCGAGCGGCAGCTCGGCGATCTCGTCGAGGAGCAGCGTGCCCTTGTCGGCGGTGATCACCAGGCCGCGCTTGGCGTGATCGGCGCCGGTGAACGCGCCGCGGACGTGGCCGAACAGCTCGCTGTCGAGCAGCGAGCCGACCAGCGCGCCGCAGTTGACCGGCACGAACGTCGCGGTCGAGCGCCGCGACGCCAGGTGCAGCGCGCGCGCGACCAGCTCCTTGCCGGTGCCGCTCTCGCCGGTGACCAGCACCGTCGCGTCGCTGGCGCCGACCTTCTCGATCGTCCGCCGCAGCTCGACCATCGGCGCCGAGTCGCCGAGCAGCCCGCCCAGCGCCAGCTGCCGGCGCAGCGCGGCGTTGTCGCGGCGCAGCGCGTCCTCGGCCAGCGCGCGGCCGACCACCAGCCGCAGCTCGTCGGGCGAGAACGGCTTGCCCAGGTAGTCGCGGGCGCCGAGCTTCATGCCGCGCACGGCGGTGTCGATCGACGGGTACGCGGTGATCAGGATGACGGTCGGCGCCGGGTCGCGATCGAGCAGGCGGGGCAGCAGCGACACGCCGTCTTGATCCGGCAGGTTGATGTCGCACAGCACCAGGTCGAACGCGCCGCGGGTCACCGCGGCCAGGCCGGCGGCCGCGGTCTCGGCCACCTCGACCTGGTGGCCGGCGCGTCGCAAGACGTCCCCGCACAGCGCGCGGATGCCGCGCTCGTCGTCGATGACCAGGATGTTGCCGCGGAGCTCGGGGATGGTCACGGTGCCTCCGCCGGTGGTACCACGGGAGCGGTCGCGACCGTCAGGCGGAAGCGCGCGCCGCCGGCCGGGGCGTCGTCGACGGCGATCGCCGCGCCGGCCCGGGTCACCAGGTGGCGCACCACCGCCAGCCCGAGCCCGGTGCCGACGCCGGCCGGCTTGGTGGTGACGAACGGGTCGAACACCCGGGCCCGCTCGGCGGGCGGCACGCCGGGGCCGTCGTCGCACACGTCGAGTGCGATCCGCCCGCCCGGCAGGGGGCCCCAGCTGACGGTGATCGCCCCGCCGGGCGCGGCGTGCAGCGCGTTGGTCACCAGGTTGACCAGCACCTGCTGCAGCGCGTGGCCGTCGAAGGCGATCGCCGGCGCGTCGTCGAGCGTCACCGTCAAGCTCGCCTTGGCCTTGCGCACCGCCGGCGCCAGCAGCGCCGCCACCAGCCGGCCGATCTCGCCGGGCGCCACCGCCGCCGCGCGATCGCCGTCGGTCTCGGCGCGGGCGTAGCCGAGCAGGCCGGCGACGATCGCCTTCATCCGGGTCGCCTCGTCGGCGATCAGCTCGAGCCCGGCGCGGTCGGCGTGATCGGCTGGCTTGTCCTCGGCCAGCAGCGCCGCGTAGCCGAGCACGGTGGTCAGCGGGTTGTTGATCTCGTGGGCCACCTGCGCGGCCATCACGCCCACCGACGCCAGCCGATCGCCGCGGGCCAGCGCCGCCTGCAGCTCGGCGCGCTCGCCGATGCGCCCGGCCATCTCCTCGATGCGCGCCCCCAGCACGCCGACCTCGCCGGGGCCGCGGATCGGCGGCGTCGGCGCGGTGTCGCCGTGGGCGATCGCGTCGGCGCGGGTGGCCAGCGCCGCCAGCGGGCGGGTCAGGCGCGCGGCCAGGAACGCGCCGACCGCCAGCGCCAGCGCCAGCGCGATCACCGCTACCAGCAGCGTCAGGCGCCGGGTCGCCGCCGCCACCGCGTACGCGTCGCGCTCCGGCTGGGTCAGCACGATCGCCCAGCGCACGCCGCGCAGCGACTGGTAGCTGGCCAGGTTGCGGAACACCGCCAGCTCGTCGGCGCGGCTGGTGTGGCCCTCGGCGGCGGCGCCCAGCGCGCGATCGATCGCGACGTCGCCCTTGCGTGACGTGCCGACCGCGGCGCGGCGATCGGTGCTGGCGACGACGGTGCCGCGGCCGTCGACGACCGTCACCGTCGCGCCGGCGCCCAGCCGGGCGCCGCGCAGCGCCTCGGCGACGAAGCCGAGGTCGATCTCGGCGACGAACACCCCGACCAGCGCGCCGGTGCGGCTGCGCGCCTGCACCACCAGCGGCACGTGGGCACCCTCGGCGCTGAACGCGGCGTCGCCGACGTAGCCGCCGAAGCTGCGCGCGCCGAGATCGACGCCGGGTGGCAGCGCGCCGCCCGCCACCGGCGCGCCGGTCGGATCGACGATCGTCACCCGCGCGATCACCGGCACGTCGCGATCGAGCCGAGCCAGCAGCCGCTCGGTGGCGCGGCGATCGAGCTCGCTGGCCGGCGCCGCGTCGACCCGGGTGTCGGCCCAGGTGGCGGCGGCGATCTCGACGGTGCGCCGCGCGTCCTGCAGCGTCGCGTCGAGCCCGGCGCCCAGCGCGCGGATCAGCGCCAGGTGGCCGCGCACCACCTCGCGCTCGAGATCGGCGCGGGTGCGCGCGAAGGCCAGCGTGCCGATCGCCAGCGTCGGGATCAGCGCGGCCAGCGTCAGCACGCCGATCACCCGCAGCGCGAGCGAGCGCCGCCTCACCGCGCCCCCGCCGCGAGCGCGCGGGTCCAGGCCCGGCGCACGCCGTCGAGCGCCTCGGCCGGCGTCGCGTCGCCGGCCACCACCGCCGCCACCGCCGGCGACAGGTCGTCGAACAGCGCCGCCGACAGCGGGTGCCGCGGTAGCGGCCGGGCGGCGGCCAGCGCCGCGTAGGTCGCGCGGGCCAGCGGCGCCGCGGCGGCCAGCCCGTCTTCGGTGGTCGGCACCGCGCCCAGCCGCCGCGACCACGCGGCCTGGGTCGCCGGCGCGGTCAGCTCGCCGGCCAGCTCCCACGCGCGCTCGGGGGCGCGGGCGCAGCTCGGCACCGCCAGCAGCTGCGCGCCGCGCGGCGCGCCGGGCAGCGCGTCGATCGCCAGCCCGCCGAGGCCGTCGGCGCCGGCGGTGGCCAGCGCCGGGTAGGCCCACGGCCCGCTGATCAAGATCGCCAGCTCGCCGCGGGCGAACGCCGCCGCCTCGTGCTCGGCCTCGGCGCCCGGCGCCGGCGGCGGCGCGATCACGCCGCGCGCGAACAGCGCCGCCAGGTCGGCGAGCGCCGCCTCGGCGCCGGCGCCGTCGATGCCCAGCGTGCCGCGGGTGCCGTCGGCGACGTCGACGCCGTGGCCGCGCAGGAACGGCACCAGCCAGTAGCCGTCGACCCGCAGGCCCAGGCCGTGGCGGCCCGCCGTCGTCGCCGCGGCGGCGGCGGCCTCGAGCTGCGCCAGATCGGCGGGCGGCCACGGCGTCGGCGGCGCGGCGGTCGCCGGCCGGATCAGCACCAGCCCGTCGAGCGACATCGGCACCGCCAGCAGCCGACCGTCCCAGCTCGCCAGCTCGCGCCCGGCCGGCAGCCACGCGCGCGCCGCCAGCGCCGGCGGCGGCGGGCTGACCCGACCGGCGGCGGCCAGCGCCGGCAGCCAGGTCGCGTCGATGCGCAGCAGGTCGGGGCAGTCGTCGGCCGACGCCAGCGTCGCGCCCAGCACCGCCTCGGCGCGCGAGAACGGCAACAGCGTCGCCTCGACCGCCGGCGCGCGGCCGGCGATCAGCTCGTCGAGCGCCGCCGCCTCGGCCGGCGCCAGCGTGTGGGCGAAGCGCACCGGCGGCCCCTCGGCCCGCGGCGCGCGGTCGCACGCCGCCAGCGCCAGCGCGCCGGCGATCCAGATCCTGACTTGCACGGCGGCAGCCTACCGCGTGGTATCAACCGCGCGTGCGCAGCATGACCGGCTTCGGTCGCGGCGTCGCCCGCGCGGGCGGCCTCCCGGACCCGGTCGAGGGGCGCGCGGTCAACCGCCGCGTCCTCGCCGGCAAGGGCCGCGGCACCGCGGCGC
>JAEUJY010000131.1 GCA_016794525.1 Myxococcales bacterium
CGCCACCTCGTACCGCTGGCCCGGCGCCAGCACGCTGACGATCAGGTCCTGCGTCCCGCTCGAGTTCGCCAGCCCCAGCCGGATCGGCAGGTTGAACTCATCGCTGTCGTAGTGGAACCGCAGCGGCGACAGCTCGGCGCGGCCGTCGACGAAGGACACCTTGGTCGGGTCGACCTTCGCGACGAAGAACTTCATCCCGCTCTCGACGTACGGCCGCAGGAACGGCTCCGCCCCCGGCGGGATCTGGTAGTGCTCCTGGCGCAGCCAGGTGTCCAGCCCCGTCGAGTCCTTCGCCGACAGGATCAACACCTGGTACTCGCCCACCTCGAACTTCGCCTCGATCGTCACCCCGAGGTCCCGGGGCTTCTCCATCGCGACGGCGGTAGGCATCGGCGCGCCAGCCGCGGCGGGCGCCATGTCGTAGCGCTCGTACTTCGGCTGGTAGCAGGGGTCCTCCTCCCAGTACTCGACCAGCCGCGGCGCGCCCATCTGGTCGACGTGCTCGAACACCGCCTTCGGCAGCGTCTTCACGTCCTCCTTCTGCAGCACCGTCGGCACCGGGATCACCAGCGCGAACGCCTCGGGCGGGCCCTTGTAGTTGTTCTGCATCGACAGGACGGTGCGCGTCCCCGACCGCATCAACACCACCTGCGTCGCGTCGTTGAACATCTCCGACCCGCCGCTGTTCACGTAGAACCCGCAGAACGCGTGCGCCGCGGGGGCGGTGGTGGCGAGCAGCGCACCGGTGACGAGAGCCAGCCCGATCTTCCTCGACATCGTGTCTCCTTGGTTCGATTCGCGCCGTCCGCGGCGCGGCTGCGACGACGACTTCAGCGGCGGCGGCGGCGCAGCGCCAGCGCCAGCACCACGCCGGCGCCGCCCGCGAACGCGGCCCCACCGGCGGCGCCGGTCGAGGTCGCGCAGGTGCAGCCCGGGTACGCGGCCTTGTTGACCTTGCCCGGGAGCGGCACGCCGGCCTGCACGCCGATCTCGGGGATGTCCTGCTTCACCAGCGCCGGCAGCGACACCTGCCCGCGCGGGGCGAACGCGATGTTGGTCGCGGCCAGCGGCTCGCTGTCGGCGATCTGATCGTCGGGCGGCCCGCCCCAGCGCCCGCGCACCGGATCCTTGCAGGTGATCGGCCCGGTCCACTCGTGGCGGATCGCGTAGCGCGCCTGGAAGTTGTTGGTCGAGTCGGGGCGCGACCGCTCCTCGAGCTTGCGGCTCTGCTCGTCGACCACGAACTCGCGGCCGCCGACGATCGGCTCGGCCGCCTTGAACACCAGGTCGGCCTTCATGTCGTCCTTGCCGTAGCGGGCGTGCAGCCGGGTCAGCACCAGGCCCCAGTACTCGCCGCCGATCACGTCGGCGCCCAGCGTGTAGAAGTCGTTGTCGTCGAGCTGCGGCCCCGGGCACGGGTCGCAGGTCGAGGCGTCCCAGGCGTACTCGGTGATCACCGCGCCGGGGTTCTTCTCGACGGTGCGGTCGAACAGCGCCGCGTAGAAGGCGCCGAACTGGGTCTTGGTCTCGGGCTTGACGTCGAGGTTGGTCGGGATCGTGACGTTGCCGTAGTTGGCGACCTCGTAGCGCTGGTTGGGCGCGAGGATGTTGACGATCAGGTCCTGGGTGCCGTTCGAGTTGGCCAGGCCCAGCCGGATCGGCAGCGAGAACTCGTCGGAGTCGTAGTGGAAGCGCAGCGGCGACAGCTGGGCCTGGCCGTCGACGAACTTGACCTTCTTGGGGTCGACCTTGGCGACGAAGAACTTCGAGCCGCCCTCGACGTACGGCCGCAACAGCGGCTCGGCGCCCTTGGGGATGTTGTAGTTCTGGCGGCGCAGCCAGGTGTCGAGGCCCGACGAGTCCGACGCGGAGAGGATCAGCACCTGGTACTCGCCGACGGTGAACTTGGCCTCGATCTTGACCCCGAGATCCTTGTCGGCCGCCATCTCGGCGTCGGGCGCGGCGCCGGACATCATCCGCACCGGGCCGATGTCGTCGTAGCCGTAGTCGGGCTGGCAGGGATCCTGCTCCCAGTACTCGACCAGCCGGGGCGAGCCCATCTGATCGACCTTGGCGAAGACCTCCATCGGCAGCGTCTTGACGTCTTCCTCGTGCAGCACCACCGGCACCGGCACCACCATCGCGAAGTCCGACGGCGGGCCCTGGTAGTTGTTCTGCATCGACAGCACCGTGCGGGTGCCCTCGCGCATCAGCACCACCTGGGTGGCGTTGTTGAACAGGTCGGCGCCGCCGCCCCCGACGTAGAACCCGCAGAACGCCTGGGCGGCGACCGGGGAGAAGAGGACGGCAGCGAGCGAGGCCGCGACGACGAAGCGCTTCATGTGGTCTCCCGGCGCGCACGGAGGCCGCGCGGCGTGGTGCCGTCGGTCCCCCCGCGAAGTCCGCGTGGGTGCGATGATAGACAAACGCGCGGGGCGTGTCCTTGGCCTGCCACGCGTGAATTCGTGATTGTCGCCCAGCGGTTACAAGTGCCGCGGTTGTGCCGGCGACCGCGCGGCGACACGCCGCGGGCGGTGCCGCACGTCGCCGATGCGGCGCCGGTCGCGATCTGCGAACATGGGCTCATGGCATGCCTCGATCGTGGCTCACCTTCCCGGGGTGGCGGGGTCGGCGTCGGGGTGGTGGTCGGACTCGCGCTGCTCGTCGCGGGCGCCGGTCGCGCGGCCGCCGACCCGGTGCCGGTGCGCTCGGGCAAGGTGGTCCTGCCGATCACCGGGCTCGCCGTCGACCTGCCCAAGGACCCGCGCAAGAACGCGACCTGGGCGCTGTCGGGGAGCTGGTCGCTGAGCAACGGCGGCGCGTCGTACGACGGCCGCGACGTGATCGATCTGAAGGTCGGCGACACGCTGGTCGCGGGCAACTGGGTGCACATCGGCTACTTCGACGCCGGCGACTGCGCCAAGGTCGTGCAGGAGCTCGACGTGCCCGATCGCTGGACCGCGCAGCAGAAGCTGTGGGGCCTGGACTTCCAGGTCGCCGGCGGCACGTGGGACTTCGAGAACGATCTGGGCAAGAAGCCGGCGATCGCGCTGTGCACGCCCGGCCCCAGCGGCAGCAGCCTCTTGCTCTACCACTTCTTCCTTGAGGCCAAGCCGCCGGCGACCAGCAAGGCCGCGCTGGCGGCGATCGCCAAGGACAAGCTCCTGCCGCGGGTCACCAAGGCCTGGGTCGCCGGCGCCACCGGCCCGACGACGCCGGCCACGCTGCCGCAGATCAAGCAGCGCGGCGACATCGCCGCCGCGCGGACCGTGACGCTGGCGCAGACCAAGCTCGAGGTCGCGCTGCCCAGCGACGGGTTCGTCTGGCTGGCTCGCAGCGGCGATGAGGGCTCGGACTTCCTGGATCGGATGGCGCCGTCCTTGCCCGACGTGACGCTCGAGATCGGCCGCGTGCCGGCGATGACCTGCGCCGAGATCATGCCGCAGATGATCGCGACCCAGAAGACCTTCACCGAGCCGCCGCCGGCCGGCGTGCCGTTCGGCTGGACCGCCTACCCGACGCTGCAGCTCGACAAGACCCGCGAGCGGCTGGTGTGCAAGGACGTCGCCGGCGCGGCGCTGGTGGTCGGCCTGATGGCGACGCCAGCGACCACCCCGGCGGCGCGCGACTTCGGTCCGTTCGCGCCGGTGCTCGAGGCGCTGGCGACCGCCAAGACGCCCTAGCCGTCGAAGGGTAGCGCGCGGCGCGCACCGCGCAACGCTTGCGACGCCACGCGGCGGCATTACGGTGGGCGGGTATGAAGTCGACCGTCATCAATCAGCTCAAGACCATTGGGCTCCTGGGTGGCCTCACCGCGCTCCTCGTCGTGATCGGGGGCGCGCTGGCGCCCGGGATGCTCTGGCTGTTCCTCGTGCTGGCCGCGGCGCTCAACCTCGGCTCGTACTTCTTCTCCGACCGCATCGTGCTGGCGATGAACCGCGCCCATCCGGTGGCGCCCGGCAGCGACCCGGCGCTCGAGCGCATGGTGGCCGAGCTGGCCGCGCGCGCCGAGATCCCGGTGCCGCGGCTGTACGTCATCGACGATCCGGCGCCCAACGCGTTCGCCACCGGCCGCAACCCGCGGCACGGCGTCGTCGCGGTCACGACCGGCATCCGCCGCTTGCTCAGCGAGCGCGAGCTGCGCGGCGTCATCGCCCACGAGCTGGCCCACATCCACAACCGCGACATCCTGATCGCCTCGATCGCCGCGATGCTGGCCAGCGTCGTGTCGTTCGTCGCCACCGCGGTGCAGTGGGGCGCGATGTTCGGCGGGAGCCGCGACGACCGCGAGGGCGGCGGCGGCGTGCTCGGCGCGCTGGCGCTGGCGATCGTCGCGCCGATCGCCGCGACGATCATCCAGCTGGCGATCTCGCGCTCGCGCGAGTACGGCGCCGACGCCTACGGCGCGCGCATCAGCGGCGACCCGCTGGCGCTGGCCAGCGCGCTGGCCAAGCTCGAGCGCGGCAACGCCCGCATCCCGCTGCACACCGTCGGCGACTCGCCGGCCACCGCCAGCCTGTTCATCTGCGCCCCGCTGTCGGGCGGCGGCGTGGCCAGCTGGTTCTCGACCCACCCGCCGATCCCCGAGCGCATCCGCCGCCTCGAGGCGATGGCCGACGATCTGGCGCCGCGGCGCGGCCGGCGGTTCGCGGCCTGACCGGCCGGACGCCGCCGAAAATGCGACGACCGAGGTGGGCGACACCTCGGCCATCGGGACTCTCCTACGTCAGGCCACCGCGGTGACCAGGCCGGCGCCGATCGTCCTGCCGCCCTCGCGGAGCGCGAACCGCACGCCCGGCTCGAGCGCGACCGGGCGGTCGAGGGTGAACCCGACCTCGCCGCGCGCGCCCGGCAGCATCTCGACGCCGACTTCGAGCGTGGCGGTGACGTCGGTGGCACCGACGAACAGCTGCGGCCGGTAGCCGGAGCGGATCGGCCGCGCCCGGCCGCCCTCGCGGGTCGCCAGCAGGTACAGCTCGGCGCGACCGCCGCGGTGCGGCGCCAGCGACCCGGGGGCCGCCAGCACCATGCCGCGGGCGATCTCGTCGCGCTTGACCCCGCGCAGGCGCAGGCCGACGTTCTCGCCGGCGCTGGCCAGCCGCTGCTCGCGGTGGAACGACTCGACGCCGGTGACGACGATGGCCTCGACCTCGCCGTCCTTGCGGCCGACGAGCTCGACGGTGGCGCCCACCGCCAGCGTGCCGCGGCCGACCCGGCCGGTGACGACCGTGCCGATGCCGTCGATGGTGTGGACACCCTCGACCGCCATCAGGAACGGCGCCGCCAGATCGCGCACCGGATCGGGGATCGCCCGATCGAGCGCGTCGACCAGCGCGACGATGGTCGCGACCCACGGGTCGTCGACGCGCCCGGCGGTGACCGCCTGCAGCGCGCCGAGCGCCGAGCCCATGACCACCGGCACGTCGTGGTAGCCGAACCCGGCCAGCAGCTCGAGCACGTCGAGCACGACCAGGTCGACCAGCTCGCGGTCGGCCACGTCCAGCTTGTTGACGAACACGACGAGGTGCTCGACGCCGACCTGGCGCGCGAGCAGGACGTGCTCGCGGGTCTGCGCCTCGGCGCCCTGGGTGCCGTCGACCAGCAGGATCGCGCCGTCCATCTGCGACGCGCCGGTGATCATGTTCTTGACGTAGTCGGCGTGGCCGGGGCAGTCGACGTGCGCGTAGCGGCGGGTCGCCGACTCGTACTCGACGTGGGCCAGGTTGATCGTGATCCCCTTGGCCCGCTCCTCGGGCGCGCTGTCGATCTGGTCGAAGGCCATGGCCTTGCCGCCGTGGCGGCGGGCCATCACCTGGGTGAGGGCCGCCGTCAGCGTGGTCTTGCCGTGGTCGACGTGACCGATCGTACCGACGTTGACGATGAGCTTCTGCATGACACGGTCGTTCCTCGTGGGCGGGCCGACCCACGCGTGGTTCGCCGCGCGATCGGCGGCGGCGGACCATCCGCGCCTCGGACCGGCGACGGGCCCGAAAAGCGGACGGGCCCCGGGACGCGTGGTCCTCGGGGCCCGGTGGTGCGGCCGAGCTCGGTGGCCTCGGCGCGGTCAGGCTCGTGAGAACGCAGCGGTCCCCTGCGCAGCCCGGACCGGGCTGCACGGTGACGCTGAAGCTGACGAGCGGACGCGCATGACGTCGATGCTTGTGCCAGATCGCGTCGACGCGGTCAACGCAATTCGTCCGGGCGCCGGACAGCTGCGCGGCGCGCCGCCGCTACGGCGCGTCGGGCGTCAGCTCGCGACCGCACACCGCCAGCTGGTAGCTGGCCGGCAGCGTCGCCGAGCGCGTCGAGCCGCCGATCCACACCCAGTACAAGGTCGCCGGCTTGACCGACGTGACGATCAGCTCGCCGGCGACGGTCGCGGTCGGCACGCCGAGCGGCTCGGCCGGGTGCTCGGCCTCGAACACCAGCACGTCGAGGTCGGCGGCGCTGGCCCACGCGGCGCGCAGCTCGAGGAAGTTGGTGGTCTGCCCGGTGTAGACCGCGAAGGTGTCGCGATCGTGGTAGTCGTCGCCGGCCGAGGCCACGTCGGCCGACGTACCGGCCAGCACCACCCGGCCCACCGACGACACCGCCCGCTGCGTGTCCTCGGGCCGATCGCTGGTCGACGGCGTGGCGCCGGTGACCAGCGGCGTCGCCTGGACCTGCACCATGTCGTTGGCGCGGTGGCCGACGGCGCTCTCGTCGGCCTCGCGGTAGTCGGGGTTGACCGCGGCCAGCGGACAGCGGGCCGCGGGGTCGTCGGGCGCGATCACCAGCCGGTACGGGACCGCGCCGGCGCTGGCGCCGAGCGCGGTGACCGTCAGCTCGTGGGTGCCGGCCGGCAGCGGCGCGATCGCCACGCCGAGGCCGCCGATGACCCGCGCGCCGATCGTCGCGCCGGTGGCGGTGGTGATCTCGAGCTGGAGGCGGTCGAGGCCGGCCGAGCCCGGCGCGCTGAGCCGCACGACCACGGCGGCCGGCGTGACCAGCGTCACCGCGAAGCGATCGCGATCGAGCACGCCACCGACGCCGGCGTGATCGACGTCGATCGCGCCGCAGATCGGGCGGGCCACGCCGCCGACCACCAGGCCGGTCGGCTCGGCGGCGTCGCCGTTGCTGGCGTCGGCCAGCTCGCGGTAGCAGTCGTCGACCGGGGCGTCGGAGGGGCTGGCGTCGCCGACGATCGAGCCGTCGATGGTCGTGCTGCCGCCGTCGTCGCCGCCGCACGCGGCGATAAGCAGAAGCACGGACAGGGCTCGGCCGGGACGCATCGCTCGATCTCGCAACCTACAGCCTGGGGGTGGAGGTGTCCAGTTGCGCCCCCGACGCGCGCGATCGAGCGCACACCGCTATACTCCGCGGAAACATGCGCGCCACGATCTCGCTTGCGCTGCTGCTGCTCGGCGCCGCCGCGCCGGCGATCCGGGCCGAGCCGCTGGAGCTCGGCGGGTTCTTCGGACCGCGGCGGTTCGCCGACGACGTCGTGCTCGGCGCCGACGGCCAGGGCCGCACCTCGCTGGGCGGCTCGGTGGTGCTGGGCCCGCGCGTCGCGCGGCCGCTGCTCAGCTGGCTGGTGCCCGAGCTCGAGCTGGCGCTGTCGCCGACCACCACCGATCAGTACGACGTCAGCGTGTTCTGGCTGGAGCCGCGCGCGCTGATCCGGCTCGAGCTGCGCCCCGGCGCGCGGGTCCGCCCGTTCGTCGCGGTCGGCGCCGGCATGGCCACCGCGCTGTCGAGCAAGCGCATGATCTACGACAGCGGCATCACCGTCGACGGGTTCGGCGCGCTCGGCGTCGGCTGGAACCCCGGCCGCGGCCTCGCGGTGCGGCTCGACCTCCGGGTCGGGGTGCTGCCGACGCGGGCCGACGCCGCTCGGCCGGTGACCGTCGAGGGCGAGGTGCTGCTCGGGATCCAGGTCCCGCTGGGCCGGCGGGCGGCGGCGGCCGACGCGACCCCGCGCGCGCTGCCCGCCGAGGTCGATCGCGACGGCGACGGCTACGCCGACGGCGGCGACGCGTGCCCCGATCGGGCCGAGGACCACGACGGCTTCGAGGACAAGGACGGCTGCCCCGACATCGACAACGACCTCGATCACGTCCTCGACATCTCGGACAAGTGCGCGTCCGTGGCCGAGACCTACAACGGCTTCGACGACGACGACGGCTGCCCCGACACCGTCCCGCCCGCGGTCGACGCCGTCGTCGGCGTGGTCGAGGGGCTGCTCTACCGCGAGGGCGACACCGAGGTCCGCGCGATCGCCAAGGACGGGCTCGACAAGCTGGCCACCGCGCTGGTGCAGCACCCGTCGGTGCGGATCACGCTGGTCGGTCACACCGACGATCGCGAGGCCACGCCCGAGCCGGCCGCCGAGCCGCCGCCCGACGGCGCCGAGCCGCCGCCGCCGCCCGACCTCGAGGCGCTGTCGCTGGAGCTCGGCCGGGCCCGGGCCACCGCCGTGCGCGCGGCGCTGATCGAGCGCGGCATCGCCCGCGGCCGGATCATGATCGACAGCGTCGGCGCCGCCGAGCCGGTGTCCGACAACGACACGCCCCGCGGCCGGCTGCGCAACCGCCGCGTCGAGGTCCGGCTGTACGTGCCCAAGCGCGGCACGTGATCAAGAGCGGGGCATTCGACCGGCCCAGGTGGCGAGCTCCTCAGCCAGCGCTGACGTACTCGCACTCGATCAGCAGGTACAAGAGGCGCAGGAAGTTGGTGCGCGCGTCGGCCGAGCGCACCCGGGCCAGCACGTCGCCGACGGCGGTGCCGGCGGCCAGCGCGTGGACGCGGGCCGGCGCCTCGCCGAGGCCGAAGTCGGGCAACGTCGCGGCCGGGCGCGCCGGGCTCAGCCGATCGCGCTCGTGCGCCGCGGCCCACTCGTCGACGAACGCCACGTCGAGCGCGGTGGCGCCGGCGCCGAGGATGCGGAAGCCGTCGAGGTGCAGCGGCTTGACCTGGAACGGGTTGGCGCGCCCGGCGTACCAGCGGTAGCGGCCCTTCGGCCAGGTGCAGACGTCGATCAGCTTGGCGCTGACCTGCTGCGACAGCAGCCGGTAGGCGTCGATCGCGCGCACCAGCCCCAGCCCGACCAGGGTGTCGGCCAGCCGGCCGCCGAAGTGCGGCATCACCGACACCGCGCGCGCCAGCGCCTGCGGGGTCAGCGCGCCCTGCGCGACCAGGAAGTCGCCGAACCGCTCGCTGGTGACGTTCGACGAGACGAACTGCGGATCGCCGACGCCGAAGTACGCCTCCTTGAGGATGCCGGCGCGGCCCTCGAGGACCAGGAGGCCGGTGGCGCGCTCGATCGTCAGCCGGTGCAACAGCCGGAGCGGCGAGGTCTGGCGCAGATCGCCGGCCTCGGTCGGCGTCGGGCGCGGCCCGCGCTCCTGCGGCCCGAGGTCGGTCTCGATCGCGACGTCGTGCGACGGCTCGTCCTCGACCACCTCGTCGGGCGCACCGCTCGACACCCCGGCGATGAACTCGGCGCGCGCGACCCGCCGCTCGTGGATCGCCCGGGCCTGGCTCATCTGGGTGGCCGGCCCCGACAGCGTCGCGATCTCCGGCTGCGGCGCGTGCACCACCGCGCTGTCGTCCATCGACGGCGCCGCCTGGACCCGGGCCACGAACGCCGCCAGGTCGCGGGCGTCGGGGCGGCCGTTGCGGTGCAGCCAGCCGGTCAGCGCGTCGCGCATCTCGCCGGCCGACTGCCAGCGGTCCTCGACCCGCCGCTGCAGCGCCTTCTCGGTGATCACCCGCAGCTCGGTCGGCACCTCGCCGGCGTAGCGCTCGAGACGCTCGAGGTTGGCGTCGCGCACCATCAGCAGCACGTCGAGATCGCTGGGCGCCGAGAACAGCCGCCGCGCCATCGCCATCTCCGCCAGCACGATGCCGAGCGCGAAGACGTCGCTGCGCCCGTCGAGCTCGGCGCCCGACACCTGCTCGGGCGACATGTAGCCGTACTTGCCCTTGAGCATGCCGGCCTCGGTCTTGTGGTTGCGCTCGATGGCGCGGGCGATGCCGAAGTCGGTGAGCTTGACGTCGCCGCGGCGCGACACCAGCACGTTGCCGGGCGACACGTCGCGGTGGACCAGGCCCAGCGCCTGCCCGTCGGCGCCGACCGCGTGGTGGGCGTAGTCCAGCGCGTCGAGCGTGTCGCGCGCGATCAGCGCGGCCAGCTGCGCCGGCAGGCGGATCTGGGTGCGCGCGCACTCGCGCAAGAGCGCCAGCACGTCGATGCCGTCGACGTACTGCATCGCGATGTACGGCGTGTCGGCGTCCATGCCGAGCTCGAAGACGTGGACGATGTTGGGGTGGTCGAGCTGCGCGGTCAGGCGCGCCTCGTCCATGAACATCTGCACGAACGTCGGATCGGCCGCGAGGTGGGGCAGGATCTTCTTGAGCACCACCACCTTGGCGAAGCCGTGCTCGCCCGACGCCTTGGCCTTGAACAGCTCGGCCATGCCCCCGACGGCCAGGCGATCGATCACCTGGTACTTGCCGACGGAGACCGGGACCGGCCGCATGGGGCCTCCCAGCCTACTCAATGATCGGCAGCGGCGATACCCGCCACCGCGCCCGGGCGCACTGGTCCGGCCGGTGGGCCCGGCGCGCCGCCCTCACCCGCGGAAGCCGTCCTTCCACCGTCGGATCGCGCCGAACACCGCCGCGCCGTCGGCGGGGTCGACCGTGGCGTCGAACGCCACCGCCGCCGCCCGGACCGCCGGCTCGGCGACCCGCAGGAACGGGTTGGTGGCGCGCTCGTCGGCGATCGTCGATGGGGTCGTCGGGCGCGCGGCGTCGATCGCGGCGGCGCGGGCGGCGATCGCCGGGTTGCCGGGCTCGACCGCGGCGGCGAAGCGCAGGTTGGCGGCGGTGTACTCGTGGCCGAAGTACACGCGGGTCGCGGGCGGCAGCGCCGCCAGCCGCGCCAGCGACGCGTGCATCTGCGGCGGCGTGCCCTCGAACATCCGCCCGCAGCCGGCGCCGAACAGCGTGTCGCCGGTGAACACCGCCGCCTCGCCGTCGGCATCGATCAGGTAGCTGATCGCGCCGCTGGTGTGGCCGGGGTTCTCGATGATGGTCGCGGTCAGCGACCCGAGCTCGACGCGATCGCCGGCGACGACGCCGCGGGTCAGGCCGGCGATGCGCGCGGCGTCGCTGGCGTGGCCGATCACCGCGACGCCGGGGAAGCGCGCGGCCAGGCCGGCGACGCCGCCGACGTGGTCGGGGTGGTGGTGGGTGGCCCAGATCGCCGTCGGCGTGAGCCCGGCGGCGGCCAGCGCCGCCTCGATCGGCCCCGGCTCACCGGGATCGACGACCGCGGTGGCGCCGGTCGTCGGGCAGGTCACGAGGTACGCGAAGTTGTCGGACAGACACGGGACGCTGACGATGCGCACTCGGCCACCCTAGCGTGTATGGTCGCGCCGATGTCGACGATGCGCGCGCAAGTGTTGCGACGGCATGGTGGCCCGGAGGTGCTCGAAGCCGCCGAGCTGCCCCGGCCCGAGCCCGGCCCCGGCGAGGTGCGGATCGCGATCGCCGCGGTCGCGCTCAACCACCTCGACGTCTGGGTGCGCAAGGGCGGGCCGGCGTTCCACCTCGAGTACCCGCACCGCCTCGGCTCCGACATCGTCGGCACCGTCGACGCGGTCGGGGCCGGCGTCGTCGACGTGGCGGTGGGCGCCAAGGTCGTCGTCCAGCCAGGCCTGTCGTGCGGCACCTGCGCCGCGTGCCTGGGCGGCCGCGACAACCTGTGCCGCCGCTACCGCATCCTCGGCGAGAACGCCCAGGGCGGCTACGCCGAGGCGATCGTGATCCCGCGGGCCAACGTCGCGCCCTACCCCGGCGAGCTGCCGTGGGTCGAGGCGGCGGCGGCGATCCTGCCGTTCCTCACCGCGTGGCAGATGGTGGTCGAGAAGGGCCAGGTCGGCCCGGGCAGCACCGTGCTGGTCCAGGGCGGCGGCTCGGGCGTCGGCGTCGCGGCGATCCAGATCGCCAAGCTGCACGGCGCCCAGGTGATCACGACGGTCGGCAGCGACGACAAGCTCGCGGCGGCGCGCGGGCTGGGCGCCGACGTCGCGGTCAACTACCGCAGCGCCGACTTCGCCGAGGTGGCGCGCGCGCACACCGGCAAGCGCGGCGTCGACGTCGTGATCGAGCACGTCGGCGGCGAGGTGTTCGAGAAGTCGATCCGCGCGGTGCGCAACGGCGGCCGGATCGTCACCTGCGGCGCGACCGCCGGCTTCACCCCGGCGATCGATCTGCGCCACGTCTTCTTCCGGCAGATCGAGATCCTCGGCTCGACGATGGGCAGCAAGGCGGCGCTCTTGACCGTGCTCGGCCACGTCGCCGCCGGGCGGCTGCGGCCGGTCGTCCACGCGGCGCTGCCGCTGGCGGCGGCGGCCGACGGCCACCGGCTGCTCGAGGCGCGGGCGGCGTTCGGCAAGGTGGTGCTGACGGTGGCGACGTGAGCGCCTGCGTCGAGGTGCGCGGCCTGGGCAAGGCCTACGGCGGCCGCACCGCGGTGGCGGCGCTCGATCTCGACGTGCCGGCCGGCAGCATCTTCGGGTTGCTCGGGCCCAACGGCGCCGGCAAGACCACGACGATCTCGATGATCGCCGGTGTCGTCACGCCCGATCGCGGCCACGCCACGGTGGCCGGCCACCGGGTCGGCGCCGATCGCGGCGCGCAGCGCGTGCTCGGGCTGTGCCCGCAGGAGCTGGCGCTGTACGACGAGCTGTCGCCGCGGCAGAACCTGACGTTCTTCGCCCGGCTGTACGGCCTGCGCGGCCAGGCGCTGGCCGACGCGATCGCGTGGGCGCTCGACGTCGCCGGGCTGCGCGACCGCGCCGACGACCCGGTGCGGACGTTCTCGGGCGGGATGAAGCGCCGGCTCAACCTCGCCGCGGCGATCCTGCACAAGCCGACGCTGGTGATCCTCGACGAGCCCACCGTCGGCGTCGACCCCCAGAGCCGGCGCCACCTGTTCGACGCGATCCGCGCGCTGGCCGCCGCCGGCATGACCGTGCTGTACACCAGCCACTACCTCGAGGAGGTGGCCGAGCTGTGCGACCGGGTCGCGATCATGGATCACGGCGCGATCGTCGCCAGCGGCACCGTCGCCGAGCTGATCGCCCGCCACGGCAAGCCGCCGCTGCTCGAGCTCGAGCTGGCCGGCGACGAGGCCACGCTGCTCGCGGCGCGGGCGCTGGCGGCGCGCCACGGCCCGCTCGACGGCGCCGGCGCGGTGGTGCGGCTGCCCCAGCCGCCCAGCCTGGGCCCGCTGATCGCCGACCTCGAGTCGGCCGGCGCGCGGGTCGTGCGCATCACCGCGCAGCCGACGACGCTCGAGTCGGTGTTCCTGGCCCTGACCGGCCACGCGCTGAGGGACGAATGATCGCCGCCGCCATCAAGAAGGACCTGCAGCTCCTGGCCCGCGACCGCGGCGCGCTGGTGACGATGTTCCTCCTGCCGATCGTCTTCATCGCGGTGTTCGGCTCGATCTTCGGCGGCGGCGACGACGACGCCCGGCGCCGGCTGGCGGTGTGGAGCGATCCGGCCTCGCCACGGGCGGCGGCCGTGGTGGCGGTGGTCAAGGCGTCGGGGGTGTTCGAGGTGATCGAGGCCCGCGATCCCGACGCCGCGCGCCGCGCGGTCGCCGACGAGCGCGCCGACGCCGCGCTGATCCTGCCGGCCGACTTCGATCCCGCGGCCGGCCACCCGGCCGAGCTGGCGATCGATCAAGCCGGGCCGGCGCAGGTGCGGCTGCCGACGATCGGCGCGGTCACGGCGATCGTCACGCGCGCGGTGTTCCCGCCGGCGGCCGGCGCCGATCAGCCGGTGCTGGTCGCGGCCACCCCGCCCGGGATCCGCCGCGAGCTGGCGGGGATCACCGGCTTCCAGGTGACGGTGCCCGGCAACGCGGTGCTGTTCGGGTTCTTCCTGGCGCTGACCGTGGGGCTGGCGTTCCTCGAGGAGCGCCGCGCCGGCACCTGGCGGCGCATCCTGGCCGCGCCGGTGTCGCGCGCGTCGATCCTGATCGGCAAGCTGGTGCCGTACTTCCTGATCGGCCTGGCGCAGTTCGCGTTCCTGTTCACGATCGGCGTCGTCGTGTTCGGCATGCGGATCGGCGGCAGCGTGCTCGCGCTGGTGGCGCTGACGGTGGCGGTGGTGGCGTGCGCGACCAGCCTCGGGCTGGCGATCGCGGCGCTGGGCGGCACCGAGAAGCGCCTCGGCTCGATCGGCTCGGTGTGCCTGCTGGTGATGGGCCTGCTCGGCGGCGCGATGGTGCCGCGGGTCGTGATGCCGCCGCTGCTGCGCGCGATCGGCCTGGCGGTGCCGCACAGCTGGGCGCTCGACGGCTACACGACGCTGCTGGTCCGCGACGGCGCCGGCCTCGCCGACGTCGCGCCGCAGATCGGCGCGCTCCTGGCGTTCGCGACGGTGTTCGCGGCGTTCGGCGTGTGGCGCTTCCGCTGGGAGCGCTGACCGCGCATAGCCCCAGCGGGCGAGTAGCCTCGCTGACGCTCGGCTAGAGGCCGTCGCAGTCGGCGTCGAACTCGGTCAGCGGCGGCGTGGCCTCGCCCGGCGCGATCAGCACCGAGCCGATCTTGGGCAGCGCGCCGGTGACCGGCTCGGCGCAGATCGCGTAGTCGCCCTCGAGCTTCATCCGCATCCGCGCGCTCACCGTCGAGTCGACGCCGGCGGTCGGCGGCTCGGTGGCCTCGGGGCGGATCTCGATCGACAGGTCGAACTCGACCGCGGTGGCGTCGTCGGCGAACACCAGGTTCGAGATGCCGTTCTCGGACACCGTCGCGCCGGTGGTGGCCGACAGCTGGCTCAGCGACAGGGCCAGCGTGCGGTTGTCGGGGTCGAGGGTCGCGGTGCCGCGCAGCCGGATGACCGGCATGTCGCCGTCAGCCTCGCGGCGCTGCAGGCCGATCAGGTACTCGCCGTCGACGTACGGCAGGTGGCCGGAGACGTCGTCGATGCCGACGAAGGTCTGGCAGCCGCCGAGCGCGAGAGACGTGACGAGGAGCCAGGTGCCGGGCCGCATGCGGATCGCACTGTAACACCCGCCGATCGGCGGCGCGCGCCGTGACCGAGCCTCCCCGCCGCGATGGCGCAACCGCGCGCAACTGTTATAGCGAATGAGATTCTGTCAAAGCGGAACCGTTATAACGTTGACTTGTCCGTTATCACGGAGCAGGATGACGGTCACCGAGGAGCCGCCATGACCGCCGAGACCCCGCGCTTCGAGACCCTGGCCCTGCACGCCGGCTACGAGCCCGACCCCACGACCGGGGCCCGGGCGGTGCCGATCTACCAGACCACCTCCTACAAGTTCCGCGACGCCGACCACGCCGCCGCGCTGTTCGCGCTGAAGGAGTTCGGCAACATCTACACGCGGATCATGAACCCGACCAACGACGTCTTCGAGAAGCGGCTGGCCGCGCTCGAGGGCGGCGTCGCGGCGCTGGCGGTGGCGTCGGGGCAGGCGGCGGCGACGCTGGCGCTGGGGACGATCCTCAAGGCCGGCGACGAGCTGGTCAGCGCGTCGTCGCTGTACGGCGGCACCTACAACCTGTTCAAGGTCACGCTGCCGCGGTTCGGCATCACGACCCGCTTCGTCGAGGTCGGCGACCTCGGCGCGGTGCGCGACGCGATCGGGCCCAAGACCAAGGCGCTGTTCATCGAGGCGCTGGGCAATCCGCGCCTCGACGTGCCCGACTTCGCGGCGCTGGCGGAGGTCGCCAAGGACGCCGGCATCCCGCTGATCGTCGACAACACCGCGCTGACCCCGGCGCTGCTCAACCCGATCGCCCACGGCGCCAACGTCGTCGTCCACAGCGCCACCAAGTACATCGGCGGCCACGGCACGGCGATCGGCGGCGCGATCGTCGACGGCGGCAAC
Source organism: Myxococcales bacterium (assembly GCA_016794525.1). Classification (GTDB taxonomy): domain Bacteria; phylum Myxococcota_A; class Polyangia; order Haliangiales; family Haliangiaceae; genus UBA2376. The sequence goes on from JAEUJY010000131.1 coordinate 15,911, forward strand.
TTCGACTGGAGCAACGGCCGGTTCCCCGAGTTCACCGAGCCCAACCCCGGCTACCACGGGCTCAAGCTGCACGAGGCGTTCGGCAACCTGTCGTTCATCATCAAGGCCCGGGTCGAGCTGCTGCGCGATCTCGGCCCGTCGCTGTCGCCGTTCAACGCCCACGCCTTCATCACCGGCCTCGAGACGCTCAAGCTGCGCATCGAGCGCCACTCCGAGAACGCGCTGGCGATCGCCCAGTTCCTGCAACAGCACCCGCGGGTGGCGTGGGTGCGTTACCCCGGGCTCGAGGGCGACCCGTCGTACGGCCTGGCGCGCAAGTACTTCCGCGGCGGCTTCGGCGGGCTGGTCACGTTCGGCGTCAAGGGCGGCCTCGACGCCGGCAAGAAGCTGATCAACTCGGTCAAGCTGTTCTCGCTGCTGGCCAACATCGGCGACACCCGGTCGCTGATCATCCACCCGGCCTCGACGACGCACCAGCAGCTGTCGCCCGACGAGCAGCGCGCCACTGGCGTCACCGAGGACCTGGTGCGGCTGTCGGTCGGCATCGAGCACAAGGACGACATCGCCGCGGATCTCGACCGCGCGCTGCGAGCGTCGGCGTGACCGCCGCCGGCGCGCCCACCTGGTTCGAGCTGGTGCTCCCGCCGCTGGCGCTGGAGGCCGGCGCGACGATCGAGCGCCACGTCGTGCGCGGGTGGCACTGGGGCCCGGCCGAGGACGCCGCGCCGCTGGCCGCCGCCACCGTCCCGGTCGATCCGGCGCGGCGCTGGCAAGTGACCGCGCGCTCGACCGGCGAGCTGGCGGCGCTGGCGCGGCGCCAGCCCGTCACCCCCGCCGGCAGCGCGCGGGCCGCGCTCGCGGCGACGATCCCGACGGTGCTCGTCGTGCACGCGCTGACCGGCGACGCCGGCGCCGGCGGCGACGACGGCTGGTGGGCGCCGCTGATCGGCCCCGGCCGCGCGATCGATCCGACCCAGGTGCGGGTGGTGTGCCTGAACCTGCTCGGCTCGTGCTACGGCACCAGCGGCCCGTGCGACGGCGGCTTCCCGCGGTTGGCCGACGACGGCCACGTCGCCGAGCTGACGCCGGGCCGCGGCGGCTTCGCGATCCCGGCGGTCGATCTGCCGGCGACGATCACCACCTGGGATCAGGCGCGCAGCATCACGCTGGCGCTCGATCGCCTCGGGATCGAGCGCGTCGAGGCGGTGCTCGGCGGATCGCTCGGCGGCATGGTCGCGCTGGCGCTGGCCGCGCTCGATCCCGATCGCTACGCGCGGCTGGTGCCGATCGCCGCCACCGCGGCGGCGTCGCCGTGGATCCTGGCGTGGAACCACGTCGGCCGGCAGGCGATCCTCGCCGACCCCGGCTTCCCCAACGACGCCCACCGCGGCCTCGAGCTGGCCCGCCAGCTGGCGATGATCACCTACCGCGCCGAGGCCGGCCTCGAGCAGACCCAGGGCCGGGCCCAGGCCAGCGCGGCGTGGTCGTCGCGCTCGCGCTACCGGATCCAGACCTACCTCGAGCACCAGGGCGCCAAGCTGCGCGGTCGCTTCGACGCCCGCGCGTACCTCGCGCTGATCGGCGCGATGGATCACCACGATCTGGCCCGCGCGCCCGCGGCCCCCGACGCCTCCGAGCGCTGGCCCGCCCGCGTACCGCCGCCGCCCGCCACGCTCGCCGCGCTCGGCCACGGCCCGCGCACGCCGCTGCCGTCGTCGTGGGGCCTCGACCGCATCCGCGCCACCACCACCGTCGTCGCGATCGACGGCGATCAGCTCTTCTTGCCGACCCACGGCGACGCCCTCGTCCGCGCCCTCGCCGCCCGCGGCACCGACGCGCGCCTCGAGCTCATCACCAGCGCCCACGGCCACGACGCCTTTCTGATCGAGTGGGGCCAGCTCGACGCCATCGTGCGTCGCGCCCTCGACGTGACGCCGGCCCGCGCCCGCTGGCAACCCCGGCTGCTCCGCTTCCCCGGCGTCCTGGCGAACTGACACCGGCGTCGAGCCGGCGCTGCTGCTGCTGCGGCGCCGCCGCCGGGGACGGCGAGGGAGGCGGAGCCGGCGGCGGCATCGGCAGCGGCGCCGGGGACGGGGACGGGGACGGGGATGCCGGAGCCGGACCCGGAATCGGCGCCGGAGCCGGAGCCGGAGTCGGAGCCGGAGCCGGAGCCGGCGTCCGCGTCGGCGTCCGCGTCGGATCCGTCGTCGTCGCCGTTGCCAGCGGGCCGGTGAGTCACGTCAGCGGCCCCGGCACCTCCCACAGGCTCGGCGGCGGGCCGCCGCGCTTCCAGCCGCCGCGGAGGAGCCAGGTCGTCGGGCGCGCGATCGGCAGCGGCTCGTAGCCGGCGGGCCACGCGAACGGCACGCCATCGCGCTCGGCCCAGCCCGCGAAGGCGACGCCGCTGGAGTAGCGATCGACCGCCGCGCGGCGCTCGCCGAGCCCCGCGTGATCGTCGTGGTGGCGCCGCCAGTTGTTGAGCACGTAGGCCAGCGCGTGGAGCGCCTGGCGCGGCCGGGTGATCGGCGTGGCGTGGTAGCGATCGGTGAAGACGCGGCCGGTTCGCGGCGCGCCGCCGGCGATGGTGACCGCGCGGTTCAGCCGCTTCGCGGCTGAGATGCACAGCGCCCGCACGCCGTTGGCGAGCGCGCGGCGGTCGTCGGCCTCGCACAGCAGGTGGATGTGGTGCCGCTGGATCGACAGGTGCACGACGCGGAAGCCGCGGCGCCCGGCGAGGACGAGCGCGATCAGCGCGAGCCGCACGGCGGCGTAGGCCTTGCGACGGCGCAGCCGGCCGACCTCCTGGGTCACCCGCAGGACGACGTGCACCGGCAGGCGCGCGTCGTGGAACGGCCGCGTCCGGTGCGGGCCACGCGCCCGCCCCGGCAGCGCGCGCTTGCGCCCGGCGCCGCGCCGCTTGCCGCCGTGCCCGCTCGGGCTGCTCGCGGCCCGCCGCGGCGGCGCGGCTGTGCCGGGCAGGCCGAGCTGCCGAGCCTTGGATCGTCGCCGCTGCTGCCCCTTCGCCGCCGCCATTTGATTGGGCGAATATAACAGCGACGACGGAGATGGCAAGGCCCGAGGATGATTCAGTGGTCGATCTTCGGCTCCGCCTCTCGCCCTCGCCCCGCCCTCGTCCCCGCCTCCGTCCCCGTCCCCGTCCCCGTCCCCGTCCCCGTTCCCGTCTCCGTCCCCGTCTCCGTCCCCGTCTCCGTCTCCGTCCCGTTCCCGTCTCCGTCCCCGGTTCCGGCTCCGACTCCGGTCACGGTCACGGTCACGGTCACGGTCGCGGTCGCGGTCGCGGTCACGGTCGCGGTCGCGGTCGCGGTCGCGGTCACGGTCGCGGTCGCGGTCACGGTCGCGGTCGCGGTCTCACTTCGCGAGCTCGATCCCTGGCAGCGCCTTCGCCGCCTCCTTCGCCGCGATCCGGTTGCCCTGCAGGTCGACCCACCGCAGCGCCTTGAATCCGCGCAGCACCGGCAGCACCGCGCGGTCGAGGCCGAGCGACGCCAGCCCGACCTCCCGCAGCCGCGGCAGCGCCTGCAGCGCCGCGATCCCGGCCACCTCGACCCGCGTCGCCGACAGCCCCAGCGTCGTCAGCGCGCGCAGCTGCACCAGCGGCGCGGTCGCCGCCACCGCCGTCCCGCCGAGGTCGAGCACCCGCAGCCGCGGCGCGGTCACCAGCTTCGCCGCGGCGACGTCGTCGACGTCCAGCCCGAGCAGCGACAGGCTGCGCAGCCGCGGCCAGCCCGCCAGCCGATCGACGATCGCCGCGCTGATCCTCGTCTCGCCGACCGTCAGCTCCTCGAGCGGCATCGCCGCCAGCGCCGGCAAGCTGACATCCGAGATCTCGGTGCCCGCCGCGTGCAGCGTCGTCAGCCGCGCCTGCGCCACCGCCGCGATCACCGCGTCCGACGATCGCGTGCGATCGACGTACAGCCGCGTGAGCGCCCCCAGCGGCGCCAGCGCGACCAGCGCGTCGGGCGGCAGCGGGGTCTCGCCGAGATCGAGCGTGGTCAGCGCGGTCAGCCGCGCGATCCGCGCGACCGTCGCGGCGCCGACGTTGTCGCGGCGCAGCCCGAGCGCCACCAGCGCCGGCGTGCGATCGAGCAGCGCCAGGCCGTCGTCGGTGACCTTGGTCCGCGCGAGGTACAGCTCGCGCAGCGCCGGCGGGCTCGCGCCGGCCAGCGCGCGATCGCCGACCGCGGTGTCGTCGAGGCGCAGCATCGTCAGCGCCGGCAGCGCCAGCAGCGCCGCGGCCGCGCCGTCGTCGACCCGGGTCGCGCTCAGGTCGACGCTCTCGAGCGTGGCCAGGTTGGCCAGCGCCGCCGCCGCCGCGGCGCTGATCCGGGTCTCGGCCAGATCGAGATCGCGCAGCGCCGGCAACGCCAGCACCTGCCGCGCCGTGGCGTCGCCGACCTTCGTGCCGCCGAGCGCGACCTCCGTGAGCCCGACCGCGGTGCTCAGCCACGTCAGGCTGGCGTCGTCGACGTCTTGATCGCCGAGATCCAGCCGGACCAGCGTCGGCGCGAGCGGCGCCAGCGCCGCCGCGGCGCGCCCGACCTGGGTGCGGGCGAGGCGCAGCTCGATCAGCGGGGCGCCGGCCACCGCCGCCGCGGCGCGCGGCCCGACCGTCGTCCCCGACAGGTCGAGCTGCTCGAGGTGCGTCGCGGTCGCCAGCGCCGCGCCGCCGGCGTCGGTGACCGCGGTGTCGGCCAGCAGCAGCGAGGTCAGGCCCGGCACCGCCGCGGCCGCCGCGATCGTGCGATCGCCGACGCCGGTAGCGCGCAGGTCGAGCACCCGCAGCGCCGGCAGCTGCGCGACCAGCGCCGCCGCGTCGGCATCGGTCACCTCGGTGCCGGCCAGGCCGAGCAGCGCGAGCTCGCGCGCGCTGGCCAGCTCGGCGATCGCCGGCGGCGCCAGCGACGCGCCGGCCAGGTCGAGGTAGCGGAGCGGCAGCAGCCGCGCCAGCGCCTCGACGTCCTCGACGCCGACCGGGTGATCGCGGAGCGCCAGCCCGGCGACGCGGTGGGCGACCAGCTCGTCGGTCAGCGCCCACCACGCGTCGCGATCGGCCGGCCACGTCACCGGCTCGACGAGGTACGGCTCCGCCGGCAGCCCGGCGAGGCCGGGGAGTCGCCCCAGCTCGATCAGGCCCTCGGCGCGCCACTGGTAGACGCGCAGCGGCACCGGCCACCTCGGCGGCGCGGGTGGCGTCGGCGCGACGGCGGCGGGCGGCGGGTTGGGCGCGACCGGCGGCGCCGGGTGGCACCCCACCAGCGCGGCCGCGAGCGCCGCGGCGCGCATCGTTCGAGCGATCATCATCGGGCAGACACGATCGCACGGAGCGGGTTGCGCGGGCGGGTTGGGGGTAGGCTGGGGCGATGTCGCCCGGCACCCCCTTGGCGTGGCCACGCGCGCTGCGCATGGCGACCGCGGTGGTGGTGGTCGCGGTCGCCTCGGGCCTGTTCGCGATCGGCTTCCGCGAGGCGCTGTTCCGATCGGTCGCCGCGGCCAGCGGCGAGGACGGCGTCGTCGCCGCGATGATGGCCGCGCCGTGGTGGCTGCGCCTGCTGGCGCCGACCGTCGGCGCGCTCGCCGCGGGGACGATCGTCCGGTTCGCCGTGCGCGGCCCGGGCGGCGTCGGCGCGGTGATGGAGGCGGTCGCGCTCGGCCGGGTGCGGCTGTCGCTGCGGGCCACGCTGGCGCGCGCCGGCGCCACCTGGTGCGCGATCGTCAGCGGCGGGTCGATCGGCCGCGAGGCGCCGCTGATCCAGGTCGGCGGCGCGCTGGGCAAGGTGGTCGGCCAGCGGTTCGCGCTGAGCGGCACCGATCAGCGCATCGCGATCGCCGCGGGCTGCGCGGCCGGCTTCACCGCCGCCTACAACACGCCGCTGGCCGCGATCCTGTTCGTGCTGGAGATCGTGATCGGCGTGTTCGTGATCGACGCGGTCGTGCCGATCGCGCTGGCGACCGTGATCGCGACGGTGATCACCCGGGCCACCGGCGGCGCCGGGCCGCTCTACGGCCAGCGCGCCTTCGCCCTGGCGTCGCCGGCCGAGCTGCTGGCGTTCGTCGGCGTCGGCGTGGCCGGCGCGCTGGCCGGCCTGGCGTTCGTCGCCGCGCTGCACGCCACCGCGCGCGCGCTGGCGCGGATCCCGCAGCCGTGGCGCGCCGCGCTCGGCGGCGCCGCGGTGGGCGCGATCCTGATCGGCGTGCCCGCGGTGGCCGGCAACGGCTTCGAGCCGCTGGCCGACATGCTCGACGAGCGGCTCGCGATCGGGGCGATCGCGGTGCTGATGATCGCCAAGCTCGCCGCGACCACCGCGTCGGTCGGCAGCGGCAGCCCGGGCGGCGTCTTCACGCCGATCTTGCTGATCGGCGGCGGCGCCGGCGCGCTGGTGGCGGCCGGGCTCGATCAGCTGGGCGCCGGCCCGCTGGCCCCCGCCGGCGGCTACGCGCTGGTCGGCATGGCCGCCGCGACCGCCGCCACCACCCACGCGCCGCTGATGGCGGCGGTGCTGGCGTTCGAGCTGTCGGGCGACTACGCGATCGCGCTGCCGCTCCTGGTCGCGACCGCGACCGCCACCGCGCTGGCCCGCGCCGTCGACAAGCGCTCGCTGTACACCGCCGAGCTACCGGCACCCCACACGTGGGAGCTGACGCTGGACGGCCGGCGCGGCGTCGAGGATCTCGACCGGAGCGGGTGATAGACTCCCACCATGGGGAACTCGCGCCACGCGGCCTTCGCGATGCTCGTGCTCACGGCGTGCGGCGGTGACGGCGGGGTCGACGTCGACAACCCGCTGGCCAACCCGGCCGACGGCCCGCCCGCCGGCAACCCCGACGGCCACTGCGCGATCCCGGCCGAGGCCGCGCCCGAGGACAGCTCGACCCCGACCACCGTGGTCGGCGACGGCACCGCGGCCAGCTGCACCAGCGCCGCGTTCGTCGCGGCGGTCGCGCGCGGCGGCGTGATCACCTTCGCCTGCGGCCCGGACCCGGTGACGATCAAGCTCACCGAGACCGCCAAGATCTTCAACGACACCGGCCCGAAGATCGTCATCGACGGGGCCGGCAAGGTCGCGCTCGACGGCCAGGGCCAGCACCGCATCCTGTACATGAACACCTGCGACGAGGCCCAGCACTGGACCACCTCGCACTGCCAGAACCAGGATCACCCGCAGCTGACGGTGCAGAACCTGACGTTCGTCAACGGCGACGCCACCGGCCTCGACCCCGACGGCGGCGGCGCGATCTTCGTGCGCGGCGGCCGGTTCAAGATCGTCAACAGCCGGTTCTTCGGCAACCGCTGCGACGCCAGCGGCCCCGACGTCGGCGGCGCGTCGGTGCGGACGCTCAGCCAGTACCAGCCGGCCGGCGCCGCCGAGCCGCTGCCGGTGTACGTCGTCAACACCACCTTCGGCGGCGACGCCACCCACGGCAACACCTGCTCGAACGGCGGCGGCCTGTCGAGCATCGGCGTCTCGCACACGGTCATCAACAGCCGGTTCGCGTTCAACACCGCGATCGGCGTCGGCGCCAACCCGGCGCGCAGCGGCACCGACGGCGGCGGCAGCGGCGCGGCGATCTACAACGACGGCAACACCTTCACGCTGTCGCTGTGCGGCGTCGCGATGACCGACAACCACGCCAACGAGGGCGGCGGCGGCATCTTCTTCGTCTCCAACGACCGCACCGGCCACCTGGTCATCACCGACTCGGTGCTGCAGCGCAACCCGTCCGACGGCTTCGAGACCCAGGGCTTCCCCGGCATCTTCTACCTCGGCGACGGACCGATCCAGGTCAGCGGCTCGACGATCGAGTAGCGGCGGCGCGCCGGCGGCCGCGTCATCGAGCGTCGGCGTACGCGCGGTCGAGCTTGGCCGCCAGGATGAAGTCGCGCGCCGACAGCCCGTCGACGTCGTGGGTCGACAGCCGCACGTCGACGCGGCCCCAGCCGACGATCAGCTCGGGGTGGTGATCGTCGGCGTCGGCCAGCGGCGCCACCGCCGCGGCGAACGCCGCCGCCGCCGCGAAGTCGGCGAACGGGTAGCGCCGGCGCAGCTCGTCGCCGACGATCGCCCACGGCGGCCCCAGCTCGCGGGCCAGCGCGTGGAGCGGCGCGCCGACCAGGCGGCCGGCGGCGGCAGGGACGTCACGGCCAGCGCGATCGGCGAGGGTGGTCATGCGGCAGCGTAGCGCCGATCGCCGCCGTGACACGCCGGCCCCGGCGCGCTACCACTCGCCCCCCGTGCCGGTCGTCCTCGCCTACCTGCTGTGCGCGATCGTGTGGGGGACCACGTGGCACGTCATCCGGATCTGCACCGGGCCCGGCGGCTATCCGTCGCTCGAGGCCGCGGCCTTGCGGTTCGCGATCGCCGCCGTGGTGCTGGCGCCGGTGGTGGTGGCGGCGCGGCTCGGGCCGTGGCCGCGGGGCCGCCGCGCGTGGGCGTGGATCGTCGTCGCCGGCGTCCTCGACGCGGTGTCCTACGGGCTGGTCTACCTCGGCGAGGAGCGGGTATCGGGCGGCCTCGCCGCCGTGCTGTTCGCGACCCAGCCGCTGATGCTGGCGGCGCTGCTGACGGCGACGCGCGCCGAGGCGGTGCGCCGCACCGATCTGCTGGGCGCGGTGATCGCCTTGGCCGGCGTCGCGCTGATCTTCGCCGAGCGCTGGCAGGTGTCGTCGCGGCAGGCGGCGGGGCTGGCGATGATCCTGGCGGCGGTCGCGGCGTCGACCTCGTACTCGTTCATCCTCAAGCGCGAGGCCCAGGACGTCCACCCGCTGGTGTCGACGCTGGTGTTCCTGGCGGTGACCGCGGCGGCGTTGACGCTGGCGGTGCTGGCGCGCGGCCCGGCGCCGCTGCCGTGGCCGCCGCCGCGCGACGCCACCTGGGCGCTGATCTACCTGGCGCTGATGGGGTCGATCGTCACGTTCGCGGCGTGGCTGTGGCTGCTTCAGCGACTCACGCTCATGGCGTCGAGCACGCTGGTGCTGGTGCTGCCGGTGGTGGCGCTGTTCGTCGACGCGATCTGGGAGCGCGAGCTGCGCGTCGGCCCGCGCACCTACCTCGGCAGCGCGGTGGTGTTCGCGGGCCTCGCGGTGGCGCTGTTCGCTACGACGCGGCGCGGCAAACCGCGCGTATAGTAGCGGCGATGTCGACGCCCCCCGGTTCGTACCAGCTCACCGACGCGACCGGCGCTCCCAGCCGCGACGCGCCGTGGATCTTCCGCACCTACGCGGGCCACTCCAGCCCGCGCGCGTCGAACGCGCTGTACCGCGCCGGCCTCGAGCGCGGCCAGACCGGCCTGTCGATCGCGTTCGATCTGCCGACCCAGTGCGGCTACTCGTCGGACGCGCCGATCGCGCGGCCCGAGGTCGGCAAGGTCGGCGTGCCGATCAACTCGCTCGACGACTTCCACCTGCTGTTCGACGGCATCCCGCTCGAGCGGATGAACACGTCGATGACGATCAACGGCACGGCGATGTGGCTGCTGGCGCTGTACGTGGCGCTGGCGCGCGAGCGCGGCGTCGCCGAGGCCAAGCTGCGCGGCACGATCCAGAACGACATCGTCAAGGAGTACCTGGCGCGCGGCACGTACATCTTCCCGCCCGAGCACTCGCTGCGGCTGATCGCCGAGACCTACGAGTACTGCGTCGACCGGCTGCCCGAGTGGAACCCGTCGAACGTCTGCAGCTACCACCTGCAGGAGGCCGGCGCGACGCCGGTGCAGGAGGTCGGGTTCGCGCTGGCCACCGCGGTCGGGCTGCTCGATCGCATCAAGGCGCGCGGCCGGATCGACGCCGCGGCGGTCGCCCGCTGCGTCGGCCGGCTGTCGTTCTTCGTCAACAGCGGCATCCGCTTCGTCGAGGAGATGTGCAAGATGCGGGCGTTCGCGGAGCTGTGGGACGAGCTCACCCGCGAGCGCTACGGCGTCACCGATCCCAAGCTGCGGCTGTTCCGCTACGGCGTGCAGGTCAACTCGCTGGGCCTGACCGAGCCGCAGCCCGAGAACAACGCGTGGCGGATCCTGCTCGAGGCGCTGGGCGTGACGTTGTCGCGCAAGGCCCGGTGCCGCGCGCTGCAGCTGCCGGCGTGGAACGAGGCGATGTCGCTGCCGCGGCCGTGGGATCAGCAGTGGGCGCTGCGGCTGCAGCAGATCCTCGCCTACGAGACCGACCTGCTCGAGTACCCCGACCTGTTCGACGGCAACCCGGCGGTGGCCGGCAAGACCGCGAGCATCGTCGAGGGCGCCCGCGCCGAGCTCGACCGCATCATCGCGATGGGCGGCGTGCAGGCCGCGGTCGACGCCGGCTACATGAAGCAGGCGCTGGTGCGCTCGATGACCGAGCGGATGGCGCGCATCGGCAGCGGCGCGCAGGTGGTGGTCGGCGTCAACGCGTGGACCGACGGCCTGCCCTCGCCGCTCACCACCGGCGAGGACGGCGGCCGGTTCTCGGCGGATCCGGCGGCGGTCGACGACGCGCTCGCGGCCCTGGCGGCGACCAAGGCGCGCCGCGATCCGGCGCGGGTGGCCGCCGCGCTGGCCGAGCTGACCGCGGCCGCGAAGCGCGGCGACAACCTGATGGAGCCGTCGATCGCGTGCGCGCTGGCGCGGGTGACGACCGGCGAGTGGGCCGACGCGTTGCGCGCGGTGTTCGGCGAGTACCGCGCGATCACCGGCGTCGACGGCCAGTCGCTCGAGCTGCCGCCGGCGCAGGCCGCGGCGCTGCGGGCCCGGGTCGAGGCGTTCGCGGCCGCCCACGGCCGCCGGCCCCGGCTGGTGGTCGGCAAGCCCGGCCTCGACGGCCACTCCAACGGCGCCGAGGTGATCGCGGTGGCGGCGCGCCACGCCGGCTGGGACGTCATCTACGCCGGCATCCGGCTGGCGCCCGACGACATCGCGGTCAGCGCGGTCGAGGAGGACGCCGACCTGGTCGGCGTGTCGATCCTGTCGGGCTCGCACCTCGAGCTGGCGGCGCAGGTGATCGACGGCCTGCGCGCCAGGGGCGGCGGCGACATCCCGGTGGTGGTCGGCGGCATCGTGCCCAGGCCCGACGTCGCGCGGCTCGAGGCGCTGGGCGTGCGCGCCGTGTTCACGCCGGCCGACTACGACCTGGCCCAGGTGATGAGCCGCATGCTCGACGTCGTCGAGGGCGCCGCGGCATGACCGACGCCGCGCTGTGCGCCGCGGCGCGCCACGGCGACAAGCGCGCGATCGCCCGGCTGGTGTCGGCGTTCGAGGATCCGCGGCCGCAGGCGGCGCCGCGCCGCGCGGCGATCCTGGCGGCGCTGGCCGACCGCCCGATCGGGCGCGTGGTCGGGCTCACCGGCGCGCCCGGCGTCGGCAAGTCGACGCTGGTCGGCGCGCTGGCCGGGGCGCTGCTGGCCGCCGGCGAGCGCAACGTCGCCGTCGTCGCGGTCGATCCGTCGAGCCCGCTGACCGGCGGCGCGCTGCTCGGCGATCGCACGCGGGTGCGGTTCGCCGGCGACGACCCGCGGCTGTACTTCCGCAGCCAGGCCTCGGGCGCGATCGCCGGCGGCGTGGCCCGCGCCACCCACCAGGTGTGCCGGCTGTTGACCCGGCTGTTCGCGACGGTGATCGTCGAGACCGTCGGCGTCGGCCAGGGCGAGATCGAGATCGTGCGCATCGCCGACACGACGTGGCTGGTGGTGCAGCCGCACGGCGGCGACGCGATCCAGTTCCTCAAGGCCGGCGTGATGGAGGTCCCGGACGGCTTCGTGATCAGCAAGGGCGACCTGGGCAGCGCCGCCGGCGCCACCGCCGCGACGCTGACCGCGGCGCTGCGGCTGGGCACCGCGGCGCGCCCGGTGATCGTGACCTCGGCGGTGACCGGCGTCGGCGTCGCCGAGCTGGCCGCCGCGATCGCCGCCGGGCCGCGCGGCCGGCTGGTCGATCGCGAGCCGTACCTGTTCGAGCGCTGGGTCGCGGACGAGTACGGCCAGGCCGGCCTGCGGCGCCTCGCCGCGGCCGCGCCGTCCACCGCGGCGTACCTGGCCGCCCACGGCGGGCTCGACGGCGCCCAGCTCGCGTTCGGCGCCGCCGAGGCTTGCCGCGATCGGGTTCCGGACCCAGCGTGAGCCCATGAGCGATCCCACCGGCGCCGTCTCCCACGCCACCGACGCTGACTTCGCCACCAGCGTGCTGGCGCGCTCGCAGGCCGAGCCGGTGCTGGTCGACTTCTGGGCCGCGTGGTGCGGGCCGTGCCGCGCGCTGGGCCCGGTGCTCGAGCGCATCGCCGCCAGCGAGGCCGGGCGGGTCGCGGTGGTCAAGCTCGATACCGACGCCAACCCCGAGGTCGCGCGCCGCTACGAGATCCGCAGCATCCCGGCGGTGAAGCTGTTCCACCGCGGCGAGGTGGTGGCGGAGTTCGTCGGCGCGCTGCCCGAGGCGCAGATCCGGGCGTTCCTCGACGAGCACGTGCCGAGCGAGGCCGGCGAGCGCGCCCACGACGCCGCCCACGCGCTGGCGCTGGGCGATCTGGCCGACGCCCGGGCCCACGCCGAGGCCGCGCTGGCCGCGGGGCCGGCGGCGGCGGCGGCGGCGACCGCCCACGCCGTGCTCGCGCGCTGCGCGCTCGCGGCCGGCGACGTCGACGGCGCGGCCCGCCACGCCGCCGCGGTGCCGGCGACCGCGCCCGAGGCCGACGTCGCCGAGGCCATCGGCGAGCTGGCGGCGCTGGCCGCGACCACCGCCGCCGATCGCGGCGACGGCGCCGAGCCGGCCGCGCGGTTCGCCCGGGCGATCGATCAGGTGGTGCGCGGCGACGTGCCCGGCGGGCTCGAGGGCCTGCTGGCGCTGGTCGCCGATCACCGCCGGTGGAACGACGAGGCCGCCCGCAAGGCGATGCTGGTGGTGTTCCGGGTCATCGGCCTGCGCAGCGAGACCTCCGACGCGTTCCGCCGGCGGCTGTCGATGGTGCTGTGAGGCGGCGCGAGGGCAGCGCACTATACTTCACATCACCGGATCTGTTGCGCAGTATAGTTCTTGTCGCTGATCAAGTGCGCGCGGCCTTTTCGCGGCCGATCGGCGCGCGCGCGCCGGCGTCGCAAGTCCTGCGCGAATCGGCGTCACCGCCTCGGCGCCGATCTTGCTGACCGCTCGCCCTCAATGACGACGGTCGACCTCGGCGCGCGCATCCCCAACAACGTCAACCTCGCGGGCGATCCCCGCCTGCAGCGAGCGCTGGAGCAGTGGCAGCCGCGCTTCGTCGACTGGTGGAAGGAGATGGGCCCCGAGGGCTTCCTCCGCCACCAGGTGTTCCTGCGCACGGCGATCGACGTCGGCGCCGAGGGCTGGGCCAACTTCGACTACGTGCAGATGCCCGACTACCGCTGGGGCATCTTCCTGTCGGACGCCGAGCCCGACCGGCGCATCGGCTTCGGCGATCACGTGGGCCAGCCGGTGTGGCAGGAGGTGCCGGGCGAGCACCGCGCCGCGCTGCGCCGCTTGATCGTCACCCAGGCCGACACCGAGCCGGCGTCGGTCGAGCAGCAGCGCCGGCTCGGCGCGATCTGCCCCTCGCTCTACGACCTGCGCAACCTGTTCCAGGTCAACGTCGAGGAGGGCCGCCACCTGTGGGCGATGGTCTACCTGCTGCACTCGCACTTCGGCAAGGACGGCCGCGACGAGGCCGACGAGCTCCTGGCCCGCCGCGCCGGCTCGGCCGACAAGCCGCGCATCCTCGGGGCGTTCAACGCGCCGGTCGAGGACTGGGTCGACTTCTTCATGTTCACGATGTTCACCGACCGCGACGGCAAGTACCAGCTGCTGTCCCTGGCCGAGAGCGCGTTCGACCCGCTGTCGCGGTCGTGCCGGTTCATGCTGACCGAGGAGGCGCACCACCTGTTCGTCGGCGAGACCGGCGTCGATCGGATCGTCCGCCGCTCGGCCGAGCTGACCAGGCTCGATCCCAACGGCGACGCCGCGGCCCAGGGCGGCATCCCGCTGCCGCTGATCCAGAAGTACATCAACCTGTGGTGCTCGCTGTGCCTCGACCTGTTCGGCGGCGAGGTGTCGTCGAACGCCGCGACCTACTTCGCGGCCGGGCTCAAGGGCCGCGCCCACGAGCGGCGCTACGCCGACCACGCCGCGACCGGCGTGCGCACGCTGAGCCTCGTCGAGGACGGCAAGCTGGTCGAGCGCGAGATCGCCGAGCGGCTGGCGCTCAACGAGGACGTGCGCTCCGACTACCTCGAGGACTGCCAGCGCGCGGTCGACCGCTGGAACAAGACGCTCGAGAAGGCCGGGCTCGATCTGCGGCTGACGCTGCCGAGCCGCCGCTTCCACCGCCAGATCGGCGCCTACGCCGACGCCTGCTTCACGCCCGATGGCGCGCTGATCAGCCGCGCCGAGTTCGAGCGCCGCCAGGGCGAGTGGCTGCCGAGCGACGCCGACCGCGGGTTCGTGCGCTCGCTGCAGACCCGCGCGGTGATGACGCCGGGCCAGATGGCCAACTGGATCGCCGCGCCGGCCAAGGGCATCGACGGCAAGCCGGTCGACTTCGAGTACGTGCGCACCGACGCGGGGTGAGCGGGAGGCGGGGACGGGACGGGGACGGGGACGGGATCGGAGACGGGGACGGGGACGGGATCGGAGACGGGCACGGGCACGGGCACGGGCACGGGCACGGAGACGGGGACGGGATCGGGATCCGGATCTCGGGGCCTCAGGCCGCCGGCAGGCGCAGCACTAGCTCGGCGCCCGGGCTGACGGTGCGCGGGATCAGCCCGCCGCCCATCGCGGCCGCGAGCGCGCTCGACAGCGCGAGGCCGAGGCCGAGGCCCGGCGGCGCGTCGTCGCCGGCGGCGCGGCGGAACGCCTGGAAGCGGCCGCGGCGCAGCGCCGCCGGCAGGCCGGGCCCGCGATCGCGCACGGCGATCTCGACCGCGCCGTCGACCTCGGCGACGGTCACGGTGATCGTGCGATCGGCGGCGCCGCGGGCGTACTTCTCGGCGTTGTCGAGCAGGTTGCCGACGATGCGCGCGACGGCGTCACGATCGAGGCGCGCGGTCGCCGCGGCGGGCGCGACCAGCTCGACGGTGGCGCCGGCGCGCTCGAGCCCGGGCCGCGCGCGCTCGATCGCGTCGGCGACCGCGGCCACCGCGTCGCCGAGCTCGGGGCGCACCGCCAGCGCGCCGCGCTCGAGCTGCGACACGCCCATCACGTTGGCCACCACCCGGCCCAGGCGCGCGGCCTCGACCGAGATGCGGTGCGCGTAGTCCTTGTGCTTGGCCGGATCGCCGAGCTCGTCGGCCAGCATGTCGCCGTAGAGCTGGATGCCGGCCAGCGGCGTGCGCAGCTCGTGGGCCGCCGCGGCGGCGAAGCGCGCGCGCTCCTGGGCCAGGCGCTCGCTGCGCGCGGTGACGCCGACCACCAGCAGGCCGCACAGCACCGCCATCACCGCGACCGGCACGAACTTGATCAAGAAGTCGCCGCGGCGCAGCGCGGCCACGTCGCCCAGGTTCGCCAGCGCCGCGTCGACGTCGATCTGCACCGACCACGGGGCGCCGACCAGCCCCAGCGGCGTGCCGCCCGCGTCGACCAGCGTCGGCGGCGACGCGACGCGATCGGCAGGGCGCGTCGGCGCCTGCGCGGCGAGCCACGCCGCGACCTGCTCGCGCTGCACCACCAGGCCCTGGGTGCGCGCGCCGTCGGGCGTGATCACCTGGCGCACCGCCACCAGCGCCCGCGCGCCGGCGATCGTCGTCGACGTCCACACCAGCGGCGCCACCGTGATCACCACCGGCGGCGCCGGGGTCACCTTGCGCGGCGCGCGCGGCGCCCGCGGCGGTGGCGGCACGTCGGGCACCGGCGGCGGCGCCTTGGTCGCGGGCGCGCGCCGGGTCTGCGCGAAGATCTGGTTGGTCATCTGGTTCTGGGCGTAGGCCTCGGGCGGCAGCTCGATGGTCTGGACGCTCGGCTCCTGCATCGGCATCTGCATCTGCACGTCGCCGGCCTGGTTGCCCAGCGCCGCGTTCGCGACCTGGCGCCGCGTCGGCGCGACCGCGACCTGGACCGGCTCGGCGGCGACCCGGACCGCGCCGCGCGCAGCGACGGCGGTGAGCTCGTCCTTGACCGCCAGCACCCCGGCCAGCGCCGGTCGATCGGGCGCGATCGACTGCACCGTCTCGGGGAGCTCGTCGTTGATGCTGGGCGACGACACCGCGCCGCCCTCGTCGATCTGGAAGTGCAGCGCCACCAGCGCGTCGGCGGGGCCGGGCGCCAGCGGCGACGGCGTCACCGCCAGACCCTCGCTGGCGCCGGCGGGATCGTGGAAGAGGTTCTGGTAGTGCAGGTACGGCCGCGCGCTCTCGGCGATCCGCAGCGCCTCGAGCCGCGCGGTCACGGCCGCCGCCGCCGCGACCTCGGCGTCGTGGGCGGCGCTCCGCTGCGCGGCGATCGCGGCGGCCACCTGGCCGTCGACCTCGCGCATGCCGGCGCGGTACCAGCCGAGCAGCACGATCGCGATCGCGCCGCCGACCAGCGCCGCGACGATCGCGGTGCGCCCGCCGCTCATGCCTCGATCCCCCACGCGTAGCCCGCGCCCTTCACCGAGACGACGATCCGCGGGTGCGCCGGGTCGCGCTCGATCTTCTTGCGCAGCACCACGATCGCCATGTCGACCGCGCGCGTGTGCAGGTCGCCGCGCTGGCCGAACACCTGCTCGAGGATCTCGGCCCGCGACACCGCGCGACCGCGCTGCCGGTGCAGCCAGCGCAGCAGGCCGGCCTCGCGCGGCGTCAACGCGATCGTCGCGTCGCCGCGGCGCGCGGTCAACCGGCCGAAGTCGACCACCAGCCCGTCGACGTCGAGGTGCTCGATCACCTCGGCCGGCGCCCGCCGGCCCAGCGCCCGCACCCGGGCGAGCAGCTCGCGCGCCGAGAACGGCTTGGTGACGTAGTCGTCGGCGCCCTCGCCCAGCCCGCGCACCTTGTCATCCTCGCTGCCGCGCGCGGTCAGCATCAAGATCGGCATGCCCGGCCGCGCCGCGCGCAGCCGCCGGCACACGTCCATGCCCGACAGCCGCGGCAGCATGAGGTCGAGCACGATCAGATCCCACGCCTCGGCCAGCCCGCGCTCGACCGCCGCCACGCCATCCGCCACCGCCGCCACCTCGTGGCCATCGCCACCCAGCAGATCGGTCAAGCCTTCCCGCAGGCTCGCCTCGTCTTCGACGACCAGGATGCGCACGCCCCCAGTGTGCCACCTCCGCCACCCCGCCGTGTCAGCGCCGTGTAAGGGCCGCCCCCCGTGCCCGTCCCCGTGCCCGTGCCCGTGCCCGATTCCCGTCCACGATTCCCGTCCCCGATTCCCGGTCGCGGTCACGGTCGCGGTCACGGTCGCGGTCGCGGTCGCGGCCACGGTCACGGTCGCGGTCGCGGTCGCGGTCACGGTCACGGATCCGGATCCCGTCACCGTCCCCGTCGGCCGAAAGCGGTGCGCGAATCGCATCGGCGATCCTCGCCGCATCGCTTTCCGCCGCGGGTGCACACTCCGCGAGCCTTCACGCGCACCGCGCTCGACACGCAGCGACCACCGCCGCCTCACCGCGCGCAGGTCGCGTCTCGCACGCCGGCTCCTTGGGTGTGGCTCACCCTGCGCGCCCGTCGCGCAGCGGGCCGCGCCCACGACCCGGCGGGGACAGTGCCCATGGCTGGTCGTGGGCACGCCCCGTGCGCTCCAGGGCGCGTGGCGGGTGAGAGCCACACCCAAGGAGCCCGTCGTGTTCGAAGCCCTGACCATCGCCCGTGAGTTCATCGTCGCCGTCCGCCCGCTCATCGCCGAGATCGAGCTCCGCGACAACAACCTCGCCGATCAGCTGCGCCGCGCCGCGACCAGCGCCGCGCTCAACACCGCCGAGGGCGGCCGCCGCGACGGCCACGATCGCGCCGCCCGTTACCGCATCGCCGCCGGCGAGTGCGCCGAGGCCGCCACCGCCGTCCAGGTCGCCGTCGAGCCCGTGCCCGTGCCCGTGTCCGTGCCCGATCCCGTCTCCGTCTCCGTCCCCATCCCCGTCCTCCCCGTGCCCGTCCCGCTCACCACGGCGTGTCGTGATAGTCCTTCAAGAACCGACCCCACAGGTGCTTGCCGCTGGCATGCCCGGCGAACACCGGGTCGAGCACGCGCGCCGCACCGTCGACGATGTCGAGCGGCGGGTGGAAGCCGTGCACCGACGTCTTCATCTTGGCGATCGCCACGGGGTCCTCGTCGGTGACCCAGCCGGTGTCGACCGCGTTCATGTAGATGCCGTCGCGCACGTAGTCGGCGGCCGAGGTGCGCGTCAGCATGTTGAGCGCGGCCTTGGCCATGTTGGTGTGCGGGTGCTTGTCGGTCTTGAAGCGGCGGTAGAACTGCCCCTCCATCGCCGAGACGTTGACGACGTGGGCGTCCTTGGTCGGCACCGCCATCATCAGCGGCTTGAGCCGCGCGTTGAGCACGAACGGCGCGATCGCGTTGACCAGCTGCACCTCGAGCAGCTCGGCGGTCGGCACGTCGGCCAGGGTCATCCGCCACGAGTTGGTGTCGCGCAGATCGACCTGCTGCAGGTCGGCGTCGTAGTGGCCGGCGGGGAACAGGTGGCTGCCGCGCTCGAGGTCCTCGGCCAGGACCGGCACCTGCGACAGGATCGCCGCGCGCCACAGCCCGGCCGGCTCGCCGCCGGCGGTGGCCAGCGCCGCGCCCGAGCCCAGCATCGGCGCCGCGGTCGGGTGCACGCCCCACCAGCGGGCCAGCATCGCGCGCTCGCGCGGGCCGACCTGCTCGGGGCCGACCGCCTCGCCGGCCAGCAGGTGATCGTAGAAGCCGCTGGGCCGCCGCACGGTCTGGCAGGCGTTGTTGATCAGCACGTCGAGCCGCGACCAGTTCGCGCGGACGTGGGCGCACAGCGCCTCCACCGACGGCGTATGGCGCAGGTCGCAGCCGAACACGTGGGCGCGGCTGGCCAGCTCCTCGCCGTCGGGCTCGGCGGCGAGCCGGCGCGCGGCGTCGACCGGGAAGCGCGTCACGATGATCGTCTCGGCGCCGGCGCGCAGCAGCTTCTTGGCGATCTCGGCGCCGATCTTCACGCGCGCGCCGGTGACCAGCGCGACCCGGCCGCGCAGATCGGTCGACTGGTTGCGCTTCTGCCAGTTCTCCTCGGCGCAGCGCGGGCACATCTGGTCGTAGAACCAGTGCAGGTCGTGGAAGTCGACCTTGCAGACGTAGCAGTTGCGGGCCTCGCGCACCCGCGGCGGCGCCGCGTCGTCGCGGCGGGCCTCGGCCTCGGCCCAGGCACCGCCATCGGGCGCCGCGTCGATCGCCGCCGGATCGTCGATCAGCTCGCCCGGCGGCAGCGCCGGCACCGCGCCGAGGTGGCTGAACACCGGCAGCTTGCGCAGCGCGCGGATGCCGGTGGCGTCGAGGATCGCCGCATCGGCGGCCTTGGCCTCGGCCTCGGCCTTCTTGGTCAGACCCTTGCGCATCGCCTTGCGCATGTAGCGATCGGGCCGCGACAGCTTGCCGGCGGCCACCATCAGCCGGCGGCGCAGCTCGTCGGTCAGCTCGGCGACCCGGCGCGGCTCGTCGGCGAGGCCCTCGAGGAGGGCCACCAGGGCGGCGAGATCGGGAGGCGGTTCGGTCGACACCGGGCCCGCTCTTAGCACCGCCCCGGCCGCTCCGTATATATACGGTGCATGCGAACGCTGCTGTGCCTGGCCGCGGTGGCGGCGTGCTCGACGCCGCCGGCGCGCCCGGCCGCGCCCCCGACACCCCCGCCGCCGGCCCCGCGGCCGCACTACCACGCCACGATCCGCTGGACCGATCACGGCGTGCCGCACATCGTCGCCGCCGACGTCGGCGGGCTCGGCTTCGGCCAGGGCTACGCCCAGGCCCAGGCCCACCTGTGCGAGCTGGCCGACGGCTTCGTCCGCGTGCGCGGCGAGCGCGCCCGCTACCTGGGGCGCGGCCCCGACGACGCCCACCTGAAGAGCGATCTGGTCCACCGCCACCTCGGCTACCTGGCCCGGGCCAAGGCCGCGCTGCCGACCGCCTCGGCCGAGACCCGCGCGATGGTGGCCGGCTTCGCCGCCGGCTACTCGTACGCGCTGGCCCACATGCCGGTCGCGGCGCAGCCCGCGGCCTGCCGCGGCGCCGCCTGGCTCCAGCCGATCACCGACGTCGACGTCGCCGCCTACGGCATGTCGATCCAGGCGATCGCGTCGTCGCGGTTCTTCGCCGACGCCATCGCCGACGCGCGGCCCGAGGCCAAGGCCGCGCCCGCCGCGCCCGCGCCGACCAGCGGCGGCGCCTCCAACGGCTGGGCCATCGGCGGCGATCGCACCGCGGCCGGCGGCGGCATCCTGATCGGCAACCCGCACTTCCCGTGGCAGGGCGACCTGCTCTTCCACGAGGCGCACCTGACGATCCCCGGCGATCTCGACGTCTACGGCGTGTCGCTGCTCGGCACGCCGGCGATCCAGATCGGCACAACCGCGCGCCACGCCTGGACCCACACCTTCTCGGCGTCGACCCACCAGGTCATCTACCGGCTCGACCTCGCGCCCGACTCGGTGATGCGCTACCGCCACGGCGACGAGACGCTGCCGATCACCGCGACCCACTACGCGATCGGCGTGCGCGGCGACGACGGCGCGATCCACGACGAGGACGTCGTCGGCTACCGGAGCGCGGTCGGCCCGATGATCGCGATCGCCGCCAGCCCGTGGTCGGCGGCCACCGGCCACGCGTTCACGCTGCGCGACGTCGCCGCCGGGTCGGTGCTGGGGCTCGATCAGTACCTGGCGATGGCCCGGGCCGGCTCGCGGACGGCGTTCGAGGCGGCGCTGGCGATGCACGGCACGCCGTTCGTCAACACGCTCTACGCCGACGTCGACGGCGACGCGCTGTACGTCGACGGCTCGCGGGTGCCGGATCTGTCCGACGACGCGCTCGGGCGGTGGAAGCTGGTGCGCAAGCTGATGGCGCCGGTCGACGCCGCGTGGCGCGAGCAGCGGCTGGTGATCCTCGACGGCAGCGATCCGATCAACGACCTGGCCGCCGACGATCCCCACGCGCCGGGCGCGGTGCCGTTCGCCAGCGTGCCGCGGATCCTGCGCCGCGACTACGTCATGAACGCCAACGACAGCTACCAGCACACCAACCCCGCCGCGCCCGAGGCCGCCGCGCCGCGCTCGCCGCTGTGGGGCGACGACGGCGATCGCCCGTCGGCGCGCACGCTGGCCAACCTGGCCGCGCTGGCGCCCGGTGGCGGCGCCGCGGGCCCCGACGATCGGTTCACGCTCGACGAGGCGGCGGCGGCGATGCTGTCGAACCAGTCGTTCGTCGCGGCCCGCCTGGGCGACGAGGTGCGCGCGGCGTGCGCCGCCAAGCCCACCGGCGAGGCCCCGGCGGTGATCGCGCAGATCAAGCGCGGCTGCGCGGCGCTGACCGCGTGGGACGGGCGGTTCGCGGTCGACAGCCGCGGCGCCGCGCTGTGGCGCGAGCTGATGCGCGCGCTGGCGGCGGGTGGCCCGGTGCCGTGGGCGCGGCCCTACGATCGCCAGGCGCCGCGGCTCACGCCCGACGGGCTGGCCCGCGACACCGCCGCGGTGCGGGCCGCGATCGCCACGGCCACCGCCGCGCTCGCCGAGGCGAAGCTGGCCCCCGACGTCGCGCTCGGCGACGTGCAGCGCGCCGCCGGCCCCCAGGGCCCGGTGGCGGTCCCCGGCGGCCGCGAGCTCGACGGCGTCGCCAACGTCGTGACCTCGAACCACTTCGACGCCACGGCGCTGCCCGAGGCGCCGGTCGACGCTCGCTACCCGGTCGATTTCGGGTCCAGCTTCATCCTGGCGGTCGAGCTGACCCCGGCCGGCCGCACGGTGAAGGCGCTTCTGACCTACGGCAACTCGAGCGATCCGGCCTCGCCGTGGTATCGCGATCAACTCGCCGCGTTCGCCCAGGGCGCGCTGCGCCCGGTCCCCCTGACCGACGCCGCGATCGCCGCCGACCCCGCCTACCGTCTCGAGGAGCTCGACGCACCATGACCCTTCGCTCGCGCCTGCGCGGCGCTGCCATCGCCACGTTCCTCGGCGCCGACGACGCGCGCCACGCCCTCGCCGACCTCAAGCGCCGGGTCACCCGCGCCGAGCCCGGCGTCGACTTCTACTTCGACCTCAGCGACCCCGCGAGCTACCTCGCGGCGCAGGCCGCCGAGCGGATGGCCGCGGCCTACCCGCTGCCGGTGCGGGTCCACGTCGTGTCGGAGCCGGCCGCCGACGTCGATCCGGCGCCGGCGCTGCGCGCGCTGCACGCGATCCGCGACGCCCACGACGTGGCGACCCGCTGGGACGTCGACTTCCCTGGCAAGAAGCCGCTCGAGCCCGGCACGCTCAAGCGCGCCCACCAGGTGCTGATCAAGGCGCGCCCCGATCGCGAGCAGCTACAGGTCGTGCTGGCGATCGCCAAGGCGGCGTGGACCAACGATCAGAAGGAGCTGGTCGCGCTGACCGGCCGCCACGGCAACGAAGATCAGATGTCGGTCGCGCCGTACCTCGCGACCGCCTACGACCAGCTCCGCCGGGCCGGCTTCTACCAGGGCAGCTCGTTCGCCTACCGCGGGGAGTGGTACGGCGGCGTCGAGCGCCTGCCCTACCTCGAGGCGCGGCTGGCCGCCGACACCGGCGCGACGCCGAGCCGGCCGCTGCTCGAGCGCCGCCCGGCCGGGTCGCCGCGCAAGCTGGTGCTGCCGGCGGGGCGCCCGACGCTGGAGCTGTGGTTCTCGTTCCGCTCGCCGTACTCGTACCTCGCGATCGCGCAGATCGGCGCGATCGTGCGCGACCTCGACGTCGACCTGCGCCTGCGGCCGGTGCTGCCGCTGGTCGAGCGCGGCGCGCAGATGCCGCGGCTGAAGACGATGTACATCGCCAAGGACGCGCACCGCGAGGCGCAGCGCCTGGGGATCCCGTTCGGCCACATCGCCGATCCGCTCGGTGCCGGCGCCCGCCACGCGGTGGCGATCATGCGCGCCGCCACCGCCGCCGGCCAGGGCCTGGCGTTCGCCGAGTCGGCGATGCGCGGCGTGTGGGCCGAGGCCCTCGACCTCGCGAGCTACGTCGACCTGCGCACGATCGTCGAGCGCGCCGGCCTGGGCTGGGACGCCGCGCGGGCGGCGATGGCCGACGAGGCGTGGAAGACCGACGCCGCCGACGCCGCCGCCGACCTCAACGCCGCCGGGCTGTGGGGCGTGCCGAGCTTCCGCATCGGCGACTACACGACCTGGGGCCAGGATCGCCTGCCGTACATCGTCGACCGCGTCCGCGAGCACCGCCTCGCGAGCTGAGCGCGCGACACCCCGCGGCCGGTCGCTGACAGTCACCGGCATGCCGATCCGGATCGCGCTCGCGCTGGCGTTCGTCGCCGGCACCGCCGCCGCCTGTCCGCGCCCGGCGATCGTGCCGCCCGACGTGCCGCTGGGCGGGTGTCCGACGGTGCGGCTCGGGGCCTGCACCGCCCACTGCATGCCGACGATGACGCACCTGGTGCTCGATCACGGCGGGCTGCTCGCGACGGCGCGCGGCGTGTGGGCGATGAGCCGCGCGCTGACCGCCGCCGGGTGGAAGCTGGAGTTCCGGCAGGGCGCGGTGCCGGGGCTGGTCGTGCTGGCGCGGCGCGGCCACGATCGGATGTCGCTGGTGGTCGCGCTCGATCGACCGCCGCGCGTCGAGGTGACGTTCGCGCCAGGGTGAGGCCGCGCGCCTGCGACCGGTGCGACGTGGGTGCGGCAGTGGCGAGCGATCGCGATCTGCTGTAGGCACGAGCGATGCGCCGCTGGCTGTGCCTCGCCGTCCTCACCGCCGCCTGCACCCACCACGCCTCGGTGGCCCGCGATCTCACCAGCACCAGCGAGCGCTCGGGCTGGATCGCCACCGGCCGCCACGCCGAGGCGGTGCGCCTGTGCCGCGACTTCGCGCTGGCCTACCCGGCCGCCGCGCGCTGCGAGACGTTCGGCGCGTCGGCCACCGGCCGCGAGCTGGTGGCGCTGGTGCTGTCGCGCCACGGCTTCGACCCCGCCGCCGACGCGCGCGCCGGGCGGCCGGTGCTGCTGGTCGAGGCCGGCATCCACGCCGGCGAGATCGAGGGCAAGGACGCCGGCTTCTGGCTGGCCCGCGACCTGGTCACCGGCGCGGCGCTGCCCGAGCTGCTCGACGCGGCGACCGTCGTGTTCGTGCCGATCTTCAACGTCGACGGCCACGAGCGGTTCGGCGCGAACAACCGCCCCAACCAGCGCGGCCCCGAGGAGATGGGCTTCCGCACCAACGCCGCCGGGCTCAACCTCAACCGCGACTTCGTCAAGGTCGACACCCCCGAGATGGCGGCGCTGCTCGGGCTGTGGCGCCGCTGGGACCCGACGGTGTTCGTCGATCTGCACACCACCGACGGCGCCAAGTTCGAGCACGACGTCGCGGTGATGGTCGCGCCCAAGGCCAGCCGCGGCGACGACCTCGAGGCCGCGGGCCGCGCGCTGCAGGACGCGCTGATCGCGCAGGTCGCCGCGCGCGGCCACCTGCCGCTGCCGTTCTACCCGTCGTTCGACGTCGACGACGATCCGGCGTCGGGGTTCACCGACGGCGACGCCCCGCCGCGCTTCTCGCAGGCCTACGCGACGACCCGCAACCGGCTGGGCATCCTGGTCGAGACCCACTCGTGGCGGACCTACCCCGAGCGGGTCGCCGCCACCCGCCACGTCCTCGAGGCGGTGTTCGCCGAGGCCATCAGCCACGGCCGCCGCTGGCGCGACGTCGAGGCCGCCGCCGACGCCGCCGATCGCGGGGCGGCCGGCCGCGAGGTCGTGCTGATGTCGCACGGCGATCCGGCGACGCCGCGCACGATCGACTTCCGCGGCTACCACTACCAGCGCGTGCCGTCGGAGGTGTCGGGCGGCACCTGGACCCAGTACGACGAGACGCGGCCCGAGATCTGGCGCGTGCCGCTGCGCGATCACCCGGTGCCGGCGCTGACGGTGCGCGCGCCGGGCGCGGGCTACGTGATCGATGGCGGCTACGCGGCCGCGATCGCGCCGCGCCTCGACGCCCACGGCCTGCGCTACCAGCGCGTCGCCGACGACGCCGACCTCGACGCCGAGGTGTGGCGGATCGCGCGCCCGACGTTCGGCAAGACCTTCGAGGGCCGCACCGCCGCGACCATCACCGGCGCGTGGGCGCGCGAGCGCCGGCGCGCGGTGCGCGGCGCGATCTTCGTGCCGGTGGCGCAGCCCGGCGCCCGGCTGATCCTGCACCTGTTCGAGCCGAGCGCGCCCGACGCGCTGGTCGCGTGGGGGCTGTTCAACGCCGCGCTCGAGAAGAAGGAGTACATGGAGCCGTACGTCGCCGAGGAGGTCGCGCGCGGCCTGCTGAAGGACCCGGCGATCGCCGCCGCGTTCGCCGAGGCCTTGAAGGACCCGGCGTTCGCCGCCGATCCGGCGCAGCGCCTCGACTGGTTCTACCGGCGCAGCCCCGCGTGGGACGAGCGCATGGGCCTGATCCCGGTGTTCCGCGTCGACGTCGCACCGCCGCTGGCGAAGTAGCCGGTCACGGCCGCGCCGCGAACCGGCGCTGGCGACGCCGCCACAGCGTCAGCGCCAGCGCGATCAGCGCGAGCCCGGCGACGCCGCCGCCGATCAGCGCCGGCCACGGCGCGCGGTGGCGCGGCAGGTAGCGCCGGGCCCGCGCGAACTCGGGCGCGGGGCAGTCGATGCCGAAGTCGAACGACACCGCGGCGGGGCCGGTGCGGACGTAGCGCCGCCACAGCCGCTGCTCGCGCTCGGGGTCGGTGGAGTGCACGTACGTCGCCGCCTGGCACAGCGCCATCGCGTAGGCCTGCGAGCGGTGCGGCAGGCGATCGGCGGCGGCCTCGGCGAGGTCGGCGGCGAGGTGGCGGTAGTGGTAGCGGCGCGTGCTGGCGGGCGCGCTGGCGACGTAGCGCCCGGCCTCGGCCGCGCCGCCCGGCACCAGCCGCTCGACGCGGACGATCTCGTGGCCGTTGTCGACGTCGGGATCGGGGTCGGTGTCCTCGACCCAGTCCCAGCGGGCGTCGGGATCGTACTGCGCGCCGTACAGCTCCCAGTCGGGCGCCGCCGCGGTGCCGAGGATCGCGAGGCCGTCCTTCCGCGCGAACAAGGACGCCGTGTACAGGAGCTCGGCCTGCGCGATCGGATCGTCGGTGTGCGCCAGCGCCGAGCGCGCCGCGGCGTAGGCCATCGCCGGGGCCCGCGCGCTGGCCGGCAGGTAGGCCAGCGCCTCGGCGTAGCGCCCGGCGCGCATCATCCGCCGGCCCAGGATCGCCGCCAGCGCGTCGGCGTCCATCGCGAACTCGTCGTGGTCGCCCGGCGCGCCGGCGTCGAGCCCGCGCACGAACCGCGCGAGCTCGTCGATCGTCAGCACGCGCTCGGCGACGTACGCGACGTCGCTGGCGTAGGTGCCGTGCGAGCCCCACAGGTGCGCCATCGCGTCGAGCCAGCGGCCGTCGTCCAGCGCCACCAGCGCGCGATCGCCGCGCACCCGATCGACGCGCCGCGGATCCCAGCACGCGTCGTAGCCGCCGTCCTGATCGCACGCGCCGTCGCGTTCGGCGTACCCCTGCTCGGCCGCGGCCATCGCGCGATCGGCGGCCGGGCGGTCGCCGGCGCGCAGCGCCAGCTTGCCCCGCACCCAGCTCGCCAGCGGGCTCGCGCCGGCGCGCGCCACCAGCGCGGTCGCGCGATCCCACGCGCCCTCCTGGTACGCGATCGCCGCCAGCCGCTCGGGGACGACGAGCCGCGGCGCGGCCACGAGCGCCTCCCACACCCGCGCGGCCTCGGCGTCGGTCAGCTCGACGCGGCGGGTCGCGAGGTACGTCGCGATCAGCGCCTGGCCGGTCGGATCGGCGATCAGCCCGGCCTCGGCGCCGTCGGCGATCGCCGCCCGCGCGACGATCAGCAGCGACGGCGCGCCGTCGGGGTGGCCGAGCGCGGCCTGCTCGGCGTAGAGCCTCACCGCGGTCACCCGGTCGCCGTGCGCGAGGTGGAGCCGCGCCTCCTGGCCCAGGCTCGACGCCGCCAGGCCGGCGTCGTCGGCGAAGCCGGCGTCGACCAGCGCGCGCACCTGCCGGTAGTAGCCCGCGGCCGCGGGCCAGCCGGTGGTGCGGCCGAGCATGTACGCCGCCCAGGTCGAGCGGTGCTGGCGCTCGGCGGCCGGCAGCGCCAGCACGCCGGCGTAGTCGCCGGCCAGGTAGCGGCGCCGCTCCTCGCGGTCGGCGTCGTCGACCTCGACCGGCTCGGCGCCGACCACCGCGTACCGACGGGCCGGCGTCACCAGCTCGGCGGCCTCGACGACGAACCTGCCCTCGGGCAGCTCGGCCAGCGCCTGGCCGCGATCGCGGAGCAGCGAGACCGGGAAGTCGGGGCCGCACGCGGTGGCCGGGCGCTCGGGGCCGAGCGCCGCGGCCAGCGCGATCGCCAGCCCCACCGCCACCCCGCGCCATCGGCCACGTCGCGTCGCTCGAGCGCACCCCGGTTGCACGATCGCGCCAACGCGCCAGCGCGCGCCCCTATTTCACGCCGTCGCCGTCACGCCGCGAACGTGGCCTGGTGCCAGGCGCACAGCGGCGCGAGGCCGTCGAAGACCACGTCGGCGCCGGCGGCCTCGAGGGTCGCCCGATCGTCGGCGCCGGTCGTGACGGCGACGACCCTGGCGCCGCACGCCCGCGCCGCGGCGACGTCGTGCACCGTGTCGCCGACCACCACCGCGGTGTCGCCGGCGCCGATGCCGCTCTTGGTGATCGCGACCGCGACCAGCTCGGCGCGATCGGTCGAGTCGCAGCCGTAGCCGCCGAAGCCGAAGTGGTGGGCCAGGCCGGCGGTCTCGAGCTTGGCCCGGGCGCCGGCGGCGACGTTGCCGGTGGCCACGCCCAGCCGCACCTCGGGCCGCGCGCCCAGCCACGCCAGCACCCGATCGGCGTCGGGCAGCACCCGCAGGCTGGTCGGCAGGTCGCGCCCCAGGTGGGCCAGGTAGTCGTCGAGGATGGCGTCGATCTCGCCCGGCCGTGGCTCGCGATCGAGCGCGCGGAGGATCAGCTGGCGGACGATCCAGCCGTCGGTGCGGCCGCCGAACGCCACGCCGCGGGCGGCGTCCTCGACGCCGTAGCGCTCGCGCATCACCGCGGCCAGGGCGCGCGCTCCGGCGCCGCCGGCCCGCACCAGCGTGCCGTCGATGTCGAACAGGTACGCGATCACGGGGGCGGCGCGCTGTGGGTCCAGCGGTTGACCGCGGCCAAGAGGCCATCGAACGTGTCGCGCATCGCCCACGCCTTGGCGGCCGGCGCGGTCAGCGTGCTCACCCGCAAGAGGCCGGCGCCGAACGCGTCGCGGATGCCCTTGCAGGTCGAGCCCTGCTCGAACTTGATCGCGGTGGCCTCGTAGATCTTGAAGCAGCCCTCGTGGTCGCCGCGGTTGTACAGCGGCGCGCCCACCGAGATCGCCGAGTCGATCGCCGCCACCACGTCGGCCACCGCGGTGGCCTCGCAACCGGCGAACAAGGTCGGCGGGTGCTCGGGGATCTTGCGCTCGATCGTGACGCCGTCGACGACGATCTCCTGGGCCCGCGGCCGGGTCAGCTCGGCGAACTCGGCGACGTCGATGTCGCGCGGCGGCTGGCGGAACAGCGCCTGGACGTAGTTCGACGGCATCCCGAAGTTGAGGTTCTGGCCCTCGGTGAACACCGCGGTCGACACGCCGATCACCTGGCCGAACGAGTTGAACAGCGGGCCGCCGCTCGACCCCTGCGAGATCGGCGCCGAGATCTGCAGCAGCTTGAACCCGGGCGCGACCTGGCGCACCGACGAGATCAGCCCGTCGGACACCGTGTAGTCGAGGACGCCCAGCGGGTTGCCGATCGCCAGCACCGGGTCGCCGGCCGCGACCTGGTCGCTGTCGCCCAGCGCCAACGTCGGCAGCGGCTTGCCGGCCGCGACCCCGAGCAGCGCCAGATCGTGTTCGACGTCGACGCCGACGATGCGCTCGACGGTCAGCGCGGTGCCGTCGAGCAGGCGCACCGTGATCGGCGCGCTGGCCGCGACGACGTGCAGGTTGGTCGCGATCACGCCGGCGCCGTCGATCACGAAGCCGGTGCCGACCTTGTCGGTGCCGGCCTCGATGCGGACGATCGCCGGCTTGGAGTTCTCGACGATCTGCTTGGGGGTGAGCGGCGCGGGGGCGGCCGGCGCCGGCGTCCCCTTGCCGCCGCAGCCGACGACGGTCACGACGCAGGCTGCCAGTACCAGACGGGCGCTCACCCGCCTATCCTAGCACCGCCACGCCACGCAGCACCCGGCGACCCCAGCGGCGCCGCTCACGCCAGCGCCGCGCCGACCACCCGGGCCAGGCTCAGCCAGCTCGGCGCCAGCTCGTGGCGGATCATCTGCCGCGCCACCGGCACCGCGCGCGGGTTGCCGGTGAACCACAGCGGCCGCGGCCGCACCACCAGCGGCCCGCGCAGGATCGCCTTGTCGATGTTCTCGATCATGTAGGTGTTGTGCACCCAGCCCAGCCCGCTCTGGATGTCGCGCAGCGTCGCCGACGGGTGGCCGCCCCACGGCAGCGACCCGACGCCGTAGCCGAGCGCCGGCCAGTGGTTGACCGCGACGGTGCCGTAGCGCAGGTCGGTGATCGCCCGCTCGATCGCCGGCGCCACGCCGGGGTCGCGCTCGAGGCCGGGCGGGACGAACAGCGCCGCGTTGAGCGTGCCCCACAGCCGGTCGTTGCAGAACCGGGTCGCCGCGGCCAGGAACTCGATCGGATCGCCGACCGGCAGCACGACGTCCGAGACCATCGCGCAGAACGGCTCGACGGTGAACACCGGCTCGGCGGCGGTCGGATCGAGGCCGCGCACGATCGTCCACGGCAGCTCGCCGGCGCCGGCGCCGCCCGGGATCAGCAGGTCGCGGCCGGCGGTCAGCCGGGCGTAGCGCTCGAACGCGCCCGGGTAGTACGCCGCGCGCGGCGGGGTCGCCGCCAGCTCGCGCGCGACCAGCCCCCAGAACGCGTCGTGCTGGGCCCAGCCGTGGGCGGTGACGACGACCTTGGCCGCGTTGCAGTTGAACGACGCGTTGTTGGTGATCATCGTCGCCAGGTTGGCGGCCATGAACGCCAGCTCGCCGTCGGCGTAGTCGGCCGGCACGATCGCCACCGGGCTGACGTTGCCCAGCTCGCTCGAGATCGGCTTGGCCAGCAGCGGCTCGCCGCTGGCCTGGCGCTGCGCGCGCGCCGGGCCCGGCGGCCCCCACACGATCCGATCGTGGGTCTGATCGGAGCCGGTGATGTGGACGTCGTCGACCGCCGGGTGCTCGACGAGGTACTGGCCGACGTCGGCGCCGCCGTAGACGATCCGCAGGTACCCGGCGTCGATCAGCGGCGCCAGCGCCCGCGCGAGGATCGGCCCGGCCCACTCGTTGACCGGGTTCATCTTGAGCAGCGCGACGAAGCCCTCGACGAACAGCTTCGACAGCACGTCCATCGGGGGGATCGACGACACGTTGCCGGCGCCGAGGATCAGCGACACCCCGCCCTCGGGATCGCGCTGGCGGTAGAAGCCGGCCTGGCGCCGCGCGGCGTCGGCGCGGGTGACGCCCGGCGCCAGGAGCACGCTGCCCTTGAAGCCGCGGAACGCCATCCGGTCGAGGTTCGACACCGGGAACGCCTCGATCTCGACCCGGCCGTCGGCGCGGGTCACGCCGCCGGTGCCGAGCGGCGGGCGGCCGTTGCGGGCGATCGCCTCGAGGCTGTCGCCCAGCAGCCGCGCCAGGCGCAGGGTCGGCAGCGGGCCGGCGATCCACTCCTCGGCCTGGTAGGCCCCGGTCAGCCGCTTGGCCTTGCAGCCGGTCGCGACCCAGGCCTCGGCGCAGTCGGCGATCCGCGGCATGCACGCGCGCACCAGCGCCGCCTTGGCCGCCGGCGCCAGCCGCGCGAACGGCCGGGCCCGATCGCGCAGCGTCGCCAGCGCGGCGTCGAGGCGCGCCCGCTCGGTCGGCAGCGCGCTGGCCGTCGGCGGGATGGGCGCCGCGGCGAGCGGGTGGGGAGGCGCGATCGGGGAGGCCATGGCCCACTCTACCGCGGCGGCGTCGGCGCCGACCTGTGGTACTCACCGGCGATGTCCCTGACTGGTAAGCAACGCCGCCACCTCCGCGCCCTCGGTCACGAGCTCGCGCCGGTCGCCCAGGTGGGCAAGGGTGGCGTCTCCGCCGCGGTGATCGCGGCGGTCGATCGCGCCCTCGCCGATCACGAGCTGGTGAAGATCAAGCTGCTCGAGAGCCTCGACGTCGACCGCGAGGCCGCCGCCGGCCTGCTCGCCACCGGCACCCGCGCCGAGGTGGCGCAGATCCTCGGCCGCACCGTGCTGCTGTACCGGCCCGACCCCGACGAGCCGCGCATCAAGCTGCCGAAGGCGGCCCGCACGGATGTTAACCGGGACTGAACGCGCGCCCGCGAACTGCACGAAGTTTGCACAACGCACGACGACGCGCACCGCGGCCACGCGGACGTGGCGTCCGCGCGACGGACTGTGACATCATCGTCCCACGTCCGTCGCCGTCATGACACCGCCCTCCTCCTCTGCGACCGCGCGCGAGCAAGACGCGCACATGACCGCGCATCGGCGCGAGGACAAGTACCTCGTCTCCGCCGAGGCCGCCAAGGCGGTGGCCGCCGCCGCCAACCGCCACCTGATCCCGCACCGGTTCCGCGGCGACGGCGCGAACCTGCTGCCGGGCGCGAAGCACTTCGTCACGACGATCTACTTCGACACGCCGGGCCGCGAGCTGTTCCACGCCGCCCACGGCCACAGCCAGCACCTCAAGCTGCGGGCCAAGGAGTACTACGATCTCCACCCCGACCTGACCGAGACCGCGACCGACGTCGCCGAGCTGGTCCGGTTCCAGCCGATCGTCTGGCTCGAGGTGAAGAGCAAGGACGCGGCGTTCACCGGCAAGCAGCGCATCGGCATCCCCAAGGTCGACGTGCCGGCGTTCTTCGCCGAGGGGCGGCTGACGCCGGCGATGCTGCAGATCCACGAGGCCACCTACGGCGGCGACGCCACCGCCGCGCTCACCGCGGTCGCGCGGCTGTGCGCGAGCTGCAAGGAGCCGCTGCGCGCCGACTGCCTGGTCAGCTACCGGCGGCAGGCGTGGCAGGACGAGGCCGGCGCGCTGCGCCTGACGATCGATCACGGCCTGGCGTTCTTCCGGCCGCCGCCCGACCTGTGGCTGCGGCGCAAGGCGCTGGTGCGCGAGTCGCTGGGCGCGCCGGTCGCGACCGAGGCGCGCCGGGTGCTCGAGGTCAAGACCCGCGGCCCGGCGCCGGCGTGGCTCGCCGAGCTGGGGCTCGCGCCGATCGAGTTCAGCAAGTTCGAGGCGGCCTCGACCGCGATCCATGGCTGATCCCGCCCGCCGCCGCAGCCGCGCGCGCCTGCGCACCGCGCTGGGCTGGCTGCTCACGTTGACGATCGTGCTGTACTCGATCGTCGACTGGGGCGACGACGACGACGACCGCATCGCGGCGGCGGCCGGCGACGGCGACGGCGACGACAAGCTACGCATCCGCACGATCAGCGACGCCGAGGTCAGCCCCGGCGACGCGGTGGTGGTGCGGTTCGACAACGCCGACGACGAGCTGCCGATCGGCGCGCGCGTCGCCGGCGCCGCCGCCGAGATCCTCGACCGCCGCGCGCACTCGCTGGTGGTGCGCATCCCCGACGAGGTGGCGCCCGGCCGCGCGCCGTTGCGGCTGGTCCAGGGCGCGCGCAAGAGCAAGTCGTGGGACCTGCTGGTCCGCCCGCCGCGCCACGGCAAGCTGGTGGCCAAGGTGATCGGCGGGCTGGCGCTGTTCTTCTACGGCTTCGGCGTGCTCGCCGCCGGCTTCCGCGGGCTGGCCGGGCGACGGCTCCGCCAGCAGCTCGGTCGGCTCACCGAGGCCCCGACCCGCGCGGTCGGCGTCGGCGTCGCGGTCGGCGCCGCGACCCAGCTCACCACGACCGCGACCGCGGTGACGATCGGGCTGATCGAGGCGCGGCTGCTGGCGCTCGGGCCGGCGCTCGCGATCCTGGTCGGCGCGCAGCTCGGCGCGTCGCTGGTCGGCGCGCTGTTGCCGCTCGGCTTCGCGCGCGAGAGCCTCGAGATCGTCGCGATCGGCGTGGCCTGGACCGCGGTCGCCAACACCCGCCGCACCCGCGCGATCGGCCAGGCCATCCTCGGCGTCGGCCTGGTCCTGTACGGCCTGCGCCTGTTGCAGTCGGGCATCGATCCGCTGCTCGCCGATCCCAAGCTCCTGGCCTACGTCGGCTACCTGCGCGACGACGGCGTCGCGCCGATGCTCCTGGCCGCCGCGGTCGGCGTGCTCGGCGGGCTGGTGCTGCAGGGCCCGGGGCCGGTCTACGGCCTCGGCCTCGGCCTGGCCCAGGTGTCGGGCGCGCTGTCGTTGACCAACCTGCTGGCGATCCTCGCCGGCACCAACCTCGGCGCCGCGATCGGGGTGGCGATCGTCGCCGGCGCCAGCGCGCGCAACCGGCCGCTGGTCCGCCCGCAGCTGGCGTTCGGGCTGGTGGCGACCGCGGTCGCGCTGGCGATGGTGCCGGCGGTGGCGGCGCTGGCCGACGCGCTGGTGCCCGGCGATCCGGCGCGCCTCGACTACCGCCACGCGGTGATGATGCCCAACCTGTCGGCGCACCTCGCCGTCGGGTTCACGCTGTCGCAGCTGGCGATCACGCTGGCGTGGACCGCGCTGGCGGTGCCGCGGCTGGCCCGCGCGATCGCGCAGCAGAAGCCGCGGGCGCCCAGCGTCGCGTCGGCGGCCACCGCGCAGCCGGAGCTGGCGACCGCGTTCGAGCGCCACCGCGCCGCGCTCGACGCCTGCCTGGCGGCCGCCACCTCGGGCGAGCGGGTCGGCGCCGAGCTCGAGGTGGCGCTGGCCGAGACCCGGGCCACCGTCGAGGAGCACTTCGCGGCGCTGGCCGGCGACGAGGCGACGCCGACGGTCGAGCGGCTGCGGCGCGCGGTGCTCGGCACGCTGCAGCTGCAGCGCGCGATCGAGCAGGTGGTGCACGTCACCGAGCTGGGCGTCGAGCGTGGCCTGGCGCTGACCGCCGAGGAGCAGGTGCGGATGGCCGCGCTGCACCGCCTCGCCGCCACCTCGCTCACCGCGCTGGCCGCGGCCGCCGACGGCCAGCCGCTCGACATCGAGGCCGCGCGCGGTCGCGAGA
Organism: Myxococcales bacterium; assembly: GCA_016794525.1. Lineage (GTDB taxonomy): Bacteria > Myxococcota_A > Polyangia > Haliangiales > Haliangiaceae > UBA2376. The sequence goes on from JAEUJY010000131.1 coordinate 50,191, forward strand.
TCGAGATGAACCTGCTCGAGGCCGAGTCGCGGGCCACGCCGGCCGCCCCGCTCGGGCGCCGGCGCAACGACTCGACGTCGGTGCGGCTCGGCCTGGCCGAGCTGATCGACGCCTACGAGCACGTCGGCAACCACCTGTTCCGGGTCGCCAAGGCCCTGGCCGAGGAAGACGATGACGACGATTGATTCGACGGGTACGCCGGACCGCCGCGCCACGCTGATCGTGTTCGAGGGCATCGAGTTCCAGGGAGGCCGGTCGCCCGGCCTCCCCTCGTCGGGGTCATGCCCCCGACGAGCCTCCCCTCCGGGACGCAAGACCTCTCCACGAGCTGGACACCACCATGACTGATCGCCGCGCCACGCTGATCGTGTTCGAGGGCATCGACGGCAGCGGCAAGACCACGCTGTCCAACGCGGTGGCCGCCGCGCTGCGCGCGCAGGGCCTCGCGGTGGCCCACGTCCGCGAGGGCGGCAACTTCGCGTCGGCGGTGACCCAGGGCATCCGCGAGTTCGGGCGCGACGCCAAGAACGTCGCGCTGTCGCCGCATGCCGAGCTGTTCGTGTACCTGGCGCGCGAGATCCAGCTGCTCGACGAGGCCACCGCGCCGGCGCTGGCCGCCAACGACGTCGTGATCGCCGATCGCTTCTTCTACACCGCCGAGCTGCTGGCCACCGCCGGCCGCGGCCTGACGCCGGCCGAGGTCGAGCCCGTGGTCGCGGCGGCCAAGCGCGGCGTCGAGCCCGACCTGGTGGTGCTGGTCGACGTCGATCCCCACGTCGCCCGCGCGCGGCGCAAGGTGTCGAAGGTCGGCAAGTACGATCCGCGGCCGCCGTCGCGCAAGGGCCTGGCCGGCGTCGGCCTGCAGTTCCGGCTGCGCGACGGCTACCTCGCGCGCGCCGCGCGCGAGCCCGAGCGGTGGATCGTCGTCGACAACACCGAGGCCGAGCTGCAGACGGTGATCGACGGCCTGATCGCCGCGGTCGGCGCCCGCCGCGCGCGTGACGCCGCCGCCGCCCGCGCCTGCCTGCCCGCGCCGATCCGCCGCCGCCCGGCCACGACGCTGACCGACGCCGCCGCCGCGCTCGGCGCCTGGCTCGACGCCCGCGCCACCCGCGAGCCGGCGCTGGCCGCGTACCTGGTCGGCGGGCTGACCGGCCCCGACTGGGATCCGCGGCGCCGCGCGCTGGCCGCGGTGGCGCCGCTGGTGATCGCCAGCGACCTGCGCAACCTGCAGGACGAGACGTCGTGGGCGTTGCGCGCCGAGCTGGCCGCCCACGCGCCGGGCCCGATCGCGCGCTCGTACCTGTCGGCGACCAACCCGCTGGCGCTGACGCCGGTCGATCCGGCGCGGGTGCCGCTGGCGCAGGCCCGCGTGCTCGAGCTCCTGCCGCAGGCGCGGCGCGAGGTCGCCGGCGGGCTGTGGGGCCGCGACGACGCCTTCGCCTGGACCGTGCGCGCCGAGCTCACCGGCGACGATCTGGTGCGGTCGGTCGGCGGCGTGCCCGGCGAGCGCGCGTGGGCGATCCGCGCGGCGTGGCTGGCGGCGGCCGGCGGCGACGCGGCGTTCGCGGCGTACCCGACCGCCCACCTCGCGTGCGGCGCGGTCGGCGCGCTGGCCGACGAGCAGGCCTGGGCCTGGCGCGCCGCGGCCCGGGACGCCGCGCCGGTGTCGGCGCTGGCGTCGCTGTGGGGCGTCCACGACGAGCGCGCCTGGAAGTGGCGGCGCAAGTGGCTGGCCCGCGCGACCAAGCCCGTGCTGGCGTCGATCGTCGGCGTCGACGAGCCGCGCGCGTGGGCGCTGCGCGAGGCCACGCTGGCCCGTTGCCCCGAGGCCCTCGACTCGATGCGCGGCCTCGACAGCGAGGCGGCGTGGGCGCTGCGCCAGGCCGGCCTCGACGCCTGGCCGATCGCCGCGGTCAAGTCGCTGGGGCCGCTCCTGCCCGGCGAGCGCGGCCGCGCGCTGCTGTCCTCACAGATCGTCCGGTTTCCGGACAGCCTGGCGCTGTGGCGACTCGCCGCACAGGCCCTGGCCCGCGGCAGCGCCGACGCCGACGACTGATCGCGCGGCTTGCGCCGCCGGGCGCACGGCTTGCGCGAACCGCCGGCCGCGCCGGCCTCGGCGCGGGCTGCGCGCGTGCACGGTTGATGCAAGCGTGGTGGGCAGGAGCCCATCATGCCCACCATCCGCGTGTTCGATCCTGCGATGTGCTGCTCGTCTGGTGTGTGCGGTCCGAGCATCGACCCCGAGCTGGCCCGGTTCGCGGCCGACGTCGCGTGGCTGCAGCAGCAGGGCGTCGCGGTCGAGCGCTTCAACCTGGCGCAGCAGCCCGGCGCGTTCGCGGCGACGCCGCCGGTGCAGGCGGCCCTGGCCCGCGGCACCGACGTGCTGCCGCTGATCCTGGTCGACGACCGGATCGCGGTCGAGGGCGCCTACCCGTCGCGGGAGACGCTGGCCGCGCTCGCGGGCGTCGTCGTGCACAAGCCGCACGCCACGCCGAAGGCCGGCGGCTGCTGCGGCGCCAAGACCGGCTGCTGCTGACCGGAGGCGCCATGGCCACGCTCATCACCGCCCCGACCCGCGTCCTGTTCTTCACCGGCAAGGGCGGCGTCGGCAAGACCTCGGCGGCGTGCGCGACCGCGATCGGGCTGGCCGACGCCGGCTCGCGGGTCCTCCTGGTCAGCACCGATCCGGCGTCCAACCTCGACGAGGTGCTCGGCGTGCCGCTGACGTCGGCCCCGACGCCCATCCCCGCGGTGCCCGGCCTGGCCGCGCTCAACATCGATCCGGAGCGCGCCGCCCACGCCTACCGCGAGCGGGTGGTCGGCCCCTACCGCGCCGCGCTGCCGGCGGCCGCGATCGCCAGCATGGAGGAGCAGCTGTCGGGCGCGTGCACCGTCGAGATCGCCGCGTTCGACGAGTTCTCGAAGCTGCTCGGCGACCCGACGGTCACGGCCGGCTTCGACCACGTCGTCTTCGACACCGCGCCCACCGGCCACACGCTGCGCCTGCTCGAGCTGCCCGCGGCGTGGACCAGCTTCATCGACGCCAACGTCGGCGGCACGTCGTGCCTGGGGCCGCTGGCCGGCCTCGCCGCCCAGCAGGCGCTGTACGCGGCGTCGAACGCGGCGCTGCGCGACGCCGCCCAGACCACGCTGGTGCTGGTCGCGCGGCCCGATCGCGCGTCGCTGACCGAGGCCGAGCGCACGCGGGCCGAGCTCGCGCTGCTCGGCGTCGCCAACGTGCGCCTGATCGTCAACGGCGTCTTCCGCGCGCGCGACGTCGACGACCCGATCGCGGTGGCGATGGCGGCGCGCGGCCGCGCCGCGCTCGACGTCCTCCCGCCCGGGCTGCGCGACCTGCCGCGGATCGACGTGCCCCTGCTCCCGTTCGGCCTCGTCGGGATCGCGGCGCTGCGCGCGATGGGCGCACCGAGCGACACCCGCGACGTCGCGCCCGCGCCGCCGGCGACCGCGGATCACTTCGACGGCGTGCCGCTCGACGCGCTGATCGACGAGCTCGCGCGGCGCGGCGCCGGCGTCATCATGACCATGGGCAAGGGCGGCGTCGGCAAGACCACGGTCGCGGCGCGCATCGCCAGCGCGCTGGCCCGGCGCGGCCTCGCCGTCACGCTCACCACCACCGACCCGGCGGCCCACGTCGCCGAGGCGGCGCGGGAGCTGGCCGGCGGCCGCGCCTCGACGCTGGTGGTCACCCGCATCGATCCCGCCGTCGAGACCCGCCGCTACACGGCCGAGGTGCTGGCGACCGCGGGCGCCGCCCTCGACGCGCCGGGCCAGGCGCTGCTCGAAGAAGATCTGCGCAGCCCGTGCACCGAGGAGATCGCGGTGTTCCGCGCCTTCGCCGAGACCGTCGCCCAGGGGGCCGACCGCTTCGTGGTCATCGACACCGCGCCGACCGGGCACACGCTGCTCCTCCTGGACGCCGCCGAGGCGTACCACCGCGAGGTGCTGCGCAAGCCGAGCGGCAGCCCCGTGGCGGTGCAGCAGCTCCTGCCGCGGCTACGCGATCCGGCGTTCACCCACGTCCTGCTGGTGACGCTGCCCGAGGCCACGCCGATCCACGAGGCCATGCAGCTCGAGCGCGACCTGGCGCGGGCCGGCATCCGGCCGTTCGCCTGGGTCGTCAACCAGAGCCTCACCCCGCTGGCGGTGACCGATCCGGTGCTGCGCGCGCGCCAGGCCCACGAGGCCACCCACCTGCGCGAGCTGGTCGGCCACGCCGCGCGGGTCGTCCTCGAGCCGTGGACCGCCGGCCCCGCGATCGCGGGCGCGACGCCGGCCCCGCCGGAGCCCGCCCATGTCGCCCGCTGACGGCCTGGCCCGCAAGCTGTCGTTCCTCGACCGCTACCTGACGCTGTGGATCTTCCTGGCGATGGGCGTCGGCGTCGGGCTCGGCTACCTGGCGCCCGGCGTCCCGGCGGCGATCGAGCGCGCGAGCGTCGGCACCACGTCGATCCCGATCGCGGTCGGGCTGATCTTGATGATGTACCCGCCCCTGGCCAAGGTCCGCTACGAGGAGCTGGGCCGGGTGTTCCGCAACAAGCGGCTGATGGCGCTGTCGCTCGTCCAGAACTGGGTCATCGGCCCGGCGCTGATGTTCGGCCTCGCCGTCGTGTTCCTGCACGACAAGCCCGACTACATGATCGGGCTCGTCATCATCGGCCTGGCGCGCTGCATCGCGATGGTGCTGGTGTGGAACGATCTGGCCAAGGGCGATCCCGAGTTCTGCGCCGGGCTGGTCGCGCTCAACTCGATCTTCCAGGTGCTGTTCTTCTCGGTCTACGCGTGGCTGTTCGCCACGGTGATCCCGGGCTGGCTCGGCCTGCGCGGCGCGGCGGTCGACATCACGATCCTCGAGATCGCCCGCAGCGTCGCCATCTACCTCGGCGTCCCGTTCGCCGCCGGCTTCCTGACCCGCCGCGTGCTGATCCGCGCCCGCGGCGCCGCGTGGTACCAGGCTCGCTTCCTGCCGCGGATCGGCCCGGTCACGCTGGTCGCGCTGCTGTTCACGATCGTCGTGATGTTCTCGCTCAAGGGCGAGGCCATCGTCGAGCTACCGCTCGACGTGGTGCGCATCGCGATCCCGCTTCTCCTCTACTTCGGGCTGATGTTCGCGGTGTCGTTCTGGCTCGGCCGCCGGGTCGGCGCCAGCTACGCCCAGACCGCGACCCTGTCGTTCACCGCCGCGTCCAACAACTTCGAGCTGGCGATCGCCGTCGCGGTCGCCACCTTCACGATCCACAGCGGCGCCGCGTTCGCCGCGGTGATCGGCCCGCTGGTCGAGGTGCCGGCGCTGATCGGCCTGGTCCACGTCGCGCTGTGGGCCCGCCGGTTCTTCCCCGCCGCGGCACCCTGACCCGCGCCGACGCGCCCGGCCCCGCCCGCCCGATCGCGATGGTCGGCCGCCGGCGCCCCTGGTAACCTGACGGCGTGAGTCGCGTCGCTACTCGCTCGCAGATGACCGCCGCCGACTACCTGGCGTGGGAGCGGACGCAGGCCGAGAAGCACGAGTTCTTCCGCGGCGAGGTGTTCGCGATGGCGGGGGGGAGCATGCGCCACAACCTGCTGTCCGGGCGCATCCTGCGCGCGCTGGGCGCGGCGCTCGAGCCGCGCGGGTGTGTCGTGCTCACCTCCGATCAGCGCGTGATCACCGCCGACGATCACTACGTCTATCCCGACGTGACCGTGGTGTGCGGCCCGCCGGAGCTCCGCAAGCACGACGTGCTCGCCAACCCGACCGCGCTGGTCGAGGTGCTCTCGTCGACGACCGAGCTGTACGACCGCGGCTTGAAGTGGGAGGGCTACCAGCGGCTCGCCTCGCTGCAGGACTACGTCCTGGTCTCGCAGGTGGAGCCACGCATCGAGCTGTTCCGGCGCGGCGCCGACGGGACGTGGATCTACCGCGCCGCGGGCGCCGGCGAACAGCTCACGCTGAGCACCGGGGCCGCGCTGGACGTCGACGCGATCTTCGCCGGCGCCGCCGACCTCCCCGGCGATTGACCGCCCGCCGCCCCGCGCCGCCGCTACCAGGCGCCCAGCGCGTGGGCCAGCTTGAGGCAGCCGAAGCCGACCAGGAACGACGCCGGGATCGTGAAGACCCAGGCCCAGACGATGCGGCCGGCGAGGCTCCAGCGGATGCCGCGCAGCTTGTTGGTCGAGCCGACGCCGATGATCGCGCCGGTGATGGTGTGGGTCGTCGAGACCGGCGCCTTGTAGACGAAGGTGACGATGCCCAGCGTGATCGCGCCGGCGGTCTCGGCGGCGAACCCGCCCACCGGCTTCAGGTGGGTGAGGCCCATGCCCATCGTCTTGACGATGCGCCAGCCGCCGATCGCGGTGCCGAACGCCATCGCCGCGTACGAGGCCATCTCGACCCAGTACGGGATCTGGTAGCCCTTGGCCGGCAGCAGCCCGCCGGCGATCATCACCGCGACGATGATGCCCATCGTCTTCTGGGCGTCGTTGCCGCCGTGGCCGATCGAGTACGCGCCGGCCGAGAACAGCTGGCCGACCCGGAACACCCGGTCGACCTTGGTCGGGCGCCAGCGGCGAAAGACCCACGACAGGAGCAGCATGATCGCCGACCCGAGCAACAGGCCGATCAGCGGCGCGCCGAGGATGAAGATCATGACCAGCTTGATCTTCTTCCACACCAGCACCTTGAAGCCGGCGTAGGCCACGCCCGAGCCGCCGACGCCGCCGATCAGCGCGTGCGACGACGACGACGGCAGGCCCCACCACCAGGTCAGGAGGTTCCAGGTGATCGCGCCGGTCAGGCCGCACAGCACGACCCACACGAACGCGTGGTCGTCGGGCTTGATCGTGATGATGCCGGAGATGGTCTTGGCCACGCCGGTGCCGAAGATCCACAGCGCGACGAAGTTGAAGAACGCCGCCCACAGCACCGCCAGCCGCGGGGACAGCACCCGGGTCGAGACGATCGTGGCGATCGAGTTGGCGGCGTCGTGGAACCCGTTGATGACATCGAACGCCAGCGCGGCGACGATGGTGACGACGACGACGGTGTGGACGTCCATGGCAGCGTCCTACGAGTGCTCGAGGATCACGCCCTCGATGATGTTGGCGACGTCCTCGCAGCGGTCGGCGGCGTTCTCGAGGTTCTCGTAGACCTCCTTCCACTTGATCACCATGATCGGGTCCTTCTCTTCCTTGAAGAGCTTGGCCACGGCGCGGCGGAGGATCTGATCCGACTCGTTCTCGAGCCGGTTGATGTCGATGCACTGCTTGAGGATCGACTGCGGGTCCTTGAGGTTGCGCAGGCCCTTGGTCGCCAGCTCGACCTGCTGCGCCGCCCGCACCAGCACGTCGGCCAGGTCGCGGACGTCGGTGGTCATGACCGTCAGCTCGTACAGCGCGATGCGCTCGGCGGCGGCCTCGACGAAGTCCATGACGTCGTCCATCCGGGTGATCAGCCGGTGGATGTTGTCGCGGTCGATCGGCGTGATGAACGTCTTGTGCAGGGCCTCGACGCACCGGTGGGTGATGACGTCGGTCTCGTGCTCGATGTCGGAGACCCGCTTGGCCTTGGTCTCGATGTTGGCGCCGGTGGTCACCAGCGACAGGAACTCCTTGGTGCCCTCGACCGTGAGCGCGGCGTGCTGCTCGAAGAAGTCGAAAAAGCTGGTCTCCTTGGGGAGAAAGCGACCGAACATCGTGAACCTCCTGGCGAGTTGCCCCCCAGTAACACGGGGGCCCCGAGCGGGTCACCCTCCGTCCGGGCCGTAACCGCAGCGCCTCCGAGGCGTTGCCGGTCTGTCACCGTCCCGTCACATTCCCGAAGCGGCCCCGGGAGTGACAGGTTGCGGCGTTGTCACCGGCCCGTCACAGGCGTCATGCTACCAAGCGTCCATGCATGGTCGCGTGCTCATCGTCGAGGACGAGGTCGATCTGGCGGCCACCCTGGAGTACAGCCTGACCCGCGAGGGCTACCAGGTGACGGTCGCCCACAGCGGCCAGGCCGCCCTGGCCGCGGCGCTGGCCGATCCCGGCCCGGACGTCGTGGTGCTCGATCTGATGCTGCCCGACATCCCCGGCACCGAGGTGTGCCGCCGGCTGCGCGAGCACGAGCGGACCCGCGAGCTGCCGATCGTCATGTGCACGGCCAAGGACACCGAGATCGACCGCGTCGTCGGCTTCGAGGTCGGCGCCGATGACTACGTGGTCAAGCCGTTCAGCGTCCGCGAGCTGGCGCTGCGGGTGCGGGCGATGCTGCGCCGGTCGCACCGCACCGAGGCCGAGAGCGAGATCCTGCGGTTCGGCCGGCTCAAGGTCGATCGCGAGGCCCACCGGGTGTGGATCGACGACGCCGAGGTCACGCTGACCGCGCTCGAGTTCCGCCTGCTGTACACGTTCCTGTCGCGCAAGGGCCGGGTCCAGAGCCGCGAGGCGCTCCTGTCGGACGTCTGGGGCATCGACGCCGAGGTCACGACCCGCACCGTCGACACCCACGTCAAGCGGCTGCGCGAGAAGCTGGGCGAGGTCGGCGATTACATCGAGACCCTGCGCGGGGTCGGCTACCGCTTCCGCGACCAGCCCGACGCCGCATGAGGGCGGGCGGGGCCGCCCGGCCCAACCTCCAGAGCGCGACGACGCGCTGGCTCGGGTGGGCCGCCGCGCTCGCCTCGATCGCCGCCACCGTCTACGCCGGCGTCGACGCCAGCGCCGGCGAGCGGCTGGCGCTGATCGTCGCCGGCGCCGCCGGGATCGTCGCGGTGCTGACGCTGGGCGCCACCGTGCGCTCGCGCCGCGCGCTGCGGGCGCTGGCCACCGCCGCCGCCGAGGTGACCGCCGGCGGGCCGCGCCGGATCGCCGACACCGGCGGCGAGCTCGGCGTCGTCACCACGCTGATCAACCGCATGGCCGACGACGCCCAGCAGACGCTGCAGGCGCTGCGCGGCGAGCGCGACCTGCTCGGCTCGGTGCTCGACAGCATGACCCAGGGCGTGATCGCGCTCGACGACGATCGCCGGATCACGCTGATCAACCCGGCGGCGCGGCGGATCTTCGCGCTGCCCGGGGTGCCGATCGGCGAGGCGTTCGCGACCCAGGTCGCGGTGCCCGAGGCGCTGGCGCTGGTCGCCGACGATCAGCTCGAGGGCATCGCCGAGTTCACGACCGCCGCCGGCGTCCGCGCGCTGGCCCGCCTGACCGCCCAGCGCTCCGGCGTCGGCCGGCTGCTGGTGGTCGACGACGTCACCGCGATCCGCCGGCTCGAGACGATCCGCCGCGACTTCATCGCCAACGTGTCGCACGAGCTGCGCACCCCGGTCAGCGTCATCCGCGCCAACGCCGAGACGCTGCAGGGCGGCGGCAAGGACGACCCGCGGTTCGCCGACCGGCTGATCGACGGCCTCCACCGCAACGCCGAGCGCCTGGCCCGGATCATCGCCGACCTTCTCGATCTGTCGCGCCTCGACGCCGGCCACTACCGGCTCGAGCGCCAGCCGGTCGACGTCGCCGCCGCGGTCGGCCAGGCGGTCACCGCGGTCGAGCACGCCGCCACCACCCGGGGCTCGACCGTGGCCGTCGCGGTGCCGGCCGGCTGCGTCGTCCTGGCCGATCCCAAGGCCCTCGACCAGGTGCTGGTCAACCTGCTCGACAACGCGGTCAAGTACGCGCCGGCCGGGGGCAAGCTCGAGGTCCGCGCGGTGCCCCACGGGCGCGGCGTCCGGCTGGAGGTCGCGGACGACGGGCCCGGGCTGGCCCCGGTCCACCGCGACCGGGTGTTCGAGCGGTTCTACCGGGTCGATCCGGGCCGATCCCGGGACCAGGGCGGCACCGGCCTCGGCCTGTCGATCGTCAAGCACCTGGTCGAGTCGATGGGCGGCACCGTGGGGGTCGACGCCAACCAGCCGACCGGGTCGATCTTCTGGTGCGAGCTGCCGCGACCGCCCGCCACACCCGCATAGCGGAAGTGTCGCAACCGGGTCACCGTCCCGACACACGGGGATCCTAGGGTGCTCCCCAGATGCGCACGATCACCGCCTGGGTGTCCCTCCTCGCTCTCGCCGCCACCACCACCGCCTGCTCGAAGAAGCAGGCCGCCGGCGGCTCGGTCTCGATCGACGGCTCGAGCACCGTGTTCCTGATCTCGGCCGCCGCCGCCGAGCGCGCCAAGAAGGAGATCGGCATCGACGCCACGGTCGGCTCCTCCGGCACCGGCGGCGGGTTCAAGAAGTTCTGCGCCGGCGACATCGACATCGCCGGGGCGTCGCGGCCGATCAAGGCGGCCGAGGCCGACGCCTGCAAGGCCAAGAACATCGAGTGGATCGAGCTGCCGGTCGCGTACGACGGCATCGCGCTGGTGGTCAACACCAAGAACGCCTTCGTCGACAAGCTGACCGTCGACGAGCTGAAGAAGATGTGGGCGCCGGAGGCCGAGGGCCAGGTGACCAAGTGGTCGCAGATCCGCGAGGGCTGGCCCGATCAGCCGCTGCGCCTGCTCGGCGCCGGCGCCGACTCCGGCACCTACGACTACTTCACCGCGGCGATCGTCGGCAAGGAGCACTCCAGCCGCGGCGACTACCGCCAGAGCGAGGACGACAACGTGCTGGTGCAGGGCGTCGAGAGCGACGACAACGCGCTGGGGTTCTTCGGCTTCGCCTACTACGCCGAGAACAAGGACAAGCTGAAGATCGTCCCGATCGACGACGGCAAGCCCGACAACGGCGACGGTGGGATCACCCCGAGCGCCGAGACCATCGCCGGCGGCAGCTACCAGCCGCTGTCGCGGCCGATCTTCATCTACGTGTCGAAGGGCGCGCTGGCCAAGGCCCACGTCGCCAAGTTCGTCGACTTCTACCTGGCCAACGCCACCGCACTGTCGGCCAAGGTCGGCTACGTGCCGCTGCCGGCCAAGGTCGACGAGCTGACCAAGAAGCGGTTCGCCGATCGCAAGACCGGCTCGGTGTTCGCCGGTGGCTCGAAGGTGGGCGTGACGCTGGAGCAGCTGCTGGCCAGCGAAGGCGGGTCGTGAGCGACGAGGCAGCCACCATGACCGCCCCCGCGGTCGGGCGCACCGCCCTGCACACGCCGACCCGTGGGCGCGCCGCGCGCTGGTACGAGCGGCTGATCGAGCTCGGCCTGGCCGGCTGCGGCATGACCTCGATCCTCGTGACGATCGGCATCGTCGTCATCCTGGCCCACGAGTCGAAGGACTTCTTCGCGCAGGTCAGCCTGGGCGAGTTCCTGGGCTCGACCAAGTGGACGCCGATCATCGGCGACCACCGCTCGTACGGCGTCTGGCCGCTGCTGTCGGCGACGCTCACCACCGCGGCGATCGCGCTGGCGGTGGCGATCCCGCTGGGGCTCTTGGCCGCGATCTACCTGTCGGAGTACGCGGCGCCGCGCACCCGCAAGATCATCAAGCCGGCGCTCGAGCTGCTGGCCGGCGTGCCGACGATCGTCTTCGGCTACTTCGCGATCACGACGCTGACCCCGGCGTTGCGCGACTACATCCCCGGGCTGGCCGGCGGCAACCTGCTGTCGGCCGGGCTGATGATGGGCATCATGATCGTGCCGCTGGTGGCGTCCTTGTCCGAGGACGCGATCTACGCGGTGCCGCAGAGCCTGCGCGAGGCCGCCGCCGGCCTCGGCGGCGGGCCGTTCGAGGCGATCCGCAAGGTGATCGTGCCGTCGGCGTGGTCGGGCATCGCCGCGGCGATCACGCTCGCGGCGTCGCGCGCGATCGGCGAGACGATGATCGTCGCGATCGCCGCCGGCAACGAGGCGCGGTTCGGCTTCGACCCGCGCCAGCCCGGCCAGACCGCGACGGCGTACATCGTCGACATCTCCAAGGGCGAGACGCCGCACGGCTCGGTCGCCTACCAGACCATCTTCGCCGTCGCCGCGATGCTGTTCGTGATGACGCTGATCATGAACGTGATCAGCCACCGGCTGTCGCGCCGCCTGCGCGCCGCCGCCCGCGCCTGACGCGCGCCCCCCGAGCATCCCATGCGCCGTCCCATCGACCTCACCTCCGCCCGCCCCGGCGTCTTCGCCGAGAAGGCCTTCGTCTGGCTGTGCCGCCTCGGCGCCGCCATCCCGCTGACCATGCTGGCGTGGCTGCTGTACCGGGTGGCCGCGGCCGGCGTGCACCGGCTGAGCTGGTCGTTCCTGACCGATCCGCCGTCGCAGCTCGACGCCAGCACCGCCGGCCTGGGCCCGGCGCTGCTGGGCACGCTGTGGCTGATCGTGCTGACCGCGACGATCGCGCTGCCGATCGGCATCGGCGCGGCGATCTACCTCGAGGAGTACAGCCGGCGGTCCAAGCTGGCCGGCGTGCTCGAGCTGGCGATCGCCAACCTGGCCGGCGTGCCGTCGATCGTCTACGGCATGCTCGGCCTCGGCCTGTTCGTCCACGCGCTGGCGATGGGCGAGACGGTGATCGCCGGCGCGCTGACGCTCGCGCTGCTGATCCTGCCGATCATCATCACCTCGGCCCGCGAGGCGCTGCGCACCGTCAAGGACGGCCTGCGCGAGGCGGCGCTGGGGCTGGGCGCGACCCGCTGGCAGTGCACCCGGCAGGTCGTGCTGCCGATGGCGCTGCCCGGCATCCTGACCGGCGCGATCCTGGCGATCGCCCGCGCGATCGGCGAGACCGCGCCGCTGGTGGTGGTGGGCGCGGTGGCGTTCATCCTGTACGGCCCCGACGGCGTCGACGCCAAGTACACCGCGCTGCCGATGCAGATCTTCCAGTGGACCTCGAACCCCAAGCGCGCGTTCCTCGACAACGCCGCCGCCGGGATCCTGGTCCTGATGGCGACGTTGTTGGTCATCAACGGGGTGGCGATCTGGCTGCGTAACCGCTACCAATCCCGCCGGTCATGAAGATCACCGTCAAGGGCCTCCGCGCCTCGTTCGGCGACCACGAGGTGGTCAAGGGCATCGACCTTGCCGTCCCCAGCCGCCAGATCACCGCGATCATCGGCCCCTCGGGCTGCGGCAAGTCGACGTTCCTGCGCTGCCTCAACCGGATGCACGAGCTGGTGCCCGGCGCGTCGCGCGCCGGCCAGGTGCTGCTCGACGACACCGACGTCTACGCCGACGACGTCGACCCGGTGCTGGTGCGGCGCTGGGTCGGGATGGTGTTCCAGAAGCCCAACCCGTTCCCGTCGATGTCGATCAAGGACAACGTCGTCGCCGGGCTGCGCCTGACCCACCGCTACGACCGCAAGGACGCGCCGGGCGTGATCGAGCGGGCGCTGCGCCAGGCGGCGCTGTGGGACGAGGTCAAGGACAAGCTCAACGACCCCGGCACCAGCCTGTCGGGCGGCCAGCAGCAGCGCCTGTGCATCGCCCGGGCGCTGGCGGTCAACCCCGACGTGATCCTGCTCGACGAGCCGTGCTCGGCGCTCGACCCGATCGCCACCGCGCGCATCGAGGAGCTGCTGCTCGAGATCCGCCGCGACTACACGATGGTGATCGTCACCCACAACATGGGCCAGGCCCAGCGGGTGGCCGAGCACACCGCGTTCTTCCTGCAGGGCGAGCTGGTCGAGTTCGACACCACCGCCGCCCTGTTCGGCAACCCGCGCGACCCCCGCACCGCCGACTACATCGCCGGCCGGTTCGGGTGAGCGCCGGCTGGGCTGCCGCCGGGGCAGGCGCGCGGCCGCGAACCCGTCTACAATTTCGCCGATGAGACACCTCCGCGCCGGCCTCGCCGTCTGCCTGCTCGCCATCCCCGCGCTCGCCAGCGCGCAGCCCGCCGACGAGGACGAGACCGGCGGCGGCACCGTCCACGAGTCGGACGAGGTCATCGGCCCCGACGGCACCGAGCCGGCGCCGCCCGACGACACCCCGCCCCCCGACGACGCCGCCCCCGCGGCGCCGATCGCCACCGGCGGCAACACCGGCTACGACAAGGGGTTCTTCATCAAGAGCGACGACGGCAAGTTCTCGCTGAAGATCAAGGCGCGGGTCCAGCCGTACCTGGCCATGGCCCGCAGCAAGACCCCGGCCGCCGACTGGACCGGCGCGTTCGAGATCCGCCGGGCCCGGCTGATCCTCGAGGGCAACCTCCACGGTGACGATCTCCGCTACAAGATCCAGACCGATTTCGGCAAGGGCAACCCGTCGCTCAAGGACTGGTACGCCGACGCCCGCCTGTCGGGCAGCACGTGGGTCCGCGCCGGCCAGTGGAAGCGGCCGTTCTCGCGCCAGCAGATCACCTCGAGCGGCAAGCTCGAGCTGGCCGACCGCGCGATCACCGACAAGGGCTTCGGCGCCGGCCGCGACATCGGCATCGCGCTGCACAACGGCTACGAGGACTCGCCCGCGATCGAGTGGATCGTCGGCGTGTGGAACGGCACCGGCGACGCCTCCAGCTTCGCGGTCGACCTGACCGACCCCGACGATCCGACGATCTCGGTGAGCAACGTGCCGCGCGAGTTCAAGCCGGCGTTCGTCGGCCGCGTCGGGCTCAACTCCGACGGCATCAAGGGCTACAGCGAGGCCGACCTCGAGGGCGGGCCGCTGCGCTGGGCCGCCGCCGCCAGCTTCTGGGGTGAGGGCGACTTCGACCGCGACGACGCGTCCAACGACAAGTTCGAGCTCGACTTCATCGTCAAGGCCCAGGGCTTCAGCGGGTCGGGCGCGCTGTACGCGATGACCCGGCAGGCCGGCACCCACGTGCTGTCGGACCAGGAGCTGGCGTACATCGGCTTCCACCTGCAGACCGGCTACATGATCAAGCCGACCTGGCAGGGCATCGCCCGGTTCGCGATGATCGACGGCCGCGTCGACGGCCTGCGCGACACCAAGGAGATCACCGCCGGCGCCAGCTACTACGGCTGGGGCCACGACGCCAAGATCCAGGGCGACGTGACGCTGCTCAAGGTCGACGACGGCAAGTTCACGGACGCGATCCGCTTCCAGCTCGGCGCCAACATCGGCTTCTGAGACCTTGGCTGAGCCACGTCCCCCGCGACGCGCTGCGATCGGGGTCCTCGACGGCTCGGCCCACCTGGAGGCGACGTGAAGGAAGTCAGCACCGACACCGCCGCGCTGTTGCTCGACGCGGTCAGCCACCGCGGCGGCGACGCGGCCGCGCTGTGGGCGGGGCTGCCGCTGGACCTGCCGAGCCTGACGACGCCCGGTCGACGGATCGACTGGGAGGTGTGGGTCGAGATGATGGCGCGGGTCGCCGAGCGCTACCCGGGCGAGGTCGAGCGCCTGTTCGTGTCAGGCGCCGGGGCGCGGACCCGTCACCCGTTCGTCCGCATCGCCAACACGTTTCTGTCCGTGCCGGACATCTACGCGTTGTTCGCGCGGTGGGGCCTGCGCCGCAACCTGATGGTGCTAACCGCCACCTTCACGTCGCGCAGCGCGATCGCGGCCCGCTTCACGGTCGACATCCCGCCGACCCGGGTCGGCTCGCTGCCGACGCTGCAGTTCATCGCCGGCGTGCTCCGCCACCTCCCCGGGCTGCAGGGGCTGCCCGACGCCGAGGTGACGATCGCGCCCGGTCCGACGCCGCACCACGCAACCTACCTCCTGGAGCTGCCGCGCGACGGCGGCCGGCTGGCCCGGGCCCGGCGGGTGCTGCGCACGGTCACCGGCGCCGCCGCGGCGCTCGACGAGCTCGAGCAGCAGGCCACCGAGATCGCCGCCAAGAACCAGGCGCTGACCCAGCAGCTGGCCGAGACCGCGCAGGCGGCGGCCGAGGCGCGCGTGCGCGAGGCCTGGATGGCGCTGGCGCTCGAGGCCGGCCAGGTCGGCACGTGGCGCTTCCAGCTCGACACGCGCACGGTGTCGGTGTCGCAGACGATGGGCCGCCTGTTCGGGTTGCCCAGCGACACCGAGCACCCCGTCGAGCGCTTCTCCGCGCGGATCCTGGCCGAAGATCGGCCGCGGATCTCGACCGCGATCGAGCGCGCGATCGCCGACGGCGAGCCGTTCGCCACCGAGTACCGCATCGTCCGCCCGAGCGGCGAGCTGGCGTGGCTGGCGGTGAACGGCCGGCTGGTGCGCGAGACGCCGGGCAACGTCGCGCAGGTGCTGGGCACCGCCGTCGACGTCACCGCCCAGCGCCTGCTCGACACCCGGCTGCGTTCGGCCGACCGGCTGATCGCGGCCGGCACGCTGGCGGCCGGCGTCGCTCACGAGATCAACAACCCGCTGACCTACGTGCTGGGTAACATCGACCTGCTGCGGATGCGGCAGCGCGACCTCACGCCCGACGTCAGCCTGGCGCTGACCCAGATCCGCGACGGCATCGAGCGCATCCGCGACGTCGTCGCCGACCTGCGCGCGTTCGCGCGGCCCGACGAGCGGCTGGTGGGCCGGGTCGAGCTACGCGCGGTGTGCGAGGCCGCGCTGCGCATCACCGCGTCGCTGGTGCGCCACCGCGCGACGATCGCCACCGACTTCGCCGCCGACACCCCGACGGTGCTAGCCAACGAGTCGCGGCTGGGGCAGGTGGTGATCAACCTGATCGTCAACGCCAGCCACGCGATGCCGGCGCGCCCGACCGCCGCCAACCTCATCGTCGTCCGCACCAGCCGCCTCCCCGACGGCGCGGCCGCGATCGAGGTCGAGGACAACGGCAGCGGCATCCCGCCCGAGGTGCTGCCGCGGCTGTTCGACCCGTTCTTCACCACCAAGGCGCCCGGCGAGGGCACCGGCCTGGGTCTGAGCGTCTGCCACAGCATCGTCGCCGCGCTCGACGGACGGATCGAGGTCACGACGGTGGTCGACGGCGGGACGACGTTCCGCGTGGTCCTGCCGGCGGCGCCCCCGGTCGAGCCCGCGGCGGCGCCGCCGCCGCCGGCCGCCGCCCCGACGCCACGCCGGCGCCAGGTGCTGGTGATCGACGACGAGCCGGTGGTCCGACGGGTGGTGACCGCGATGCTCACGGCCGCCGGCTGTGACGTCGTCCAGGCCGACGGCGGTCGCGGTGGGCTCGCGCTGGCGACCGGCGAGCGCACGTTCGACGCCATCGTGTGCGACCTGATGATGCCCGACGTCGACGGCGTCGCGATCCATGCCGCGGTCGCCCGCAGCCACCCGGAGCGCCTGGACCGCATGCTGTTCGTCACCGGCGGCGCGGTGACGCCCCACACCGCCGCGTTCCTGGCGCGCGCCGACCTCCAGGTCCTCGCCAAGCCGTTCGGGGTCGCGGAGCTGATCGCCGCGATCGATCGCGTGACCCGTCCGGGGTAGCGTCGGGCATGGCCATCGACCTCCGCGGCAAGACCGCCCTCGTCACCGGCGCGTCCAGCGGCATCGGCGCCGCGTTCGCGCGTCAGCTCGCCGCCGCCGGCGCCGACCTGGTGATCGCCGCCCGCCGCGAGGCCGAACTCGAGGCCCTGGCCGCGACGCTGCGCGCCAGCCACGGCGTCACCGTCGAGGTGATCGCGATCGATCTGGGCCAGCCCGGCGCGGGCGCGGCGCTGTTCGCGCGCACCGAGGGCGCGGGCCGCCCGATCGACGTCGTCATCAACAACGCCGGCTTCGGCGAGCACCGCCACTTCGTCGACCAGGACTGGGCCCGGGTCGCGCAGCAGCTCCAGCTCAACGTCGTGACGCTGACCGAGCTGACCCACCAGTTCGCGCGGGCGATGGCCGGGCGCGGCCGCGGCCACATCCTCAACGTCGCGTCGATCGGCGCGTACACGCCGTCGCCGACCTACGCCACCTACTCCGCCGGCAAGGCCTACGTCCGCGACTTCACCGAGGCGGTGGCCTACGAGCTGGCGCCGCGCGGCGTCCGGCTGTGCAGCCTGTGCCCGGGCCTGACGATCACCGAGTTCCACCAGGTCGCGGGCCAGACCCTGCCCGGCTGGATGCGCCGGTTCGCGGCGATGAGCGCCGACCGCTGCGCCGGCATCGGCCTGCGCGCGCTGTTCGGCTGGCGGCGCAACGTCGTCACCGGCGTGTCCAACAAGCTCGGCATGTGGACGCTGCGCTTCGTGCCGCGGCGGATGATGGTGTGGATCGCGGCGCGGTCGATGGGCCAGCCGCGGCTGCCGGCCAAGACCTGATCGCGGTTGCGCCGCGGGCCCCGCCGGGTCACGATCACCGGATGCGCGGCCTGCTCTTGCTGTCGCTGCTGGTGGCGTGCGCCAGCGCCGCCGATCGGGCCGGCGCCGATCCCGCGCAGCCGGGTGAGGTGCCGCCGTTCGATCGCGCCGCGGTGCGGGTGCGCCAGAGCCTCGATCCCGCCGACGCCGGCTCGCCGGCCGGAGCCCGCCTGCTGCAGCGGGTGGCGCGCGTCGAGGCGTCGCTGACCGACAGCGCCTACCAGCCGCGCACCCAGGTCGACGAGCGGCGCGGCGTCTACCGCTGGGACTGCTCGGGCATGACCACCTGGCTGCTCAAGCGCAGCGCGCCGCGGGCGCTGGCCACGCTGGCGTCGAGCCGCCCGGTCGCGCGCGACTACTACCGGGCGATCGCCCGGGCGCCGCTGGGGAAGGCGCGCCGCGGCTGGCAGCGCCTGGCCCACGTCAAGGACGCCCGGCCCGGCGATCTGTTCGCCTTCCTGCGCTCGCCGATCTCGACCTCCAAGATCACCGGCCACGTCGGCGTGATCGTCGGCTGGCCGACCGAGATCCCCGACTGGCCGGGGGCGTGGGCGGTGCGCATCGCCGACTCGACCCGCGGTGGCCACGGCGACGACCTGCGGGCCGCCGATCTCGACGGCGGGTTCGGCGTCGGCACGATGCTGTTCGTCACCGACGCCGCCGGCGTCGTCACCCACTACGGCTGGATCGGCCTCGACAGCCCGTGGCTGATGCCGACCACGGTGCTGTTCGGCCGCGTCGCCGGCTGAAACCTTGGAGGGTCTTTCGCAAAGACCCAGGTGGAGGCAGGTGGCGCTCCAGGCCGCATGCATCTCGTCCGTCCGGCGGGGACGCCCCCACCCGAAACGCGAGAGCCCACATCGGGGAGGGGTATCTCGATCGACGCCCTGACCTTGCGCCTACAGCACGGCCTGGAGCTGGGCGCGGATCTGCAGGTCGCTGGTGGCGGTGCCGCCGGTCGGGGCGGTGGTGTGGATGATGCCGCCGTCGGCCATCAGCTTGAAGTTGTGGCCGTGGAGGAAGTAGTCGACGCCGCCGAGGATCTCGTGCTTCTGCTCGTCGCCCTCGGGGACCTGCGCGAAGCGCACGGCGCCCAGCAGCTGCTTGGGCATCAGCATGTAGCCGACCTGGCCGTAGAAGCCGACCTCGGCGTCGTTCTGGCCGTCCTTCTTGAGGATGAACGCGCCCGAGATGCCGAGGCCCTGGACCTTGACCATCGCGTCGAGCGCGACCGCGTGCTCGATGTTCAGGTCGTCGTTGGCGTCCTTGTCGAAGTCGCGCGGGTTCATGCGGTAGCTCAGGCCCACCGCGTAGCGCAGCGGGCCGCCCTCGAGGTCACCCTCGCTGTAGCCCTTGATGCCGCCGTGGTTCCAGCCGGCGTGGACCACGATCGCCGGCCCGAAGTCGGCCGGCACGTTGGTCGGCGTGCCGCTGGTGCACACCGGCGGGTCGGTCGGCATCGCGCCCGGGACGCAGGTGGTCTTGATCGACGCCTTGTCGCTGGCGGCGTTGAAGATGCCGACCGCCCACTCGAGGCCCTCGGGCGACTTCTCGTAGTTGTTGTGCACCGCGACGCCGAGGTCGCGGCCGGCGCCGGCGAACTCGTTGGCCAGCGAGCGCTCGAGGAACTCGCTGCCGAAGTCGCTCACCATCTCCTGGCGGTTGAACGGCTTCTTCCACTGGCCGCCGCGCAGGTGGACCTTGCCGAAGGCGTGGTCGATGAAGAAGTCCTTGAGCAGCGCGAAGCCCTTGTTGGCCATGTCGAACTCGACCTTGTAGCTGTTGGCCTCGCCGTAGGCGTGGCCCTCGAGCTGCAGGCGGAGGCGCGGGATCGAGAACCGGGTCGCGAACTCGGTCTCGTCGACGTCGGGCCGCGCGGCCTCGATCCGGAACTGCGAGCGGATGCCGAGCTTCAGCTCGTACTCGCCGTCGGCGGTCTCGAAGGTCAGGCCCTTGTCGTACTTGGCCGAGATGGCGTGGCCGTCGGCGGCGGGCGGCGCCGGCTCGGCGGGCGGCGTGACGTCCGGCGGCGGCGCGTCGCCGACCGGCGGCTCGGTCTGCACGTCGGTGGTGGTGGTGGTCGAAGGATCGACCGGGGCGTCGGTCGGCTGCGCGTAGGCCAGGCCAGGGACCAGCACGGTGACGAGCGCGAGGAGGCGTTGCTGCATGGCCGTCACACTAGGTGCGAAGTCGACGCGGCGATGTGACGTTGGGGTAACTTGCTTGCGACCTCCTGGTTGCGATCGGCGTGGCACGTCGTCGCAGCGAGCACTGCGCACGTGGATTTGCGTCCGCAATTCAGGACACCTGCGCATGTCGTCCGACGGTCCAACCTTTGGGCTTGACGTCGCCGCGGTGGTCGCTTCAAATGCCGGGCGATGCGCGCGACCTGCTCGTTCTTGCTGGTGGCATTGATCGGGGTCGGCGGGTGCGGCGGCGGGGACGACGACACGACGACCACGCCGGTGACGCTGGCGTTCACCGAGCCGGCGGCGGGCGCGACGCTGACCCGCGACGTGCTCGAGCCGGGCGCCGGGTGGATCGCGGCGCCGCTGGCCGCGCAGCTGGCGGTGACCGGCGACGTCGCGACGATCGAGCTGTCGGTCGGCGACGCCGCGCTGGGGGCCGCCGACGCCGGCGGCGCCTTCGACGGCTACCTCGTCGAGCTCGGCGCCACGACGATCACCGCCACCGCCAAGGACGCCGCCGGCGCGCCGCTCGCGACCGCGACGGTCGACGTCGACGTCGTCGATCCCGCGCTGGCCACCTGCCGGGACTGGCTCGATCACTACGGCGTCGTCTACACCGTCGGGCCGGCCAACCAGGGCGTCGGCGATCCGGTCACGGTGACGATGCCGATCAACGGCATGCCGTTCCGCTACCTCGGCAACACGTCGCAGCGGTCCAAGTTCTTCATGGACTGCACGCTGGCCCGCTCGCTGGTCCAGGCCGCGCCCCACTGGCGCAGCCGCGGCATCGTCGAGGTCCAGGACATCGGCGTCTACAACTACCGCTGCATCGGCAGCGGCACCCCGCCCGACTGCCCGAGCGGCATGTCGCAGCACGCGTACGCCAAGGCCATCGACCTGGCGCGGTTCGTCCACGCCGACGGCACCACCTACACCGTCGAGACCGACTGGGTGATCGACCCCGACAGCGAGGACACCTGCACCGCGCCGACCGAGGACGCCAAGGACGGCTGGCTGCACCAGGTGATCTGCGCGCTCAAGGCCGCCGACGTCTGGACGATCGCGCTGACGCCCAACTACAACGCCTCGCACCGCGACCACTTCCACGTCGACCTGACCGCCGGCTCGGACTTCATCACCAAGCTGCGCGGCGCGCTCGACGTCGGCCCCGACGACGAGTGATCGCGTCGCCGCGCCCGCGGCTCACGCCATCTGATCGAGGAACGCCTGCAGGTTGTAGTAGGTGGTGATGCGGGTGATGCGGTCGGCGGCGATCACCAGGAACGTGCCGCCGGCCAGCCGGTAGTGCTGGCCGCGCGCCGGCAGCAGGCCGGCGTCGTCGGCGACGTAGCGGCCGACCGCGATCCACTCGGCCGCGAACCGACCGTCGGGGCCGGCCATGATCGCCAGCGCCTCGAGCCGCTCCTCGTAGCACAGCCCGGTCAGCTCGAGGTACGCGCGCAGGTTCGCCGCGCCGAACTCGCGCCCCGCCTCGTTGCGATCGTGGACGACGTCGTCGGCGCACAGCGCGACCATCGCGTCCCAGCGGCGCTGGTTGAAGGCCGCGAAGTACGCGTCGACGATGGCCCGGCTCATGGCGTCACTCGTCGAGGTGGCCGGTCAGCTTGAGCTTGTTCTTGGCGGCCTTGGCCAGCTTCGAGCGCGGGCGGTCCTCGACGATGCCGGCCAGGAGCTCGGCGCCCAGCTCCTGATCGTTGCCGTCGGACGACTCGAGCAGGCGGAAGCCGAGGCCGTAGATCTCCTCGTCCTCGACGTCCTTGTCCTTGGCCAGCTTCTTGGCGACCGGGAAGCCGCTGCCGGCCAGGCGGCCGAACTGCGCCAGCACCGGATCGTCGGCGTGCGACGCGCGCAGGATCGCGTTGCCGGCGGCCTTGAGCCCGAGCACCGCCAGGAAGAACCGCGACTCGTCGTCGATCGCCGCGTCGAGATCGGCGCGGCTGCGCAGCAGCGGCTTGAGCGCGGCGAAGGCCTCGCCCGGCTTGCCGGCCTTGCGCAGCCGGCGCGCGTACTCGAACAAGAGCTCGACGTGCTTGGCCGGCGCGAGGTCGGCGATCAGCTCGGTGAGGATGCGCTCGAGCAGGATCGAGTCGGCGTCGGCCTTGCCCTTGCTGTGGCGCTCGAGGTGCTCCTGCGCCGCGGCGGCCAGCTCGTCGAGGGCGGCCGCCGACACGTGGCCGCGGTGGCCGCGCAGCGCGCCGGCGTACCTGCGCGCGACCTGCTCGTCGGTGGCGGCCAGGAGCGCGCGGGTCAGCGGCAGCACCGCCTCGGGCGCCTTGGCCAGGCCGCGGGCCGCGGCGTCGCGCGCGGTGACGTCGTCGCCGCCGAGCGCGTCGATCAGCGCCTTGACCGCGCCGGCGCCGCCGCCCGCGGGCAGGCGCTCCATCGCCAGCTTCTGCGCGGCGGGGTTCTTCGACTTGGCCAGCGCGGCGAACGCCTTGGCCAGGCGCTCGGGGATGCGCGCGCCCTTGAGCGTGTCGATCGCGGTCTGGGCGATGCCGAGGTCGTCGCCGTCGGCGTACTCGATCAGCGCCTCGATCGCCGCCTCGGTGCCCTTGGCCTCGCTGGCGGCGACGATCCGGCGCAGCGCGGCGATCGCCGCGAACCGCACCGGCCGCGGCCGGCCCTCCTGCGACTGCGCGACCAGCAGGCCCTGCGACTGCGGCCGGGCCAGGTAGCCGAGCAGCCGCAACAGCGCGGTGTGCTCGGCGAGGATCGGCGCCACCGCGGCGTCGCGGGTCGGATCGAACGGCGCCGGCGCCGCGTCCTTCTTCGGCTTCTTGGCCGGCGCCGCGCCCTTGGCGTGCTCCTTCTCGACGCGCGCCAGCTCCTTGTCGAGCCGCTTGCCGCTGTCGCCGACCCGCCCGCTGGCGGCCTTCCACACCAGCTCGGCCAGCTTGTCGTCGCCGGCGTCGAGCTCGTGGCGCACCAGCTGCAACACCTGCTCGCCGAGCTCGGGATCGCCGAGCTGATCGAGCAGCGCGTCGATCGCGCTGACGGTGGTGCGCTTGACCAGCAGCTGCGCGATCGCGCGGCGCGCGCCGACCGGCCCGTGGCCCAGCTCCTTGCGCAGCGCGCCCTCGGCCACCGCGCCCTGCGTCGCCAGCACCTGCGCGGCGCGCTCGGCCAGCGCCTCGTCGTCGCGCTTGAGGATCGCGACCAGGTGGCTGGCGATGCCGGTCGCGCCGTGATCGACCAGCGCCTCGAGGGCGAGCCGACGCACGACCGGATCGGCGTCGGTGAGGCGGCCGATCAGGCCCTTCTCGACCGCCTCGTCGTCCTTGCCCACCGCCGCCAGCACGGTGGTCGCCGCGGCGCGCAGATCCACCCGATCGTGCTCGAGGAGCGCGATCACGGCTCCCCCCAGGTTCTTGGCCATGGCGCCAGGCTCACACCGCAACCAGCCGGAATGCAAGCGGAACTGGGCACTCCTGGGGATCGTCGAATCAGGCTCGTGGCCAGGGGAGAAATCGCGACCGCCGAGCGTATTCTGTAGGCCGCTGGAGGCCCACGTCCATGGACCGCTCTCTCGACGACGACCAGAAGCAGCACGAAGACCTCGCCGCCACCGTGGCGATCGAGCAAGCCCCCGCCGAGCACCGCGGGCAGGCCGCCGTGCTGGCCAACCTGCACACGCTCGGCCCTGGCGACTCGGATCTGCTCGCGCAGCGCCTGCGCGACTTCCCCGAGCTGCACGACATGATCCTCGAGTGGGCGATGACCCACCTCGGCAACGCGACCGTCCACGCCGCGCTGGCGGCGCTCGACAAGGGCACCGCCAAGGAGGCCGCCCAGGAGGCGGCCGGCGACGACGCCTTCGTCGCCGAGCAGGTCGAGGTGATGGCGGCGCAGAAGAGCGACGAGGAGTTCGTCGCGTTCCAGATGGGCGTCATGGCCGGCGAGCAGCAGGAGTCCGAGCAGCAGGCCGACGACGGCGCCTTCGTCGCCGAGCAGCTGCAGGAGATGGAGAAGGAGAAGGGCGACGAGGAGTTCGTGGCCTACCAGATGGGCGTCATGACCCAGGAGGCCAAGGACGACGCCTTCGTCAAGGAGCAGATCGGCGAGATGGCCCAGCAGCAAGACGACGAGGCCTTCGTCGCCGAGCAGATGGGCGTGATGGCGCAGGCCCAGACCGAGGCCGCGGGCCCGGCCAGCGACGACGCGGCCTTCGTCGAGGAGCAGCTCGGCGAGATGGCCAAGCAGCAGAGCGACGAGGAGTTCGCGCGCTACCAGATCGGGCTGATGGAGGCCGAGGCCAAGGCCGAGGGCCACGCGCCGGCCGAGGCCGAGGCGCCGAAGAAGGCCACCGCCGAGGAGCAGCCCGAGCAGCAGCTGGTCGAGCACATCGCCAAGACGCCCGACGCCGAGCCCGAGCTGCTCGGCGCCGCGCTCGCCGAGAACCCCGAGCTGCGCCAGCCGCTGGTCGAGGAGGCCACCAAGGCCCAGGGCGCCGAGGTCGTCGAGCAGGCGATCGAGGTCGAGCACCAGGAGCAGGAGCAGGCCCCGGTGACGGCGACCGAGGAGCCGGCGCTGACCGCCGAGGTCGAGGCCAAGCCGGCGGTGATCGAGGAGGAGGTCGTGCAGGCCGAGACCGAGGAGGCGTGGGCGGTGCGCGCGCGCGAGTACAACGAGGCCCACGCCGAGCTGGTGGCCCGCTTCAACGAGCTGACCGACTCCCAGTACGCCGGCCCGGACGGCTCGGTGGCGCCCGACGTGATCGTCGCGTGGCAGAAGGCCAACGGCGTGTCGGTCGACGGCCGGATCGGTCCCGAGACCGTGGCCGCCGCCAAGGCCGCCAAGCCGGTGCCGATCGCCGAGGCGGTGCAGGCGCCGATCTTCGAGGAAGAGCAGGCGCTGAACGACGAAGAGCAGTGACCCGGGCGGGCCGCCCCTTGGAGGGTTGATCAGAACTCGATGCCGCGAGGAGGATCTCGCGTTTCGGGTGGGGGCCTGTTCGACGTCCCCGTCGAGACACCGGGCTTCATGAGGCCCGGTGACCACCTGCCTCCACCTGGGCTTTGCGAAAGCCCCTCTCAAGGTCTCAGCCTCAGCCGATGCGGCCCATCTCGCGGTACTCGAGCTGGGCGGCGAGGTCGAGGTCGGCGCCGGTGATCGTGGCGTCGGCGCCGCGGTGCATCGCGCGGGCGGCGGCGCGCAGCGCGGCCTTCTTGATGTAGCCGCCCGACATCTCGAAGCGGGCGCCGAGGCGGTCCCAGTCGACGTCGGGGGCGACCTTGCTCTCGACCGGGAACATGCTCTTCCACAGCGCGGTGCGCACCGGCGGCTCGGGCATCTCGAACTGGATCGTGAAGCGGACGCGGCGCTTGAACGCCTCGTCGATGCCCTGCTCGAGGTTGGTCGCGAGCAGCGTCACGCCGTTGTAGGTCTCCATCCGCTGCAGGAGGTAGTTGACCTCGAGGTTGGCGTAGCGATCGTTGGAGCTCTTGACCTCGGTGCGCTTGGCGAACAGCGCGTCGGCCTCGTCGAAGAACAGGATCGCGTGGGAGTTCTCGGCCTCGTCGAACACCCGGGCCAGGTTCTTCTCGGTCTCGCCGACGTACTTGTTGACCACCTGCGCCAGCTCGATCACGTAGAGGTCGTAGCCGAGCTCGCGCGACAGGAGCTGCGCGACCATCGTCTTGCCGGTGCCGGGCGGCCCGGCCAGGATCGCCGACACGCCGCGGCCGTAGGGCAGCTTCTTGGTCCAGCCCCACTCCTCGAGCAGCGCCGCCCGGTACTTGGCGAAGTTGGTCAGCTCCTTGATCGTGTCGAGGGTGTCCTCGGGCAGGACCAGATCGGCCCAGGCGAAGCCGGGCTCGATCCGGCGCGCGACCGTGCCCAGCCGGTGCTGCAGCATCAGCCGCGCGCTCTCGCCCAGCGCCGGCAGATCGATGTGATCGTCCTCGCGCAGCCGCGCCTGGCTGACGGCGCGCTCGGCGGCGCGGCGGATCGAGGCGCCGCCCAGCGCGAACCGCGCGGCGATCGCGCGCACGACCTCCTCGGACACCAGCGTCGCGCCGCCGATCCGGGCCAGGCTGCGGTGCCACAGCTCGATCCGCTCGCGCAGGTTGGGCGCCGGCAGCTCGACCTCGACCAGCTCCGGGATGGCCGGGGTCAGCCACGCCGGGCGCGCGTGGGCCGACATCACGACCGGGCCCGGCGTGCGGCGGAGCAGCTCGGCGAAGCGCTCGGCCAGCCCGGGCCCCAGCTCGGCCAGCGCGGCGGCGCCGTGGAACAGCGTCAGCGCGCCGCGCAGCCCGGCCTCGCGGGCCACCCGCGCCATCCGCTCGTCGAGGCGATCGGGCGCGCGCAGCAGCTCGCCGACGTCGACCCGCACCACCGCCAGGCCGGCCTCGTGGGCCAGCGCCCGCACCAGCATCGCCTTGCCCACGCCGGGGCCGCCGTGGATCAGCACCCGCGCCGGCACGCCGCCGCGCGGCGCCAGCGCGCGCCGCGCCATCGCGACCACCGCCGGCGCCACGACGACCTCGGCCAGCTCGGCCGGCGGCGCCAGCGCGACGACGCCGTCGAGCGCCGGATCGAGGCCGTCGTCGCCTTGCAGGAAGCCGATCACCCGGTCGGCCAGCCGCGTCGTGCGCCGGGCCGGCGGCGTGACGTCGGTGTCGGTGGCGGCGCCGACCAGCACGACCCGCACGAGGCGCAGCACCGCCTCGGGCGCCAGCGCGGCGCGCACCGCGGCGCGGGCCGCGGGATCGTCGCCGCCGATCAGCTCGATCAGGAAGCCGACGTCGGGCCGCTTGCGGGTGAAGTCGTCCCACGCGAACGCGTAGGCGCGCTCGAGATCGGGATCGTGCTCGGGCGCGATCAGCGCGGCGACGACGCGCAGCTCGAGGTCGCCCAGCGCCAGCCCGCGGGCCAGCGACGCGAACCGCCCCGGCCGGGCGCGCAGCGCGGCCCAGCGCGGATCGTCGCCCCGGTCGACCGCGGGCGCCGGGCGCTGCCCGTCGAGGATCCGCGCCACCTCGGACGCGCTCACCGCGTAGCGCGAGCGCGGCACGCCCTCGACGGCGTCGGGCGCGCGCGCGGTCCGGCGCAGCAGCGCCTCGAGCCAGCCGCGGACGATGCCGGCCAGCTCGTCGAGCTCCGGCGAGGTTGACGATGCGGCCGACGCCACGGCCGCACCGTAACACGGCGCGCCCGCGGCCGGGTCCGCGCGGCTCACGGGCGGAAGCGCTGGCTGTCGGCGATCGACAGCGCGAAGAAGCCGTCGTCGCCGCCGTAGGCGACGCCGAGGTCGACGCCCAGCCGGTTGCCGCGGCTGCCGAGGTGCCCGACCAGGCCGCCGTCGATCAGCAGGTACAGCTGCGAGCGCGCGGTGGCGGCGACCTGGGTGGCGCAGTCGGCGCCCTGGCAGCGGGTGTCGCCGTAGCGCTCGCCCCGGCGCACCACCCACACCGGGGCGACGCCGACCTGCAGGTACGGCGAGAAGTAGTCGTTGGGATAGCTGATCGCGGCGCCGCCGAAGCCGTTGACCGCCAGCGAGCCGGTCGACATCCAGCTGGCGCCGACGCCGTAGGTCAGCGCCGCCCACCCGTGGTCGGGATCGGCGCTCTGGCCCAGCCCCCGCACCGCGATCAGGTCGACGTCGCGCCGCTCGCCGTCGTCGCCGCGGCCGATCAGCACCTCGCCGCCGAGCGCCGTGCTGCGGCTGACCTGCTGCCGCACCCGGAACGCCGCGCCCCAGCCGCCGCCGCCGAGGTCGCCGGCCATGCCCAGGATCAGCATGCCGGTGGTGGTGCCGACGCGATCGCCGGCGGTGTCGTCGTGCAGCGCGACCAGCGGCGCCGGCGGCAGCGGCCGGCAGCCGACCGCCACCAGCAGCGCCAGCCCCGCCGCCCTCACACGAAGTCCCGCTTGCGGAAGATCGCGCAGGCCAGCACCAGCAGCGCCGCGATCCACAGCGCGCCGTGCGCCGCCGCGGCCGCGACGTAGCCCCAGTCGACGAACCCGGCGTTGACGCTGACGTGCTGGCCGTCGACGTCCCCGCCCGAGATCGAGAACACGTGGAGGTCGGGGACGATCACCAGCGCGCCCTTGGCCACCCACTTGATCCAGGTCGACTCGCTCGACGCGATCGCGGCGCGCAGGTCGGGCGTGACCCGCCCGATCGCCCACAGCGCCAGCGCGAACGTGCCCGACAGGAACGGGCTCGAGAACGACGAGAAGAACACCGCGATCGCCGCCACCGTCAGCACCTCGAACCACGCCAGCACCAGCGCCTTGGCCACCGCGCCCGACACCGCGACGCCCTGGTAGGCCAGCACCGCGGTCATCGCGAGCGCGAACGCCGCCACCAGCGCGGTCAGCACCAGCACCATGCCGAGGTACTTGCCGACGACGAACTCCCAGCGCGCCAGCGGCTTGGAGATGATCGAGTAGATCGTGCGCTTCTGGATCTCGCCGTAGAGGAGGACGATGCCGACGAAGATCGCGGTCAGCGAGCCGAACAGCGAGATGCCGGCGATGCCGAAGTCGCGCGCCACCCGGCTGTGCTGGCTGACCGACATCTCGCCGAGCGCGATCGCCAGCAGGTTGACCGCGACCACGACGACGACGATCGCGTAGAGCACCTTGATCCGCGCGGCCTCGCGGAAGGTGTTGAGCGCGATGGCCCAGATCCGGGCGAGCGACGCGGTCATCGCAGCACCTCGCGGGCGCCCTGGTCGGCGACCCGGCGCAGGAACAGATCCTCGAGCGTCTCGTGGCGCGGCGTCACCGCGATGACCTTGCCGCCGGCGGCGTGGGCCGCGGCCAGCACCGCGTCGACGTCGACGCCGCCGCCCACCGTCAGCAGCAGCTCGCCGGCGGTGCGCCGGGCCCGGGTCCCGCGCGCGGTCAGCGCCGCCACCGCGGCGGCGTCGGCGTCGTCGGCGAGCGCCAGCCGCACCTCGGTCTCGGTGGTGGTCGCGTCGACCAGGTCGCGCGGCCGGCCGATGTCCTTGATCTTGCCGCCGACGCAGATCGCGACGCGGTCGCACAGCGACTCGACGTCGGACAGGATGTGCGACGAGAAGAACACGGTCTTGCCGGCGTCGCGCTCCTCGAGGATCAGGTCGCGGACCTCCTTGCGGCCGATCGGATCGAGGCCGCTCATCGGCTCGTCGAGGACGACCAGCTCGGGGTCGTTGATCAGCGCCAGCGCCAGGCCGGCCCGCTGCAGCATGCCCTTCGAGAACTTCTTGAGCGCCAGGCCGCGGGCGTGGTCGAGGCCGACCCGCACGATCAGCTTGTCGGCGCGGGCCCGGCGATCGGCGGCGCCCATGCCGGCCAGCCGGCCGCCGAGATCGAGCAGCTCGCTGACCGTGAGGTAGTCGTAGAAGTACGGCTGCTCGGGCAAGAAGCCCATGCGCTGGCGGGCGGCCCGGCTCGGCACCGGCGCGCCGAGGATCTCGGCCTTGCCGCCCGAGATCGCGCACAGCCCCATCAGGCAGCGGATCGTCGTGGTCTTGCCGGCGCCGTTGGGGCCGAGGAAGCCGAACACCTCGCCGCGGGCGACGGTGAACGACACGCCCTTGAGCGCGTCGACGCGGCGGCGCCGGAACGGCGTGCGGTAGGTCTTGGCCAGGTCGGTGACGGTGATGACGTCCACGGGCAGCTCACCGGTGGTCAGGGATATCGTCCTTGGAAGCCGGCGCCAAACTCGATCCCGACCGAGATCCAGCGCCGGAACGCGACGTCCTCGGCGAAGAACAGGTACGCCCCGTAGGCGTCGTGGAAGTCGAGCAAGAGGCCGTTGGCGTTGCGGATCGACACGTCGGTGCCGAGCTCGCTGCCGCTGGGGCTGGTGTAGCCGGTCGAGTCGATCGCCAGCTGCGCGGTCGAGAAGAACTTCATCAGGCCGCGGTCGTCGAAGTAGAACTTCACGCCGGGCGCGTAGTGGCGCAGCCGCGGACCGTCGCTGTCGCTGACGCTGCCGCCGAAGTCACGCTCGACGCCGAGCCGCAGGTCGAACAGGAGCTCGATCTTGGCGGTGACGCCGTAGCTGACCGACAGGTCGAACGCGAACGGGATGCGGCCGATGCACACCGCGGAGTTGCCGCTGGTGTTGCCGTTGTCGTCGCGGGCGCCGCAGTACTCCTGATCGTAGGTCTTGATGAAGCGGCCGCCGGTCAGGAGCGACACCGCCAGGCCGAACTGCCCCTTGTGCGAGCGCTGCCCGATCTCGGGCGGCGCCACCGGCTCGGTGGTGTACAGCCGCGGCTCGCCGTCGGGGGCCGGCGCCCCGCTCTGCCCGCCCTCGCCCTCGGCGGGCGCGACCCGGTCCGCGCGCGCGACGCCCACCGAAACTGCACAGGCGATCGTCAGGCCCAGGGCCGACAAGGCTCTCATCGATGCCGACGCTATCACGGCCGGCCGCCGCCGACCCGCCGCGCCGCGCCGATCACGCCGGGGGTGGGGCCGCGGCGGTGGCGGCCGCCGGGTGGTACGGGCGGAGCCGGCCGTCCTCCATCTCGTAGAGATGATCGAAGACGTCCAGGGCGCGGTGGTCGTGGGTGACCACCAGCACCGCCGCCCCGCGCTCGTGCGCGACCTTGCGGAACAGCTCCATGACCGTCCGGCTGCGGACGCTGTCGAGCGCGGCGGTGGGCTCGTCGGCCAGGATCAGCGACGGCTCGTTGGCCAGCGCGCGGGCGATCGCGACGCGCTGTTG
The DNA here is from genome assembly GCA_016794525.1 of Myxococcales bacterium. Lineage (GTDB taxonomy): Bacteria > Myxococcota_A > Polyangia > Haliangiales > Haliangiaceae > UBA2376. Next base: position 81,135 of record JAEUJY010000131.1, read on the forward strand.
CTCGCCACCGCTGAGCATCTCGGGGTAGGCGCGTTCGCGGCCCGCGACGTCGAGGTACTCGAGCAGCGCGCGGGCGCGGCGCCGCCCGTCGGGCTTGCCGCCGAACTCGCAGGCGATCTCGACGTTCTCACGCGCGGTCAGGAACGACGTCAGGTTGGCCTTCTGGAAGACGAAGCCCAGGTGCCGCCGGCGCAGCGAGGCCAGATCGGCCAGCGCGGCGCCGTCCTTCACGACCAGCCGCCCCGCGAAGTACACCTCGCCGGCGTCGGCGGGTGACACGAAGCCGAGCGCCTTGATCAGGGTCGACTTGCCCGAGCCGCTCGGCCCCAGCAGCGCCGCGACGGTGCCGGGCGCGAGGGCGAAGCTGACGCCGTCCAGCGCCGTCACCGCGGCCGATCCGACGCCGTAGGTCTTGCGCAGGTCGATCGAGCGAACCGCGGGGTCCATCGTCATCCCTCCAGCGCGCGCGACGGATCGATCCGCTGCACGTGGGTGAGGCCGAGCACGCTCGCCAGCGTGACGATGATCATCGTCGCGAGCGGCGCCAGCACGGCGATCGTGTCGGTGATCAGCACGCGTCGCGGGAACGCCGGGAACGCGACCTGCCCGACCGTGTAGGCGACCGCGTAGCCGAGCGCGCCCAGCAGCCACGCCTGCTGCAGCACGAGGCCGAGCAGCCGCCGGCGCGGCGCGCCCATGAGCTTGAGCACGGCGAGGTCGTGGGTCTTCTCGAGCGTCAGGTTGTAGATGACCATCATGACGATGACCGCCGCGGTCAGCGTGAGGATCACCGTGAACAGGCCGATCTGCATCCGCGCTCGCTGGACCACGCCGCCGAGGAGCAGCGCCTCCTGCTCGGCCTGGGTGTAGACGGTGACGTCGCCCCAGCTGCCCACGATCGCGCGCACGGCGGCCAGCTGGTGCGGGGCCACCTCGACCAGGACCGCGGCCACCGGCGGCGACGCGACTGCGGGCGCTCGCCAGCGCGGGTCGGTCGCGAGGTCCTCGAGCGCGGGCTGGCCGCGCCCGAGGTCGGTCCCGCGCAGCCGTTCGACGACGCGCTGCCGCTCGAGCACCGTGGCCTCGGCGGGTTGGTCCAAGGCGATCAGCTGCGCGTCGGCGACGCTGACGAACGCGACCGAGTCGCCGCCCGAGGTGAGCGCGTTGCGGGTGAGGCCAACCACCCGGTACGGCTCGCCGGCCAGCGTCAGCGACATCCCGAGGGCGAGGCCGAGCGAGGCGTCGACGATCAGCTCGCCGTGGCCCTGCTGGAGCGGCCGCCCGCGCACGAGCGGCAGCGACGCGCCGGCGTCGTCGGGCCACCCGAGGCCGACCAGGGCGATGCGCATGATCTGGCCGTGGTGATCGCGCTGGATGGTCTGGTAGGTGTAGGGGCGGGCGCGCCGCACGCCGGGCAGCGCGGCGGCCCGCGCCTCGACGCTGGGATCGAGCCGCGATCCCTCCGCGAACGGCCCCCGCGTGTCGCGCTGCACGATCCACAGATCGGCGCGCATGGCCCGCGCCAGGATCGTGGCGTCGTCGACCATGCCAGCGTAGATGCCCTGCATCGCGACCACCACCGTCAACAGCAGGCCGAGGCCACCGGCGGTGCCGAGGAAGCGCCCCAGGTGTCGCCGCACGTCGCGCAGCGCCAGGTTCATCGCGCGCTCCACCGCCGTCCGCGCGGCAGGTCGCGGCGCGGATCGGACGCGGCCAGCAGCCGGTCCCCCTCGGCGAGCCCGGCGAGCACCTCGACGTGATCGCGGCCGATGACGCCCAGCCGGGGCCGCGCCAGCGCGATCCGACCGCCGCGGTCGACGAACACGTACGGCCCCGCGGCGTCGTGGTGGATCATCGCGATCGGCACCCGCACCACGTCGTCGCGGCGGGCCAGCTCGATGCGCACGTCGGCGCGCTGGCCGATGGCGATCCGCCGATCGACGCGGTCCGGCGTCACCTCGACCTGGAGCTCGTGGGTCTGGCGGTCTGCCTCCCACGGCACCCGCGAGACCCGGGCCGGGACCACGTCGGTCGAGCCGGGGAACGTGACGGTGGCGGGCTGATCGACGGCCAGCTGCGCCAGCACCGTCTCGTCGATCGCCGCGCGCACGTGGACCTGACGCGTGTCGACGAGGCGCAGCACCGTGGCGCCGATCGCGACGGTGTCGCCGGGCTCGCGCAGGCGGCGGATCACCAAGCCGTCGAACGGCGCGAGCAGCGTGGCGCGCACCACCGTCTCCTGGCGCTGCGCGGCCACGCCGGCCGCGACGTCGATGCCGCGGGTCGCCTCCCCGCGCTGCGCCAGCACGCGATCGAGATCGGCGCGCGCGACCCGGACCCGATCGGTCGCCTCGTCGCCCTCGCGCCCCGCCACGCTCCCCGCCGCGACCAGCACCTGGGTCCGCGTCGCCTCGCGCTCGGCGCTCGCAAGCAGGGCGCGGGCGCGGTCCTCCTCGGCGGCCAGCCGCACGAGCGACGCCCGCGCCGCGCCGACGCCGGTCCGGGCCGAGCGCAGGTCGGCCTGGACCTGATCGGTCTCGAGGCGCGCCAGCTCCTGACCCAGCGTCACCCGGTCACCTTCGTCGACCTGCACCTCGCTGAGCCGGCCCACCATGTCGAACCCGACCGCGGCCTCGCGCTGGCTCTCGATCGTGCCGCGCCCGAACGCCTCGATGGTGACGGTGCCGCGATCGACGCGCGCGACCACCACCGCGACCGGCCGCCAGACGCGGAGCCAGGCGATCAGCAGCGCGATCGCGATGACCACCGCGAACGGCAGCCCGCGCCGGACGACGCCCAGCCCGCGCCGGAGCGTGGCCGCGGCCGTCATCGCGACCTCGCGGCGCGGCGGTCGGGGCCGAGCCAGCGGCCGAGCAACCACGCCTGGACCACCCAGAACCCGGCGCGCAGCGTCATCGCGACCACGGTCCGGGGCTCGTAGGCGCCGCCACCCGCGACGTGGACGCCGAGCCCAGCGAACACCAGCAGCGTCGCAACCGCGAGCCCGCGCGCCGCCCTCGTCGCCCAGCCGCGGCCGAGCGCCGCGCCCACGCCGGTCGCCACGTAGCCGAAGCCGGCGGCGAAGTTGAAGATCAGGACGAAGCCGACCACGTGGCCGGCCGCGGCCCGCGCTGCTGGCCCGCCGAACAGGACGTGGCCGCCCTCGACGATGGTCGCCAGCCCGAACAGCGTCGCCAGCGCACCGGCGATCCGCCGCGGCCACGGGCCGCGCGAACCGACGCCACCGGGAGCTATGGCGCCGGCGACCACGGTCACGGCATCAGCGTTCATGGAGTCCTCCGTTGCGGTGAAGGCGCGGCGTCGAGCGCGCCGAGCAGCGTGAGCAAGCCGGCGACGACGGCCCGGCGATCGCGCTCGCGCGGCCGCGGGCTGCCGGGGGCCAGCGCCAGCATCTGCACCGTCCCCATCACGATGGGCGCGAGGCTCGCGACCGGGATGTCGCGCCGCACCCGGCCGCTGGCTTGCGCGTCGGTCAGGCAGCGCTCGACGAACCCGCGGGTCTTGCGGACGCAGGCCGCCAGGCGCTCGGACCCGCCCGGCGGCAGCGCCAGCGAGAACTGGTCGGAGAGCATCAGCCGCGCGATGCCGCGCTGGCCGCCGACCGCGCTCGCGCGGGCCTCGATGAAGGCCGCCAGCCGCTCCAGCGGCTCGAGCGCGTCGGGCGGAAACGTCTGGTCGAGGACGACCTCGACCCGCGCGACCACCGCGTCGAGCAACGCCGCCAGCGACGCGAAGTGCCGGAAGATCGCGCCGCTCGACAGGCCGACCGCGGTCGCGAGGCTGCGGGTGCTGAGCGCGGCGATGCCCTGGGTCGCGATGATCTGGAGCGCCGCGTCGACCAGCTCGGTCTGCCGGACGGGGGAGGCGCGACGCATGCTCACGTCAAGAGAGTAAGTGCTTACTTGCATCCTGGCAAGCCCCGCGGGCGCGTCCGGGCGCTGGCACCGCCGCCTGCGTGGCGCCCGCCGACCTGCTACCTTCGCGGGGTGATCACGCGCCGCCGCCTGCTGGGTGCCGGCCTGGTCGGCGCGGCCGCGCTGGCCCGGCCGCGGTGGGCGCGCGCGATCGGCCCGGGCTCGAAGTTCCGGATCGGCCAGCTGTCGCTGGGCCAGCCGGCGCCGCGGCCCGGGGCGACCCGGCGGCTGTTGTGGGCGATCGACAAGTACACGTCGATCGCGGTCGACCTCGAGTCGCCGGTGGTCACGCCGACCGCGTCGACCTTGCACGAGACGCCGTTCCTGTACCTGGCGGGCGATCGCGAGTTCGCGGTGCCGGGGCCGACCGGGGTCGAGGCGCTGCGCCGCTACCTGACCTTCGGCGGGTTCTTGCTGATCGACTCGGCCGAGGGCACCACCGACGGCGCGTTCGACAAGTCGGTGCGCGCGCTGTGCGCCGCGCTGTACCCGGCCCCGGCCGCCAACCTCGAGCTGGTGCCCAACGATCACGTCGTCTACAAGTCGTTCTACCTGCTCGATCGCCCGGTCGGGCGGCTGGCGCTGTCGCCGGTCATGGAGGGGGTGACCCGCAGCGGCCGGCTGACCGTCGCCTACGTCCAGAACGATCTGGGCGGCGCGTGGTCGCGCGACAACTTCGGCAACTACGACTTCCCGTGCGAACCCGACGGCGAGCGCCAGCGGGAGCTGGCGTTCCGCATGGGCGTCAACCTGGTCATGTACGCGCTGTGCCTGGACTACAAGACCGACCAGGTGCACGTGCCGTTCATCATGCGCCGGCGCCGCTGGCGCCCCGATGACGGCGCGCAGACGCCGCCGGCCACGACCCCGCCGTCGAAGCCGCCGTCGCCGTGACCGTCGCGCTGTTCGATCCGCGGGTGCGCTGGCTCCTGGCGGCGGTGGCCGTCGTCGGCCTGGCGCTGGCCGCGATCGCGCGTCGGCGCGGCGCGCCGCGGCTGGTGACGATCGGGCTGTGCGCGACGTTCGGCGCGCTGGGGGTGCTGGCCGCCGAGGCGATGGTGGCGTTGACGGTGCGGCTGGCCGCGCCCGGCTCGGCGCAGTTCAACGAGCACCGCTGGGTGCTGCTGGCGCCGTGGCGCCGCCGGGGGCTGTGGTTCGGCTCGGTCGCGGTGATCGCGATCGCGCTGTTGTCGTGGCGGGCCAGCCGCGGCGCGACGCCGCTGCGGCGGGCGCTGCTGGTGTGGCTGCGCAGCGCCGCCGCGCTGGTGGCGCTGGTGGTGTTCCTCGAGCCGGCCATCGAGCTGCGCCAGGTGGCGCGCGAGCCCAACCGGGTGGCGATCGTCGTCGACGACTCGCGGTCGATGGGGCTGGCCGACCACGCCGGCGGGCCGACCCGGACCGCGCGGGTGCGCGCGCTGTTCGACGCCTCGAGCGACGCGCTGGCGGCGTGGCGGCGCGACCACCAGCTCGACGTCTACAGCTTCTCGGACGTGGTGTCGCCGGCGTCGCTCGACGGCGTCGCCCGCACCCCGCCGACCGGCGACGCGACCTTGATCCGCAAGGCGCTCGAGACCGTGCGCGCCCGCTACGACGGCCGCGACCTGGCCGGCGTCGTGCTGCTGTCGGACGGCGCCGCCACCGGCGACGTCGACGACGGCGACGGCGCGATCCGCGACTTCCTGCGCTCCCTCGACACCCGGGTGCACACGGTGTGGATGGCCCGGCCCGGGCTCAAGGACGTCGCGGTCGAGCGGGTCGACGCCGACGAGTTCGCGTTCGTGCGCACGGTGGTGCGCATCGAGGCGGTGATCCGCTCGACCGGCTACCCGGCGCGGCGGGTCCAGGTGTCGCTGGCGGCCGACGGCAAGGTCGAGCGGCAGAAGTGGGTCGAGCTGCCCGCCGACGGCACCGCGACGGTCTCGTTCGAGGTGACGCCGCCCCGGGTCGGCCGGTACCTGTACGAGATCGCGGTGCCGGCCGCCGACGACGAGGCGGTCACCGCCAACAACAGCCGCGCGTTCGTGATCCGGGTCATCCGCGACAAGATCCGCGTGCTGCAGGTGGCGGGCGCGCCGTCGTGGGACGTGCGCGCGCTGCGGGCGATGCTCGAGGAGAACCCCAACGTCGACCTGATCTCGTTCTTCATCCTGCGCACCCAGGACGACATCGCGCTGGTGCCCAACGACGAGATGTCGCTGATCCCGTTCCCGACCCGCGAGCTGTTCGAGGAGCAGCTGCCGTCGTTCGACGTGATCGTGCTGCAGAACTTCGAGTTCATGCCCTACGGCATCGGCGACTACCTCGACAACATCCGCAGCTACGTCGAGGGCGGCGGCGGCCTGGCCATGCTGGGCGGCGACATGTCGTTCTCGTCGGGCGGCTACCACGGCACGCCGGTGGCGGCGGCGCTGCCGGTCGAGCTCGCCGATCCGTGGGGCCAGGGCGACCTGATCGACACCGGCACCTTCGCGCCGGCCCTGACCGAGGTCGGCCGGACCCACCCGGTGACCGCGCTGCGCTACGCGGTGCCCGACAACCTCGCCGCGTGGAAGGCGCTGCCCGAGCTCGAGGGCGTCAACCGCGTGCTCGGCGCCAAGCCCGACGCCACCGTGCTGGCGGTCCACCCGCGGCTGCGCACCGCGCGCGGCCAGCCGATGCCGGTCATCGTGGCCGGCGACTACGGCCAGGGCCGGACGCTGGCGGTCACCACCGACAGCCTGTGGCGCTACGGCTTCGTCGCCGCCGGCCGCCCCGGCGACGACGGCCGCGCCTACGGCAAGCTGTGGGAGAACGCGATCCGCTGGCTGATCCAGGACCCCGACCTGCGCAACCTCCACGTCGACAGCGACGCCGTCGAGTACGCGCCGCGGGCGACGGTGCGCCTGACCGCGCGGCTGCTCGGCCGCGACTACCAGCCGCTGCCCAAGGGCAAGGTCGCGATCACCTGGAAGCGCGGCGCCGATCCGGCCACCGCGGCGGTGGTCGGCACGACGACGGTGACGGTCGGCGACGACGGCACCGGCACGTTCGACCTGCGCGGCCTGCCGCCCGGCGTCTACCGGATCGAGGCCGAGGCCGAGGTGGCCGGCCGCAAGGTCACCGCCGGCGACATCTTCCTGGTGCGCGACGCGTCGCTCGAGCTCGAGGAGCCGGCCGGCGCGCCGGCGACGCTCGAGCTGATCAGCGGCGCCACCGGCGGCCGCGCGCTGGGCGCGATCGACCGCCTGCCCGCCGACCTGGCGTTCGACCTGCCCCGGGTCGTGCGCGTCGACCAGCGGGCCGACGTCGAGCTGTGGAGCCGCCCGATGCTGATCGCGCTGGCGCTGGTGCTGCTCGGCCTCGAGTGGCTCTTGCGCCAGCGCAGTGGATATCTGTAAATCCCCGGAGCCCCATGCTCGCTCTCGACAGCCTGGTCACCGATCTGATGTTCCGCGGCGACGCCCAGCTCGATCAGCAGCAGCTGATCGACGCGCTGGGCGGCCCCGAGGTGGCCAAGCAGCGCAAGCTGCTCGACCCCGACATGCTCGATCCCCGCATGGAGATGGAGCTGTCGCCGTCGATCCCGTTCCGCCGCCGCAACGAGCGCCGGCTGATGATCATCGACGACAGCGCGCCGCTGCGCGCCGATCCGCAGGAGCCGGTGGTGCCGGTCGACCTGCGCCCGGCCAAGGAGGCGCTGATCGCGATGTGCGAGGCGCTGCCGATCAAGCTCGGCCGGCTGTTCGCGCTGGGCTCGTGGGGCGACGCGGTGCTGGTGGCGCGGTCGGCGCGCGACCTGCGCGGCGTGTGCCTGATCGCGTGGGCGCTCGATCCCACCGTCGACATCGACGGCAAGCGCCGCGCCAGCCAGCTCGGGCGCGCCGAGTTCGAGGCCAAGATCATGGCCTACGAGAAGCGGCTCGACGAGCTGGACGAGGAGGACATCCTCGCCAACCTGCCGCCCGACGTCGCGGTCGAGCGCCGCGGCGAGCTGATCATCGTCGACGTGCTCGGCCCCGACGGCAGCTGGGACCAGCGCCGCTCGGCGGAGCTCGAGGCCAGCCTGGCCGCGGTCGAGCAGTTCTCGACGTTCCCCGGCGCGCCGCGGCCCAAGGCGGCGCCGCCGCCGCCGCCGCCGCCGCCGGTCGCGGCCCCGGTGGCGCCCGCCGCCGAGCCGCCGGCCGTGGCCGGCCCGCCGCTGACCACCGCCGAGCTGGGCGGCGCGGTGGTGCTGGTGTTCCCCGCCGAGCGCTTCGATCTCGACATCGCGGCGGCGCTGGGCAAGCGCGACTGGGACCACGTCATCAAGAGCGGCGACAAGCTGTCGGGCGCGGTCCGCGATCGCATCCACAAGGACGGCGCCGGCTGGGTCGCGCCGCTGGAGTTCCTGTCCGAGGTGTTCATCGACGGCAAGCCGCTGTCGCGGCCGGCGTTCGACGCCGGCGCCCGGGCGGTGGTCGGCGACGTGCGCGCGATCGACGTGCACTTCCCGCGGTTCGGGCCGGTGGTGCTGTTCGACGTGCCCGGCCGCGGCCGGTTCGTGTCGTCGGTGGTCGGGCGTGACGCCGAGGTGGCGGCGCTGGTGCAGCGGTGACGCGCGGCGCGCTGGTGGTGGCGGCGGTGCTGGCGGTGCCGGCGCTGGCCCACGCCGGCGCCAAGGATCCCGACGGCCGCGTGGTGTTCGCCCGCGGCACGTCGCTGTGGCTGACCGACGGCCGCGGCAAGGCGACCGCGACCGCGATCGCGACCCTGCCCGGCCCCGCGGCCGACGTGCAGATGATCCGCACCGACGCCGCCGGCACGACGCTGCTGGTCGAGCTGGCCGGCGCGTGGTGGACGGCGCCGATGCCGGCGCCGGGCGCGACGACGACGCTGACCAAGCTCGGGTGCGGCGCCGGCGCCGCGCGGCTGTCGCTGGGCGGCGACTGCGTCGTCTGCGCGAGCGCGACCGGCAAGACGCTGCTGATCCGGCTCGCCGACGGCAAGCAGTTCACCCGCGACGCGCCCGGCGCGACGGTGCACCTCGCCGAGAAGGACGGCGCGCGGTCGCTGGTGTGGAGCGACGGCGGCGCCGTGCGCGCCGCGCCGATCACCGATCGCAAGCAGGTGAAGGTGGTGGCGCCCGAGGCGCCGCTGCGCGGGCTGGTGGTGTCGCCCGACGGCACGCGCGCGGTCGGCACGTACCTCGCGCCGCCGCCCGGCCCGCCCAAGGGCGAGGCCGCGCGCGAGTACCTGATGGGCTTCCCGCTCGACGGCTCGACCGCGCGGCGCCGGCTGATCCGCGACGGCGTCGTGATCGACTGGTCGTGGGACAGCGCGTGGCTCTTGATCCAGGACGGCGGCAAGGCGTGCATCGCCCGCGCCGTCGGCGGCGAGTACAAGTGCTGGAAGGGCTACACCGCCGTGTCGATCTCGCCCGACGGCGCGTGGGGCCTGGTGCTGGGTCCGCGCGACGGCGCCGCCGGCGGCGACGACGCCACCCCGGCCCAGGTCGAGGAGGGCGGCGGTGACGACGAGGGCGAGGTCGACGACGGCAAGGTCGCGCTGCCGACCGGCCCGCTGTCGCTGTACCGGGTGCGGCTGCCCGGCACGTACACCGAGCGCCCGACGCTGATCGAGCGCGAGGTCGACGGCGCCGCCGCGTGGCTGCCGCTGGCGGCGCCGCGCACGCCCGAGACCGCGCCGCCCGCCGCGCCGAAGGCGCCGACGCCCGCGCCCGCGCCCGCGCCCGCGCCGAAGTGAACGCGGAGCGCGCCTGCACTACAATCCGGCGCATGCGCACCCTCGCGATCGCCGCCCTGTCCCTCGCCCTCGCCGCCTGCGGCGGCAAGCCCAAGCCGGCCACCACGCCCGACACCGCGACCGGGGTGGAGACCGAGACCGAGGAGGCCGCGCCCGACGACGGCGTCTCCGATGACGAGACCGACGCCAACGCCAAGACCCGGCAGGCGCCCGACGAGACCAGCGCCGATCCGTGCGGCGGCGGCGAGTAGCGCGCGCGCTTGCCCGGGCGCGGCCGGCGGGTACTAATCAGCCGTGCTCGACGATCTGCTCCCCGACCTGCTCGCCTACCTGCACGCCTCGCCCACCCCGTTCCACGCGGTCGCCGAGGCCCGGCGTCGCCTCGACGCCGTCGGCTTCCGGCCGCTGGCCGAGGCCGAGCCGTGGGACCGCCTGGCGCCCGGCGCGTACCACGTCACCACCAGCGAGACCAACCTGATCGCGTTCGTGGTGCCGGCCGACGGCGCGGCGCGCGGTCGGTTCCGCATCGTCGGCGCGCACACCGACAGCCCCAACCTGCGGCTCAAGCCCAACGCCGAGTACACCGTCGAGGGCTACGCGCAGCTCGGCATCGAGGTCTACGGCGGCGCGCTGCTCAACTCGTGGCTCGATCGCGATCTCGGCCTGGCCGGCCGGGTGCTGGCGCGCGGCGCCGACGGCGCGCTGGCCAGCCACCTGGTGCGCATCGATCGCCCGGTCGCGCGGGTGCCGCAGCTGGCGATCCACCTCGATCGCGAGGTCAACGACAAGGGCCTGGTGCTCAACCGCCAGGACCACCTGGCGCCGGTGTTCGGGCTGGCCGCCGGCGCCCGCGGCGTGACCGCGCTGGTCGCCGAGGCCGCCGGCGTCACCCCCGAGGCGATCATCGGGACCGAGCTGATGCTCTACGATCTCGCCGCGCCCACCGTCGGTGGCCCGGCCGGCGAGTTCATCTTCTCGGCGCGCCTCGACAACCTGGCGATGGCCCACGCCGCGACCACCGCGCTGGCCGCCGCCGCGACTCGCCCGCTGGCCGCGATCCCGGTGATCGCGCTGTTCGATCACGAGGAGGTCGGCAGCGCGAGCGCGGCCGGCGCCGGCAGCGCGGTCCTGCCGCGCGTGCTCGAGCGGCTGATCGGCGATCGCGAGGCGTTCCACCAGGCGTGCGCGCGCTCGTCCTGCGTCTCGGCCGACATGGCCCACGCGGTCCACCCCAACTACGCCGGCCGCCACGAGCCGCGCCACAAGCCGGTGCTCAACGGCGGCCCGGTGATCAAGACCAACAGCCAGCAGCGCTACGCCACCACCAGCGCCACCGCCGCGCTGTTCGCCGAGCTGTGCAAGGCCGAGGGCGTGCCGGTGCAGCACTACGCCCACCGCACCGACCTGCCGTGCGGCAGCACCATCGGCCCGATCACCTCGACGCTCCTCGGCATCGCCACCGTCGACGTCGGCAACCCCATGCTCAGCATGCACTCCGCCCGCGAGATGGCCGGCAGCGCCGATCCCGCGCTGATGACCCGCGTCCTCACCCGCTACCTCGCGAGCTGATCCCGCATCCGCACCCGTGCCCGTGCCCATGCCCGTGCCCGTGCCCGATCACCGATCCCGATCCCGATCCCGATCCCGTCACCACCATCTCCGCCCATGGCCACCTGGACCGACGTCGAGCGGCTCACCGCCGCCCTCCCGCTGACCCGCGCCGCCGACGGCGCGCGCAGCTGGCGCCTCGACGCCACGCTGCTCGCGTGGGAGCGCCCGCTGCGCAGGAGCGATCTCGCCGCGCTCGGCGCCGCGGCGCCGGCCGGCCCGATCCTCGGCGTGCGGGTCCCGCTCGACGCGAAAGAGCTGTTGCTCGCCTCCGAGCCCAGCTGGTGCTTCACCACGCCGCACTTCCACGGCTACCCGGCGATCCTCGTGCACCTCCCGAAGATCCGCGTCCCGACGCTGCGGCGTTTGCTGGCCGACGCCTGCGCCAGCGCCGCCGCAGCGCCGCCGCAAGCCAGCCGCGTCGCGCCGGCGCGGCTGACCGCCTGCGGAATGCCGCGCCGCGAGGCGGCGTTGCAGCCGGTATGCCGCACCGCCTGGCGACGCTGCTCCTCGTGCTCGCGACCGGCGTCGCCGCGGCGGCGCCGCCGCCGACGGACGACGCCACGACCGACGCCGCGGGGCTCGACGACGACACCACGCGCTACGGCGCGGTCGCGCCGGCGGGCGTCGATCCCGCGCGCTGGCAGGTGGCCCGGGCCTGGATCGTCGCGCTGGCGGCCCGCGACGTCGGGGCGCTGCAGCGCCTGGCGCCGCGCGGCGTCCGCGTCCGCGTCGACGCGACCGACGCCGCGTCGGTGCGCCGCGCCTGTCGATCGCTCGACGGGCAGCGCCTCGCCGGGCGCGGCGGGATGCGCCGGCTGGCCGCGTGCTTCGGGGCGCGCGCCGAGGACGATCTACGCGCGCAGCCGCTGTCCGCCGCGGCGACCCGCTGGCGGGCGTGGGCCACCGACTGCAGCGGCGGCGATCAGCTCGACGTCGCGCTGGCCGGGCGGGCCGGCCGCCTCGCGGTGGTCGGCCTCACGCTCACGCTGAGCGACTGCGAGGATCCGTGACGCCGTGACGGCTAGGCCCCGAGGCGCACGTACTCGAACTCGCCGGGCAGGCCGTTGATGCCCTTGGCCGGCGGCGCCACCCAGCTGGCCATCTTGCCGGGCTCGGTGACCGCGTGCATGAGGCTCTTGATGTAGGTCTCGTCGGCCTCGCTCGGCAGCCACGCGTGCTTGCGCGCGTCGAACTCGGCGCGATCGATCAGCTCGCCGGCCGGGGTCGCGCACACCGTCGACCACATGCCGATCTGGCGGTGGAACTTGTGCGACGGCAGCTTCAGCTCGAAGTCGATGCCCTCGTCCTTGATCGTCTTGTTCCAGCGATCGACGCCGCGCTGGCAGTCCTTGATGTACTCGTTGCGCAGCACCTCGTTGAGCGCGTTGCGCATCGCGATGTCCTTGGTGACCGCCTTGCCGTCCTCGAGCACGTCCATCGTGTAGTGGGTGCCGATCAGCTTGTGCTCGTCGTAGCGGTCCTCCTTGTACCGGCCCTTGAGGCCGGCCGCGAACGCGTCGGCGGCGTTCGACGACACCTCGCCGCCGAACAGGTCGAGCGACAGCGTGAAGTGCAGGTTGAGGTACTTCTGGATCGTCGGCAGATCGATGCCGCCCAGCGCGCGGACGTCGCCGTTGGGCGCCTGCTTCATCAGCTCGCAGGCGCGCTTGACCACGCGCTGCACGCCGGTCTCGCCGACGAACATGTGGTGCGCCTCCTCGGTCAGCATGAACCGGCAGGTGCGCGCCAGCGGATCGAAGCCGCTCTCGGCCAGCGCCGCCAGCTGGTACTTGCCGTCGCGGTCGGTGAACATCGTGAACATGAAGAACGACAGCCAGTGCGGCGTCGGCTCGTTGAACGCGCCGAGGATGCGCGGCTTGTCGCTGTCGCCCGAGCGGCGCTTGAGCAGCTCCTCGGCCTCCTCGCGGCCGTCGCGGCCGAAGTAGGTGTGGAGCAGGTAGACCATCGCCCACAGGTGGCGGCCCTCCTCGACGTTGACCTGGAACAGGTTGCGCAGGTCGTACAGCGACGGCGCGGTCGAGCCGAGGTGGCGCTGCTGCTCGACCGACGCGGGCTCGGTGTCGCCCTGGGTCACGACCAGCCGGCGCAGCATGTTGCGGAACTCGCCCGGCACCTCGTCCCACACCGGCTGGCCCTGGAAGTCGCCGAAGCCGTGGACCCGGCCGGCCTGCTTGGGCTCGAGGAAGATGCCCCAGCGGTAGTCGGGCATCTTGACGTAGTCGAAGTGGGCCCAGCCGTCGGCCTCGACCGACACCGCGGTGCGCAGGTAGACGTCCTTGGCCTGGAACCCGACCGGGCCCATGTCCTGCCACCACGACAGGAAGTGCGGCTGCCACTCCTCGAGCGCGCGCTGCAGGCGGCGGTCGCCGGCGAGGTTGACGTTGTTGGGGATCTTCTCGTCGGTGATGACGGCGGTCATGGGGGCCTCGATGGGGTCGGGGTCGGGGTCGGGGATCAGAGATCGGGCACGGGCACGGGCACGGGCACGGGCACGGAGGATCAGGTTCGGTTGAGCTGGAACACGGGGCGCTCGGGGCGGCCGTACAGCGTCAGCGCGCCGCGCTCGCCGGTCGAGTTGGCGCGGGTGAAGATCCAGTTCTGCCAGGCCGAGAGCCGGCCGAAGATCTTGGTCTCGACGGTCTCGGGGCCGACGAAGCGCAAGGACGCCTCCATGCCGGTCAGCGCGTCGGGCGACAGCGACACCCGCTCCTCGATCGCGATGCGCAGCTCGTCGGCGAAGTCGATGTCGTCGAGCGCGACCGTGGCCAGGCCGAGCACCTCGGCGTCCTCGCTGGAGATCGGGCCGTCGGCGCCGCGGCCGAGCACCTTGGCCACCTGCGCGGGCTCGCCGTAGAAGCGAGCCTCGAGCCGGGTCAGCCCGGTGGCGGTGGGGTTGGCGCCGGCGTTGGCCACCGAGGTCGCGACCGCGATCTCGCCCGCGCCGTCGATCAGCATGTAGAAGCGGTCGGCCGCCAGCGCGGTCTCGAGCAGCACGCCGGCGAAGCAGCTGTCGGCGGCGTCGGCGACCGCGTACAGCGAGCGCGCGGTGTTGTCGAGGCGCTTGAGCACGCGGCGCTGCAGCAGGCGCACCTCGCGGGCGAAGCCCGACGCGTCCTTGGCCAGCGCCGCGTCGTGGGCCAGCACCTGGGCGCGGTCGCCCTTGGTGCGCAGCGTGACCACCGCGATCTCGGGGTAGTCGAAGCGCAGCCGCAGCAGCGCGTCGTCGAGCTCGCGGAACGCGCGCAGGCTCCACAGGTCGGCGCCGGCGGTGGCGCTGTCGGCCGGCGGCGGCGCGGTCGGCGCGGCGATCACGAACGCCGCGGTGCGGGCGGCGCGATCGATCGTCATCGTCACGTGGCGGTAGGCGAAGCTGTCCTTGCCGATCACCGGGGCCAGCGCGTCGAGCTGGACCGCCGGGCCCTTGGCGACGCCGGCCGACGCCGCGGCCAGCTTGGCGGCGCGGGCCGCGACCTCGGCGTCCCACTTCGAGCGCGCGACCAGGCCGTCGACCAGACCCCAGTCCTTGGCCCGCTTGCCCTTGATGCCCTCGGCGACGGTGCAGAACACGTCGGCGCGATCGCGGCGCACCTTGCGCTTGTCGACCAGCCGGGTGAGGCCGCCGGTGCCGGGCAGCACGGCCAGCAGCGGCGTCTCGGGGAACGACACCGCCGAGTTGCCGTCGTCGACCAGGACGATGTCGTCGCAGGCCAGCGCCAGCTCGTAGCCGCCGCCGGCGGTGGTGCCCTTGCACGCGGCCAGGAACTTGAGCCCCGAGTTCGCGCTGGCGTCCTCGAGGTACAGCCGGGTCTCGTTCGTGAACTTGCAGAAGTTCACCTTGAACGAGTGCGACGACAGCCCGAGCATGTAGATGTTGGCGCCCGAGCAGAACACCCGGTCGAGGTCGGCGGTGACCACGCAGGCCCGGACCTCGGGGTGCTCGAAGCGCAGCCGCTGGATCGCGTCGGCCAGCTCGATGTCGACCGACAGGTCGTAGCTGTTGAGCTTGAGCTCGTAGCCCGGCTTGTGCGGGTGATCGCCGTCGACCGCCATCGTCAGCGTCGCGACGTCGCCGGCGACGGCGAGCTTCCAGTGGTGGTAGCGGCTGGGGTGGGTCTCGAACGTGGTCGGATCCATGGAAGCGACGATCTACCGCAGGGGCGTCGATGCCGCAAGCAGTTTAGTGCTTGCCCACATCCAGACGATGCACTATAGTGCGCGGCGATGACGACCTCGTCACCGCGGCCGCTGCTGACGCAGGTGGGAGCGCGGGTGCGCGCGGCGCGCGACGAGCTGGGCCTGTCGCGCCGGCAGCTGGCCGAGGCCTGCGGCGTGAGCGAGCGCTTCCTGGCCCAGCTCGAGGGCGGCACCGGCAACATCTCGCTGGCGCGGTTCGCCGCGGTGGCCGACGCGCTGTCGACCACGCCGGCCGAGCTGCTGGCCGGGCTGGTCGCCGATCGCCGGCGGCCGGCGATCGCGCTGCTCGGGGTGCGCGGCGCCGGCAAGTCGACGGTCGGGCGCGAGCTGGCCAAGCGCTGGAAGGTGCCGTTCGTCGAGGTCGATCAGGAGATCGAGCGCGCCGCCGGCCTGCGCCTCAACCAGATCTTCGAGCTCCACGGCGAGGCGTACTACCGCCGCGTCGAGCGCGAGGTGCTGCGCAAGCTGCTGGCCCGCCGGGTGCGCACCGTGCTGGCCACCGGCGGGTCGATCGTCAGCGACGACGGCAACTACGCGCTCCTGCGCGCGCGGTGCCAGACCGTGTGGCTCAAGGCCCGCGCGATCGATCACTGGGAGCGCGTCGTCGCGCAGGGCGATCGGCGGCCGATGGCCGAGAAGCCCCACGCCTTCGCCGAGCTCGAGCAGCTGCTGGCGGCGCGCGCCGACCGCTACGCGCTCGCCGATCACACGATCGACACCAGCCACCGCAACCCGGCCGCGGTCGTCGACGAGCTGGCCGCGCTGGCGTGACGCCCGCGGGCGCGGTGGGAGCGTGTCGGTCTTCGGACGAGCACGGGTCGACGCGGTGGGAGGCTCGCGTCGCGGGGGGAGGCTCGGCGGGGGCATGACCCCGCCGAGGGGGGCTCGGCGACGAGCCCCCTGGAGCTCAGAAGAAGAGGACGTCGCCCTCGTACGCGACCCGCAGGCGCTGGGTCGCCCGGGCGTCGCGCCAGCAGACGCCGGGGGCGGCGACGAACCGCAGCCAGGCGGCGATCGCGCCGTGGGCGCTGGCGTAGATCAACGGGGTCGCGGCGGTGGCGTCACCGGCCTCGGTCGTCGGCGCGGTCAACCGGATCGTGATCCCCGACGGCCACAGCTCGTTCTTGAGCCGACCGACGAGCTGGTTGACCAGCTCGCACAGCCAATCGAGCGGCGCCCCGCCCGGGCAGGTCGCGGCCAGCACGGCGGGCGGCGCGGTCAGCCGCAGCTCCCCGGCCAGGTCGCCGGTGAACGCGATCACCGCCGCGGCTGGTTGCGCGGGCGGGGTGGCCGCCGCGATCGCGGGTGCGACCGGCAAGTCGTACGCGGCGAACAGCTCCACGGCCACGCGGTCGAGGACGCGCTGGATCTGGGCGACCAGCTCGGGCGCCGGCACGTCGTCGGGGCTCGCGGTAGCAGCGTGCATTTCGACTGACTCGACCGGCGGCGCGATCGGTTGAGCCTGTCCGACGCGGGGGCGCTGTAGGCGCCGCGCTCACCCGCTGCCGAGCACCGCCGCCAGCAGCCCCAGCTCGCGGCCTTGCGCCGACGACATGCGCCACACCAGCCCGACGTCGCGGCCCGGCCCCGGCCCGGCGAACGGCACGGTGACCACCCCGCTGCCGCGCCCGGCCAGCGCCGGCGCGGCCTTGGCCGGCAACAGCGTCACGCCCAGGCCGCCGGCCACCATCTGTGCCAGGGTCGGCAGGCTGGTGGCGCGCAGCTCGGTCGACTCGGTGGCGCCGGCGGTGGTGCACACCGCGAGCGCCTGATCGCGCAGGCAGTGGCCGTCCTCGAGCAACAGCACGGTCTGGCCGTCGAGGTCGCGGTCGCGCACCGCGCGCTTGCCGGCCAGCGGGTGGCCCCGGGGCACCGCCAGCAGGAAGTCCTCGCGGTACAGCGTCGTCGCGGCCAGATCGCCGGGCACCGGCAGCGCCAGGATCGCGGCGTCGAGCCGGCCGTCGTCGAGCTGGGCCAAGAGCGTCGCGGTGCGCTCCTCGCGCAGCACCAGCTGCAGCTTGGGGAAGCGCGCGCGCACCGCCGGCAGCGCGGTCGGCAGGAGGTACGGCGCGATCGTCGGGATGACGCCCAGCCGCAGCCGGCCGGTCAGCGGTTCGGCGGCGCCGCGGGCGGTGTCGACGACGGTCGCCGCGGCGGCGATCGCGGCCCGGGCCCGGGCCAGCACCGCGGCGCCGACCGACGTCACCAGCACCTTGCGGCGGTCGCGCTCGAACAGCTGCACGCCGAGCGCGGCCTCGAGCGCGGCGATCTGCGCGCTCAGGCCGGGCTGCGACACCGCGCACGCCGTCGCGGCGCGGCGGAAGCTCTTCTCGTCGGCGACCGCCACCGCGTACTCGAGCTGGCGCAGCGAGACGTAGGCCGAGGGCGACCAGCGGCGGGTGGCGGCGGGCGCGGTGGCGCCGCGCGAGGGACGAGGGGCGCGTCGGCTCATGACAACCCCACCCTATCACGTCCATCAGGTTCGACGATTGGCGCTATCACCGGCGCGGGCCCAAGGTGACGTCATCCCGCGGCGCCCGCCGCGCACCCCAAGGAGTCACGCACATGCTCACCCTCGGCGACAGCTTCCCCGCGTTCTCGGCCCAGGCCGTGGTCTCGATCGAGCCCGGCAAGGAGTTCACCAACCTCGACGGCGCCAGCTACCCCGGCAAGTGGAAGGTCTACTTCTTCTGGCCCAAGGACTTCACGTTCGTCTGCCCCACCGAGATCGCCGGCTTCGGCAAGCTCGATGGCGACTTCCGCGACCGCGACGCGCAGCTGCTCGGGGTGTCGACCGACAGCGAGTTCGTCCACCTGGCGTGGCGCAAGCAGCACCCCGACCTGCGCGACCTGCCGTTCCCGATGATCGCCGACCTGCGCCGCGAGCTGGCCGAGGGCACCGGCGTGCTCGACCGCGCGGCCGGCGTCGCCCGCCGCGCGACGTTCATCGTCGATCCCCAGGGCGTGATCCGCTTCGTCGAGGTCACCGACATGAACGTCGGCCGCAACCCGGCGGAGGTGCTGCGGGTGCTCGACGCGCTGCAGACCGACGAGCTGTGCCCGTGCAACTGGAAGCCGGGCGACAAGACCCTGTCGGCCGCGTAGTCACCCGCGCCACCCACGAAGGAGCTCACGATGTCCCTCGACGCGCTGAAGGAACGCCTCCCCGACTACGCCCGCGACCTGAAGATCAACCTCGGCGTGATCACCGGCGCGTCGAGCCTGACGCCGCGCCAGCACTGGGGCACCGCGGTGGCCGCGGCGCTGGCCACCCGGCAGCGCGAGGTGATCGCCGCGATCACCGCCGCCGCCGCGCCCCACCTCGACGACGTCGCGCTGCGCGCCGCCCGCGGCGCGGCGTCGGTGATGGCGATGAACAACGTCTACTACCGGTTCCTGCACTTCGTCGGCGAGGGCAACGACTACCAGGCGCTGCCGGCGCGGCTGCGGATGCAGATGATCGGCAACCCCGGCGTCGACGCCCTCGACTTCGAGCTGTGGTGCCTGGCCGCGTCGGCGGTCACCGGCTGCGGCGCCTGCGTCGTGGCGCACGACAAGGTGGTGCGGCAGAAGGGCGCCACCGCGCCGCAGGTGCAGGACGCGGTGCGGATCGCCGCGGTCGTCCACGCGCTGGCGGCGACGCTCGACGGCCTGGCCGCGGCGGCGTAGCGGGCTGCCGAGAATCGCCGGCGGCGGTTCGAGGTCAACCGGCTCGCGCCGCGAGCGGCTGACGCGACACGTGTCCACTACCGTGGACACGCGGGTGGCGTCGGTCCGCTGCGCTGGACGGCGACGCCGCCCCGTGCTCCGCCAGGCGTCCCGTCGCTGGCCGGCGATCTGCAACGCCGAGGGTCACCAAGGAGCACCCCATGGATATCCGACGGATCGAATGGACCATCCACACCAGCGGCAGACGGCACAGCGGCACCGACACGCCGGTCTCGATCGAGATCTTCCGTGACACGACGCGCCTCGCGTACGTCTGGCAGGAGCCGGGCAACACGCCGCGCTTGTCGCGCGGCGAGGTCGCGACGTACTCGTGGACGTTCGTCAGCCTCACCGGCATCGGCGTCGCGGTGTCGGGCAAGCCGGTGCCGTACACCGAGTCGTTCCCGGACGGCTTCGCCGGGCACCTGAAGGTCGTCTACCGCGCGTGGGGCGATGATCTCTGGCGCGTCGGCGAGATCGAGAGCCACGTCGTCGCCGGAGCGATGCGCTTCACCCCCGGGACGATCGACGCGTGGGAATGGGTCGAGACGCCCCACCGCGTCACGTTCCCCGGCGAGGACGTGCTCAGCACCGACGCCCGCGAAGGCGTCGTGACGCTGACGTTGAAGTACTGACCGCGCGCCCGGCGCCGCGGCGCGACCGGGCCGGGCGTCACGGCGTCGTGGGTCGGGGCGGCGACCCGGCGACGGGCCCGCCGGACCTCACCCGAGGTCGTAGGTCACGACGACGTCGATCGTCAGCGGCTGCAGATCGCCGCCCAGCCCGTCGCCGCCGCCGCCGGCCGACGGGAAGTAGACGTTGGCGAACAGGTAGCTCGGGTTGGCCTCGGCCACCGCAGTGACCGCCCCGAGCCGCACGCCGAGCGCGGCGGCGGTGGCCTGGGCCTTGGCCTGGGCCGCGGCGATGGCCTTGGTCCGGACGTCCTGCTTGAGCGCCTCGAGGTCGCTGCGGCGGAACCGGCTCGTCATCGCGGTCGCGCCGGCGTCGGCGGCCGCCTCCATCAGCGGCGCGATCTGATCGAACTGCCGCGTCGTCGCGGTGATCACGGTCGACGCCTGGTAGCCGCGCAGCACGCTGCGGCCGTCGACGTAATCGTAGACCGGATCGACGCCGAGGTGCGCCAGCGTGACGTCGGCGGACGGCAGCCCGAGCCGCGCCAGCGTCGCGACCAGCGCCGCCTGGCGATCGCGCACGGCGGCGATCGCGGCGCGCGCGTCCTTGGCCTCGCGGGTGATGGTCAGCGTCAGGTCGGCGCAGTCGGGGCTGACCCCGATCGTGGCGCTGCCGGTGGCGGTCAGGCCGCCGGCGCGGTCGCCGGGCTGGGCCCGCACAACGATCGACGGCGGCGGGTGGCCGCAGGCGGCCAGGGTCAGCGGGGCGGCGGCGAGGGCGAGGGCGAGGATGGCGCGGAGGCGGGTCACGGGTGGCTCCTTCGGGTTGTGCTCCGGGAACGCGCGCCGCCGCCGACCGGCGCACGAAATCGTCACCGCCGGGCGGCCGCGCCGCCGCGCGGCAGCCGGCCGGCGATCGCGACGATCTGCCCGCGCACGAACTGCCCGACCGGGTCGTCGTCGGCCGCCGCCGGCCACGCCAGCTCGATCGCCGAGCCCGCCAGCGGCAGCGGCACCGGCGCGGTGCGCAGCCGCGGGTGGGTCGCGCGCAGCTGCGCCGCGACCAGCTCGGGCACCGTGGCCAGCAGCGCGGTGCCCTCGATCAGCGCGCCGATCGTCGCGAAGCTCGCGACCGCGCACCGCACCGTGCGGGCCTTGCCCAGCATGTCCTCGACGACGCCGCGCAGGTCGCCGTTGTAGGAGACGACGACGTGCTCGTGGGCGAAGTACGCCGCTTCGGTCAGCCGGCGCACCCGGACGTGGCGCGGATCGAACAGGCAGGTGAAGCCGCCGCGGTACAGCGCCTGGCGCCGGATCCCGGCCGGCAGCTCGTCGGCGACGGTCACCGCGGCGTCGAGGCCGCCGGCCAGCGCGGCGGCCACGGTGCGGAACTGCACCGGCACCGCGACCACGCGCAACGCCGGCGCCGCCGCGGCCAGCGCCTTCACCAGCGGCGGCAGGAGCCACACCTCGGCGGCGTCCGACAGCCCCAGCCGCAGCGTCCGCGCGGCCGTGCGGGGGTCGAACGTCGCCGGCGTCAGCGCCGCCTCGATCAGCGGCGGCAGGTGGGCGGCGACGGTCGCCCGCAGGCGCTGGCCGCGGCCGGTCAGCGCCAGCCCCCGCCCCTGGCGCGCGAACAGCGGCGCGCCGACCGCGGTGGTCAGCCGGCGCAGCGCGGCGCTGACCGCCGGCTGGGTCAGGTACAGCCGGGCCGCGGCCTCGGTGACGCTGCCGCACTCGGCGACCACCGCGAACACCCGCAGCAGGTTGAGGTCGAGGTCGCGTCCATAAACCTTGGGCATGTGTGGCAGACATTCTATTCACTGGAGCGATGCCAGGCGAGGCCCTAGAGTGCCGGCATGACGAACATCGACAAGGTCCGGCTCGGGGCCCACGGGCCCGAGGTCTTCCCGCTGGCGCTGGGCTGCATGGGCATGGGCGGCGCCAGCTTCTACGGCGACTCGAGCGACGCCGAGAGCATCGCGACCATCCACGCGGCCCTCGAGCGCGGGGTCAACCTGCTCGACACCGGCGACTTCTACGGCACCGGGCGCAACGAGCTGCTGGTCGGCCGGGCGCTGGCCGGCCGCCGCGACCAGGCGCTGGTCAGCGTCAAGTTCGGCGCGCTGCGCGGGCCCGACGGCGCGTTCAACGGCTACGACGCGCGGCCGGTCGCGGTGAAAAACTTCCTGGCCCACAGCCTGACCCGGCTCGGGATCGATCACGTCGACATCTACCGGCCGGCCCGGGTCGATCCGCAGGTGCCGATCGAGGACACGATCGGCGCGATCGCCGACCTGGTGAAGGCCGGCTACGTCCGCTACGTCGGCGTGTCGGAGCTGGGCGCCGACACGATCCGCCGCGCCGCCGCGGTCCACCCGCTGGTCGATCTGCAGATCGAGTACTCGCTCGTCAGCCGCGGCCCCGAGGCGTCGATCTTCCCGACGCTGCGCGAGCTGGGGATCGCGACGACCGCGTACGGCGTGCTGTCGCGCGGCCTCCTGGCCGGCAGCAAGCCGACCGGGCCGCGCGACTTCCGCGCCCACCTGCCCCGCTTCACCGGCGACAACGGCGCGCAGAACCAGCGGCTGACCGACGCGCTGGCGCGGGTGGCCGCGGCCCGCGGCGTCACGCCGGTGCAGCTGGCGATCGCGTGGGTGCGCGCCAAGAGCCCGGCCGGCGCGCCGATCATCCCGACGCTCGGCGCCCGCACCCGGGCCCAGCTGGCCGACGCGCTGGCCGCGCTCGACGTCACGCTCGACGCCGCCGAGGTGGCCGCGCTCGAGGACGCCGTGCCGGCCCACGCGGTGGCCGGCACCCGCTACGCCGCGCCGCAGATGCAGCACCTCGACAGCGAGCGCTGACGCGGGCGACACCGCCCGTGGAAACCCAGAGCTTGTTCTTTGCGGACGAGCACAGCTCGACGCGGCGGGAGGCTCGCGTCGCGGGGGGAGGCTCGCCGGCGACGAGCCCCCTGGAACTCAGAGCCTGTAAGTCTTTCGGTCTGCCGCCGTGGTGCGGCCAGGACACTGCCGCGACGACGGCGACGGCGTCGTCGTCCGCGTCAGCCTGGGGCGCGCCGTGGGCTAGCCGAGACCACCCACCGCGGCCAGG
>JAEUJY010000132.1 GCA_016794525.1 Myxococcales bacterium
CGCCACCTCGTACCGCTGGCCCGGCGCCAGCACGCTGACGATCAGGTCCTGCGTCCCGCTCGAGTTCGCCAGCCCCAGCCGGATCGGCAGGTTGAACTCATCGCTGTCGTAGTGGAACCGCAGCGGCGACAGCTCGGCGCGCCCGTCCTTGAACGTCACCTTGGTCGGGTCGACCTTCGCGACGAAGAACTTCATCCCCGCCTCGACGTACGGCCGCAGGAACGGCTCCGCCCCCGGCGGGATCTGGTACTTCTCGGCGCGCAGCCAGCCGTCGAGCCCCGCGGCGTCCTTCGCCGACAGGATCACGATCTGGTACTCGCCCACCTCGAACTTCGCCTCGATCTTGACGCCGAAGTCGCCCGGCGCGGCGGCCATGTCGGCGACCGCGGTCGGCGCGGTCGGCATCGCCATCGCCTTCTCTTCCTCGGGGTAGGCGACCTGGCACGGGTCCTCCTCCCAGTACTCGACCAGCCGCGGCGCGCCCATCTGGTCGACGTGCTCGAACACCGCCTTCGGCAGCGTCTTCACGTCCTCCTTTTGCAGCACCGTCGGCACCGGGATCACCATGGCGAACGCCTCGGGCGGCCCCTTGTAGTTGTTCTGCATCGACAGCACCGTCCGCGTCCCCGAGCGCATCAGCACCACCTGCGTCGCGTCGTTGAACATCTCCGACCCGCCGCTGTTCACGTAGAACCCGCAGAACGCGTCGGCGGTAGAGGCCGCGCCCAGCAGCGCCGCCGCGGTCATCATCGTCGCGATCGTCTTCTTCATACAGAGCTCCGTTCGAGGTTCAGGTCGGTCGAATCGTGGCGATCAGGCGTTCAGCGGCGGCGCCGCCGCACCAGCAGCGCGCCGAGCGCGGCGGCGCCGAGGCCCGCGCCCGCGCCGGCGTGGCCGTCGGCGTCACAGCCGCAGCCGCTCTTCTTCGCGGCCGGCGGCGCGGCCGGCGTGGCCGGCGTGGCGGGCGGCGCGACCGGCGGCGGCGCCGCGGCGCTGCCGCTGTCGACGGGTGGTGGCGTCGCGGAGGTCGGGCTCGCGGTGATCTCGATCTCCGGCACGTCTTGCTTCACCAGCTCCGGCAGCCGGGCCGCGCCGCGGGGCGCGAACGCCAGATCCAGCGCCGGCTTCACGCCCGCGTTGGTCACCCCGGCCGGCGGCCCGCCCCAGCGCCCGCGCACCGGATCCTTGCACGTGATCGGCCCGGTCCACTCGTGGCGGATCGCGTACCGCGCCTGGAAGTTGTTCACCGGCGCCGGCCGCGACCGCTCCTCGAGCTTGCCCGCGGCCTGCAGGAACTCGCGCCCGCCGACGATCGGCTCCGCCGCCTTGAACACCAGGTCCTCGGTGACCGTCTTGCCGTACCGCGCGTGCAGCCGCGTCAGCACCATGCCCATGGCGTCGCCCGCGAACGGCGCCGCCTTGCCCTTGTCGCCGCCCAGCACGTCGAGCCCCAGCGTCGCCAGCTCGCCCATCGCGATCACCGGCCCCGGGCACGGATCGCAGTTGGTCGCCTGCCACGCGTACTCGGTCACGACCGCGCCGGGGTTCTTCTCGACGGTCCGATCGAACAGCGCCGCGTAGAACTCGCCGAACTTCTCCCGCACCGCGTCCTTCACGTCGAGGTTCGTCGGGATCGTCACGTTCTTGTAGTTCGCCACCTCGTAGCGCTGCGCCGGCGAGAGGATGCTGACGATCAGATCCTGGGTGCCGCTCGAGTTGGCCAGGCCCAGCCGGATCGGCAGGTTGAACTCATCCGAGTCGTAGTGGAACCGCAGCGGCGACAGCTCGGCCCGCCCGTCCTTGAACGTCACCTTGGTCGGGTCGACCTTCGCGACGAAGAACTTCATCCCGCCCTCGACGTACGGCCGCAGGAACGGCTCGGCCCCGGGTGGGATCTGGTAGTGCTCCTGGCGCAGCCACGTGTCCAGCCCGGTCGAGTCCGTCGCCGACAGGATCAGCACCTGGTACTCGCCGACCTCGAACTTCGCCTCGATCGTCACGCCCAGATCGGCCGAGGCGGCCCGGTCGCGCATGCCGCCGCGCCCGGCGCCGACGCCGTAGCCCTGGCCGGTGCCCTTGTACTTCACCTCGGGCTCGCAGGGGTCCTTCTCCCAGTACTCGACCAGCCGCGGCGCGCCCATCTGATCTACGTGCTCGAACACCGCCTTGGGCAGCGTCTTGACGTCTTCCTTCTGCAGCACCGTCGGCACCGGGATCACCAGCGCGAACGCCTCGGGTGGCCCCTGGTAGTTGTTCTGCATCGACAGCACGGTGCGCGTCCCCGAGCGCATCAGCACCACCTGCGTCGCGTCGTTGAACATCTCGCTGCCGGCGCCGTTGACGTAGAAGCCGCAGAACGCGTGCGCGGCGGGCGCCGCCGCGAGCAGCGCGGCGAGGGTGGTGGCGGTGGTCAGCAGCTTGGACATGGAGGCTCCTGCGGGTGGGTGAGGTGCGGTTCAGCGACGGCGACGGCGGGTGACCAGCGCGGCGACGCCCAGGCCGCCCAGCAGCGCCAGCCCGGCGCCATCGCCGCCTTCGGCCGCGCAGCCGCAGCCGCTCTTCTTCGTGGGCGCGGTCGCCGGCGGCGCGCTCGGCGTGCTCGGCGCGCTCGGCGTGGCCGCGCCGGTGCCGGTGCCACTGCCGCTACCGGCGGGCGGCGTGGCCGCGGCGGCGGTCGCCGTGACCTCGATCTCCGGCACGTCCTGCTTCACCAGCTCCGGCAGCTTGGCCGCGCCGCGCGGCGCGAACGCCAGGTCCAGCGCCGGCTTCACCCCGCCGCCGGTCACGCCGCTCGGCGGCCCGCCCCAGCGCCCGCGCACCGGGTCCTTGCACGTGATCGGCCCGGTCCATTCGTGCCGGATCGCGTAGCGCGCCTGGAAGTTGTTCACCGAGGCCGGCCGCGACCGCTCCTCGAGCTTGCCGTTGTCTTGCAGGAACTCGCGGCCGCCGACGATCGGCTCCGCCGCCTTGAACACCAGATCCTCGGTCACGGTCTTGCCGTACCGCGCGTGCAGGCGCGTCAGCACCATGCTCATCGCGTCGCCGCTGAACGCGGCGGCCTTGCCCTTGTCGCCGCCCAGCACGTCGAGGCCCAAGGTCGAGAGCTCGCTCATCGCGATCACCGGCCCCGGGCACGGATCGCAGTTGGTCGCCATCCACGAGTACTCGGTGACGACCGCGCCCGGGTTCTTCTCGACGGTCCGATCGAACAAGGCCGCGTAGAACTCGCCGAACTTGTCCCGCACCGCGTCCTTGACGTCGAGGTTCGTCGGGATCGTGACGTTCTTGTAGTTCGCCACCTCGTAGCGCTGCGCCGGCGCCAGGATCGACACGATCAGGTCCTGCGTCCCGCTCGAGTTCGCCAGCCCCAGCCGGATCGGCAGGTTGAACTCATCCGAGTCGTAGTGGAACCGCAGCGGCGACAGCTCGGCCCGCCCGTCCTTGAACGTCACCTTGGTCGGGTCGACCTTGGCGACGAAGAACTTCATCCCGCTCTCGACGTACGGCCGCAGGAACGGCTCGGCCCCCGGCGGGATCTGGTACTGCTCCTGCCGCAGCCAGGTGTCCAGGCCCGTCGAGTCCTTCGCCGACAGGATCAGCACCTGATACTCGCCGACCTCGAACTTCGCCTCGATCGTCACGCCCAGGTCGCCCTTGCGCAGCTCCAGGGTCGCGGAGGCGCGGGCGCCGCCGGAGGGCGCCATCTGCATCCGGTCGTAGACCTTCTCGGGTGCGCAGGGATCCTCTTCCCAGTACTCGACGAGCCGCGGCGCACCCATCTGGTCGACGTGCTCGAAGACCGCCTTGGACAGCGTCTTGACGTCCTCCTTCTGCAGCACCGTCGGCACCGGGATCACCAGCGCGAACGCCTCCGGCGGGCCCTTGTAGTTGTTCTGCATCGACAGGACGGTGCGCGTCCCCGAGCGCATCAGCACCACCTGCGTCGCGTCGTTGAACATCTCCGACCCGCCGCTGTTCACGTAGAACCCGCAGAACGCGTCGGCGGTGGAGGCCGCGCCCAGCAGCGCCGCCGCGGTCATCATCGTCACGATCGTCTTGGTCATCGTCGGTTGCCTCGGCTGAGAGTGTCGCAGGGAACGGCGGCGGGCGGCGCGCTCACCGCCGCCGGCGCCGCCGGAGCAGCGCGGCCACGCCCAGACCGGCGGCCAGCGCCGGCGCGCCGCCTCGGCCATCGGTGTCACAGCCGCAGCCACTCTTCTTATCTGTCTTCGCCCCGCCCGGAGGTGTCGCGCCGGGCGGCGGGTTGGCCTGGGTGGTGTCGCCGCCGACCGCGGCGGCCGCGGCCTTGACCTCGAGCTCGGGGATGTCCTGGCTCACCAACTCGGGCAGCTTGGCCGCGCCGCGCGGCGCGAACGCCAGGTCGAGCGCCGGCTTGACGCCGTCGCTCGCCACGCCGCTGGGCGGCCCGCCCCAGATCCCGCGCTGCGGGTTCTTGCAGGTGATCGGCCCGGTCCAGGCGTGGCGGATCGCGTAGCGCGCCTGGAAGTTGTTGATCGAGTCTGGCCGCGACCGCTCCTCGAGCTTGCCGTCGGCCACGACGTGCTCGCGCCCGCCGACGATCGGCGGCGCGGCCTTGAACACCAGGTCCTCGGTCACGGTCTTGCCGTAGCGCGCGTGCAACCGCGTCAGCACCAGATCCCAGCCCTGGTACGGCGCGACCTGGCCCGGCGCGCCGGCCAGCACGTCGGCGCCCAGCGTCGCGAAGTCCTCGCCCTGCAGCGTCGGGCCCGGGCACGGATCGCAGGTGCCGGCCGACCACGCGTACTCGGTCACCACCGCGCCGGGGTTCTTCTCGACGGTGCGATCGAACAGCGCCGCGTAGAACTCGCCGAACTTGGCCTTGACCGCGTCCTTGACGTCGAGGTTGGTCGGGATCGTGACGTTGCCGTAGTTGGCGACCTCGTAGCGCTGGTTGGGCGCGAGGATCGACACGATCAGATCCTGGGTGCCGCTCGAGTTCGCGAGGCCCAGCCGGATCGGCAGGTTGAACTCGTCGGCGTCGTAGTGAAACCGCAGCGGCGACAGCACCGCGCGGCCGTCCTGGAAGGTCACCTTGGCCGGGTCGACCTTGGCGACGAAGAACTTCATCCCGCCCTCGACGTACGGCCGCAGGAACGGCTCGGCGCCGGCGGGGATCTGGTACTTCTCCTCGCGCAACCAGGCGTCGAGGCCGGCGGCGTCCTTCGCCGACAGGATGACGATCTGGTACTCGCCGACCTCGAACTTGGCCTCGACGGTCACGCCGTGCCCGGGGCTCGGATCGGGCGACGGCGGCGGCATCGCGGCGCTCTCGTAGACGCGATCGCCGCGCTGGGGGCGCGGCGGCTCGACGTAGCACGGGTCCCGCTCCCAGTACTCGACCAGCCGCGGCGCGCCCATCTGATCGACGCGGCCGAAGACGTCCTTGGGCAGCGTCTTGACGTCGGTCTCCTGCAGCACCGTCGGCACCGGGATCACCAGCGCGAACGCCTCGGGCGGCCCCTTGTAGTTGTTCTGCATCGACAGCACGGTGCGGGTGCCCATGCGCATCAACACCACCTGGGTGGCGTCGTTGAACATGTCGCCGCCGGCGCCGTTGACGTAGAAGCCGCAGAAGGCGTTGGCCGTGGTCGCACCGGCGAGGGTCGCCGCCGCCGTCAAGATCGTCGCGATCGTGGTCCGCTTCATCGTCTGCTCCTTCGCATCGCTGTCAGTCGTGGATCGCGGGGCGCCCGCGCGTCGGCGCTAGACCTGGCCACCGCGCCGTGGGCGCCGACGCACCGCCAGCGCGAGCAAGGCGACGCCGACGCCGACGCCGGCCAGGGCCGCGAGGTCGCCGGTCGCCCAACTGCCCTGCCGCGGCGAGCGCACCGCCGGCGGCGGATCGCTCCAGCGGCTTGCGCACGCGCCGGGGCGCCGGCCCGGGTGGGCGATCGTGTACCGGGTCGAGACCGTGTTGAGTCCGGGGACCGGTTCGAACGCCAGCGCCGGCGTGACGGGCCCGTCGCCGCGGGCGTGGAGGCGCGTCAACTCGAGGCCAGCCCCCGCGGGGACCGCGAGCGCGTCGAGGCCGAGCATCGCAAGCCCCGCCGGCCCCACGTCCGAGCGCCAGCCGTCCTCGACGATGCCCCAGGTCGTCTCGGTCACCACGGCGCCGGGATGATCGGCTTGCACGCGCGCGAACTCCGCGGCGTAGAACCGCTCGAACGCGTCGCGGGCCGCGGGATACGCGCCGTCCGGCATCACTATCGGCGCGCGGCCGGCGAGCCGGTATGCCTGCAGCGGCCCCAGGATCGACACGATCAGATCGTGCGGACCGTCGGGCCGCGCCAGCCCGAGCGCGACCGGCAGGGCGAGGTCGTCGCGCTCGTAGGTGAGCCGCAGCGGCGACAGCGCCAGCCGGCCGCCCACGAAGGTCGCCTTCGCCGGGTCGACCTTCGCGACCAGCAGCTGCATCCCGCCCGCGAGGGACGGCGCGAGCGCCGCCGCGGCCCCGGCCGGGACCGCGTACCGCTCCGCCCGCAGCCACGCCGCCAGCCGCGCCGGATCCGTCGCCGCCACGACCGCGAGCTGGTACTCGCCGGCCGTGAACTGCGCCTCGATGGTCACGCCGGGGGCGCCGCGGGCGACGAGCGCGCCGGGGACGCCGACCGCGACCGCGCCGAACCGCGGCGGCCTCGGGGGCGCCGGCCGATCCAGGCAGTCATCCTCCGGCCAGGACTCCTCGAGCAGCGGCGCGCCGATCTGGTCGATGTGCGCGACGACGCCCCGCGGCAGCGCCTGCACGTCGGTCGCGCGCAGCCCGGCGGGCACCGGCACGATCATCGCGAACGCGTCGACCGGGCCGTCGTAGGCGCTCTGCACCGACAGCACGGTGCGCGTCCCGTGACGCATCGGCACCACCTGCGCCGCGTCGCCGAAGGCCTCGCCCCCCGCGACGTCGACGACGTACGTGGGTCGCGGCGCCGGCGTCCACGCCACCGCCGACGTCGCCGTCGTCGCGATCAAGCTAAGGGCCAGGGCGGCGCGCATGGGTGGCGGCTCAGCGACGGCGGCGACGGGTGACCAGCGCGGCGACGCCGAGGCCGCCGACCAGCGCCAGCCCCGCGCCCTCGCCGCCCTCGGTCGCGCAGCCGCAGCCGCTCTTCTTCTTCGGCTCGGTCGCCGGCGGCGCGCTCGGCGTGGCCGGCGGGGGCGTGGTGGCGCTGCCGGCGGTCGGCGGCGCCGCGGCCGCCGCGGTCGCCTTGACCTCGATCTCCGGCACGTCTTGCTTGACCAGCTCCGGCAGCTTGGCCGCGCCGCGCGGCGCGAACGCCAGATCCAGCGCCGGCTTCACGCCGCCGCCGGTCCCGCCGGCCGGCGGCCCGCCCCACCGCCCGCGCACCGGGTCCTTGCAGGTGATCGGCCCCGTCCACTCGTGGCGGATCGCGTACCGCGCCTGGAAGTTGTTGATCGAGTCCGGCCGCGACCGCTCCTCGAGCTTGCCGTTGGCCTGCAGGAACTCGCGCCCGCCGACGATCGGCTCCGCCGCCTTGAACACCAGATCCTCGGTGACCGTCTTGCCGTACCGCGCGTGCAAACGCGTCAGCACCATGCTCATCGCGTCGCCGGAGAACGGCGCCGCCGCGCCCTTGTCGCCGCCCAGCACGTCGAGCCCCAAGGTCGCCAGCTCGTCCATCGCGATCACCGGCCCCGGGCACGGGTCGCAGTTGCTCGCCATCCACGAGTACTCGGTCACCACCGCGCCGGGGTTC
>JAEUJY010000161.1:0-7500 GCA_016794525.1 Myxococcales bacterium
CGCCACCGCCGCCGGTCGTCGCGCCCGCGCCGCCGCCCGCGCCCGCGCCGCCGCCGCCCACGGTGTGGCTGCGCGTGACCAGCGAGCCGACCGACGCCACCGTGCTGCTCGACGGCGTGCGCCTCGGCCGCACGCCGCTGGCGCTGCCGATCGATCGCCGCGGCCGCACCACCGCCACGCTCAAGCTGCGCCGCCACGGCCGCGCGGTCCGGTTCGCGGTGCCGCTCACCGCCGACGTCGTCCAGCACGTCGTCATCCCCGGCGCGCGGTAGCACGCCCCGCGGCGATCACGGCTCGGCGCGCAGCGCCTCCTTCATGATCTTGCCGCTGGGGTTCTTGGGCAGCGCCGCGCGCAGGTCGATCTGCGACGGGATCTTGTAGCCGGGCAGGCGGTCCTTCAGGAACGCGCCCAGCGCCGCGGCGTCGAGGCCGCTGCCGTCGTCGACCACCACGAACGCCCGCAGCCGATCGCCGAGCAGCTCGTCGGGCACGCCGATCACCGCGCACTCGATCACCGCCGGGTGCTCGGCGATCGCGTCCTCGATCTCCTTGGCCGCGACCCGGTGGCCGCCGACCTTCAGCAGATCGCGCGCGCGCCCGACCAGCCACAGCCGCCCGGCGGCGTCGACCCGCGCCAGGTCGCCGGTGCGGTAGCCGTGGGGGCCCAGCACCCGCGCGGTCTCGGCGGGGTCGTTCCAGTAGCCCTCCATCAGGTTCGGGCCCTCGGCGAACAGCTCGCCCGGCTCGTCGACCGCGCACGGCGCGCCGTCGGGCCCGCGCACGGTCAGCGTCACGTCGGGGATCGCGCGGCCGATCGAGCCGATCGCCTCGGGGTGGTCGCGCAGCTCGTGCGGCGGCACGTACGCCAGGCGCGCCGACGCCTCGGTCGCGCCGTACATGACGAACAGCCGGCGCGGGCCGACCGCGTCGAGCACGCCGCGGGTCAACGCCGGGCTCATGCCGCCGCCGGCCTGGGTCAGCCAGCGCAGGTCGGGCAGGCCGCTGGCCAGCCGCGCCGCGAAGTCGGTCTTGTGCATCAGGATGGCGTAGGTCGACGGCACGCCCGAGATGCCGGTCACCCGCTCGCGGGCCATCGTCTCGAGGGCGGTGGTCGGGTACTGGAAGCGGTTCTCGACGATCACCGCGCCGCCGACCGCGAACGTCGTGGTCAGCACCGACAGGCCGTAGACGTAATAGAACGGCAACAGCGCCAGGCTGCGCTCGTCGTCGCCGAGCTCGAGGTACGCGAGGATCGAGCGCACGTTGGCGGCGACGTTGGCGTGGCGCAGCACCGCGCCGCGCGGCCGCCCGGTCGAGCCCGAGGTGTAGATGATCGCCGCGCGATCCGCGGGCGCGATCGCCACCGCCGGCGCCGCCGCCGGGCCGGTCGCCGCCGCCACCACGCGCGCCGCCGGCAGCGCGGTCGCCAGGCGCGGCGCGATCGCGGCCGGCGCGACGATCGTCAGCGCGCCCAGCCCCGGGCCGGCCTGGGCCACGACCCGCTCGACCCGCGCGCCGATCACCAGCGCCGCCGCGCCGCAGTCGGTGACGTAGTGGACCAGCGAGTGCGGATCGGCCGCGGTGTTGATCGGCACCGCGACCGCGCCGGCCGCCAGCGCGCCGAAGAACCCGGCGACCCAGGCCAGGCCGTTGTGCGCCATCAGCGCCACCCGATCGCCGGGCGCGACGCCCAGCTCGATGAGCTGCGCCGCCATCGCGGTGGCGGCCGCCGCCACCTCGCCGTAGGTCCAGCGGCCCCCGTCGGGATCCTGGGCGACCAGCGCGACCCGCTCGGGGACGCGCGCCGCGGTGGAGAACAGCACGTCGTGCAGGCGCTCGATCGTCACCGCGCGATGGTACCGCGGCCGCCGCGGCCCGGGTCGGCGCGCCGGGTTTGACCGTCGGCGCGCCGGCGTGTGACCGTCGGGCGTGGGCCTCCTCGACCCGGCGCCGCCGCCGTACGATCCGATCGCGTGGGCCCGGGCGCCGCTGCCCGAGCGCGGCCGGGCGGTGTGCCAGGCGTGGGCGGTGCAGGGCTACGGCACGCCGCTGGCCGCCTACGGCTTCTACGCCGCCAAGCTCGCGCTCTACGTCGGCGGCTGGGTCGCGTGGTGCGCGTGCACGCCCGGCCTCGGGCGGCTGGCGACGATCGGCGACTGGTGGTTGCACCCGGTCGCGTTCGTCAAGGCGATCCTGTGGAGCATGCTGTTCGAGGGCCTGGGCCTCGGCTGCGGCAGCGGTCCGCTGACCGGCCGCTACGTGCCGCCGCTCGGTGGCGCCCTGTACTTCGCGCGGCCGGG
This sequence comes from Myxococcales bacterium, assembly GCA_016794525.1. GTDB lineage: Bacteria > Myxococcota_A > Polyangia > Haliangiales > Haliangiaceae > UBA2376. The sequence continues at coordinate 2,301 of JAEUJY010000161.1, forward strand.
CACCACCAAGCGCGCGCGCTGGCCCGGCCTGCCGGTGATCGGCGGCCACCGCCGCACCTGGCTCGACGTCGCGCTGTACCTCGGCGTGGTCGGCGCGCTGGTCGTGGCGCTGGCGTCGGCGGCGCCGGCGCGCGGCCTCTTGATCGCGATCGCGATCGCGGTGCCGGTGCTGGCCGTCTGCGATCGCACGACGTTCCTGGCGTTCCGCGGCGAGCACTACTGGACGACGATCGTCGTGCTGGTCGCCGCCACCGAGCCGCTGGCCGGCGCCCAGGCGGTGCAGCTCGCGCTGTGGACCTGGGCCGGGGTGTCGAAGCTGAACCACCACTTCCCGTCGGTGGTCGGCGTGATGGTGTCGAACTCGCCGGTGACCCGCTGGCGCTGGCTGCGCACCCGCATGTACCGCGCCTACCCCGACGACCTGCGGCCGTCGGCGCTGGCCACCGCGATGGGCCACATGGGCACCGCCCTCGAGCTGGGCGTGCCGCTGGTGCTCGGCCTCACCGACGGCGGCGCGTCGCTCACCGTCGGGCTGGTGCTGATGCTGGTGCTCCACGGCTTCATCACCTCGAACGTGCCGATGGGCGTGCCGCTCGAGTGGAACGTCATGGTGGTCTACGGCGGGTTCGCGCTGTTCTACGCTCACCCCGAGCTGTCGCTCGCCGACGTCGGGCCGGCGCCGCTGGCCGCGGCGCTGGTGGTCTTGCTGATCGGCGTGCCGCTGGTCGGCAACCTGTGGCCGCGCGCGGTCTCGTTCCTGCTCGCGATGCGCTACTACGCCGGCAACTGGGCCTACGGCGTCTGGCTGTTCAAGGGCGACAGCTACCGCAAGCTCGATCGCCTGACCAAGGCGTCGCCGTGGGTCCACGATCAGCTGGCGCGCTTCTACGATCGGCCGACCGCGGTCGGGCTGGTCGGCAAGGTGGTCGGCTTCCGGCTGATGCACCTCCACGGCCGCGCCCTCGGCGCGCTGGTGCCGCGCGCGATCGACGGGCCGCTGGCCGGCTACGAGTGGGTCGACGGCGAGCTGGTCGCCGGCCTCGCGCTCGGCTGGAACTTCGGCGACGGCCACCTCCACGACGAGGGCCTGATCGCCGCGCTGCAGGCGCAGTGCGGGTTCGCGCCCGGCGAGCTGCGCTGCGTCCTGGTCGAGGCCCAGCCGATCCACCGGCCGGCGCTGGCGTGGCGCATCGTCGACGCCGCCACCGGGCCGATCGCCGCCGGCACGCTGGCGATCTCGGCGCTGCGCGCGCGGCAGCCGTGGGAGGGCGGGCCGGTTGACGCGGTCGCCTCGACCGGGGGAGGTTCGACGCCATGACTCGCTGCGCTGGGTTCGCCCTGGTCCTCGCCCTCGTCGGCTGTGCCACGCCCGCGCCGACCGCACCCCGGCTCGATCCGGCGGCGCTGTTCGCGCGGATCGCCCCGTCGGTGGTCTACACCCGGGCGCGCTACGAGGCCGGCCCCGACGACGTCACCGTCGACACCGGCGTCGGCGTGCTGATCCACGCCAGCGGCCTGGTGCTGACCTCGTGCCACCAGCTGACCCACTCCGACGACGGCGAGAAGGCCAAGGAGATCGAGCTGCTGCTGGCCGAGCCCGATCCGGTGCGCCACACGTTCCGCCCCAGCGCCCCGATCAAGGCCGACGTCGTGGCGTGCTCCGACGAGCCCGACCTCGGGCTGGTGCGGATGCGCGGCGGCAGCCACGGCCGCGCGCCGATCCCGCTGGCCACCGAGCTGCCGCGCCCCGGCGGGTGGTTCGCGGTGGTCGGCGCGACCCACCTCGGCTTCCTGTGGTCGGTGCAGCAGTGCCTGGCGTCGGGCATCGGCGATCAGCGCGACACCGGCACCGCGCCCTACGGCGCGGTCAGCGCCGAGGCCGCCGCCGAGACCCGCAAGGACATGACCCCGGGCACGGTGATCCAGTCGGGCTGCCACGTGAACCCGATGAGCGGCTCGCCCGCGCTCGACGCCGCCGGCCGGATCATCGGCCTGCACCTGTTCAGCCGCTACAACACCGACGAGCCGCCCGAGGAGGTCAACTACTACCTCGGCGCCGACGAGATCGAGCGCTTCGTCGCGCCGTACCTCGCCAAGGAAGTCGCGCCGCCGGCCGCGCGGTAGCCCGCGCCGCCCGCCGCCGCGCGCTCAGTGCTTGATCTCGGGGATCGCGCCGACCAGCTGCGGCGCGAGCCCGAGGTAGCGGGTCGTGGCCCGCTTCTGGTCGATGTCGCGGTAGACGCGCTCGACCTGGTCGGCGGTCAGGCCGACGGTCGGGGCGACCTCGGCCGGCGCCACGCCGTGGTTCTTGCCCCACAGGCACAGATCCATCTCGCGGTAGGGCAGGGCGAAGTAGAACTCGTCCTGGCCCTGCGCCAGCGAGTAGGTGTCGGTGGTCGGCGCGCGGTTGCAGATGTCGACCGGCACGCCGAGGTGGCGCGCCATCGCGTAGACCTGCGTCTTGTACAGGTGGGCGATCGGCTTCACGTCGGCGAGGCCGTCGCCGCCCTTCACGAAGAAGCCCTGGTCGTACTCGAGGCGGTTGGGGGTGCCGCTGACCGCGTAGTGCAGGCGATCGGCGTGGTAGTACTCGAACGTCTTGCGGGTGCGCTGCTTGAAGTTGGTGGCGGCGACGATCTGCAGGTACGCCGGCAGCGGCAGGCGCTGCTTCTCGATCGTGCCGTCGGGCTTCTGCACGACGAGGTAGTAGACGTTGAGCTCGCCGCCGGCGAGGCCGGGCAGGACGATCTTCGACTTCCAGCCCGGGCCGAACTCCGGGAACACCATCCGGATCGCCTCGTCGCGGCGGCGGTAGCAGCCGTAGCCGTCGAGGACCGGGGTGATCTCCTCGAGCACCGAGTCGAAGCCGAACGTGTCGCTGACCGAGCGCGACAGCTTGATGGTCTCGGCCGACGAGTCGCGCTCGGGCATGTGGATGCCGAACACCTTGGCCTTGCCCAGCGCGCGGGTGGCCAGCGCCGCCACGCACGACGAGTCGATGCCGCCCGACAGCGCGACGACCAGGCCGCGGCGCTTGCACTCGTGGGCGATGACCCGCCGCAGCTCGGCGCCGATGCGATCGGCCTCGGCGTCGTAGTCGAGGCCCAGCACGTCCCAGGAGAGCGCCATGATCAGCCCGCCTTCTTGGCGACGAACGCCGCCAGGTTCGCGACCGAGTCGAGGTTCTCGGGGACGAGCTCGTCGTCGCCGACCTTGATCGAGTACGTCGACTCCACGAACGCGACCAGCTCGAGCACGCCGGTCGAGTCGATGAGGCCGGTCTCCATGAACGAGGCGTCCCGGGCCGGGGCGTCGGCGGCGTTCCCGAACAGGAAGTTGTCGACGATGAACGTGGTCACCGCGCGTTCTACCGTGGCAGCGTCGAGGGCAGACATCTCCGACGGGTATCGCGGGCGTGGCGCGAAATCAAGCCGGTGCCTGCGAAACGCTCCGAGGAACCGTCTGCTACGATGCCGCGACATGTGTGGCATCGGCGGCCTGGTCGCCCTCACCGATCGCGAGCCCCCCGACCGGGGCGCCCTGGCCCGGATGCTGGGCGCGATGCACCACCGCGGCCCCGACGAGTTCGGCACCTACCGCGACCGCCACGCCGGCCTGGCCCACGCCCGGCTGTCGATCATCGACCTCGCCAGCGGCCAGCAGCCGATGTCCAACGAGGACGGCTCGCTGTGGATCGTCTTCAACGGCGAGATCTTCAACTACGTCGAGCTGCGCGCCGAGCTGGTCGCGGCCGGCCACGTGTTCCGCACCAAGAGCGACACCGAGGTGCTGGTCCACGCCTGGGAGCAGTGGGGCGAGGACGCCTTCGACCGGCTCAACGGCCAGTGGGCGATCGCGCTGTGGGACGCGCCGGCCCGCCGGCTGATCCTGGCGCGGGATCGCGTCGGGGTGCGGCCGCTGTACTACGCGGTCCACGACGGCCAGCTGGTGTTCGCCAGCGAGGTCAAGGCGATCTTCGCCGCGGCGCCGAGCTTCCCGCGGGCCTTCGACCCGGTCGGGCTCGACCAGACGCTGACGTTCTGGACCGCGGTCGCGCCGCGGACGGTGTTCGCCGGCGTGCACGAGCTGCCGCCCGGCCACCTGCGCGTCTACGATCGCGACGGCGTGCGCGAGCGGGCCTACTGGACCCCGCAGTACCCGGCCGACTTCGGCGGATCGCTCGATGACGCGACCGAGGCGGTCCGCGCCGCGCTGGCCCGCGCCACCGAGCTGCGCATGCTGCGCGCCGACGTCGACGTCGGCAGCTACCTGTCGGGCGGCCTCGACAGCTCGCTGATCGCGACCCTGGGCCTGGCCGCCAAGGGCGAGGGCTTCCAGACCTTCTCGCTGCGCTTCGCCGACGCCGAGTACGACGAGGGCGAGTTCCAGCGGCTGATGAGCGCGCGGCTGGGCACGACCCACCACGAGCTGACGGTCAGCCGCGGCGACATCGCGCGGGTGTTCCCGCAGGTGATCTGGCACGCCGAGCGGCCGATCCTGCGCACCGCGCCCGCGCCGATGTTCCTGTTGTCGGGGCTGGTGCGCGAGCACGGCATCAAGGTCGTGCTGACCGGCGAGGGCGCCGACGAGATGTTCGCCGGCTACGACCTGTTCCGGGAGGGCGCGATCCGCCGCTTCTGGGCCCGGGCGCCGCAGTCGACCGCGCGGCCCAAGCTGCTCGACCGGCTGTACCCCTACCTGGCCCGCTCGCCGGTGGCCCAGCGGGCGATGGCGCAGCGGTTCTTCGGCCAGGGCCTCGAGCGCTGGCGCGAGCCGGGCTTCGGCCACGACCTGCGCTGGCGGACCACCGCGGCGGTCAAGCGCCTGCTCACGCCGGCGATGCGCGGCGCCGGCGACGCGGTCGCGGCGCTGCTCGCCGATCTGCCCCCCGACTTCGCGCGGTGGAGCGCGCTGGCGCAAGATCAGTACCTCGAGGTCCGCACGCTGCTCGGCGGTTACCTCATGTCGGCGCAGGGCGACCGCATGCTGATGGGCAACTCGATCGAGGGGCGGTTCCCGTTCCTCGACCGCGAGGTGATCGCCCTGGCCGGCCAGCTGCCGCCGGCGTACAAGCTGCGCGGCCTCGACGAGAAGCACGTGCTCAAGCGGGTCGCGCGCGACCTCATCCCGCGCGAGATCCTGACCCGGCCCAAGCAGCCGTACCGCGCGCCCGACGCGCTGGCGTTCCTGGGCGACGACG
>JAEUJY010000009.1 GCA_016794525.1 Myxococcales bacterium
TCACGGGCACCGACGGGCCGCCGGCCAGCGTGGTGACCGGCCGTTGCGAACGGCCGATGATGCGGCCTTGCAGCGTGATCAGACTTCCGTGGCGCGAACGCGGACGGCGCGGCGGCGGGCGGGCTCGGCGCGGCGGCGCAGGCGGCGCACGTGCGCATGCCGCACGAGAGGCAGATCAGCGCGCCGCACGTCTTGCAGGGGATCGTGCAGTCGGGGCACATGCAGTGCTGCTTGCCGCAGGTGGCCATGGGCTGGGCCTGGGAGCCGCAGTTCGAGCACGCCTGCGCAGCGGCCACGGCGGGCGGCGCCGCCGGCTCGGCCGACAGATCGAGGAAGAACTCCTCGCGATCGATCGGCAGCTGGTCGCGGTGCTCGTCGACCCACTGCGCGGCGCGGCCGTTGAGCGGGCTCTTGGTGTTGTAGCTCTGGAACGCCAGGATCTCGCCGACCCGCTGGATCAGGTGCTCGATCGGCTCGCCGGCGGTCCAGTCGTCACCGATGCACACCGCGTGCGGCGCGATGTTGGGGTGGAACACCGGCGTCAGCATGCGGAACAGCGGCGCGTCGCGCGGGTAGCCGCGCGGCATCGACACCTCGAGCCAGTGATCGGTCGCGGTCTCGATCGAGTCGCCCTTCTCGCGCAGCGACTTGACGGTCAGCCGGATGCGGTAGCGCTCGGGCGGGTTGCCGACGACGCCCTCGATGTCGATCCGCGGGTGCAGGCGCGCCAGGCGGCGCAGGGCCTCGTAGTCGGCCTTGAGCCGACGCAGTCGCACGTTGTCCATGGTCACGGTCTCTCGGCGGCGGGGGTGAGCGGCGTGGCGTCGTCGAGCTGATCGATCCGGCCGGCGGCGATGGCGTCGACCAGCGCGCGCATCGTGTCCGACGGCAGGCTGATGCCCTCGGCGGCGAGGCCCGGGCGCATCCGGGTCCAGGTGTTGAGCCCGACCAGCTGGCCGCGGGCGTCGAACAGCCCGCTGCCGCTGTCGCCGGGGACGACCGGCAGGTCGGTGTAGAGCAGCTCGTAGCTGCCGGCCGGCGTGTCGTGGCGCTCGCGGCGCAGCAGCTGCCCGTCGTGGACCAGCCAGCCGTCGCGGTACGGGTTGGGCACGAACGTGACCTTGCTGCCCTCGGTCAGCGCGGCGGCGTCGGGGGCGATCACCACCGGCGCCGGCGGATCGGCGATCGGCAGCTCGATCAGCACGACGTCGAGCGGCGGCGGCGCGGCCCAGCGCACCCGGGCCTTGCCTTCGCGGCCGTCGGACAGCTGCACCCAGACCGGGTGCGCGTCCTTGGCGTGGCGCGCCGCGCCGACCGCGGCGTACGGCATCGCGACGTGGCTGCAGGTCACGACCCAGGCCCGCGCCGGATCGGCGGCGATGATCGCGCCGGTGCCCATGGCCAGGCCGCGGGCGTCGCCGTCCTTGTCGGGCGCCAGCACCACCACCGTCGCCGCCAGGATGCGATCGACCGTCGAGCTGACCGGCAGCGCGACCCGCGGCGGCATCGACGTGTACGCGCCGCCGAAGCCGCCGGTGCCCCACCAGTGCAGGCCGCCCAGGACGAGCGCCGCGGCCCCGGCGATGATCGCCAGCGCGTGGCTGACGATCAGCGGCACGCGGCGGAAGTTGCGGTGCTTGCGCAGGCGCACCAGCGCGACCACGCCGACGATCAGCGCGAGCAGCCCGAACAGCGTCGTGCGCCGGGCGCTCGCCTGCAGCTCGGCGATCAGCGTGCGCAGCGGCCCCAGGTCGCGCGCCGACAGCAGCGTCCGCAGCTCCGACGCCGCCAGCACCGCGAGGCCGAGCGTCAGCACCAGCGGCCACCACGCGATCGCCCGCCGCCACAGCGGCAGGCCCGCGGCCTCGCCGGCGCGCCGCTTCACCGCGGCGTCGATCGTCGCGTGGTCGATGCGCAGCGGCTCGGCGCTGTTCGCGCTCCACGCCTGCTGGCTCTTGCACGACGCGCACGGCTCGCCGGGCAGGAGCTTGATCTGCCCCTGCTGGCCGCAGGCGATGCACACCGTCGACGTCGCCACCGGCGCCGGGGCGCGACGGAACCACCGCTTCTTCGGCGGCGGCGGGCTCGGCGGCGCGACGGCGGTCACGTCAGGCCCCCAGCATGACGGCGATGAACATGAGCAGGTAGCAGCCGCCGATCGCGGCGCTGCCGTAGCCCATCGCCAGGTAGGTGCCGCCGGTGGCCTGCATCTGCTTGCGCTTCTTGTAGGCGTAGACGCCGGCGATCGGCCCGACGATCGGCGCGGTCACGCCGATCAGCGAGAAGATGAACATCCAGATGAGCGCGGTGCGCGACGTCTTCACCGCGCGCTCCTTCTCGATCCAGGCGTTGTACTCGGCGCGGGTCATCGGGTCGGCCCACGGGAACCGCGCGCCGCACCCGCACACCAGCATGCTGGCGCCGATGTGGCCGCCGCACGACGGGCACTCCTTGGCGTCGCCCCAGCCGGCGCCGACCACCACCGGCACCGGCGGCTTCTGGGCCACGGCGGCGCGCTTGCACCCGTACGAGCCGCAGCCGCCGATCTCGTCCCAGCACGACAGGTGGTATTCGACCTGGCAGTCGGGGCACGACTTCGGCGCCTCGCCCTCGGCGATGACGGTGTAGCAGATCGAGCAACGAGCCATGGCTACCTACCTCCGCGCCGCGCGGGCGCGTCGACGGCGTTCACTAGGTGTTCCCCATGCGGATCATCATCAGGATGACGAACGCGACCAGGTCCAGGATGCCCAGCACCAGGCCGGCGGTGGCGTAGCCGCCCCCGCCGTACATCGGGTTCATCGCGATCTCGCGCTTGGCCGAGCTGGACCGGGCGATCGCCAGCGGCCCGAACACGACGCCGCAGATCAACAGGCCGATGATGCCGAACACCATCGACTGCACCGCGCCCGGCGCGTTGGTCTTGGGCCCGTGGTAGATGCCGTCGGGGCTGGTGATGACCCGGCAGTACGGGCACATCGGATCGAAGTCGCGGATGACGTTGCGGCAGCTGCGGCAGTGCACCATCCCCGGCGGCAGCGGCGGCGGCGCGGCGGGGGTCGCGTAGACCGGCGCGTCCATGCGGCGCAGCGGGGCGTTGACGCAGCCCTTGGTGGCGCAGCCGCCGTAGCTGTTCCAGCAGCGCGCGTGGTGGTTGGCCTCGCACGCCGTGCAGATCGACGCGTCGTCGGCGAGCTTGAGCTCGGTCTTGCACGCGATGCAGGTCTGGCCCTCGAGCTTGAGGTTGACCTTGAGGTTCCGTGACGCTTCCATGGCTGCTCCTCACCCCTGCGGTTCGCGCTTCTGGCGCTCTTCGAAGTCGACGATGGTGGCGCCGATCGTGATCTGGTCGCCCGAGACCAGCCGCTTGCGGCGGACCTTGGTGCCGCCGACGGAGGTGCCCATCCGGCTGCCCATGTCCTCGATCTCGTAGGTCGTGCCGACCCGGTGCACCGACGCGTGGGTCGGGTCGATGTCGGCGTCCTTGTACAGGTAGACGTCCGACGACGGCGCGTTGCCGATCAGCGTCGGCGACTTGTAGAGGATGAACGACTTGCCGGCCAGCGGCCCGGTCCGCACCCGCAGCCAGGCGTCGCGGGCCAGCCGCTCGACCAGCGCCACGAACACGCCGATCGCGATGCCGACCGCGAGCAGGCCGACCAGGCGCGACGCGGCGCTGTCGGCGAACAGCGAGCTGTGGGTGAAGCGATCGATCGGATCGAAGAACATGCCGCCCAGCGCCCCACCCAGCGCCCCGCCCAGCACCGAGTTGCGCAGCTGGGCCTTGGTCGCGCGCACCAGGTTCATGCCCAGCCCGGTGGCGGCGCCGACGCACGCCCACGCGGCGCTGCGGCACGCCATCATCAGGTAGAACGAGCTGCCGTCGACGTCGCGCACGGTCACCATCGCCAGGTCGGTGCGGCGCTCGACCTCGGCGTGCAGGACCTTGCCCGCGAGCAGCATGAACATGCCGGCCGGGATGAACGCCAGCACCGCGAACAGGCTGGCCAGGAACGCGCCGAGCAGCGAGCGCTCGATCATCCGCAGCCAGTTGCGCGTGGTCAGGCCCTCGGCGAACAGCAGGCCGAAGGCGATCAACGCGGCGGTCAGCGGGAACAGCACCAGCATCGGCCACACCGCCTTGTCGCTGGTGCCGAAGTTGTCGGTGCGCGCGGTGGGCCGCAGCGCCACCGCGATGACGCGGCCGCCCTCGCCCATCGTCGCGACCTCGACGTGATCGCCGACCGCGACGTCGTCGATGCTGCGGTACGCGGGCTGGCCGTCGTCGCCGCGCTCGAAGACGATGTGGTCGCCGTCGACGTAGACCGCCTCGTCGCCGATCGTCAGCGTGATCACGCCGTCGCGGGCGTCGAACGGATCGTTGTTGATGAGCAGCACCTCGCCGCCGACCCGAGGGATGTCCTCCATCTTCGGCTCGAGGAACAGCCACACCCCCAGCGTCATGATCACCGCCGCCACCGGCATGTGGAACAGGCTGTTGAGCAGCAGCCGCCGGACCGGCGACACCGGCGGGGTGTCGGCGACGATGCGCTCCCGGCCGGCGTGCTCGCGCGCCAGCGCCTGGTCGACCTCGGGCGCGAACAGCTCGGCACGATCGATGCGGATCTTCTCGTCGCTCATCGCGACCCTCCAGCCGGGCGTGAGCCTGGCACTGTAGCACTGCCGGGCGTCGGCGCCGGGGTCGGCGTCGCGGCGGGCGTCGGGGCCGCCGGCGCGGTCGGCGTGGCGGCGGGCCCGGTCGGCGGCGCGGTCGGCGGCGCGGTCGGCGTGGCCGGCGTCCCCGCCGGCGTGGTCGGCGTCACGGCCGGCGGCGCCGTCGGCTTCGGCGCCGGCGCGGTCGGCGCCAGCTCCCGCGGCGTCGGCACCGACGGCACCATGCCGCCCGCGTCGTCGGCCAGGCGCGCGGTCGGATCCAGCTCCTGCAGCTGCTTGGCGTAGCGCGCGCGGTTGCCGGGATCGATCGCGGCGGCGGTGTCGAGCAGGCGCTTGACCCGCTTGAGGTCGGCCTTGCCGATCTGCGTCGCCAGCTCGGCGTAGAGCTGACCGACGCCGGTGCGCTGGCGCGCGACGTCGCGCGCGAGGTCGACCCGCAGGTCGCCGTTCTGCTGGGTGAACGCGGTGATCTGCGCCAGCAGCGCCTCGGCCATCTGCCGCTCGGTCAGCACCTCCATCAGGCGCGCCTTCACCTGGCGCAGCCGGTCGGCGGTGGCCGCCGGATCGGCCGGCGCGCCGGGCGCCGCGCCCGGTGGCCCGGCCAGCGCGGCGATCGCCTGATCGAGCTGGTCGACCGCGATCGCCACCGGCGCCTGCACCGCGCGATCGTTGACCGCGTCGCGCACGATCGTCGCCAGGTCGTTGTCGATCGCCGCGATCGCCACCTGGCTGCCCTCGGCCCGGGCCTTGAGCAGCTCGAGCTGCATCCGGGCCACCGCGTTGTCGGCGCGCGACGAGCCCATCCAGTGGCCGATGAAGCCGGCCACCATCACCAGCACCAGCGCGACGATCACGAAGGTGGTCAGCGTGCCCAGGCGCTCGTCGTCGTGGTCGTCGCGGTCGCGATCGCGATCGCGGTCGCGGTCCCGATCGCGGTCGCGGTCCCGATCGCGATCACGATCGCGCGCCTTGGCCTTGTCGTCGTCCTTCTCGGGCCGCGCGGTGGTGCGGTTGCCGTCCCAGGTGTGCTCGCGGTCGCCGATCACGTAGCGGCGCAGCCGCCAGGTCTCGTTGTCGCGCCAGGCGAAGACGCCGTGCTCGCGGCTCTTGGGGTCGTAGACCAGCGCGACCTGGAACGGCAGGTTGAAGAAGCTCTTGTGGATGAACTGGTCGCGGTCCGACAGGAACACGCCGAACCCGGGGTGGGTGTGGTACCAGCCGACCACCTTCTTGCCGGCGAACTTGGTGTCCATCTCCTTGTGGATGTGGTCCCAGGTCGCGTGGGTGAAGGTCAGCTCGGCGCCCTTCTCGTCGGCGTGGAGCGCGTCGATCGTGGCCTCGATCGACAGGTACGGGCCGCGCTCGTCGACGAGCACCTCGCCGACCAGCACGCCGCCGATCTCGCGGGTGGTGTCCTTGCTGCCGCGCTCGACGGTGCGGTCGAAGGCGGCCTCGGCGATGAACACCGCCAGCTCCTGCGCCGCCGCCGGCCGCGCCTTCTTCTTGAGATCGGCCTTGTCGATCGCCCGGACGTCGAGAGAGCTCATGTTGCGTTCCCCTGGGGTCGCGCGGACCCCGCCAGTGGCCCCAGCACGCGGGCCGCGTCGCCATCGAACCACCACGCCTGCTGCGCCTCGAGCCCGGCCCGCGCCACCACCACGTCCCACGGCGGCAGGCCCAGGTCGGCGGGCGTCTGCGCCAGGTCGACGTCGCCGTCGCGGCTGATCGACGACGCGATCTCGACGACGCGGTGGGCGCGGCACGCCGGGCACGCCGCGTCGGACTCGCGCACCGCGCCGAGCACCGCGCGCCCCGGCGAGGCGTGGCCGCACGCGGGGCAGGTCAGCCGCACGATCACGTCGCGCGACAGATCGAGGCACGCGCCCGGCCCGAGCGCCGCCTCGGCCCGCTCGAGCAGCGCGCCCAGCGTGACGTCGGCGGTGCCGACGCCCAGCGGCACCAGCGCGCCGAGGTGCTCGTGGCCGGGGCAGTCGGGCCGGCGCGGGTAGCTGACCCGGCTGACCTCGCTCCACAACCCGTCGACGTGCAGGCCCTCGCCGCGCAGGGTCGGCTGGCCGTGGACCAGCTTGATCGCCTCCTCGACCTGCATCGCGCCGATGATCGACGCCGCGACCGCCGAGGTCGGCACGTGGCCGCGTGCCACCGCCGCGCGGGCCAGGAGCGCGCACGAGCGCCGCTCCGCGAGGAGCTTGCGATCGGTCGCGTTCATCGTGCACTCGTAGCAAGCGCCGGCCGCCGGCTCGAACACCCGCACGACCCCGGCCAGGCCCTCGATCGCGCCGTCGACCCAGGCCTTGCCGACCCGGGCGCACGCGCTGTTGATGAACACCCGCGCCTCGCGGTTGTCGACGGCGCCGATCACGACGTCGGCCCAGGCGAACGCGCCGAGGCCGGCCTCGACCAGGATGTTGCCGGCGATCGCGTGGGCGCGGACGTCGGGGTTGATGTCGCGCATGCGCGCGACGGCCACGGTGGCCTTGGGCTGGCCCTCGTCGGCCTGGCGGAACAGCACGGTGCGCGACAGGTTCGAGCGCTCGATCGTGTCGGGATCGAACACCAGCGTGTCGCCGCACCCGATCAACGCCAGCAGCTTGAGGATCTCGTTGCCGAGCGCGCCCGCGCCGATCACCAGCACCCGCGTCCGCGCCACCCGCGCCTGATCCCACCACGGGATCAGCGCCTGGCGGTGGTAGCGGTCGTCCTTCGCCGCGTCGGCGAGGACCTCGTCCGAGATCCGCACGGCGCTAGCGCCGCGCGCCTGCAGTAATCTCGGGCTGGATGCGCACCACGTCGCCCGGCTCGACCTTCTGCATGGACAGGGTTTGGTCGTCGATGAGCTGCACGCCGAGCCGGCGGTGGTGGAACTTGTAGCTCATCAGCTGTCCGTCCGGCGCGTGCTTCGGCAGGTGCAGCTTGTCGGCCAGCACCATCAAGATGCGCTCGACGGCCACGTCGTCCGGAACTTCGACGTTCAGCCGGCGGTTGCCGGTGGCGTCCCACACTTCGAGGTTGATATCGCCCACGACAAGTCTCCTCCCCCGGATCTTTCGACGAATCGGGCACCCGCTGTCTAGTGCGAGTTGGCCATGCCGTCGAGCCTTTTTTGCGATTGACGCATGCTCGGTACGCCAACTGACTGATCTCGCTCGGCGCGCACGACTCCCGCCGCCCAGCCCACCCGGGATCCGCAGCGGCCCAACCGGCGCCCCCCGGTCGATCGAGCAGGCCGGGAGCCCTTTCGTCTCGCGCGCGGCGTCTTACAATCGAGCCAGTGAGCGATAACCGCCGCAGCGCCACGCGTCACCCGGTCGATCTCCCGTGCACGGTGCGGGACGACTCCACCCGCGAGGCGCGGATCATCAACCTGTCGGTCGGCGGCGCGCTGATCACGCACGCGCGGGTGCCGATGGGGCACCGCCTGCACCTCTCCTTCCTCGTACCGACGATGGCGGAGCCCATCGCGATCGGCGCGGTCGTCCGCTGGTGCACCGACCTCGAGATCGGCGTGCAGTTCGACGGGCTGCGCCCCAAGGACGTATGGGCGCTGTCCAAGTACTTCGAGTCGCTGTAGCCGGCGCGCTCGCGCTCGCGCTGGCCACGGGGCTGGCGATCGGGCCGGCGCACGCCGCGCCCGTGGTGGTCGTGGTCGACCCGCGCCCGGGCGCCACGCCGGCCGACGCCGCCGCGCTGCGCGACGCGTTCGCGGCCGCGGCGCTCGAGCCGATCGGCGGCGCTCGCGCGCAGGCGTGGGCCGGCCGCGGCGACGACGACCTCGCGCTCGACGCGGCGCTGGCCGAGGCCCAGGACGGCTTCGGGCAGCTCGACTGCGGGCGCGCCCGGCCGTGGGCCGAGACCGCGGCGCTCCTGGCGGCGGCCCGCACCGCGGCCGGCGTCGACGAGCGCGCCCGCGCCAGCCGCGCCTGGACCTACCTGCTCCTGTGCGCCGATCGCGACGGCGATCGGCCCGCGGCGCGCCACGCCGCCGATCGGGTGCGGGCGCTGGGCGGCAGCGCGGCGGTCACCGCCGACGTCTGGGCCCGCTACCCCGAGATCGACGCGGCGATCGATCGCGACATCGTGGCGATCACCGTGACCGGCCCGGTCGGCGCCGCGGTGACGCTCGACGATCAGCCGATCGGCGCGGCGCCGGCCACCGCGTTCGCCCACGCCGGCCGCCACCTGCTGGCGGCGCCGGGCGGCGCCACCTGGATCACCGTCCAGAACAAGCCGCTCACCGTCGAGGTGCCGGCGGCGCCGCCGCGCGACCCCGCGATCGCGGCGATCGCCGCGCTGGTCGCCGAGGCCGGCAGCGGCGTCGAGGCCACCCGCGCCGCGGCGATCGCGCTCGCCGCCGACGTCGAGCTGGTCGCGGTGCTCGAGGCCGACGGCCGGGTCGCGCTGTGGCAGCGGCTGCGCTCGGCGACGGTCGCGGTCGGCCGCGGCACCGCCGCCGAGATGGTGGCGGCCGCCGGTCGCGCCCTGACCGCCGCCCACGAGCGCGCGCCCGATCCGACGCTGCCGCTGGTCCGCGAGCCGCCGACCAAGGCCAAGCCCGACCGCGACCCGACCCGGTGGTGGGTCTACGCGGCGATCGGCGGCGCGCTGGTCGCGGGCGCCGCGGCGATCTACGCCGTCGACGCCGGCGACGATCACCAGCGCTTCGAGCTGAGCTTCCCATGACGGCCCGGCGGCGCGCGGCCAGGACGTGGTCGACGCTGGCGCTGGCGCTGGCGCTGCTCGTGGCGCTGGCCGGGGGCGCCGCCGCGACGCCGCGCTGGGACGTCGTCATCGATCACGGCCCGCTGCGGGTGTCGGCCGAGGCCGGCCTCGAGCGCGACGCGCGCCGGGTCGCGGCGCGCGCCGAGCGCTCGCTGGCCCGCATCACCGCCGATCTCGGCGACCTGCCGCGGCCAGCGGTGATCGACGTCCGCATCGTCCGCGACAGCGCCGACCTGGCCGACGCCGCGCCTGAGGGCCGGGGCGCGCCGCGCTGGGCGGCCGGCGTCGCCTACCCCGACGTCGGCGTGGTCGTGCTGGCGCTCGGCCGCGGCGGCCAGCGCTTCGACGTCGACAAGACGCTCGATCACGAGCTGGCGCACCTGGCGCTCGGCGCGGCGGTGCCGGGCGCGCCGCGCTGGCTGCACGAGGGCTTCGCCTGGCAGCACGCCGAGGATCTCGACGCCGCGCGCATCGAGACGCTGGCCGGGATGGCGTGGTTCGGCTCGGTGATCCCGATCGAGGAGCTCGAGTACGGCTTCCCGGCCGCCGAGGCGCCGGCGTCGCGCGCGTACGCCGAGAGCTACGACTTCGTCGGCTACCTGGCGCACCGCGGCCGCTACGCCGATCGCGACGACGACGGCAACCGCTACGCGTTCCAGGACTTCCTGCGCGAGCTCGGCCACGGCAAGTCGATGGACGAGGCCGCGCGCGCCGCGTTCGGCGCCGATCTGCAGGAGCTGTTCGGCGAGTGGAAGTCGGATCTGTCGCGGCGCTACCTGCTGATCCCGGCGACGGTGTTCGCGACCGGGCTGTGGCTCCTGGCGGCGGTGCTGTTGATGATCGGCTGGTGGCGCCGACGCCGGCGCGCGCGCGCGACGCTGGCGCAGTGGGCCGCGGCCGAGGCGGCCGCCGACGCCGCCCGGGTCGCGGTGCAGGCGCCGCCGGCCGCGCCGCCGTGGGGCGAGCCCGATCCGCTCGGCGAGCAAGACAGCGGCGACGGCGATCCGCCGCCGCGCTGGATCAACTGATCACCGGCGGGTTCGTCGCTCAGCCGCGACCGCGGCCGTGGCCGTGGCCGTGGCCGTGGCCGTTCCCGCCGCCGCGCACGCGCCAGGTGCCCGACACCCAGACGTGGCCGCGGCCGCGGCGCTCCCAGCGACCGGGCACCCAGTCGTGATCGGCGCGGGCGCGCTCGTAGTGGCCGTCGGCCCAGCGCCAGCGGCCGCCGTCGTGCTGCCAGTGGCCGCCCACCCAGATGTACCCGGTGCGGACGACGTAGACCTCGCGGCGCGGCGGCGGCGGCGATTCCTCGACGACGACGACGCCCGGCGAGGAGACCCAGGCGTGACCGCGCACGGCGCACGCCGACAGCGGCGCGGCGAGCGTGGCGACGAGGGAGAGGCGAAGCAGGGTGCGAGTCAGCATGGCCGTGGGTAGAGCAGGCCGCGTGCCACCCGCGAAGCACGCGACATCACGGGGACGCTGCGCCGGCGCGGCGTCGACCGTGTCGCCCGCGCGCGCGCCCGTGCGCTGGCGCTCGCCCGCGCTCAATAGAACGACAGGCCGAGGCCGAGCGACAGGTTGTAGACGCGCAGGTCGTCGCGGTACAGGCCGCTGCCGGCCTTGAGCTCGAGATCGAGCGCGAAGGTGCGATCGCTGACCACCTCGACGCCGACGCCGCCGACCAGCGCGGGCACCAGGGTCGACTCGTCGACCGCCTGGCCGATGCCGAAGTCGTAGCGCGTGGTCGTGCGCGCGACGCCGACGCCGCCCTGCAGCCACAGCTGCGGCGCGACCCAGCCGCGGATCTGGCCGGTGACCATGAGCTGCTCGACGTCGAGGTCGCCCTCGTCGTGGCGCATGCCCCACGCCTCGCCGGCGAGCGCCGCGCCGCGGCTGACCATGACGCCCGCGCGCGCGGCGAGCCCGAACGCCGAGGTGACGCCGTCGCCGTCGCAGTCGTTGCCGTCGGCGTCCTCGCAGTCGATGTGGCCGACGCCGAGGCCGACGCCGAAGGTCGCGCCGCTGTGGCGGTGGCCGGACGGCTCGGCGTGGGCCGCGCGGGTGAGCGCGCCGAGCGCGCCGAGCGTCGTGGTCGAGGCGAGGAGGATCGCGGCGAAGGGATGGTTCGACATGCACGTTCGAGGAGCAAGCGCGGGGCCAGCGCGCCGCGCCGCGCGTCCGCCGAAAACGTCGACGCGACCACCGCGCAGGTGATCGCGTCGCCACGATCGCGGCGGCCTCGCGGGGCGGCGGCACCGGTCGCGCGATCGCGCGCAGGGGGGACGCGCGCGCGCCGAGGGCACCGCCGCCCCGCCGTCACCCGACGCGGGTCCGGTAGCGCTTGAGGACGCGGAGGCCGAGCAGCAGCAGCACCGCGCCGAGCAAGGCCACGACGATCGTGCCGGGCAAGCCGGGGAGCGGCGCGCGCCAGTGCAGGTCGCGGAAGATCGCGCCGCCGACGACCGCCCCGACGACGCCGACGACGACGTCGCCGACCAGGCCGTAGCCCGCGCTGCCGACCAGCAGCGCCGCCGCCACGCCGGCGACGAGACCCACGATGAGCCAGGAGAGGATGTCCATGGCTGGAGGTACAGCACGGCGCATGCCAGCCGCGCCCTGCCCCACGCCCGCCCAGCGCGCCCACGGCGAGCGCTGGCGCACGGTGCGCGGCGGCGCCGCTACGCCCCCGGCAGCAGGATCGCGAACTCGGCCCCGCCGTCGGGGTGGTTGCGCACCCGCGCGTCGCCGCCGTGAGCCCGGGCGATGCCGCGCACGATCGCCAGCCCCAGCCCGGCGCCGCCGCGGCGCTCGCGGCCCTGCCAGTAGCGATCGAAGACGTGGGGCAGCGCGTCGGGCGCGACGCCGGGGCCGTGATCGCGCACCGTCAGCGCGACCGCGTCGCCGTCGCGGCGCGCGCCGAGCTCGATCGTCGGCGTGCCGCGGGCGTGGCGGAGCGCGTTGCCGATCAGGTTGGCGAACGCCTGGCCCAGCCGGTCGCGGTCGCCGCGCAGCGCCACCAGCCCGTCCTCGATCGCGACCACCAGCGTCGTGCCGTCCTGGCTGGCCACCAGCTCGTGCTCGTGGGCGACGTGGCGCAGCATCGGCGCCACCTCGACGACGCGCGGCTCGACCTGCAGCCCGCGCACCTCGAGCTGGTGCGCGAACAGCAGGTCGCGGATCAGCCGCTCGGCGCGCTCGACCGAGCGCTGCGCGGCGCGGACGATCCGCTCGCGGGTCGCCGGATCGAGCTCGGGATCGCGCAGCCCGTCGAGCGCGACGCCGATCGCGCTGAGCGGTCCGCGCATGTCGTGCGAGACGATCGCCAGCACGTCCTCGCGCGCCTGCGCCGCCCGCTCGGCGCTGCGCCGCGCCACCACCTCGTCGGTGACGTCGTCGATCACCAGCATCGCCACCCGCCGGTCGGCCAGCGCGATCGACGTCGCGCCGATCCGCACCTCGCGATCGCCGTGGGCGACGGCGTCGGGCGCCACCGAGGCGCCGGACTCGCTGGCCGCCGCGAGCACCTGCCGCGCCAGCGCCACCGCGGGCGCGTCGGCCCCGGCCAGGAGCCGGGCGGCGTGGGGGCCGACCACGACCTCGGCCGGATCGTTGGCGACCAGCACGCGATCGGCGTCGGTGTCGAACACCGCGACGCCGGTCGGCAGGTGGGTGACCACCGCGTGCAAGAGCTGCCGCTCGCGCTCGAGGGCGTCGCGATCGCGGCGGGCCTGCTGCTCGGCGCGGCCCAGCCGCAGCACGTAGCGCAGCCGGCGCGACAGCCGCGACGGCGACAGATCGAGCTTCGACAGGAAGTCCGACGCGCCCGCGGCGACGCTGGCGGCCCCGACCTCCTCGTCGTGGCCGGTGACGCACAGGATCGGCGTCGGCAGCTCGGCGGCGCGGATGCGGGCGATCACGTCGAGCGAGTTCTCGCCCGGCAGGTGGTGATCGAGGATCAGGCAGTCGTAGGGGACGGTGCCGAGCCGGGCGACGACGTCGCGGGCGTGATCGAGCTCGTCGATCGTGCCCGGCACCGCGGCGGCGGTCAGGTAGCGGCGGATCGCGGTCCGATCGACCTCGTCGTCGTCGATCACCAGCAGGCGCAGCGGGGCGTCGAACGCGAACGGGCTCATGGCATCTCCACCAGGGTCCAGTAGCGGTCCAGCGCCCACATCAGCTCGATGAAGGCGACGAACGTGACCGGCTTCAACAGGTACCCCGCGACGTTGAGCCGGTAGGCCTCGATCCGATCGCGGTCGTCGTTCGACGTCGTCAGCACGACCACCGGGATCGCCTGCAGCGCCGGATCCTGGCGCAGCGCACGCAGGAACTCGATGCCGTTCATCCGCGGCATGTTGATGTCGAGCAGGATCAGCCGCCGCGCCGCGGGCACCTCGCCGCCGCGCAGCATGCGCAACGCCTCGATGCCGTCGCCGGCGACCCACAGCGCGTTGGTGATGCGGCCGCGCGCGAAGGCGCGGCGCACGTTGAGGACGTCGACCTCGTCGTCGTCGACCAGCAGGATGTTGATCGCGCGGGCCGCGGCGGTCACGACTTGCCGCTCCAGGTGAAGTGCACCGCGGCGCCGCCACCGGCCGGCGACTCGATCCACACCCGGCCGCCGTTGGCGGTCACCAGCTTGCGGACGACCGCCAGCCCGATGCCCGCGCCCTCGACCTTGTCGCGCGGCTGCAGCCGCTGGAACATCTCGAAGACGCGATCGTGGAACTCGGGCGCGATGCCGGGCCCGTCGTCGGTGACGGTGAAGCGCCACCCGTCGCCGTCGCGCCCGGCGCAGCCCAGCACGATCCGGCCGCCACCGTCGGCGCGGCGGCCGTGCTTGACCGCGTTGCCGATCAGGTTCAGCCACACCTGCTCGAGCGGCGCCGACGCGGTCTCGAGCGTGGGCCACGGCCCGGGCGCGACCACCACCTCGACCTCGGGCGGCGGCGCGGCGAGCTCGGCGGTCTTGCGCACCAGCGCCTCGACCGCGAGCGGGTGGACCGGGTGCTCGTCGCGGCCGGCCCGGGCGTAGGCCAGGATGCCCTCGATCAGCAGCTCGAGGCGCTCGACCCGCGCCCGCATCAGCTGCAGGTGGTTGGCGACCTTGGGATCGAGGGGCTGGCCGAGGTCCTCCTCGATCCACGCCGCCAGGCTGGCGATGCCGCGCAGCGGCGCCTTGAGGTCGTGCGACGCGACGTACGCGAACTGATCGAGGTCGCGGTTCGAGCGCGCCAGCGCGTGGTTGGCCAGCGCGAGCTGGGCCGCGGTCTGGCCGAGCGCGAGCCGCCGCTGCTGCAGCTCGTCGGCCTGCGCGCGCAGCTCGGCCAGCGCGCGGGTGCGCTCGGCGGCGTGGCGGCGCAACGACGCGATGCCGACCAGCAGCGCGACCACCGCGATCAGCGAGCCGCCGGCGACGACGACCATCGCGATCCGCGCCTGGCGGGTGCGGCGCTCGACGTGGCGCGCCTGGACCCGGCGCTGCGCGTCGATGATCGCGCCCAGCGCCTCGAGGCTGCGCGCCATCGCGCGCTCGCCGGCGCGGGTGCGCACCGCGTCGAGGGCCCGGGCCCGCGCGTCGACGTCGGCCAGCGTGACCGTGAACGCCAGCTCGCTCAGCTTGGCCGACACCGCGGTCCGCAGCTCGGCGACCGGGCCGTCGAGCCGCGCCGGCGCGAGCCGGGTCAGCTCGTCGAGCGTGCGGGTGACCGCGGCCTGGGCGTCGGCGAACGACGCCTGGAACCGCGCGTCGTCGGTCAAGAGGTAGCCGCGCTGCGCCGACTCGGCGCTGAACAGATCGATCACCAGCTGCTGGGCGCGCTCGCGCACCCGGGCGGCGGCCTCGGCCTCGTCGCCGTCGCGCTCGCCGGCGACGACGAACCAGATCGTCAGCACCGCGACCAGCGCCACCGCGGCGACGCCGGCCCCGAGCACGACGAACCGCGGCGGGGCCAGCCGGGCGAGGCGGGCCAGCCGGACGCTGGGGCGGATGGTGGGGCGGGCGACGCGCATCGCGGCTCAGTCCAGGCCTCGCACCATCGTCGGACGCAGCAGCGCGGCGAGCGCGGCGGCGGCGTGGGCCCGGACCGCGCCGAGCGTCAGCGCCGTCGCGGCGGCCGCGGTGATGCCGGCGCCGACCGTGACCTCGTCGGGCCCGGCCACTGCCAGGCCGATCGCGATCACGATGATCGACGCCATCGATCCCATGAGCGTGCGCATGCGTACGGGCAATTACAAGCCGCGTGCCAGCGGGATGCCCTCACGCGGCGCCGCGCGGCGCCGTCCGCGTGGCGCTGCCGCGCGTTGTGGCGCCAGCGCACACCGGCGCGCGTCAGGCGTCGGGGCCTGGCTCCTCCAGCCGCCGGTACAGCGAACGGCGATCCATCCCCAGCACCTTGGCGGCCTGGGTCTTGTTGCCGCCGCACGCCTCGAGCACGCGGCGCACGTAGCGCCGCTCCATCTCGGCCATCGTCACCAGCTCGGCCGGATCGTCGCCGGTGATCACCAGGCGCGCGCTCTGGTGGTCGCGGATCTTGGCCGGCAGGTCGTCGACGCCGATCTCCGACACCTGCGCCAGCGCCACCGCGCGCTCGATGCCGTTCTCGAGCTCGCGCACGTTGCCCGGCCAGTCGTAGTCGAGCAGCTTGCGCGCGGCCTCGGGCGAGATCGACGTCACCGCCTTGCCGGTGCGCTCGCCGATCCGCTTGAGGAAGTGGTGGGCCAGCAGCAGGACGTCGCTGCCGCGGGTGCGCAGCGGCGGGACCTCGAGGGTCACGACGTTGACGCGGTAGTACAGGTCCTGGCGGAACCGGCCCTCTTCGACCTCGGTCTCGAGATCGCGGTTGGTCGCGCACACCACCCGCGCGACGAACGGGAGCTCGTCGTCACCGCCGACCGGGCGCACGGTGCGCTCCTGCAGCACGCGCAGCAGCTTGACCTGCATCTCGGCCGGCATCTCGCCGAGCTCGTCGAGGAAGATCGTGCCGGCGCCGGCCTGCACGAACAGCCCCGGGCGATCGCGGCGGGCGTCGGTGAACGCGCCCTTGACGTGGCCGAACAGCTCGCTCTCGAGCAGGTTGGCCGGCACCGCGCCGCAGTTGACGGCGACGAACGGCTCGGCCTTGCGCGGCCCGAGATCGTGGATCGCCCGCGCCACCAGCTCCTTGCCGGTGCCGCTCTCGCCGGTGATCAGCACCATCGCGTCGCCGTCGGCGACCCGGTTGACCAGCTCGCTGACGGCGCGGATCGGCGCGCTGTCGCCGACGATGCCGGCCACCGGGCGCACCGCGGCCAGCGCCTGGCGCAGCCGCCGCACCTCGCCGCGGGTCCGCCGGTGCTCGACGGCGCGGGTCACCGCCAGCTCGATCGCGTCGGCGTTGATCGGCTTGGTGACGAAGTCCCACGCGCCGGCCCGCAACGCCGCGACCGCGGTCTCGACGTCGGCCTGGCCGGTGATCATCACGACCGGCACCTCTGGGTGGGCGGCGCGGACCTGCGCGCACAGCTCGATGCCCGACAGGCCCGCCATCCGGACGTCGGTGATCACCGCGTCCCACTCGCCCTCGGCCAGCGCGGCTAGCGCGGCCTCGGGGCGATCGAACAGCACGGCGCCGTGGCCGCGCCGCGCGAGCAGCCCTTGCAAGAGCTCGCCTTCGTCGCGGTCGTCCTCGACGAGTAGCACCCGTGAGTTCATCGCCACGCACCGTACCACGGCGGCCGGTCAACGCCGGCCGCGCCGCCCGGCGCTGGCCAGCGTGCAGGCGATCGGGATCATGGACCGGGCCGGCAGATCGCAGTCGGAGGGATCGACGCCGTCGCGGCCGTCCCACGCGTCGCTGGTGGCCGCGTGGGCCAGATCGGCGACGTTGCTCAGCCGCTCGGTGATGGCGTCGGGGCCGATGGCGTGGACGACGGTGCCCGGCGGCAGCGCGGGCAGCGCGCCGGTCCAGCGCAGCCGACGCGGGCCGCCGGTGTGGTGGAACCGCGCACGGGACGAGATGATCGTGGGGCGCATGTCCGCGGTGAAGAGCAACCGAGGTGCCAGCCGCGGTTCCGCGGGCTTGCGCCGGCCGGCCCCGTGCGCTGGCGCCACACCGTGCGCGGCGGCCCGGCGGGGCGTGCGCTGGCGCGCGGCCCCCCGCTCCCGGATCCGCGGCGCGCCGGTTGCTTTGACGTCAAAGCAGGAGGCACCGACCACGGCCGGCCGGGCGGGCCGACGGCGGAGCGCCGCCGCGCTCACGCCGAGCGCGACACGAAGACGAAGTCGCTGGGCGGCTCGAACCGGTAGCCGTCCTCGGTGACGCGGATGATCTCCGCGCCGTCCTCGCCCAGCAGCCGGCGGATGCGCATGATGTTGGTGAACAGCGCGGCGTCGTGGCGCAGCGGGTGGTACGCGACGTTCCACACCGACTGCACGATGTCCTCCTTCGAGAACGTCTTGCCGGGCGCGGCGGCGAACAGGAACAACAGCTTCTTGAGCAGGCTGCGCCGCCGCAGATCGGCCAGCTCGGTGCCGCGCCGCCAGATCGTCTCGCGCACGCCGTCGACCGCCAGCGTGCGGGCCGGCAGGCGCAGCACCTCGGGATCGGCGTCGGCCAGCTCGCCGATCGCGCCGGTGGCGTCGACGACGCGGAACGGCCGCACCGCGGTCAGGCCGAGATCGGTCAGGAGCCGCTGGGTGGCGTCGAGCGCCTGCGGCGTCATCGCCGCCGCCGCGCCGCTGGCCGCGCCGGAGTCGAGGTCGCTGCCGGCGAGGCTGTCGAGCGCGGTGGTCGCGGCGAGGCGCTCGACCGGCAGGCCGACCCGCTGCGCCAGCTCGAGCGCGTCGCGCGCGTAGATCGCGGCGGCCGCGGGATCGTCGTCGTCGCGCGCCAGCGACGCCAGCGCGAGCAGCGCGTGGCAGCGCGGCCGCACCAGCCCGGCGGCGGCGGCCTCGCGCGCGGCGCGGCTGGCCTGGGCCCGGGCCCCGGCGCGCTCCCCCTTGGCCAGCTCGAGCCGGCAGCCGATCACCAGCGCCTCGGCGAGATCGGCGGCCCGCCCCGCCCGCTCGGCGGCGGCCGCGACCCGGCGCGACGCGGCCAGCGCGCGGCCGATGTCGCCGGCGACGGTCGCGACCCGGGCCTCGCACAGATCGCGCGCCAGCTCGTCGTCGGCCGGCGTCACGTCGCGGGCGGCGTCGATCGCGCCGGCGCGCTGGCCGGCGGCGGCGCGCGCCTCGGCGGCCAGCTGCGCGGCGCGCACCCGGGCCCGGGCCGGCAGCGCCGACGAGCTGCTCAGGCGATCGAGCACCGGCCGCGCGCGATCGAGCCGCACCTCGGCGAGGTCGACCGCGGCCAGCAGCAGCTCGGCGCGCTCGGCCAGCGCGGTGAGGCGGGCCCGGGTCAGCGGCCCGCGGGCGGCGTGGGCCAGCTCGGCGGCGCGCGCGATGTCGCCGCGGCCCAGCTCGAGGTCGGCGGTGTCGAGCTCGGCCTTGAGCGCGCCCAGCTCGTCGCCGCGGGCGCGGCGGGCCCGGACCAGGCCGTTGCTGCGCGCGATCGCGCCGTCGCGATCGCCGCGCAGCGCGTCGAGCGCGATCCGGCTGGCGGCGATCTCCTCGGCCACGGCGACCGCGTCGAGGCTGCCGGCGCGGGCGCGGACGTCGTCGAGCGCGGCCCGGGCCTCGGCCAGCCGGCCCTCGAGCGCCAGCGACGTCGCGCGCCGGGCCTCGATCACGATCGCCAGCTCCTCGCTGGCCGGCCCGGCGGCCAGCGCGCCGGCGGCGCGGGTCAGCGCGGCGCGCACCGCCGACGGCTGCGCGTCGTGATCCTCGACGGCGGCCAGCGCCACCAGCAGGCCGGCCCGGGCCTCGGCGCCGACCGGCTCGTGCAGCGTGTCCTCGACGCGGGCCCGCGCCGACGCCGCGTCGCCGCGCGCCAGATCCAGCTCGACCAGGCGCGCGATCGCGCGGGCGCGCTCGAGCTGGCCCTCGGCCAGGATCGGCGACGCCGCCACCAGCGCCTCGAGCCCGGCGGCGGCGGCGTCGACGTCGAGCGCCGCCAGCTGCAGCTCGGCCACCAGCACCGGGCGAACGCCGGTGGCGCCGGCGGCGATCCGCTCGGCGGCCTCGGCGACCCGGCCGGCGCGCGCCGCCAGCTCGACCTGCAGCGCGGCCAGCCCCGGCGCGGCGTGGGCGCCGATCGCGGCGATCACCGACTCGAGCTCGCCGCCGGCGCCGCGCCGCGCCGCGGCCGCGGCCTCGCGCTCGATCATCGCCACCGCCGCGGCGACGTCGCCGGCGGCCAGCCAGTGCAGCGCCGCCTCGCGGACCCGATCGACGTGATCGAGCGCGCCGACCGCGGCGCCGGCGCGGGCGCCGGGCGCGAGCAGCTCGGCCGCGGCGCGCTCGAGCGCGGTGCGCTCGCCGACCTCGAGGGCGCCCAGCACCTGGCTCTCCGACTGCTCGTGGATCCACACCCGGCCGGCGGTGTCGCCGTCGACCAGCTGCCGCGCCACCAGCTCGGCCAGCGCGACCTCGAGATCGGCGGCCGGCGCCAGCGCGGCGATCGCGGCCGGCTCGACCGGCGTGCGCAGCACCGCCAGCGCCGCGACCGCGGCCCGCGCCGACGGCGACAGCGCCGCCAGGCTCCAGGCGTCGGCGCCGAACCGCGCCCGCGCGTACTCGCCGCGCAGCGCCAGCGGCAGGCCGCGCGTGCGCAACCGCGCCGCGCCGACCGCGCCGACCGCGCCGCCGCGCAGCTCGAGCTCGGCCCACAGCGCGGCGGCGCCGGCGTCGTCGAGCCCGCCCAGCTCGAGGTCGGTGTGATCGAGATCGGGCGGCACCTGCGGCCGCTCGCGCGCCAGCACCAAGAGCCGGCCCAGCGCGCCGGGCGGCGGCGTCAGATCGGCGATCAGGCGCGCGGCCTCGTCGGCGACGACGTGGTGCAGATCGTCGAGCACCAGCAGGCGCACCTCGGCGGCCAGCAGCTCGGTCGCGCCGCCCGGCGGGCAGCGCAGCCGCCGCTCGGCCCGGGCCCGCACCGCCGCGGCGCGCTCGCCGGGGTAGCAGGCGACCACCGTGGCCTCGACCTCGAGCGCCGCCGCCAGCCGCTCGGCCAGCACGGTCTTGCCGGCGCCCGGCGGCCCGTGGACGATCGCGACCGGCGCGATCGTCAGGGATTCCCGCAGCGCCGCCAGCTCGGACTCGCGGCCGACGAACGGCGGGACGGCGGCGGCGATCCGCGCGGGGGGCTTCAGGGTCGCGCGACGACGGGACATCGGGCCCCCACGTCGCAAGGCGCGTGCCCGCCCGGGCGCGCGGCGCGATCGCCGCAACCGCGTGACTTCGGTCGGCGGGCCCACGATCGGCCCCGGCGACTGAGACGATCGCGCATCGCCCGCGACCGCCGGCGGGGTGTTTTGCCCCGCCCCGGGACGTCGCAGCCTACTTCGCGGCCAGCGCCAGCAGGGCGTCGACCGCCGCCGGCAGCGGCACCGCGACGGCGCTCGGCTGCTGCAGGAACGCGTCGATGCCGGGCATCCGGGCGACCGCCTGGTCGAGGGCGCGATCGCCCCCGGGCTTGTACGCCCCGACCGCCAGCAGGTCGCGGTGCTCCTCGTGGATCGCCAGGTGGCGGCGCACCACCGCGGCGGCGGCCTGCTGCGCCGGGCCGGCCAGCGCCGGGAACGCGCGCGAGACGCTGCCGACGACGTCGATCGGCGGGAAGTGGCCGCGCCCGGCGAGGCGGCGATCGAGGACGAGGTGGCCGTCGAGGATGCCGCGCACCTCGTCGGCGATCGGCTCGTCGAGATCGTTGCCGGCGACCAGCACGGTGTAGATCGCGGTGATGCTGCCGACCGGCGCGGTGCCGGCGCGCTCGCACAGCCGCGGCAGCAGCGCGAAGACGCTCGGCGGGTAGCCGTGGCGCGCCGGCGGCTCGCCGACCGACAGCCCGACCTCGCGCTGCGCGCGCGCGACCCGGGTGAGCGAGTCGACGAGCAAGAGCACGTCCTGGCCCTGGTCGCGGAAGTACTCGGCGACCGCGGTGGCGGTGAACGCGGCCCGCACCCGGCACAGGCTCGGCGCGTCGCTCTCGGCGCACACCACGACGGTGCGGCCGCGCGCCGGCCCCAGCTTCTCGAGCCAGTCGCCCAGCTCGCGGCCACGCTCGCCGACCAGCCCGAGCACGATCACGTCGGCCTCGGCCGAGCGCGCGATCTGCGCCAGCAGCGTCGACTTGCCGACGCCGGCGGCGGCGAACAGGCCGACGCGCTGGCCGCGGCCGAGCGTGCACAGCCCGTCGATCGCGCGCACGCCGGTCGACAGCGGGCGCGCGATCGGCCGCCGCGCCACCGCCGCCGGCGCCGGTCGATCGAGCGGCCACGGCGCCGCGGCGACCGGCCCGCCGTCGAGCGGATGGCCGACGCCGTCGATCACGCGGCCGAGGAGCGCCGGCCCGCACGGGAACGTCAGCGGCCCGCCGGTGGCGATCACCGCCGCGCCCGGGCCGACGCCGGCCAGCTCGCCGAGCGGCATCAGCACGACGGTGTCGTCGCTGAAGCCGACCACCTCGGCCTGCAGGCGCGCGGTGGCGCCGGTCCAGGCGGCCCGCTCGATCGCGACCACCTCGCCGACGGTGACGCCCGGGCAGCGGGCGCGCACGGTGAGCCCGGTGAGCTCGGTGACCTGGCCGCCGGCGGCGGGCAGCCCGGCCAGCTGGCGCACCCGCGCGGCCTCGGCGCGCGCGGCGTCGGCCTCGGCGCGGGCCCGGGCCAGGTCGCGGTCGGTGGCGGCGCGCGCGGCCGCCAGCTCGCCGCGCACCCGCTCGGCCTCGGCCGCCGCGGCGGCGCGCACCGCCCGCGCCTCGACCTCGGCGTCGAACACCTGGCCGTCGAGGATCCGCACGGTCACGGCCCGACGCTACCATGGTCGATCGCGCGGCGGATCTCGACCGCGTCGACGCCGTCGGCGCCGTCGGCGAACCGGCCGCGCAGCTCGACCAGCACGGTCTGGCCCAGCGGCCGCGGCAGCCGCTGCGCGAGCTGGCGATCGAGATCGCCGGCGCGCCGCACCGCCGGCGCCAGCGCCCGCGCGCCGACCGCCAGCGCCGCCAGCGGATCGCTCCAGGTCAGCCCGCCGGTGCGCGCCGCCGCCGCGCGCCGGCTGCCGAGCTGCGTCGCCGCGGCGTCGCCCAGCGTCTTGACCGCCGCCACCTCGCCGCTCAGCTCGCCGCCCCACGGCAGCCGCCGCGCCACCGCCGCCTGCTCGAGCGCGCTGGCCGCGGCGATCGCGTGGGCGAGCTGCCGCCGGCCGATCGCGATCAGCGTGCGCGACAGCGCGCGCGCCGGCAGCCGCGGCAGCTCGGCCAGCGTCCGCGCCGGCCCCGGCTCGGGCATCGGCGCGAGGTGGCCCAGGCAACGCAGCGCCAGCCACACCGCCGCCGGATCCTCGCGATCGCTCAGCACGATCGCCCGGGCCGCGGCGTCGAGGCCGGCGCAGGCGTCGTCGAGCCAGGTCGGATCGCAGTGGCGCCAGCCGCGCGGCCGGGCCGCCGCGACCGCCGCGCGATCGAGCGGCGCGCCGGCCTCGAGCAGCGCCCGCGCCGCCGCCGCGTCCTCACTGGCCAGGCGCGCGAGCGCGGCCACCCGATCTTCACCGCCGCCACCGCCGCGCGCCGCGATCGCCAGCGCGAGCGCCACCTGCGCCGGCGCCGCGGTCACACCGCGCCGGTCTCGGCCCGCCGCCGCCGGCGCGCCGGCCGCAGCTTGTAGCGCAACAGGCGTCCGCCCGGGCCGCGCGGCAGCGCGTCGACGAACTCGATCCACCGCGGGTACTTGTACGGGGCCAGGGTCTGCTTGACGAACTCGCGCAGCTCGGCCTCGAGCGCCGGCGTCGCCTGGTGGCCGACGTTGACGACGACGAACGCCAGCGGCTTGAGCAGGCCGTCCTCGTCGTCGA
Source organism: Myxococcales bacterium (assembly GCA_016794525.1). Lineage (GTDB taxonomy): Bacteria > Myxococcota_A > Polyangia > Haliangiales > Haliangiaceae > UBA2376. Next base: position 23,351 of record JAEUJY010000009.1, read on the forward strand.
CGCCGATCACCGCCGCCTCCCACACCGCGTCGTGCGAGATCAGCGCGCGCTCGACCTCGGCGGGCGCGACCCACTTGCCGCCGACCTTGAACAGATCGTCGGTGCGGCCGCAGTGGTGGAACACGCCCTTGGCGTCGATCAGGAAGCGATCGCGGGTGGTCAGCCAGCCGTCGAGATCGACCGCCGGCGTGTCGAGGCCGGTCCAGTAGCCGGTGCACATCGACGGCGCCCGCACCTGCAGCGTGCCGATCTCGTCGGGCCCGACCGGCCGGCCGTCGTCGTCGACCACCCGGGCCTCGATGCCGGCCAGCGGGCGGCCGCACGCGCCGGGCCGCGCGTCGTCGGCGGCGATGCCGGCCAGCGCCAGCTGCATGACCTCGGTGATGCCGTAGCCGACCTCGACGTCGGCGCCCAGCGCCGCGCGGATCCGCGGGATCAGCTTGTCGGGCATGCCCTCGCCGCCGGCGATCGCGCGCTTGACGCCGGTCAGCGGCTGCGGCGCGCCCGACGCCACGACGTCGCGGGCGAGCTGGCCGTAGATCGACGGCGTGGTCAGGAAGTAATCGGGCGCGAAGCCGGCGATCGCCGTCAGCAGCGTCCGCGAGTGCGGCTGCACCGGCAGGAGCAGCGCGCGGGCCCCGGCCAGGAGCGGGAAGATCAGCCCGGCGCCCAGCCCGAACGCCGACGACAGCCGCGCGACGGCGAAGACCCGCTGCCCGGCGGTGAGCCCGAGGTAGCTGACCGCGAACGACTCGTACGCCGCCACCACGCTCGCGTGATCGTGGCGCACGCCGTGGGCCTCGTCGGCGAAGCCGGCCGAGTACAGGAGCAGCGCCGCGTCGTCGGGCGCCACCGCCATCGCCGCCGCCGGGGTGGCCGCCGCGCACAGCGCCTCGGCGTCGCGCTCGCCGGCGGCGCGCGGGTGGAAGCACACGACGTCGCGCAGCGCCGGCAGGTGCCCGCGGATCGCGTCGAGCGCCGGCTCGAGCTCGCCGTCGACCACCGCCACCACCGCGCCGGCGTGGCCCAGCGACTCGCGCAGATCGTCGGGGCGGGCCAGCTCGGACAGCGGCACCGCGACCGCGCCGATGCGGATCACGCCGAGGATCGTCGCCGCGGCCTCGAGCGTGTCGCGCATCAGGATCGCGACCCGCTCGCCCTTGCCGACGCCGAGCGCCGCCAGCGCGCCGCCCATCCGCGCGACCTGATCGGTCAGCGCGCGGTAGGTCCAGGTCCGCTCGCCCTCGCACAGCGCCACCTCGTCGCCGCGGCCATGCGCCAGGTTGGCGTCGAGGAGGCGGGCGGTGAGGTTGTGGTGGCGCTCGGCCATGGCGCATCCTAGCAGAGCGCCCGCGAGCGCGCGCGGCGGTGATTCCGCTTCGCGCTACCAGCCGAGCAGCGCGCGCACGTACCACCAGCGCTGGTGCCGCCGCTGGAACCGCGGCAGCTCGCCGTAGAGCGCGCGCCCGGCGGCCCGCTCGCGGCGCGCCCCGTCGCCGTCGCCCTGGCGGGCCCGGGCCCGGGCGCGCTTGACGTGGCCCTCGATGCTCGAGCTGTTGGCGGCCTGGAACCGCGCCAGCGCGGCGTCGGCCTCGGCCCACTGCCCCGCCGCCGCCAGCGCGTCGGCCCGCGCCATCCACGGCGCGCCGTAGCGGAACTTGGGCGACCGCTCGCCGATCGCCGCGAAGCTGGCGGCGGCGTCGGCGTGGCGCCCGGCCAGCGCCTGGGCCTGGCCCTCGAGCATCTGCAGCTCGAGATCGTCGGGCTCGCGCTCGCGCGCCGCGGCCAGGTGCGGCAGCGCGCGGGCCGGCCGTCGCTTGTCGATCCAGATCGCCGCCAGCTCGCGCCGCGCGACCGCGTTGGCCGGGTTGACCCGCACCTGCGCCTCGAGCGCGCGGGTGCGCCGGGCGTGGCGCAGCCACTGGATCGGATCGGGCAGCCACGGCCGCGCCGCGACGCCCAGCACCACCACCGCCAGCACCGCGGGGTGCGCGGTGACGATCGCGATCAGCACCGGCACCACCATCCAGATCAGGTAGTAGCTGCCCCAGGCGCCGCCGACGCCGCCGGCGACGCCGCGCCCGCCGCCGGTCTGGCGGAACAGGTAGCCGCCGATCACGATCACCAGCAACAGCGTCAGGGTCGACCGCACCATCATCGCGTCGGCCGCGGCGCGCCGCGGCGCCGGCGGCGGCGCGTCGTAGCGGTCCTCGGGCGCCTCGTCGGGAGCCTCGTCGATCCCGGCGCCCGGCGGCGCGGTCGGCGGCGCGGTCGGCGGCGCGGTCGCGGCCGGCGGCGGTCGCTCCGCGGTCGGCGCGGGCTGCGCCCCGGCGCGCCCCGCCCGCCCGACCAGCCCCAGCACGCACACGAACGCGATGACCCAGGCCCGCATGGCGCGGCATCGTCGACGATCATCCGCCCGGCCGCAAGCCCGGCCGCGAGCGGCGCCGCCTACAAGAGCGGCGACAGCAGCCGCGCGCTGGCCTGCCCCAGCCGGCGGCGGAACGACTGCCGCTCGAGGTCGGCGGCCGACACCGGCCGGGCCGACGCCAGATCGTCGACGAACGCCCGCGCCAGCTGATCGGTCAGCGCCGCGCCGTAGACCAGCGCCGCCAGCTCGAAGTTGAGCCGGAAGCTGCGGTTGTCGAGGTTGGCGGTCGCGACGATCGCGAGATCGTCGTCGACCACCATCGTCTTGGCGTGGATGAAGCGCGGCTCGTACTCGTAGATCTTCACGCCGGCGGCGAGCAGCTCGCCGAAGTAGCTGCGCGCCGCGAGATCGACGACCGCGCTGTCGCCGCGCTTGGGCACCAGCACCCGCACGTCGACGCGGGCCAGCGCCGCCACCGCCAGCGCGGTCATGATCGCGTCGTCGGGGATGAAGTACGGCGTCGTGATCCACAGCCGCTGGCGGGCCGCGGTGATCGCGGCGAAGTACGTGCGGTAGACCGCGTAGGCCGGATCGTCGGGCCCCGAGCCGACCACCTGCACCGCGTCGTGGTCGCCCAGCTCGCGCAGGTCCTCGACCGGGAAGTACGCGGTGTCGATCGTCGGCAGCGTGCCGCGGGCGTAGGCCCAGTCCTCGAGGAACGCCCGCTGCAGCGCCGCCACCGCCGGCCCGGTGAAGCCGAGGTGGGTGTCGCGCCAGTAGCCAGGGCCGAACTCGGCCGAGTGGGCGTCGGCGACGTTCATGCCGCCGGTGAACCCGACGATGCCGTCGCAGACGACGATCTTGCGGTGGGTGCGGAAGTCGGCGCGGCGGCGCCGCCAGAACTTGAACGTGATCGGGTTGAACCACGCGAACTGCACGCCGGCCTCGCGCAGCGGCCGCCGCCACCCGCGCTTGAGCCCGGCCGAGCCGGTGGCGTCGACCACCAGCCGCACCTCGACGCCGGCCTTGGCCTTGGCGATCAGCAGGTCGCGCAGCCGGGTGCCGATGCCGTCGGGCTCCCAGATGTAGTACTCGACGTGGACGTGGTGCTGCGCGGCCTCGATCGCGGCGCAGATCGCGCGGTAGGCGCTCGCGCCGTCGAAGAACGGCCGGATGTCGCGGGCCGGCAGCGGCGGCGCCTCGCCCAGCCCCATCGGGATCAGCGACAGCCGCGCGTGGTCGGGCGCGCTCGAGCGGGCCTCGGCCAGCCCGGCCATCGCCACCCGCACCGCGTCGCGGCTGGTGGCGCGGCGCAGCTTCTTGCGGCTGAGCCGCTGCGGCCCGATCAGCCAGTAGACGATGAAGCCGACGATCGGCAACAGCGCCAGCGCGAACAGCCACGCCAGCGTCGCCGTCGCCGACCGCCGCTGCATGACGATCACCACCCCGGCCACGATGATCCACCCCAGCTCGGCCAGCGTCAGCAACAGCGGCAGCGACACGCCGAGAGCGTACATGGGGCCGGCGCTGTGGTAAGCCCGCGGCGTGCGCATCGTCGCCGGCACGCTTGGCGGTCGGGTGCTGCGCGCCCCGCACGGCGCCACCACCCGCCCGACCTCGGAGAAGGTGCGCGAGGCGCTGTTCAACCTGCTCGGCCCGCTCGGCGACGACGACCACGCGCTCGATCTGTATGCGGGGGCCGGCGGGCTCGGCCTCGAGGCGCTGTCGCGGGGCGCCGCCAGCGCCACCTTCGTCGAGCGCGATCGCGGCGCGCTGACCGCGCTGCGCGGCAACGTCGCGACGCTCGGCGTCGGCGATCGCGCGACGGTGATCGCCACCGACGTCGCACGGTTCCTGGCCCACCCGCCGCCGGGGCCGGCGTGGCGCTGGGTGTTCCTCGATCCGCCGTACGCCGCCGGGGTCTACGAGGCGACGCTGGCCGCCCTGCCCCGAGCCCGGCTCACCGCCGACTGCGTGATCGCCGTCGAGCATGCCCACCGCGCTCCGCCCCCCGACCGCGTCGGGTTTCTGCTACGAACGGACCTGCGCCGCTACGGCGACACCGCCCTGTCCCGGTACACCCTCGAGGCCCCATGACCGCACCGAACTCTGGTGATCCCGCCAAGCACGTCGTCGCGGTCTATCCCGGCACGTTCGATCCGATCACCAACGGCCACCTCGACATCCTGCGCCGGGCGCTGGCCTTGTTCGATCGGATCGTCGTGACGATCGCGGTCAACCCGCGCAAGCAGCCGCTGTTCACCGTCGAGCAGCGCATCGGCTTCATCCGCGACGCGCTGCCCGACTACGCCGACCGCCTGGCGTTCGCGTCGTTCGACGGCCTGCTGGTCGAGTTCGCCCGCGCCCAGGGCGCGACGGTGATCGTCCGCGGCCTGCGCGCGCTGGCCGACTTCGAGTACGAGTTCCAGTTCGCCCACATGAACCGCCGGCTGGCCCCCGGCATCGACTCGGTGTTCTTCATGACCGACGAGCGCAACCACTACGTCAGCTCGTCGCTGGTCAAGGAGGTCGCCAGCCTCGGCGGCGACGTCACCGGGCTGGTGCCGCCGGCCGTCACCGCGGCGCTGGCCGCGATCTACGCCAAGAAGTCCTGACGCCCGGGCCGGGCCGCCGTCTGGCCCGGTCCGCAACCGAGACGCGAGCCCTGGAGACCGCCGTGACCGCTCCCAACTACAAGACCGCCACCCGCCTCGACGCCATCAAGCCCTCGATCACCCTGGCGGTCACCGCCAAGGCCGCGCGGCTCAAGGCGCAGGGCATCGACGTCGTCAGCTTCGGCGCCGGCGAGCCCGACTTCGACACCCCCGAGCACATCAAGCAGGCGGCGCGCGACGCGCTGGGCAAGGGCGCGGTGGCCAAGTACACCGAGGTCGGCGGCCTGCCGGTCCTGCGCGAGGCGATCGCCGCCGAGCTGTCGCGGGTCCACGCCACCTCGATCCCGGCCGATCAGGTGCTGGTGTCGTGCGGCGCCAAGCACTCGCTGTACAACCTGTTCATCGCGCTGCTCGACCCCGGCGACGAGGTCATCATCCCGGCGCCGTACTGGGTCAGCTACCCGGACATGGTCATGATGGCCGGCGGCACGCCGGTGATCGTCCCGACCAGCCCCGACGACGACTTCACGGTGCGGCCCGAGGCGATCCGCGCGCACGTCACGCCGCGGACCCGCGCGATCGTCCTCAACAACCCGTCGAACCCGACCGGCGCGGTCTACACGCCGGCGCAGATCGCGGCGCTGGCCGAGGTCGCCGTCGAGAAGAACCTGCTGATCATCTCCGACGACATCTACCGGTCGCTGTGCTACGGCGACGCCACCTACCAGTCGATCGCCGCGCTCGGCCCCGAGCTGGCGGCGCGCACGATCCTGGTCGACGGCGTATCCAAGACCTACGCGATGACCGGCTGGCGCATCGGCTACACCGCCGGCCCGGCGGCGATCATCAAGGCGATGGCCAAGGTCCAGGGCCAGTCGACCTCGAACCCGACCCACCTGGCGCAGGTCGCGACCGTCGCCGCGCTGACCGGCCCGCAGGAGTGCGTCGCGACGATGCGCGCCGCGTTCGACGCGCGCCGCCGCGCGATCGTCGACCTCCTGCGCGCCATCCCCGGCGTCGCCTGCCGCGAGCCCAAGGGCGCGTTCTACGCGTTCCCGGATCTCGGCGCGTTCATCGGCCGCCACTTCGGCGAGGGCCAGCCGATCAAGGACGACGTCGCGCTGTGCGACTGGCTGGTCGAGCACGCGCGGGTCGCGGTGGTGCCCGGCTCGGGCTTCGGCGCCGCCGGCCACGTCCGGCTGTCGTACGCGTGCTCGATGGACAACATCAAGCTCGGCCTCGGCCGCCTGCGCGAAGCGCTGCTGAGCCTGCGCTGATGTGGTCGCTCGCCGCCGCCGCCGGGCTGGGCCTCGTCCTCGGGGCGCGCCACGCGTTCGAGCCCGATCACCTGGCGGCGGTGTCGACGCTGGTGGCCGAGCGGCCGCGGCCGCGCCAGGCCGCGGCGCTGGGCGCGCTGTGGGGCCTGGGCCACTCGGCGGCGCTGGCGGTGGTCGGCGTGGCGCTGGTGGCGGCCCGCGCCGAGCTGGCGCCGGCCGCCGAGCGCGGCTTCGAGCTGGTGGTCGCGGCGATGCTGATCGCGCTGGGCGCGCGCGCGATCGTGCTGGCGCTGCGCGAGGGTCGCCGCGGCACCGCCCGGCCCCACGCCCACGGCGGCCACACCCACGTCCACGCCGGCGCGGTGCCGCACGTCCACGTCGGCGCGCGCTCGCTGGCGCTGCGCCCGCTGGCGGTCGGCGTGATCCACGGCCTGGCCGGCTCGGGCGCGCTGGCCGCGCTGGCGATGGCCGAGATGCCGTCGACCGCGACCGCGCTGGCCTACATCGCGCTGTTCGGGCTGGGCGCCACCGTCGGCATGGCCGCGGTCAGCGCGGTCGCCGCGCTGTCGCTCGGTCGGCTGGTGCCGGGCGCCGCGGCGTGGCGGCGGGTGCGCATCGGCTCGGGCACGCTCGCGGTCGCGCTCGGCGTGATCTGGGGCGCGCTGGCGATCAGCTGAACCTCTGGGAGGGTTTGTCGACAAACCCAGGTGGAGGCGGGTGGCTCACGATTCCGCGTCAACCACGGTCGGCGTCGGGGACGTCGGACGCCCCCGTGGGTCCCCCTCCCGATACCTGCGCATTCATCACATCTCACCGGCCGCCCGCTGGCCACGGGCAGGCGTGGTCGCTGGCGCCGCCCGGCCGCGCCGCTTGCCTCACGTCAGCGGCCCGGGCCGCTCCCAGAGGCTGAGCGGCGGGCCGCCGCGCTTCCAGCCGCGCTGCATGAGCCAGGTCTGCGGCGC
>JAEUJY010000027.1 GCA_016794525.1 Myxococcales bacterium
GTCCTCCTCGGGCAGCGTCGCCTCCGTGCTCGGAGCTTGCAGCGCGTCGTCGTCGAAGAGCTTGCCGGTGCTCATGCACCGACCTGATCACACGCCGCGGGCCGTGTCGATCCGGACCTGGAAATACTTACAGGCTCTCAGTGCGTGAGCTTGGCGCCGCCCGACAGCAGCTCGCGGATCTTCGGCACGAGATCGACGGTCATCTGATCGAGCGTGTAGCGCGGGGCCCAGCCCCAGTCCGCGCGGGCGCAGGTGTCGTCGAGGGCGCGCGGCCACGAGTCGAGGATGCCCTGGCGCAGCGGATCGGGCTGGTAGGTGATCGTCACGCCGGGGACGGCGCGGCCGACCGACGCGGCGATCTCGTCGGCGCGCGGCGAGAAGCCGGCGATGTTGTAGATCGCCCGGGTCAGCTTGTCGGCCGGCGCGGCGGCCAGCTCGAGCAGCCCGCGCACGCCGTCGGGCATGTACATCAGCGGCACCCGGGTGTCGGGGCGCGCGAACGCCTGGTAGCTGCCGACGCGGACGCCGTCGACGTACATGAACAGCGCGTAGTCGGTCGAGCCGCCGCCGGGCAGGCTGGCGCTGATCAGGCCGGGGAAGCGCACGCCGCGGCAGTCGAGGCCGCGCTTGGCCCGGTAGTACTCGCACAGCATCTCGCCGGCGGCCTTGGTGACGCCGTACATCGTCGTCGGGCGCAGGCCGACGTCGTCGGGCGTGGGATCGGGCAGGCCGGGGCCGTAGACCGCGATCGACGAGCAGAACATCAGCTGGCGCACGCCGCGGGTGCGGCACGCCTCGAGCACGTTCCAGGTGCCGGTCTGGTTGACCGCGTAGGCCAGCGCCGGGTTCTTCTCGCCGGTGGCCGACAGGATCGCGGCCAGGTGGTAGACGACCTCGGGCGCCTCCTCGGCGATGATCCGGTCGACGGCGGCGCCCTCGACGACGTCGAGCCCGCGCCACGCCACCTCGGGGGTCGAGGGCCGGGGCTTGAGATCGGTGGCGACGATCGAGTGGCCTTGCGCTACCAGCGCGGTGATCAGATCGCTGCCGATCTGGCCGCCGGCGCCGGTCATGAGGATCTTCATGCGTGCGAGCCTTTCGCGCGCATCATATGCGGCGCGCGCGATCGATCAATCGCCGCCGGGCGCGATCGCGCGGCGATCACGCCGCGATCCGCAGCGATCATCGCGACGCGGCGGCCCACGCGGGCGCGGCGTCGATGCCGCGGGCGGCGAACCGAGGTGCGTAGTCGCGGTCCCAGGTGGCGGCGAGGATCCGCGCGTAGTCGCGGGCCGGCGCCAGCCCCCAGGCGCGGTCGGCGTCGGTGATCGCGGTCGGCGCGTCGAGGTCGCTGCCGTAGTTGGTGCGCAGGCCGGCGAACAGCGCCGGCAGCTCGGCGGCGGCCAGCGCCGGCAGCCCGGCGGCCAGCGGCGTGGTCAGCGCCCAGTCGAGGCAGGCCCAGCCGAAGTCGCGGTGGCGGACCTCGTCGAGCAAGATCCGATCGAGCGCGGCCCGGGCGACCTCGACCGTGGTGGCCTCGCGCAGGTGCGCGAACAGCGGCACCGCGACGGTCTCGTTGAGGCAGAACACCTGCAGCGCGGCGGTGAGTAGATCGTCCTCGAGGGCCCGATCGGCCCGACGCGGCAGCTCGAGGTTGCGGCGATCGATCGCCGGCGGCGCCGTCCCGCCGGCCGCGGCGTAGACCTCGGCCGACAGCTGCGCGTGGGCCAGCTCGTCGGCGACGATCGCCAGGCCGTCGTCGATCAGATCGGGGCTGGCGCCGACCTGGATCAGCCACAGCACGAAGTGCTGGGTGATGGCCGCCGAGCCGTACTCGGCGGCGATGCGGTTCTGCCACTCCTGGCGGACCCGCGCCGAGGCCGCGGGCGCGGTCACGGGCAGTCGATCGGGCGCGACCGCGGCGGATCGCAGGTGGGGTTGGACCCGCAGGCCGCCGGCTTGGGGAACACCAGCGTGCACACGCCGGGGCTGGTCTCCTGGATCTTGAGCGGCTGATCCATCGTCATGCCGGCCGGGCACTCGTCGAGCGCGCGCGGCGGCGGCGGGTTGCAGGTGGCCTTGGGCGAGCACGCGACGTCGATCGCGGCGTAGCAGGCCTGGGTGGTGCGGTTCTGGAACACGGTCCAGGTGGTGAGCCGGGGCGGCGGCTCCTGCTGCACCTGATCGGAGGGCGTGCCCTCGCGCGGCGGCGTGGCGTCGGGGGCGACGACCGGCACGGTGGTGTCGCCGCGGCCATGGGTGGGGGGCGCGTCGGTGACGCGCGGCGGGTTGCTGACCGCCGTGGTGGGCGCGCCGTCGCCGCCGCGGGCCGCGGGGGCGGGGCCGCTGCGCACGACGCAGCCGGGCAGCGCGGCCAGGGTCACCACCAGCGGCGCGGCGAAGTTCGTGCGGGGCTTGCGCGACATCCGCGGAACGTAAGCGACCGGCGGCGAGCGCGCAATCGCGCCGCGGTCACGCGACGGTCAGGGCCAGGTTGCCGATCACGCCGCGCGCGGCGATCGTGTCGAGGCCGTCGGGCAGGTCGGCGAACGCGAGCTCGCGGGTCACGACCGGCTTGATCGCGCCGCGCCCGCACAGCTCGACCAGCGCCGCGTGGGTGCGGGCGATCGTCGCGCGGTCGTGCTGGAAGTACGCGCCCCAGTGCAGGCCGACCAGCGCGATGTTGCGCAGGAGCACGCGGTTGAGCTTGATCGCGGGGATCGCGCCGGCGGCGAAGCCGATCACCAGCAGGCGGCCCTCCCACGCCAGCGCCCGCAGCGCGCGCTCGGTGGTGTCGCCGCCGACCGGATCGTAGATGACGTCGACGCCGCGGTCGTCGGTGGCGGCCAGCGCGGCCGCGACGAAGTCGGTGGCGCGGTGATCGATCACCAGGTCGGCGCCGGCGGCGGTGGCGGCGGCCAGCTTGGCCTCGCCGCTCGCGACCGCGATCACCCGCGCGCCCAGCGCCTTGCCCAGCTGGACCGCCGCCAGGCCGGTGCCGCCGGCGGCGCCCAGCACCAGCAGCGTCTCGCCGGCGGCCAGCCGCGCGCGGTGGACCAGCCCGACGTGGCCGGTCTGGTAGGTGACCAGCAGGTTGGCGGCCTCGGCGGCGGTCAGCGGCGCCGGCCACGCCAGCAGCGCGTCGTCGACGGCGGCCACCTGCTCGGCGAACGCGCCCCACGGCGCGAACGTGACCACGCGATCGCCGACGCGGTGGCGGCTGTGCGGGCCGACCGCGCGGACCACGCCGGCGGCCTCGAAGCCGGGCGTGAACGACAGCGGCGCGCGCACCTGGTACTGGCCGGCGATCGCCAGCAGGTCGGGGAAGTTGAGGCCGGCGGCCGCGACCTCGACGACCGCGCCGTCGGGCGGCGGCGCCGGCGGCGGGATGTCCTCGAGCGAGAGGACCTCGCGGTGTGGGCCGTACTGGTGGACTCGCCAGGCGCGCATGGTCGGCAGCTTAGTCCGGACCGCTCGTGTGAACAGGCGGGCGGAGCCCGCGTGCACAGGCGGGCGGAGCCCGCGGTGTACGATGCGGCCATGCTCGCTCGCTGCTGCGTCGCCGCCGTCGCGACGCTCGCGCTGTTCGCCGCCGGCTGTGGCCGCGACAGCTGCCTCGGCGGCGACTGCGAGGCGACCACGCCGTGCGGCGACCTGGCGTTCCGCTGCGACGCGCCGCGGCTGTACGTCGGCGCCGTCGCGGCTGCCCCCGGCGAGCTCGGGCTGGCGCGCGGGCAGGGCGCGGCCGACGACGTGCTGATCTCCAACGGCGTCGTCACCGCGGTGGTGAGCGCGATCGCGGCGCCCACCGATCTGGCGCCGACCGGCGGCAACCTGATCGATCTCGGGCCCAGCGGCGGCGCCGACGATCTGACGATCCTGTACCAGCTGGCCGGGCTGCTGCCCGACGACGCGTTCGCCTACGATCGGCTCGAGGTGGTCGATCGATCGCCGGCCTACGTCGCGGTGATCGCGCGCGGCCACCTCGACGGCCGGCCCGAGGTCGCGGTCGCGACGCGCTACGAGCTGCGGCCGTGCGATCCTGGGCTGCGGGTGCGCAGCGAGCTGTTCAACGACTCGCCCGATCGCCAGGCGTTCGTGATCGCCGACGCCGCGCACTGGGGCAAGCGGCGGGTCGTGCCGTTCGCGCCGGTCGACGGCCAGGGCTACCTGACGCCGCCGCTCGAGCTGCTCGACCTGACCGCGCTGTGGAAGCCGTACCCGTTCGTCGCCGCCGCGGCGCCGGCGCCCGACGCGCCGGCCTACGGCGTGGTCGCGTGCGATCGCGCGACCGTGGCCGGCGTCAACGACCTCGAGGTGTCGGCGCTGGGCACGCCGATCGAGGTGGTGCCGCCGGGGCAGGGCGTGGTGTTCGAGCGGTTCGTCGTCGCGGCCCCGGCGACCGACGCCGGCGGCGGCCCGGCGGCGGCGGTGGCGCCGCTGCTGGCGGCGCGCGGCCAGCTGTTCGGCGCGGCGACGATCGAGGTGACCGGCGCCGTGCAGGCCGAGGGCCTGGCGTTCGGCGGCGACGTCCGCCGCGCGTCGATCGTGATCCGCGGCGGCGGCGACGACGTGCCGCTGACCGCGGTGGTGCCGGCCGCCGACGGCGGGTTCCGCGCGGTCGTGCCGGCGACCCCGGAGCTCAGCTTCGAGCTGTGGTCGTTCGGGCGGCGCGAGCTGCGCGGGTCGATCCCCGACGACGGCGCGCTCGGCGTGCTCACCGTGCCGGCGCCGGCCACCGTCGACCTGCACGTCGTCCGCGCGGGCGGCGGCGCCGACCTGCCGATCGACGCGGTGGTGGTGTTCGAGCCGGCCGACGACGCGACCCGCGCCGGCACCCGCGGCAGCTTCCACGGCAAGCAGACGCTGTGCGCGCCGTGGCTGGGCCCGCCGCACGGCGCGTCGCCGGCGTGCAACCGGGTGCTGGTCGAGCCGGCCGGCACGCAGGTCGAGGTGCCGGCCGGCCACTACTGGGTGTTCGCCAGCGCCGGCCCCGACGCGACGGTGGCGCGGGCCGAGGTGCGGCTCGATCCCGGCGAGGTCACCGCGGTCGACCTCGCGCTGCGCGACCTCGACGTCACGCCGCCCGGCTGGCTCGCCGCCGACCTCCACGTCCACGGCGCGGCCAGCTTCGACTCGGGCCTGCCCGATCGCGATCGGGTGCGGTCGTTCCTGGCCGCCGGCGTCGACGTGATCGCCGCGACCGATCACGACTACGTCACCGACTACGCGGCGACGGTGCGGGCGCTGGGCGCCGACGATCGGCTGCTGGTGATGGGCGGCCTCGAGACCACGCCGCTGATCCCGTTCCTCGACGTGCCCGGCGAGGATCTGCCGCGGGTCATCGGCCACTTCAACTTCTGGCCGCTGACGCCGCTGCCGGCGTCGCCGCGCGGCGGCGCGCCGTGGGACGAGCGGCTCGAGCCGGGCGCGCTGTTCGATCGCCTCGATCCGCTGATCGGCGACGCCGGCGTGCGGATGATCAACCACCCGTGGGACGAGCCGCAGTTCGGCCGCGACCTCGGCTACCTGCGCGCGATCGGCTTCGATCCGCGGCGGCCGGTGCCGGCCACCGACGACGGCACGCCCAACGGCGCGCTGGCGCGGCGGCCGGGCGGCGGCCACGCCAACCTCGACTGGGACGCGCTCGAGGTCGGCAACGGGGCCGGCGCCGACGAGTGGCAGAAGAACCGCCTCTTGTGGTTCGCGCTGGCGTCGGCGAGCCACCCGGTGGTCGGCACCGCCAACAGCGACTCGCACGGCCTGCGCGACAACCAGCTGGGCTGGGGGCGGACCTGGGTCGAGACCGGCACGCCGGTCGGCGCCACCGACGTCGCGGGCTTCGACGCCGCGCTCAAGGCCGGCAAGGTCGTGGCCGGCAGCGGCGTGTTCGTCGCGGTGGCGATCGGGCCGCCGGGCGCGCCGCGCCGCGGGCCGGGCCTGGCGCCGGTGGTGCCGCAGCCCGGCGACGTCGTCGCGATCGAGGTGCGCGCCGCGCCGTGGATCCCGGTGACGTCGGTGCGCGCGGTGACGTCACGCGGCGAGCGCGTGCTGGCCGCCGACCTCGCGGGCCCGGCCGATCCGTTCGGCGTCGACGGCGTCGTGCGCTGGCGCGGCGAGGTGCCGCTGGCCGAGCTGATCGCCGGCGCCGACGACTGGCTGGTGATCGAGGCCGGGCTGCCGCCGCCGCGCTACGCCGATCTCGACGACGACGGCGTGCCCGACACCGGCGACAACGACGGCGACGGCGACGTCGATCTCGACGACGTCGAGCCCGACGAGGACGTCGGCCCGATCGCCAACCCGCCGGATCCGACCGACCCCACCGACCCGCGGTTCGTGATGACGCGGATCGTGCCCGAGAGCTGGCCCTACGGCTTCACCGGCCTGCTGCTGATCGACGTCGCGGGCGACGGCTGGACCGCGCCAGGGAGCGCGCGGTGAGGCGCGCGACGATCGCGCTGGCGGTGATCGCGTGGGCCGGTCCGGCCGCGGCCGACGGCGTGTGTGGCGACGCGATCGATCAGCCGGCGGCGGTGCCGTGGCGCGACGCCGGGTTCGACGGCGGCCGCGGCGCGTGCCCGGTGGCCGACGTCGGCGCGCGGGTCGGCGGCCACGCGCTGATCGACACGCCGGGGTTCTACGGCACGCTGGGCGGCGAGCTGGCGCTGGCGGTGCGGCAGGTCGCGGGCGCGCACGTCGCGTGGGGGCTGACCGCGCGCGCGGTCGACGTGACCTTCGTCCAGAACGCGGTGTGGAAGATCGTCGAGCCGAGCTACGGGCCGCTCGCGGTCGACGGGCTGTACGGCGTCGACGCGACGCTCGCCGGGCGGCCGCTGCGGCTGGCCGGCTGGGGCGCGGTCGCGCTGCCGTTCACCCGCAGCGACGTCGACGGCTCGACCGGCGCGGCCCAGCTCGCCGGCCTGGCCAGCTGGCAGGCGCGGGCGCGGTGGCGGGTGCACGCGCGGCTCGGCGCGCTCGGCTGGGCCGGCCGCGCGGTCACCGGCACCTCGACCCGCGCCGCGGCGCTGGCGTCGATCGATCTGGCGTGGCGGGCGCGGCGCCGGCTGGCGGTCGACGTCGGCGTCGACGCGCAGCTCGGCTGGTACCGCGGCGGCCTCGATCACCTCGCGGTCCGTGCCGGCGTCGCGTGGCGCCTGGCCCGGTGCTGGCGGCTGCACGGCGCGGTCGGCGCGCCGCTGGCCGGCGCCGAGCGGCAGGACGTCGCGGTCACGCTCGGCGTGGCCCGCGACCTGGAATGAGTTGCGCCGATGCCGCCGACCGTGCACACCGTCCGGATGCGGCTGACCGCGGTGGTGTTCCTGGGCGCGCTCGCGGCGTGCGGCGCGCGCCCACCGGCGGCCAGCGCGCCGCCCGACGTCGCGCCGCCGGCCCGCGGCCCCGGCACGGTGATCGATCCCGAGCCGCAGCGCCCCGGCGACGCGGCGCGCGGCTGGGCGCTCCTGACCGGCAGCGACTACGTCGGCTGCGGCGCGCCGCGCGGGCTGTGGGATCGCTTCGCCGGGGTCACGCCGGCGTGGCTGCGGCTGCCCGGCCGCACCGGCGCCGGCGCCGACCTGCCGTACGCGATGAACGCGGTGACCGCCGCCGACGGTCGCGCGCGCGTGACGCCGAGTTGCCTGAGCTGCCACGCCAGCTTCCTGCGCGGCCAGCTGGTGATCGGGCTGGGGGATCCGCGCGCCGACTTCACCGGCGACCCCGGCGCGATGGCGCTGGCGGGGCTGCTGATCACCGACGACGCCGATCGCGCCGACTGGAACCGGCTGTACGGCCGGTTCGCGCTGATCGCGCCGGCGATCCGCACCACCACGATCGGGGCCAACCCCGCCGATCACATCGCCGCCGCGCTGTTCGCGCACCGCGATCCGGCGACGCTGGCGTGGTCCGACGAGCCGCGCCTGCCGCTGCCCGGCCCGCCGGTGCCGGTCGACGTGCCGGCGTGGTGGCTGCTCAAGAAGAAGGCGGCGATGTTCCACACCGGCGCCGGGCGCGGCGATCAGGCGCGGATCATGATGACCGCGTCGGTGCTGTGCGTCGACGACGTCGCCACCGCCCGCGCGATCGACGCCGGGTTCCCCGACGTCCGCGCCTACCTCACGAGCCTGACCCCGCCGCCGTTCCCCGGGCCGATCGACGCCGCGGCGGCGGCCCGCGGCCGGGCGGTGTTCGCCGACCGTTGCGCGCGCTGCCACGGCAGCTACGGCCCCGGCGGCGCCTACCAGACCCGGGTGATCAGCGTCGCCGAGGTCGGCACCGATCCCGCGGTCGCCGAGCGCACCGGCCAGTTCGCCGCGCCCTACGTCGCGTGGTTCAACGCCTCGTTCTACGGCGAGCGCGCGCGGCTGGCGCCCGGCGACGGCTACGTCGCGCCGCCGCTCGACGGCGTGTGGGCCACGGCGCCGTACCTGCACAACGGCAGCGTCCCGACGCTGGCGGCGCTGCTCGACTCGCGGCTGCGCCAGCCGCGGTTCGGCATCGGCCGCGGCGACGACGACTACGATCTGGCGCTGGTCGGCTGGCGCAGCTTCGATCCCGATCAGCCGGGCGTCGCGCCGGCGTGGATCTGGGACACGGCGCGGCCCGGCCACGGCAACCAGGGCCACACGTTCGGCGACGCGCTGACGCCGACCGACCGCGCGGCGCTGCTCGAGTACCTGAAGTCGCTGTGACCCGCCCCGGGATCGGCCGCCAGCGCCGGCCGGCGGTCCGCGCTACACTCGGACCGTGACGCGCGATCGGGGACCCGACCACCGCGCGCAGCCGGCGGCCCCGGCGCGCCAGGCCGAGGTCGCCGCCGCGCTGGCCCGGGCCGACGACGGCGACGCCGAGGCGGCCCGCGAGCTGTTCGGCGAGCTCGACGACTGGAGCCAGTTCCGCGAGCCGCTGCGCTACCAGCTCGAGCGCGGCCAGCTGCGCTACGTGCTGGCGCACCCGGGCGACTTCCCCGACGACACCGCCCGCGAGCTGTACTCGGGGCTGCTCGAGCGCCACGCCGGCGATCCGGCGCGGGTCGAGGAGCTGCGCGCGATCGGCGCGGCGCTGCACGCGCTCGAGCGCGAGGGCCGGCTGCCGCGGGTGATGGTGCTGCGCGCGCCGCGCCGCCGCGATTGAGCCCGCGCCGCGGGCCCGACGCCGCGGCTATCCCGCCACGCCCCGACCGCGATTGCGCCACGCCGCGGTCCTGGCGACAATCGTCCGGTGACCTCGGTCGACGGATCGCTGGCGAGCGCGCTGGTGGCGGCGCTGCCCGACGGCGTCCTGATGATCGACGCCGCCGGCGTCGTGGTCGCCGCCAACCGCGCCGCCGGCGAGCTGCTGGGCTTCGCCGAGGCCGAGCTGGTCGGGCGCGGGCTGGTCGAGCTGTACTTCCACCCCGAGGAGGCCCACGAGCGCACGCTGGCCGATCGCGCCGGCGTCGACGGCCGCCCGACGCCGCGCGAGTGGCGGACCCAGGCCGGCGCGCGGCGGGTGCTGCTGGTCACCTCGCGCGTGCTGGGCGATCAGGTCGCGCTGGTGCTGCGCGATCCCGGCGACCTCGCGGACATGGTCGAGCGGCTGCTGCGCTCGGCCGACGGCTTCCGCGCGGTGATCGACAGCGCGCCCGACTGCGTGATCATCCACACCCGCGGCCGGATCACCTACGCCAACCGGACGATGCTGACGATGTGGGGCGGCACGCTCGACGAGCTGATCGGCCTGCCGGCGGTGCAGCTGGTGCACCCCGACGACCACCCGCTGGCGCGCGAGCGGATGGCGGCGCTGGCGGCGGGCAAGGCGCTGTTGCCGTTCATCGACGAGCGGCTCGTGCGCAAGGACGGCACGGTGTTCCTGGCCCAGGTCGGCGCGGTGGCGATCGCCTTCGACGGCGAGCCCGCGGTGATGGTGGTGGCGCGCGACGTCACCGAGCTGCGGCGGCGCCAGCTGCGCGGCGGCCAGATCGATCGCATGGTCGCGCTCGGCACGCTGGCGGCCGGCGTCGCCCACGAGATCGGCAACCCGCTGACCTACCTGCTGTTGCGCCTCGACGCGGCGTCGGTGCGCGCCGGCGAGCTGCGCTCGGCGCTGCCGGCCGGCACCCCGGCGGCGCCGGTCCTCGACGAGCTGATCGGCCACCTCGCCGCCGTCGCCGACGGCGCGCGCCGGGTGCGGACGATCGTCGGCGAGTTGCGGCAGTTCGCCCGCACCGACGACGAGCCCACCGTGCTCGAGGTCACCGGGCCGATCGAGCGCGCGCTCAACATCGCGGCCCACGCGCTGGCCGGGGTGCAGATCGAGCGCGCCTACGCGCCGGCGCGCCCGGTGCTGATCGCCGAGGGCAAGCTCACGCAGGTCGCGCTCAACCTGCTCGTCAACGCGGGCCACGCGGTGCGCGCCGCCGGCGGCGGCGGCCAGCGGGTGCGGGTGCGGGTGTGGAGCGAGGGCGCGACCACGTCGTTCGCGATCACCGACACCGGGGTCGGCATCCCGGCGGCCGACCTGCCGCGGGTGTTCGATCCGTTCTTCTCGACCAAGCCGGTCGGCGAGGGCATCGGCCTGGGCCTCGCGACGGCGCAGTCGATCGTGGCCAGCGCGTCGGGCACGATCACCGTCGAGAGCAAGCCCGGCGCCGGCGCGACGTTCACCGTCACGCTGCCGGCCACCTGAGTCCCTCGAGGGCGTGTCGCCACGTCCTTCCCCGTCGGGTCATGCCCGACGGGACCTCCGCCCAAGACCGCCCAAGACCTGCGCATTCATCACATCTCACCGGCCGCCCTGGTGCCGGCGATCGCCGCCGTCGCGATGAGCCTTCAGGGTGGACCGCCTGGCCGCGCGAGAACGCGACGGTAGCGACCGCCTCGGTCGGCATGGCGATGATCGCGAGACCGACGGGGTGGCCGCCTGGATCGGGCCCTGGCTCAGCCGTCTCGGTTCTGGGATCTCCAACGAAGTGATCCGGGATAGCGGCGCGCGCTGTGTGGGTTGTGAAGAACGGCGCCCCCGCCATGGCGTGCACCACGCCATCGTCGCCGCGCCGTTCTTCAAGGCGGTGTGGGCAACCGCGCGACGCCGACGACGCGCGCCCGCCGGCGCGCGACCGGGCGCGGTTGTCCAGCACCGCCGGCAACTCCACAGCGCTCCGGGAGGTGCCCGCCGCCCGTGACCGCCGAAATTCGCCTCGCCCCTTGACGAATCGCCGGCGTATCTTATATTAGCCCAATCATATGAGGGCGCGGAAGGCGAGGCAGCTGGGGTTGTCAGGGACCGAGGGCGCGCCGCGGCGCGCGAGCAACCCGACGGGGCATGGCGGCAAGCGCGCCGGCGCGGGGCGCAAGCGGACGCTGCCCGGCCCGCCGCGCGGCAAGCACCGCGCGCGGCCGTTCCACGATCGCCGCCTGCCGGTGCACGTCGTCCTGCGCGTCACGCGGCAGGTCGGCCGCCTGCGTCGGCCGCAGGCGTACGCGGCGGTCCGCGCGGCGATGATCGCGCTGGTCGGGCGCGCCGACTTCCGTGTCGTCCACCTGTCGATCCAGCGCCACCACATCCACCTGCTCTGCGAGGCCGACGACCGGCGCGCGCTGGCCAACGGCGTCCGCGCGCTGTGCGTCTCCGCCGCGAAGCGGCTGAACCGCGCGGTCACCATCGCCGCTGGGGCGCCGCGAGCCGGCCGCGTCTTCACCGACCGCTACCACGCGACGACGCTGGCGAAGCCGCGCCAGGCGCGCCATGCGCTGGCCTACGTGCTCAACAACTGGCGCCGCCACCGCGAGGATCACGCCGGCGTCGGCCAGCGCCGCGCGCCGCTCGATCGCTACGCCAGCGGC
>JAEUJY010000058.1 GCA_016794525.1 Myxococcales bacterium
GGCGACGGGCCGGATGACCCGCCGGACCCCGCCGCGCGGCTGCACGAGCTGCGGCTGCTGGTGCCGGCGGCCGTGCTGGGCAAGTTCACGGCGACGCGGCGGGCGCTGGAGGCGGCGTGCGGGCATCCGCTCACCGACGGCGACGTGATCGGGACCTTGTGCGACCAGCAGCTCGCGGGCTCCCACGTGGGAGATGGGGCGACCGCCAAGCCCATGCATCAGATCGCGATCACGCAGTGCAGCGATTGCCGCAAGGCGTGGCACGACGTCGCCGGGCACACGATCGAGCTCAGCGCCGCCGAGCTGGCGCCGGCGTCGTGCGACGCCGAGCTGCTGGGGCGGGTCGACGGCGACAAGCCGGCGCGGGTGACCAAGACCATCCCGCCGCGGACGCGACGCGCGGTGCTGCGGCGAGATCGCGGGCGGTGCGTGGTGCCGGGCTGTCGCAACGCGCGGTACGTCGACGTGCACCACCTCGTGCCGCGGGCCGCGGGCGGCGATCACACGCCGACCAAGCTGGCGGCGCTGTGCTCGGCACACCACACGGCGGCGCACGATGGCCGGCTCCGGATCGACGGGACCGCGCCCGGGAAGCTTCGGGTAACCCACGCCGACGGGCGGCCCTACGGCGCGCCGCCGTCCCACGTGGGAGTCAACGCAGCCGTGGCGCCGCCTCGGGCCGGCGAGGCGACAGCGGTGGCTCCGGCGCAGGGAGAGCCCGAGGTGGAGGCGACGCCAGCCGCACGTAGGCGCCGCCGGACCAAGGCCCCACCCGGCACACGAACGCGGAGACCGCGACGGCGCGTGTCCGCTGAGGCGACGAGCGCTGCGCAGCTACCTCGCGGTCCTACGGCCCGACGGGGCAGTTGATGCCGGTGAGCACCAGCGTGTTGTTGTCCTCACGGCACTCGAGGTTCGCGCCCACCTGCATGCCGCGATCATCGACGATGACCGTGCCGATGCTCCCGGCCGCGGGCCAGTCGCAGCTCACGTCCTGGCAGGTCCCGGGCACCAGCGTGCCGATCGTCTGCGCCTGGCAGCCGAGCGCGCCGGGCGGGTTGCCGCCGTAGACCGACACGGTCAGGCCGCGCGCCACCGGCTCGGTGCCGCGGTTGCACACGTTCACCGTGACCCGCGCGCCGCCGGGGATGCAGGTGACCGTCGCGCCGTGGGCGGTGAGATCGGGCGACGCGCCGGCGCCGAGCCCGCTGCCCGGGCTGTTCTGGCGGAAGTTGTTGAGGTTGGGCTGGGTCCAGTTGCGCAGCCACTGCGACGTCCGCGGCACGACGCCCGAGTCGTCGACGTTGGTGACGCTGTACGCGTGCTGGTTCCAGATCGGCCGGGTGCCGACCCAGCGATCGACGCGATCTGCGATGACCCGTACGCCGAACGCGGTGCCGGGGCCGGGGTTCTCGGCGCGGCACACCTTGCCGGCGGCCGCCGGGCCGGCGATCGGATCGCGGCACACGAAGTTGTCGCCGCCGCAGTCGGCGTCGACGGTGCAGCGGCACTTGCCCAGCGTGTCGGTCGCCGCGTCGCGGCCGCACGGCGCGCTGGCCGGGCAGTCGGAGTTGTCGAGGCACTGCACGCCGTCGAAGATCGGATCGAGCGCCGGGCAGGTGACGTTGCAGTTGGTGTTGGACGGCACGACGATCTCGGCGTTGAAGTCGGCGTCGACGTCCGCGACGATCGGGTTCTCGTACCAGGTGCACGAGCGGCGGAACCGCGAGTACACGACCTGGCCGCTGGTGCCGTCGTAGACCCGGGTGAAGCACTCGTCGGCGTACACCACCTCGGCGCGGCCGTCGCCCTCGAAGTCGAACACCGACGAGCCGGTCACGTTGGACGACAGGTCCTGCGACGGCTGCGTCCACAGGATGCCGTCGGCGCGGCCGCTGGCGCACACCGCCGCCGCGGCGCCGGCGACGCAGTCGGGATCGAAGACGGTGTACGCCGAGCCGCCGGCCGAGGCGATCTCGACCCGGCCGTCGCCATCGAAGTCGGCCAGCGTCGGCGGGCCGCCGTTGCCGGCCGGCGTGCCCTGCAGCGCGCCGGTGAACACCTCGCGGCCGGCCAGCGTGTAGACGTGGACGACGCCGGCGTTGACCACGACCACCTCGGCCTGGCCGTCGAGGGCGCCGCGATCGTCGGCGCCAGCCGCCGCCCCGAACGTGCCCAGATCGGCGACCGCCACGCGGCCACCGACGCCGCCGATCGCCTGGGCCGGCACCCACTCGGTGGTCGCCCGATCCCAGTCGTAGATCTGCGGGCCGGCGACCAGCTCGGGCGCGCCGTCGTTGTCGACGTCGGCGATCACGGGGATGTAGCCAGTCGAGCGCGGCTCGAGCGTCGTCGGCACCAGCGGCGTGTTGAGCAGCACGCCGGCCGCCGAGTACACCGCGCCCTGGTACATGATCTCGGGGACGCCGTCGTCGTCGAGATCGTGGATCGAGATGCCGGTCCAGTTGCAGAACGCGTCGCCGTAGGTGTCGGCGGACGACCACAGGACACCCCAGGTGCCGGCGGCCGAGCGGGTGAACGCGATCAGCCCGCCGTCCTGCCGCGCCGCGACGATCTCGGGCTTGCGATCGACGCCGCCCAGATCGGCGATCGCCACCGACTGCGCGGCGATAATCGGGTTGGGCAAGCTGGCCAGCTGGCCGCAGGTCGCGCCGTCGATGATGCGCAGCACGCCGAAGTACGCCGGGTTGCTGCCGGCGCACGACTCGGCGCCGCCGTCGGTGAAGTTGTAGGAGATGAAGACGATCGACGGGCTGGTGAACTCGCCGGCGCCGAGCCCGAGGTCGGCCACCATCGGCGAGCCGAGCACGTTCTTGTGATCGGGGAACGGATCGCCGGCGGGCGGCCCCAGCCACTCGCACTGCACGCCCGGGAAGAACACGCCGGGCACCACCTCGCGCACGCACGCGGTGTCGAACGTCCCACCGGGGCCGACGCCCCACGGCAGGCACTCGTTGGCGGCGGTGTCGCAGTGCAGGTCGCCGGGGCAGCGGCCGTCGACGCACGCGGTCGGCGTCGGCACGCAGGCGTCGTAGCGACACGCCTGGTCGGCGGCGCACGCCACGCCGCCGCACAGCCCGGTGCCGTCCGCGCCGTCGACGCCGCCGCCCGTGGTGTTGTCACAGCCGCCGCAGCCAGCCAGGCCGAGCGCGAGGATCAGACCGAGGGACATCGCCGTGCGCATCTCGCGCGATGGTAGCGCAGCGCCTCGGGGCTCGATACGCGCGAAGGTTCACGGCAGCGCGACCCGGCGCACCCGGTGGTACGGGACGTCTTCGCCGCGGCTGCCGTCGGCGACCCACAGCGTGCGACCGTCGGCGGCGACCGCCAGGCCCTCGAGGCCCCAGAACTGCGCGGTCAGGCGCGGCCCGTCGAGCCAACCGCCGGTGCCCGCGCCCGCGACCGTGGCCACGACGCCGTCGGCCAGCACGCGCACGGTGAAGCTGTCGGTGTCGCTGACGTAGAGCCGCCCGGCGCCGTCCGCGGCGAGCGCCTGCGGGAAGCCGAAGGTCGCGGCCGCCGCGGCGCCGTCGCCGTGGCCGCGGACGCCGGTGCCGGCCAGCGTCGTCACGTCGCCGGTCAGCGAGACCGCGCGGATGCGGTGGTTGTTGTAGTCGGCCACGGCGATCCGGCCGTCGGCGAGCAGCGCGACGCCGTAGGCGCCGTCGAACCGCGCCGCCGCGCCGCGCGCGTCGACGTAGCCGGGCTGATCGCGCGCGCCGGCCAGCGCGACGACCTCGCCGGTGGTCGGCGTCAAGAGCGACACGGTGTGGTGGACGTAGTCGGCGAGCACCAGCCGCCCGTCGGGCAGCGCCGCGAGGCCGCGCGGCCGTCCGAGATCGCGGGCCACGACGGTCGCGGCCCCCGAGGCCAGGTCGACCCGCCACACCGTCCCGGTCGACCCGGAGTGCTGGCCCAGATCGTTGTCGTCGGTCGAGACGTAGAGCGCGCCGGCGTGCAGGGCCAGACCGAACGGCCGGCGGAAGTTGCTGGCCATCACGAGCGTGCGGGTGGCGCCGTCGGGCGCGACCGCGCGGATCCGGCCATTGTCGAAGTCGGCGACGTACACCTCGGCGGCGTCGGCCAGCACGTTCACCGGGTTGGCGAACCGCGCCATGCCGCGGACGCCATCGGCGGCGCCAGCGCTCGGACAGCCGGCGAGCGTCGTGACCTCCTCGCCCATCGCCGGCATGTCGCACGGCGCGAGCGGCGCGTCGATCGCGGCGTCGATCGCGGCGTCGATCGCGGCGTCGGGGCGCGCGTCGAGGTCACCGGCGGCGTCGATCGGCGGCACCGCGCCGTCGACCGCGGCGTCATCCCCGCCGCTGGTCGTCCCGGTGCATGCCGCCGCCACCAGCATCGCGAGCACGAGGGACCACGAGCGCAACATGGGGGACTCCGATCGACGGGCCGCGTGTCCGCGGCGCGGAGGCCGGCGGCCCGCGCCGTCGGAGACTGCATCTCCCGTGCCCGGACCAACCGCGTCCAGCGTCTCGGAACGTCACCAGCGCGCGCGTGGCCAGCACCGCCTGCGTGGGCGACCACGATCCGTGCAAACCGCGCGCACCGCGCGATGCGCCGCGCCGACCCGCCCGTCGCTGCCGCGGCTACCCGAGCACCAGGCCGCAGCCGGGACACTCGCCGTCGGCGGTCAGGTCGTCGGTCGCGCCGCACGCCGGGCACGCGGACGCGTCGGCGGGCGCCACCGGCGCCACGCCCTCACGAGCCAGCGAGGCCTGCCAGTCGTCAGCGAGCAGCGCCGCGATGGCCGGGACGTCGTCCTCCTCGACCAGGAGGTGCGTCTTGGTGCCTCAACCCTTGCCGCCGCCGGGACACCCCATCAGCACGGGGATGCCGGCGGCCAGGCACTTCTCGCGCACCGCCTTGATGTCGTTCATCCCACCCCCCATCGCCGCCACCAGCGGCAACCCGTCCAGCATGGCCTCGGCCTCGGCGATGGTCAGCGGCGTGCGATCGTCCACGTCGCGATCGTAGCGCATCGCGCGCGGGCTGGCACGGGCGCCGCCGCGCGGCGCGATACACTCGGCCGCCGATGCCGCCCAAGGTCCTGGTGGTCTACTGCCACTCGAACCCCGAGAGCTTCACCCACGCGGTGCTCGAGGCCGTGACCGCGGGGCTGGCCACGACGCCGTGCGAGGTCGAGGTGGTCGACCTCTACGCCGAGGGCTTCGACCCGGTGCTGCTGGTCGACGCGCAGCACCGCCGCCGCGATCTCGACAAGGTCGAGGCCACCGCCCGCTACCGGGCCCAGCTCGCGGCGTGCGACGCGGTCGTCTTCGTCTACCCGCTGTGGTGGGGCGGCTTCCCGGCGATGCTCAAGGGCTACCTGGATCGCACGTTCGTCTCGGGGCTGACCTACTCGTTCGCCGGGCGCGGCCCGCGCGCGGTGTTCCCGGCCGGCCTGATGCGCGGCAAGGCGGCCTACTTCTTCTACACGCTCGACTCGCCGCGGCTGGTCGCGTGGCTCGACCCCGGCTGGTTCGGCGCGTACGCGAGCATCTTCTGGTACTGCGGCTTCGCGCCGGTGCGCCGCTACTACCTGCCGCGCCTCAAGCTCACCTCCCCCGAGGCGCGGGCCCGCTGGCTGGTGAAGGTCCGCGGCCGCGCGGCGGCGCTCGGCGCCCGGCTGGCGCGTCGCCGCGCGGGGTGAAGCGCGCCCCCCGACGCTTTGCGATCGGTGGCGCAACCGGTAGATTGCGCCGCCATGCCCGAGTTGCCACCCGAGGTCGCCCGTCGTCGGACCTTCGCGATCATCGCCCACCCCGACGCCGGCAAGACCACGCTCACCGAGAAGCTGCTGCTGTTCGGCGGCGCGATCCAGCTGGCCGGCGCGGTCAAGGCCCGCGGCGACCGCCGGCGCGCGACCTCGGACTGGATGAAGGTCGAGCGCGAGCGCGGCATCTCGGTGACGACCTCGGTGATGACCTTCGACTACGCCGAGCGCACGTTCAACCTGCTCGACACGCCCGGCCACCAGGACTTCTCCGAGGACACCTACCGCACGCTGACCGCGGTCGACTCGGCGGTCATGGTGATCGACGCCGCCAAGGGCATCGAGGCCCAGACCAAGAAGCTGTTCGAGGTGTGTCGCATGCGCGACGTGCCGATCGTCACCTTCATCAACAAGCTCGACCGCGAGGGCCGCGACCCGTTCGAGCTGCTCGACGAGATCGAGCACACGCTGGCGCTCGACGTGACGCCGGCGACCTGGCCGATCGGCATGGGCCAGGGCTTCCTCGGCTGCTACGACCTGCGCGGCGATCAGCTGCACCTGATGGAGCGCAGCAAGGGCGAGTACATCCAGGAGGCGATCGTCTGCGAGGGCCTGGGCGATCCCAAGCTCGACAAGCTCCTGCCCGAGCACGCCGTGACCAAGCTGCGCGGCGACGTCGAGATGGTGCGCGGGCTGTGCAAGCCGCTCGACCTACAGAGCTACCGCGAGGGCCACATGACGCCGGTGTTCTTCGGCTCGGCCGTCAACAACTTCGGCGTGCGCGAGCTGCTGGCCGGCATCGCCGAGCTGGCGCCGCCGCCGCGGCCGCAGCCCGCGGTCGAGCGCGCGGTCGATCCCGGCGAGCCCAAGGTGTCGGGCTTCGTCTTCAAGATCCAGGCGAACATGGATCCCAAGCACCGCGACCGCATCGCGTTCGTGCGCTTGGCCTCGGGCCACTTCTCGCGCGGCATGAAGCTGGTCAACCCGCGCACCGAGAAGACGCTGGCGGTCGGCAACGCGATGCTGTTCCAGGCCAACGCCCGCGAGCTGGCCGAGGAGGCGTGGGCCGGCGACATCATCGGCCTGCCCAACCACGGCGGCCTGCGCATCGGCGACGCGCTGACCGAGGGCGAGGTGCTGCGCTTCACCGGCATCCCGTCGTTCGCGCCCGAGCTCTTGCGCCGGGTGCGACCGGTCGATCCGATGAAGGCCAAGCACCTCGGCCGCGCGCTCGAGCAGCTCGCCGAGGAGGGCGCCGCGCAGGCGTTCAAGATGGTGATCGGCTCCGACTGGATCGTCGGCGTCGTCGGCGGCCTGCAGTTCGACGTGCTGGCCGACCGCATCCGCACCGAGTACGACCTGCCGGTGATCTTCGAGGGCACGTCGTTCGAGCGCGCCCGCTGGGTCGAGGCCGACGATCCCAAGCTGGTGAAGAAGTTCGCCGACGGCAACCGCGACAACACCGCCGAGGACCACAGCGGCGCGACGGTGTTCCTGGCGCGCAACGACTGGCAGCTCAACCGGGTCAAGGTCGACTGGCCGGACATCCGGCTCCTGTCGACGCGCGAGCAGCAGCGGTAGCGACGGCGGCACGGACTGTCCCAGCGGCCGGGCTTGGCCGCGGCGCGCGGCGGCCCCACGATGGGGCCATGGCCCGCATCCCGGTCGGTTTCATCAGCCACGGCGCACCGACGCTGGCGCTCGAGGTCGGCGGCTTCGCCGCGGCGCTGGAGGCGTGGGGGACGCGGCTGCGCGCCGCGGCCCCGCCGCGCGGCGTCGCGATCGTGTCGGCGCACTGGGTGTCGGCGATCCCGCGCACCGGCGTCGAGGCCTGCGGGCCGCTGTTCTACGACTTCGGCGGCTTCGATCCGGCGCTGCGCGAGGTGCAGTACCCGGCGCCGGGCTCGCCGGCGCTGGCGGCCCAGGTGCGCGAGCTCACCGGCGCCAAGGCCGAGCCGACCCGCGGGCTCGATCACGGCGTGTGGGTGCCGCTGCTCAAGATGTTCCCGGCCGCCGACCTGCCGGTGGTGCAGGTGGCGCTGCCGCTGCGCACCGGGCCCGCCGGCTGGCTCGCGCTCGGCCGCGCGCTGGCGCCGCTGGCCGACGACGGCGTGCTGGTGCTCGGCTCGGGTGGGCTGGTGCACAACCTCGGCCGGCTCGACTGGGACAGCGCCGCCGCCGCGCCCGCGCCGTGGGCCACGACGTTCGAGGCCTGGGCCACCGCCGCGCTCGATCGCCGCGACCTGGCCGCGCTCGGCCGCGTGCTCGAGGAGGCGCCGGCGCTGCGCGACGCCCACCCGTCGGTCGAGCACCTCGCGCCGCTGCTGGTCGCGGCCGGCGCCGCCGCGCATGGCGACGCGCTGCCGAAGCCGCGCTACCCGGTCGAAGGATGGACGATGGGCTCGCTGTCGATGCGCTCGGTCGAGTGGGCGTAGCGACGGGAACGCGGACGGGGACGGAGACGGGATCGGGATCGGGATCCGGATCGGGATCCGGAACGGGATCGGGATCGGGATCCGGAACGGGATCGGGATCCGGATCCGGGTGTGCGGTGGCGCGGTGGCGCCGATGTCAGCGCGGCGTGAACAGCTCGACGACGCCGACCGGCTGGCCGGCGGCGTCGGTGCCGCCGACGATCAGGACCTGGCCGTCGTCGAGCGGCCGCGCGACGGCGCCGGTGCGCGGCACGACCATGGGCACGGTGGCGCGGTGGGCCAGCGTCGCGAGGTCGAGGATCTCGGCGGTGGGGACGATCGCGCCGCCGGCGTCGGTGCCGCCGGCGACGACGAGCACGCCGCCGGCCGCGGCGATCGCGGCGCCGGTGCGCGGGGTGTCGAGGACGCCGGGCTGCTCGACGTAGAGCTGGCTGGCGGGGCTGGCGACGATCGCGCTGGCGACCGGCGCGCCGCCGACGGCGCCGCCGACGACGATCACCCGGCCGTCGCCGAGCGCGACGGCGCCGTGGCCGGTGCGGCGCGCGCTGGCCGGGGCGCTGGCCTCGTCGGTGACGCCGTCGGCCGCGAACCGCACGACGCCGCTGGCGCCGCTGCCGTCGCCGATGAACACCGCATACAGCGCGTCGCCGCCGCCGGCCGCCACCACCACCGACGCCGCGACCCCGGCGAGCGGCGGCAGGCTCGGCGCGGCGGTCAGCGTGCGGGTCAGGCCATCGATCACCGCCGGCGGCGCGCCGCCGACGATGTAGCCCTCGCTGCGCACCAGCGCGATCGGCGCGGCGGTGCGCGCCAGGGCCGGCGCGTCGGCCAAGGGCAGCACCGCGCCGGCGGGCGCGACGGTGGTGTCGTAGCGCCACAACGTGCCGGTCGGCGCGCCGCTGGCGTCGTCGCCGCCGAGCACGTAGGCGTAGCCGAGGGAGCTGGCACCGATCGTCGGCGCGACCCGCGGCGCCGGCAGATCGACGCCGATCTGCCAGGCGTGGGTGAAGACGTTGTAGATCGCGACCGCGTCGGACGCCGCGCCGGCGCCGTCCTCGCCGCCCGCCACCAGCACGCCGAACGGGTACGCGGCGGTGCCGACCGCGGTGCGCGGCGGATCGAGCGCGACCGGCGCCGCGGCGAGGCTGTCGGGCGCGGCCACGTAGATCGCGATCTCGGCGTCGATCGCCGCGATCGGCAGCGCCGGCGTGCGGCCGATCGCGATCAGCGCGTCGCTGGCGTCCCAGCCCTCGAACGTCAGCGTGCCGGACGGCCCCTCGGCGACGACGTCGATCGCGAGGTGGAACTTGCCGTCGGGGCCGCGGGTGGCGTCGACGACGGTCGGCGGCGACGACAGCGTCAGCCGCGCCCGCGCGACGTCGGCCAGCACGGTCGAGCCCGGCGCGGTGACCAGCTCGAGGCCGATCGTGCCGGTGGCGCCGCCGCAGCCGCCCGCGACCAGCGCCAGCACCGCCGCGCGCCTCACGCGACCTCCACCGCCGCGGTCACCCGCGCCAGGTCGATGCCGCGGATCGCCAGCGTCTTGCGCCGCGACGTCTGGCCGGCGGTCACTGCGACCGCGCCGCGCGCGACGCCCAGCGCCTTGGCCACCAGCTCGATCACCGCGGCGTTGGCCTCGCCGTCGACCGGTGGCGCGGTGACGGCGACCTTGATCCGATCGCCGTGGATCGGGCCCAGCTTCGCGCGCGACGCCCGCGGCTGCACCAGCACGTCGAGCGCGACGCCGTCGGCGGTGGCGCGCAACCAGCTCACCCCTTGCCTCCGCGACCCAGCTCGCGCGCCCGCTTGGTCGCGGTCTCGACCGCGTTGATCAGCGTCGTGCGCAGGCCGCCCTCCTCGAGCGTGTGCAGGCCGGCGATCGCGGTGCCGCCGGGCGAGGTCACCATGTCCTTGAGCTTGCCGGGGTGCTCGTCGGTGTCGAGCAGCAGCTTGGCCGAGCCCATGACCGTCTGCGCGGCCAGCCGCTGGGCGTTGCGCCGCGACAGCCCGACCTTGACGCCGGCGTCGGCCAGCGCCTCGAGGATCAAGAAGATGTACGCCGGCCCCGAGCCCGACAGGCCGGTGACCGCGTCGAGCTGGCTCTCGTCGAGCACGATCGTCAGGCCGACCGCGTCGAAGATGGTCTTGGCCTCGACCAGATCGGCGTCGGTGGCGTGGCGGCCGCGCGCGATCGCGGTCGCGCCCGCGCGCACCAGCGCCGGCATGTTCGGCATCGCGCGCACGACCCGCGCGCCCGACGGCAGGTGGCTCTCGATGGTCGCGGTGTCGATGCCGGCGGCGACCGACACCACCAGCGTGCCCGGCGGGATCGCCGACGCGACCTCGCGCAGCACGCGCTCGAGGATCTGCGGCTTGACCGCGAGCACCAGGATCTCGGCCTGCCTGGCCAGCGCGGCGTTGTCGGTGGTGGTCTCGACCCGGTAGGCCTCGGCCAGCTCCGCGAGGCGATCGCCGCGCGGTCCGGACGCGACGATGCGCTCGGGCGTCACCACGCCGTCCTGCACCAGGCCGCGGATCAGCGCCTCCGCCATGTTGCCAGCGCCGAGGAAGCCGATCGTCTTGTCGAGTCGCGCGGTCACGATCGCGATGTACCACGAGGGCGCGATCCGCGGCCCCTCGCGTTGACCGTCGATCGCCGAGCGCGTTACGTTCCGTCGCAAAGGGAGAGAGCGAAAGCCATGGCGACACCAACCAGGCCGTGCCCGTTTTGCGGCGCGGCCGTGCTGATGACCGCGCCGGCGTGCGGCACGTGCGGGCGGCCGATGCCGGCGGCGCCGGCCGCGCCGAGTGGCGGCCCCGCCAAGACGATGTTCGGATACGCGGCGCCGAAGCTCGGCCCCGCGACCGCGCCCAAGCCGCCCGGCCCTCCGGCCCCGGCCGCCGCGCCGCCTCCGCCTGCCCCGCCGCCCCCCGCGGCCCCGCCGCCCGTCGCCGCGCCGCCGCCTGCGGGCCCGCCGCCCGGCTTCGGTGGTCCGCCGCCCGGTGGTCCGCCGCCCGGCTTCGGCGGTCCGCCGCCCGGTGGTCCGCCGCCTGGCTTCGGGGGCCCGCCCCCCGGCGGCCCGCCGCCTGGCTTCGGGGGTCCGCCGCCTGGCGGTCCGCCGCCTGGCTTCGGGGGGCCGCCGCCTGGCGGTCCGCCGCCTGGCTTCGGGGGTCCGCCGCCTGGCGGTCCGCCGCCTGGCTTCGGGGGTCCGCCGCAAGGTGGTCCGCCGCCCGGCTTCGGAGGTCCGCCGCAAGGTGGTCCGCCGCCCGGCTTCAGTGGCCCGCCCCCCGGCGGTCCGCCGCCTGGCTTCGGTGGCCCGCCGCCCGGTGGTCCGCCGCCCGGCTTCGCGGGTCCGCCGCAGGGTGCGTTCGCGCCGCCGCAGCAGAACCTGCCCGGCCCGATGGACGACTGGGCTCGGAAGCTGCCTCAGTCGCAGCCGGGCACGCTGTTCGGCGTGCCGCTGGCCAAGCTGCGCGATCCCGATCTGCAGCGCATGGCGCTCATGTTCCTGGGCGCCGCGCTGGCGATCGCGATCTTCATCCCGGTCAAGTTCAGCCCGCTCACGTTCGCGTGGAAGGGCCGCGCCTTCCGCGGGCTGATCTGGCCGCTGCTCGCCGCCGCGTCGTACCTGCTGGTCTCGGCCGCGCCCAAGGACATCCGCGCGAAGGTCCCGCCGGTGGTGCTCGAGTGGCTGCCGTTCGGCGTGTCGTTCATCGGCGTCGTCGTCAACGGCATCGCGACCATCTACGAAGGTCCGAACAGCATCGGCCTGACGTTCTTCTACACGGTCGGCATGTCGACCCTGCTGTTCGGGTTGCTCGCGCGGTTGCAGCGCCCGGACGACCAGGCGGCGCGCATCATCATCGCGGTGGGCGCCAGCATGGTGCTGCTCGGCATCTTCGCCGGCGACGGCGTCGACGCGGATCGCGAGTCGCGGTCGGTGACGATCACGACCAACGTGCTCAACCACTTCGACGGCGACTTCATGCACGGGCTGTTCAAGGGCGTGATGTTCAAGCTCTACGCGCTCCTGCTGCTGGTGATGTGCCTGGTGGCCACGGCGTGCGCGGTGTTCGTCGTGCCCGCGCGCAAGCTGCCGCCGGCGCTGCAGGCCGTCGACGCGTTCGCCCCGCACGTCACCGCCGCGCTGCTGGTGTGGCTGCCGGTGCAGATCGTGCTGTTCATGCTGGCCGGGCTGATCCACGGCGACCACGTGAAGTTCGTCGAGTGGTTCCTGATGCTGGTCCGCTCGCTGCTGATGCTGGTCGCGTACTTCGGCGTGCTGATGCTGACCGCGCCGGCCGCGTACGATGAGGTCATGAAGATGGTGTCGGGCAACAAGGGCGCGCCGCCGCCCCAGGGCGGCCCGCCGCCGGGTGGCTTCCCGCCGCCGGGTGGCGGCTACCCGCCGCCGGGTGGCCCGCCGCCGGGCTTCGGTGGCCCGCCGCCGGGTGGCTTCCCGCCGCCCCAGGGCGGTGGCTGGCCCCCGCCGCAGTGATCCCAGCCTGATCGAACGAGCATGAGCGCCGCCGGGCGCTCATCGCGCTTTCGGGCGCCGCGCTGTATATAAGGCGCGTGCTCATCCTGGCCTCCGCGTCGCCGCGCCGCCGCGAGTTCCTGGCGCGGATCGGCGTCGCGTTCGCGGTGCGCCCCGCCGACATCGACGAGACGCCGGCCGCCGACGAGCCGGCGGTCGCGTACGTCGAGCGGGTCGCGGCGGCCAAGGCCGCGGCGCTGGCCACCGACGACGACTGGGTGCTCGCGGCCGACACCACGGTGATCGTCGACGGACGGATCTTCGGCAAGGCCGCCGACGGCGATGAGGCCGCGGCGATGTTGCGCGCGCTGCGCGGCCGCACCCACCAGGTCGCCACCGCGGTGGTGCTCCGGCGGGGCGCCGAGGTCCACGCCATCACCGTCACCAGCGACGTCGAGATGGTCGACTTCGACGAGGCGCTGCTGGCCGACTACGTCGCGTCGCGCGAGTGGCACGGCAAGGCCGGCGCCTACGCCGTGCAGGGCATCGGCGCGGCGCTGGTGCGCGGCGTGCGCGGCTCGATCACGAACATCGCCGGGCTGCCGCTGGCCGAGGTGGTCGAGCTGCTGCGCGCCACCGGCGCCGCCGAGGTCCGGCTGGCCCACGGGCACGCCGCGTGACCGACCTCGCCGCGCGCTGGCGCGCCACCCGCGCGGCGGTCGACGCCGCCTGCGTCGCCGCCGGGCGTCGCCCCGACGAGGTCACGCTGGTCGCGGTGTCGAAGCTGCACCCGGTCGCTGCGATCGACGCGGTCGTGGCCGCCGGCGCCACCGACGTCGGCGAGAACTACGTCCAGGAGCTGCTGGCCAAGCAGGCCAGCGCCGCCACCCACCCGCGCTGGCACTTCATCGGCCGGCTGCAGCGCAACAAGGCCCGGCAGATCGCCGGCAAGGTGGCGCTGATCCACGCGGTCGACTCCCGCGAGCTCGGCGTCGAGCTGGGCAAGCGCGTGTCGCCGGGCGCGGTGCAGCCGATCCTGATCGCGGTCAACGTCGCCGGCGAGGCCACCAAGGGCGGCGTCGCGGTCGCCGACGCGCCGGCGCTGATCGCCGACCTCGCCGCGGTGCCGGGGCTGCGCGTCGACGGCCTCATGACGATGCCGCCGCCCACCGACGATCCCGAGGGCGCGCGGCCGCACTTCGCGGCGCTGCGCGCGCTGCGCGATCGGATCGCGACGCCGGCCCTGCCGCTGCCGCAGCTGTCGATGGGCATGAGCCACGACTTCGCGGTGGCGATCGCGTGCGGCGCGACGCTGGTGCGCATCGGCACGGCGATCTTCGGCGAGCGCCCCGCGGCGTAGGCCGTGTGGGAGCCACCTGCCTCCACCTGGGCTCGGCGACGAGCCCCCTGGAGTTCAGGCCAGCCGCGCGGTGACGTAGCCGTGGGCGTCGACCGCCACCGCCAGCGGCACCAGCGTCACGCCGTACTTCTTGGCCAGATCGCGGCGGCGCGACACGTCGACCGCGACCACCGGCTTGCCCGACGCGGCGAGATCGGCGCCGACCCGCTGGCAGTCGCCGCACAGCGGGTGGGTGAACACCACGACGACGTCGCGATCGGCGGGCACCTCGCCCAGCCCGGCGAGATCGACGCGCTCGATCGCGCCGCCGCGGATGCCGCGGGCCCGCGCGATGATCTTGTACAGCTCGCAGCCGACGCACAGCCCGGTGGTCGCCGCCGCCGTGGCCAGCACCACGACCGTGAGCCCGAGGCCGGCGCCGAGCGTGGTCCAGCCGAGCGCGGAGCTCGCCGCCGCCGCCGCCAGCACCGTCGCGCCGATGATGTTGGCGAAGCGCGGCGCCCGGGCGTCCTCGAGCGGGCCCTCGCCGAACCGCGGCTGGATGACGTCGAAGTACAGCCGGCACGGCAGGCAGTAGCGGCGGCCGAACCGCACCGCGATCGCCAGCTGCGCGGCGAGCACCGCCAGCAGCCACCACGCGCCGGTCGCGACGGCGATCGACGCGACGATCGCCACCACCGTCTGGTTGGTGCGCGGCGCGCGGCTGTCGATCACGGCGAGGTCGCGGTAGGGGTGAGCCTGCGGCGTCATCCCTGCACCGTAGCAGACGCACGTCCGCTATTGCGGCCGATTTCCGTAAAAACAGACAAGCGTCCGAAATCACGGGCAGCGGCCCCGGCGCCGCGCCCACGCTATCTTCCGGCGGTGCGCGCCTCGCACCTGACCCTCGCGGCGGCCCTGGCCGTCGGCACCCTCGCCCACGCCCAGCCGGCGCCGTTGCCGCCCGACGTCGCCGAGGCCGCGCGCGCCGCGTTCGCCGAGGCCCAGGCCGCCGACGACCGCGGCGATCTGGCCACCGCGATCGAGCGCTACCGCTTCGTCCAGAAGATCGCGCCGCACCCCAACGTCACCTACAACCTCGCCGACGTGCTGCGCCGCAAGCACGACGTGCGCGGCGCGATCCGCGAGTACCGCGCGTACCTCGAGGAGGCGCCCGCCGCGTCCGATCGCGCCAAGGTCGAGAAGGTGCTGGCCGGGCTCGAGGCGATCAAGGGCGACGTCGACGTGACCAGCGACGCGCCCGACGCGGTGATCTTCATCGACGGCGTGCGGCAGGCCGGCGCGCCGCCGATCTTCCTCGAGATGGCGCCGGGCGCGCACCGCTTCGACGCGATCACGCCGCTGTCGTTCCGCTCCGACGTCGAGCAGGTCGAGCCCACCGGCAAGCACGTCGCGCGGTTGAACCCGCCGACCCGGGTCGACGGCAACCTGGTCGTGTCGGGCACCGGCTGGCTCGATCGCGCCGAGCTGACCGTCGACGGCGGCAAGGACCGCCACCGCCTCGCCGAGCGGCTGCTGGTCGCGCCCGGCAAGCGCACGCTGTCGATCACCTTCGGCGCCTGCGCGTGGTCCAAGGCCGTGGTCGCGCCGGCCAAGGGCGTCGCCTACGTCTACCTGACCGTCGCCGGCCCGCCGCCACCGCCACCACCACGGCCGCGCGGCAAGCCAGCGGCCGACGCACCACCGCCGCCGCCCTGCCCCAAGGGCACGTTCGCGGTCAAGAAGGTCACGTTCCCGCGACCGCCGTGAGGCATAGTCCGGCGGTGAGCGCGCCGTACCCAACGGAGTTTCGCTACTGGGACCGGCTCGAGCGGCCGTGGGCCCGCGCCGCCCGCGCGGTCGGCAAGCGCGTGCTGGGCTTCGACCTGGCGCCCGCCGACGACGTCGTGCGCGCGTTCGCCGCCGCCTACTACGACGCCGATCCGCTGGCCGAGGCGGTGGTCGACGAGCTGTACCTCGGCGGCGCGCCGGCGCGCGGCCGGGCGATGTTCGAGCAGGCGCTGGCCGGTGGCGTCGCCGCGGTGCCGGACGCGCCGGCGTCGCTGGCCGCGCTGTTCGCCGATCTCGACGACGATCCGCCGTGGCTCGATCGCGCGCGGCTGGCCCACGGCGCGACGGTGTTCCGCCGCTACGGCGCCGACGTGTTCCGCTTCGCCGGCGCGATCACGCTGGCGGCGTACGCCGAGAACTCGGTGGCCAAGCCGCTGGCGCTGACCGGCGCCTACGCCGGCGGCAGCACCCGCAAGCGGTTCCTCGAGACCTGCGCGTTCTGGATCGCGGTGTCGGAGCCGGGCGGCCTCGACCGCGGCGCCGCCGGCCGGGCCTCGGCGCTGCGGGTGCGGATGATGCACGTGTTCGTGCGCCGCCGGCTGCTCGCGCATCCCGAGTGGGACGCCGCCGCGTGGGGCGTGCCGATCAGCCAGGCCGACGCGCTGTTGACGATCCTCGGCGGCAGCTTCGCGCCGGGCTACGCGATGCGGCTGCTCGGCTACCGGCCGACCACCGCCGACATCGAGGCGATGCTGCACTTCTGGCGCTACGTCGGCCACCTGATGGGCGTCCGCCCGCGCTGGTTCCCGACCACCGTGCGCGACTGCGCGCAGCTGGCGTTCGTCACCGCGCTCAAGGGCGCCGGCCGCGCCGGCGACGACGGCCGCACGCTGTGCGCGTCGTACGTCGCCGCGTTCACGCCGCCGCCGGCGCTGCCGTGGCCCGCGCGGGTGCGCGCGTGGTGGACCGACGGCCTGCACCGCGGCTTCACCCGGGTGTTCATGCCGCCGCCGGCCTACGCCGCCAACCGCCTGCCGTCGGCGGGGCTGTGGCCGCTGGCGGTGCTGGCGCCGGCGCCGCTGCGGTTCGCCGCCGAGACCGCGCGCCGCGCGCTGCCCCGCCTCGACGCCGTCGCCGATCGCGTGGCCCGCCGGCAGCGTGCCGCGTGGTTCGCCGCGCAGATGGGCGATCGCGCCGCCGAGTACCGCCCGGCCGAGCAGTTCACGCGCTGAGTTCCAGGGGGCTGGTCGCCCCGCCCCCTCCAGGACGCGAAGCTCCCGGCGCGGCGACCGGTGCTCGACCGAGACCCGGACGAGCGCCGAGGCGCGCGGCCGCTCAGCGCATGTCGTGGCCCGAGCGCCAGGTCTCGAGCAGCAGATCGAGCAGCTGATCGTCGACCACCGCGAGGTACGCGATCGCCGCGACCGCGAGCGTCACCGCCGCGACGAAGGCGAGCCGCGCGGCCAGCGCCAGCGGCCCGCGCGCGACCGCGCCGCCCAGCCACGCCACCGCGACCCCGCCGACGAGGATGCGCTCGACCGCCGCGGCCGCCAGCGGGTTGCCGGTGCGCGCGACCAGCGCGACGCCGATCGCCACCGGCGCCAGGTA
Organism: Myxococcales bacterium; assembly: GCA_016794525.1. Classification (GTDB taxonomy): domain Bacteria; phylum Myxococcota_A; class Polyangia; order Haliangiales; family Haliangiaceae; genus UBA2376. Next base: position 17,407 of record JAEUJY010000058.1, read on the forward strand.
CGCCACCTCGACGGGCGGCGGCCACAGCGCGCGCCCGGCCGCGCGCCAGCCCCGGCGCTGTCGCCGCAGCGTCGCCGCCGCGGCCAGCGCGAGGATCGCCAGCGCGCCCCACGCCAGGTGCCGCCAGCGGCTGCGCGCCGCTCGGCGATCGAGCTCGGCCAGCAGCTCGGCGCGCGCGTCGGCGGCGACCGCGTCGGGCGGCGTCAGCGCGGTCAGGCGGGTCCGGGCCGCGGCCAGCGCGCCGGCGTCGGCGTCGAGGCGAGCCCGCTCGAGCTCGCCGCGGAACCGCTCGGCCGGCCCGGGCGCGCGCGCGATCGCGCGATCGAGCCAGGTCGCGGCCAGCCGCCGCTCGCCGATGCGCCCCCACGCCTGGCCCAGCCACACCGCGGCCACGAACCACGCCGGGTACGCCGGCGCGCCGTCGAGCACGGCGCCCAGCTCGGTCAGCGCCGCGTGGGGATCCTCGGCGGCGGCGGCGGCGCGCACCAGCCGCTCGTGGGCCGCCGCGACGGCGTCGAAGCGCCCGTCGGCGCCGCCGGCCGCGACCAGCGCGTCGAGCCGCGCCTGGGCCCGCCGCGCCAGCCGGCCGTCGCCGTGGTCGTGGACGATCCGCCCCCACAGCGCGCGCGCGCCGGCCAGATCGCCGGCGGCCTCGGCCAGCGCGGCGGCCTCGGCCAGCGCGTCGTCGGCCCAGCGCCCGTCGGGCGCCGCCGCCGCCAGCGCCTCGAACGCGGCCCGCGCGCCCGCCGCGTCGCCCGCGGCCAGGCGCTGGCTGGCGGCGGTGAACGCCGCCTGATCGGCCGCGTCGTCGGCCCGCGCCGGCGCGACCGCGACGACCACCAGCGCCAGCGCCAGCGCCAGCGCGCGCGCGATCACGGCCGCGCGATCGTGAAGGCGTCGACCGCCGCGCCGGTCTCGTCGAACGCCTCGAGCGACAGCTGGCCGGCGCGGACGCGCACCACCGTCGCCGAGTGCAGGGACGCCGAGGTCTCGGTCCAGAAGTCCGAGCCGTTCTCGTACAGCTCGGCGCCGGCGCCGCCCGACACGACGTAGATCGTGCCGTCGGCGGCGGTGGCCTGGGCCTGGTTGCCGCGCATCGGCTTGGTGCGCTCGTAGTCGTGGTCGTGGCCGTTGAGCACCAGGTCGACCTGCGCCTGATCGAAGATCGGCGCCCACGCGTCGCGCAGCGTCGTGTCCGACCCGTGGCGGGTCGAGGCCGAGTAGATCGGGCGGTGGTGGTTGACGATCAGCCATGGCGCGCTGGCGTGGGCCGCCAGGTCGGCGGTCAGGAACGCGGGGATCTTACCGGTCAGGTCGTCCAGTTGCTCGGGCGTGTCGTTGACGACCACCAGGTGGGCGTGGCCGTAGTCGAAGCCGAAGTTCTCCTCGTCGCCGGGCATCGCCAGCTGCGCGTAGTAGTTGGGCGCGTTGATGTCGTGGTTGCCGTGGGCCGACACCACCGGCACCTGCGTGAACAGCGGCTCGCCGGCGGTGAAGAACGCGTCCCACTCGCGCTGCTGCTGGCCCAGCGTCACCGCGTCGCCGGAGAACACGACGACGTCGGGGCTGCGCGCGAGCAGCTGATCGACGATCTGCGCCCACACCGCGTAGCCGTCGCGGCTGTCGCCGACGGCGGCGATCGCGACCTCGGCGTCGGGGGTGGCGGTCACGTCGGGCGCGGTGCGGAACTGGTAGATCGGCGACAGGTGGCCGGCGGCGGACTCGATCTGGTAGCTGTACGCGGTGTCGGGGCTGAGCCCGCACAGGTGGGCCTCGTGCATGCGCACCACCGCGCCGTTGCCGAAGTCGGCGACGTACGTGAACGTCAGGCCCGGCGCCTCGCGATCGAGGGCCGCGCCGACGCCGAACCGGACCTTGCCGGTGGTCGTGGTGTCGTCGCCGGTGCGCCAGTCGACGACGATCGAGCTGCGGGGATCGCCGACCAGGCCGAGGTGGACCTGGCGGACGGCGGGATCGGCGCCGACCAGCGTGCCCGGCAGGCCCGGCGCCTCGGCGCCGACCCGGGTGACCATCGCGTGCGGGCAACCCGGCGGCACGATCGAGCCGCCCAGGCGATCGACGTCCTGGCGTTCGACGACCGGGTTGCCGGCGACGCACGCGGCGAGCGGGACGAGCAGGAGCGGCGCGCGGGTCATCGTTCGATCCGGGTGGTGAGCTGCACCAGCAAGGTGTCGTTGTGGTACGCGGCGTCGCCGCCGGTGCGGTCGCGGTCCTCGACCTCGACGATGTGCGAGCCGGTGAGCTGCAGCTTGAGGTCGTGGCCGTCGAGGTACCAGTTGACGCCGCCGGTGAAGTAGCGCAGCGACTGATCGGGGTCGCCGGGGCGGATGATCGGCACGGTGTCGTTGCGGTCGATCTCCTCGAACCGGCCGGCCAGCTCGAGGCGCCCGGCGGCGCCCATCGCCGGCAGCAGGTAGGCGAGCTGCGCGACGACGCCGTTGGCGCGGTAGGCCTCGCGCGCGCCACCGGTGAAGGCGTGCTCGACCTGCAGGTACTCGAAGGTGCCGGACACGCCGGCCACCGCGAACGCGACGTCGGCGCCGAGCGTGGTCTGGGTCTCGACGGTGTCGCCGCTGTCGCGCCGCTCGCGCGCGAGCGACGCGCCGGCCCACGCCAGCGGCTTCGCCAGCGCCGACTCGGCCAGCGCGGCGTCGGCGCCGATCGCCCGCACCTCGAACCGCCCGGCGTACAGGAAGTTCTCGTCGACGTTGCCGCCCTGGTTGACGCCCTCGCCGTTCCACAGGCCGGCCGACAGCCGCGCCATCGGCGCGTGCGGCACCGCGACCGTGACCATCGCGCCCAGCTGACGATCGGGGGCCAGGCTGGCCAGCTCGGGCTTGTCGACGAAGCCCAGCCGGCTGTCCGACAGGAGCGCCTGGCGCGACACCGGCACCTTGAACTGGCCGGCCTCGACCCGCCACTGGCCGTCGCCGATCAGGCACCCGGCGGCCGCCACCGAGGCGTCGAGCAGCCGGAAGTCCGGCGTCAGCTCGCCCTCGAGGCTGACCGTCACGGCCACCCGGCCGATCGTGCGCTCGCCGCGGCCCACGACGCGGGCCCGGCGCACCCGGAAGCCGTTCTCGTCGAACGGCGCCACCGGATCGTTGGCGCGGACGCGCAGCTGCGGCTGCAGGTAGCCGCCGCCGTGGAGGGTGAAGCCGCCGGGGGCGGTCGCCGGCTCGGCGTGGGCGACCGCGGCGCTGGCCACGACCGCGCCCAGGAGGATCGCGCGCACGCCCGACCATCGCCCGGGGGCCGCGACGCGGCGGTCGCACCTCGGTGACGGCTCGGCGACGACGCGGCTAGCGCGCATCCAGGGATGCGCGCTAGAGGCGCGAGCCACAGGCGCCGGTGGCGCAGTCACAGGCGGCGGGCTGGCCGCCGACCTGGCAGGTCTGGGTGATCGTGCCGTCGAGGATGAACTGCCGGACCTGGTCGAGCACGGCCTGGCGCTTGTTGACGCCGGAGTGCGTGCCGTTGTCCTCCATCGGCTGGGCGTTGGTGGTCGACGGCGGCAGCGGGCTGGGGTGCTCGTCGAGGACGGTCAGGCCCGACGTGATCGGCGCGGTGGCGGGCGGGATGCCGAACGGCGTGCGCACCGACGGGGTGATCAGCGACAGGCCCATCGTCCGCGCGACGGTCTCGGTCGAGTAGTTGTTGACCAGGCAGTCGCCGATCGCCTCCCACATCAGGATCTGCTTGGGCGGAGTGTTGGGCAGCGGGTCGTTGATGACGTTGGCCGACGTCGTGATCGGATCGTACGGCTCGAACTTCATGCCGAGCAGGTTGACCAGCAGCTCGTAGAGCAGCGGATCGGGGTAGGCGCCGGTGGCCGCGCCGCGCAGCGCCGACCACGCGATCGACCGCTCGAACAGCATCGTCCACGCGCCGCCCGGCACGCCGAGCGCGCCGCGGGTGATCGTCGGGTCGTAGGCCATGAAGACGTTGCCCATGATCCCGCCGAGCGAGCCACCCAGGTAGTAGACCCGGCTCGCGTCCATGATCTCGGCGCCGCCGCGCTTGAACTCGGGCGCGGTGCGCATCGGGCCGCGGATGATGTGCTCGAGCGCGATGAAGTCGATCACCGACTGCGCCAGCTTCTCGGTGATCCACGCGCCCTTGTTGAGGTCGTTGGCGGCCAGCGCGGCGACCGTGAACTGGCGATCGGTCAGGCCGATGAAGTCGCCGCCGAAGACGACGTAGCAGTACTGATCGGCGACCTTCTGCAGGAAGTCGTCGTCGAGGTAGTCCGAGCCAGAGCCGAACAGGCCGTGGCCGAAGATCACGACCGGCAGCGGCAAGGTCGCGGTCTCGGCGCACTTGGGGATGATCGCGGCGAAGTTGGCGTCGCGCATGCCTTGCTGCGCCGGCAGGCCGGCGCCGTCGCGGCGCAGGATCGAGTCGTCGGCCTCGCCGTGGGTGAGGAAGTCGGGCGACTTGAACGTCCCGATCAACGCGCGCGACACCAGCGTGGCGTTGGCCGGCCGCTCGGTGGCGGTGAAGGTCAGGTTGGCGCCCACCGGGCCCATCGCGGTCAGCGCCTGGGTGCGCATCGTCAGCAGGTCGGCGTGGAGGAACTCGTCCGACGCGGTGTGGAAGTCCCAGGCCAGCACCAGCTCGGCCTTGGTCAGCCCGGCGGCGGTGGCCTCGGCGAAGATCGCCGGGTAGCGCTCGCGGCCGAGGCGCGGGTGCTCGTAGGCGGTGTCGTCGCGCAGCGCCGCGAACGCCGGCGGCGCGACCAGCGGGTTGCCGTCGACGTCCTTGAGCGTGTTGCGCAGAAACACCGCGTAGTGGCTGGCCGGCGCCAGCCGCACCAGCGGGCGGATGATCAGCGCGCGCTGCTTGGGATCGACGACGTTCTGATCGATCTCGGCGAAGAACGGCGCCCGCGCGTGGGTGTCCATGTTCCACAGCACGATCGGCGAGTCGGCGGCCAGCGACTTGGCCGGGTCCTCGGGCGGCGGCAGGCCGACGCCGGAGATGCCGTTGGGCATGACCACCAGCGCCGGCGCCGACGGGGCGAAGCCGTCGAAGCGGTTGAGCGGCGCGACGTCGACGGCGGTGTTGTCGATGTTGACCGGCATCGCCTCGGCCGGCAGCGCGAGGCGGACGCCGCTGGGCGTCGCGGGATCGGCGACCTCGTAGGCCGCCGACGGCCACGGCAGGAGGCAGGTGACGCCGCCCAGCGGGTTGCACTCGGCGGCGATGCCGTCGGGCGGCGTGCCCCCGTCGTCGCCGCAACCGAGCGCGGCGGCCAGCGTCGCCGCGAACAAGGGATAGGTCAGGCTGATCGGACGCACCATGACCGCGGACGGTACCACCGCGCCACCCGCGTGGGTGAACCAGCGTCTGCGGCGTGGCGGCGCGCACGGGCGCGATCGACTTGACCGTCACCAGGCCCTAAGCTGGGCCGGTGTTCGCGACCAGCCGGCTGGGGCGGTGGCTCGATGGCCGGCTGTACCGGGCGCCGCTCACCGGCGCCAGCGCCCGCCGCTACGCCACCCGCGAGCGGCCGGCGTTCGGCGATCTCGACGAGCGGCTGGCGGCGCGCTGGCGCGCCGACCTGGCCGACGCGCGGGTCGTGCTCGACGTCGGCGCCGGGCCCGGCACCGTCGGCCGGGCGCTGCGCGCCGCCTGTCCCGGCGCCTGCGTCGTCGACGTCGAGCCCAGCCGCGACTTCGCCGCGCCGGGCCCGCGGGTGCGCGCGCGGGCCGAGCGGCTGCCGTTCGCGACCGCGTCGATCGACGCCGCGGTCAGCGTGTCGTCGATCCGCCACGTCGCCGACCGCGGCGCCGCGCTCGCCGAGCTGCGGCGGGTGATCCGCCCCGGCGGCGTGGCCTGGCTGGTCGAGCTCGATCCGGAGGCGCCGCGCGCCCGCGTCGATCGCCACGCCCAGGCGCTGGGCAGCCGGTGGCTGACCTGGGCCTTCGGCCCGCTGGTCGTCGCCACCGCGCCGCCGGCCGCGGCGATCGTCGCGCTGGCGCACGCCGCCGGCTGGGCCAGCGTCGCGCGCGACGCCGACGAGCACCAGCCGGTCTACCTGCTGAGGCTGGCGTGAGCGCGCTGCGCCGCGGCCGCGAGCTGGCCGCGCTGGTCGACGAGTTCGCGCCGACGGCGTGGCGGCGCGATCCGGCGTGGTGGGCGCTGCTCGGCACCGCGGCGCTGACCGAGCCGTGGGGCCAGGGCGCCACCGCGTACCTCGCGTCGGACGCCGACCCCGGGACCGACACGTTCATGGCCGCGCCGACCGCGCCGCCGCGCGACGCCAGCGACTGGATCGCCTGGGCCGTGGCCAGCGCCCACGCCGCGCAGGCCGCGGTGGCCCGCCTCGACGGCACCCTGCCCGACCAGCCGCTGGCGGTGGCGATCGCGCGCGCCGGCGGGATCGCGCGCACCGCGCCGCTGGCGCAGCCGGGCCGGGTCGGCTTCGCGATCGGCGCGCGGGTCTGGTACGGGCAGCTCGACGGCCGCGGCCCGGCCTACGACGCCGACCTGGCGCGCGCGCTGGCGCGCACGCTGCGCGGCCAGCCATCGCAGCTCACGCTCGACGGGCCGGCGCCACAGGTGGTGGTCGCGCTCGGCGACGACGCGCCGGCGCGGCTGCGCCACGGCCACCGCCGCGCGTGGACCGCGGACGGCGGGCCGTGGCTCGGCGTGGCCCGCATGGGGCCGTACACCGCGGTGACCACCTGCCACCTCGTCGTCGACGGCTGGGGCCACGCGCTCCTGACCCAGGCGGTCGCCGCCGCGATCGCGCCGCCGGCGCTGCGGGTCGACGCCGCCGACGTCGCGCTGCCGCCGCTGGCGACGGTGTCCGGCGAGCCGCTCGAGCTGTGCTGGGGGCCGGCGCCGGCGGTCGGCGCGGTGGCCGCGGCCTACGCGCTCGGCGTCGTGCTCCACCGGCGCGGCGATCCGCGGGCGCGGCGTTCGCCGCCGCTGCAGCTGCCGGTGGCGCCGGGCGCCGCCGACGATCCGGCGCGCTTCGCCCGGCGGGTGCGGCCGGCGCTCCTGTCGGTCCGGTTTTCGGACGGTCGGCCCGAGCCGCTGGCCGCGTTCAGCGCCCGGGCCCGCGCGGCGATCGCCCGCGAGGCCGCCGGCGCCGGCATCGCCACCCGGCTGTTGAGCGGCCTGCACGGGCTGCCGCTGCCGCTGGCGCTCAAGCGCCGCGCGCTGGCCGGCGGGCCGTCGCGGCTGACCGCCGGCCCGAGCCAGCACCTCGCCGGCGACGCCTGCCTGTCGATGCTGCGCCTGCCCGACGGCCCGGCGCTGATCGCCGCCTCGGCCCCGCCGCCGCAGATCCCGCGCAGCCGCGGCGCCGCGGTCGTGACGATCGTCCGCGCCGGCGCCGACGCGATCGCCACCGTGGCCACCGTCGGCCGCTGCGACGCGCCCGACCTGCTGCGGGCGTGGCGCCGCGAGGCGGAGGCCCTGGCCGCGCCCGCGCGCGGGTGACGCCGTCGCGCACCCGGCCCACCCGCAGCGACGCTACAGTCCGGCATGGCGACGCGACGAGTCGAGCTCCCCGCAGGCGTGACGGTCGGCCACTGGACCCACGCCGAGGCCCGGACCGGGTGCACGGTGGTGCTGACCGAGGCCGGCGCGGTCGGCGGCGTCGACGTGCGCGGCGGCGGGCCGGGGACGCTGGGCACCGACGCGCTGCGCCCGGGCACGCTGGCCGATCGCACCCACGCGATCGTGCTGACCGGCCGCAGCATGTTCGGGCTCGCCGCGGTAGACGGCGTGCTGCGCTACCTCGAGGAGCGCGGCGTCGGGCTCGCGCTCGGCGACGTGCGCGTCCCGATCGTCGCCGGCGCGGTGATCTTCGATCTGTTCGTCGGCGACCGCCGCGTCCGCCCCGACGCCGCCGCCGGCCACGACGCGTGCCGGGCGGCGGGTCGCGCGCCGCCGATCGGCGCGGTCGGCGTGGGCACCGGCGCGACGGTGGCCAAGGGTGGCGGCGGCGCCCAGGTGCGGCCGGGCGGCCTCGGCGTGGCCAGCGCGCGCGTCGGCGACGCCGTCGTCACGGCGGTCATGGCGGTCAACAGCGTCGGCGGCATCTGGGACGACGACGAGCACCGCTGGGTCGCCCCGCTGACCGCGTGGGACCAGGCCTCGCCGCTGTTCGCCGGCGCCAACACGACGATCGGCGTGGTCGTCACCGACGCGACGCTGACCAAGGAGCAGGCCGGCCGGCTGGCGACGGTGGCCCACGACGGCATCGCCCGGGCGGTGCGGCCGGCGCACACGATGTACGACGGCGACACGATGTTCAGCCTCGCCACCGGCCAGACGACCGCCGCCTACGACGCGATCGAGGTCGTCGCCTGCGAGGTCGTCGCCCGCGCGATCGTCGCAGGCGTGCGCGCCGGCCAGCGCGGGTAGCCGCGCGCGGCGCCTCAGCCCGGCCGGCGGCGGGCCGCCAGCATCTCGATCAGGTCCATCTTGGTCAGCAGGCCGAGCACGCGGCGGTCGTTGTCGACCACCAGCGCGACCTCGCCGCGCTCGAAGATCGCCGGCAGCTCGCTCGACGACGCGTGCATGCCGACCGTCGACACCTTGCGCACCATCACCTCGGCGACGATCGTGTCGGTGTTGACCCGGCCGCTGACCAGCGCGTGGAGCATGTCGCTCTCGGTCAGGATGCCGGCCAGCCGGCCCTGATCGAGCACCGGCACCTGGCTGATGCCGCGGTCCTTGAAGATCGCGGTGGCCTCGCCGATCTTGGCGTCGGCGGCGACGCTGATGACCTCGCGGTGGCCGAGCGCGCGCACGACGTCGCCGATCGTCCCGACCTCCCAGTCGGCCTTGAGGAAGCCCTGCTGGCGCATCCAGCGATCGTCGACGAACTTCGACAGGTAGTTGCGGATCGAGTCGGGCAGGATCACGACGACGCGCTTGCCGGCGCCCAGCTCCTTGGCCACCTGCAGCGCGGCCCACACCGCCGAGCCCGACGAGCCGCCGACCAAGAGGCCCTCCTGGCGGATCAGCTGGCGGGCGATCCGGAACGAGTCCTTGTCGTTGCTCTTGATCCAGCGGTCGACCAGCGAGCGATCGAGCACGTCGGGGATGAAGTCGTAGCCGATGCCCTCGACCTTGTAGCTCTTGATCTCGCCGGGGCCGGCCAGGATCGAGCCCTCGGGGTCGACGCCGATGATCTGCGCGTGCGGCACCGCGGCCTTGACCGCGCGGGCCACGCCGGTGAGCGTGCCGCCGGTGCCGGCGGTCATGACGACGGCGTCGAACTTGCCGCCGGTCTGCTCGACGATCTCGCGGCCGGTGCCCTCGATGTGGGCCAGCGGGTTCGACGGGTTGGCGTACTGATCGAGGATGTGCGAGTTGGGGATGACCTCGTGCAGCCGCTTGGCGACGCCGATGTGGCTCTCGGGCGCGTCCCACGCCGCCTCGGTCGGGGTGCGGATGATCTCGGCGCCCAGCGCCTCGAGCACCACCTGCTTCTCCTGCGACATCTTCTCCGGCATCGTGATGATGACGCGGTAGCCGCGGGCCGCCGCCGCCAGCGCCAGGCCGATGCCGGTGTTGCCGCTGGTCGGCTCGATCAGCGTGTCGCCCGGCTTGATCCGCCCGCTCTTCTCGGCGTCGAGCAGCATCCGCACGCCGATGCGATCCTTGACCGAGCCGCCCGGGTTCATGAACTCGCACTTCGCGACCACCTCGCACGCCAGCCCGGCGGTGACGGCGTTCAGGCGCACCATCGGCGTCTCGCCGACGGCGTCGAGGATCGAGGGCAGGATGTGGTCGCGGGTGCTCATGGCCGCGGATACTACACGCGCGGCCTCGCGGCGCCAGCGCCCCGGTGACGATCGCTCACCGTCGATCGCGCGCGTCGATCACAGCCCGGTGGCCTGGACCAGCACCTCGACCTCGTTGCGGACCGACACCCGCATCTGCGAGCCGGCGATCGCGCCGGTCGGGATCACGGTGGCGTGGCGCTCGATGCGGATGCGCTCCTGCTCGACGCCGTCGGCCTTGGACTTCAGGCTGCCGGCGGGCAGCGAGAACGTGCCGGTGTCGGGGATCGCCAGCTCGTCGATCTTGTCGGTGTCGAGCGTGGTCTGGTCGGCGGCCTCGCCGCGCTTCCACGTGATGCTCTGCGCGACCAGCGAGTCGAGCGTGGCGCCGGGCAGCGGCGCGCTGAAGTAGTGGAGCGCCGGGCCGTCGACGCGCACGCCGTCGACGAAGTCGGCGCCCGCCTCGACCGCGAGCTCGTAGACCTCCCAGTACCCGGCCTGGGCGCCGTGCCAGCGGTTGTCGCCGCCGTAGACCAGCGCGACGTCGCCGCCGCGCGACCGGACCGTGACCGTGCCGGCGGTGACGTCGACCGCGTCCTTCTGGACCCGGACGTGGAACTCGGTGGTGAACGACTCCTCGCTGTCCGCGTTGGCCACGATCGGGCGCGCGTTCACGTCGGCGTCGACCTGCAGCGTGAGCGAGCCGGTGCCGGGGTCGTCACCAGCGCCCGGATCGAGGACGCCGCCGCCGCCGCAAGCCGCGAGGGTGCCGCCGAGGAGCATGTACGCGAGGACAGGTTGGACGAAGCGCATGCCAGGTCGAGGAGCAACCCGCGTGCCCTGCCATCCGTGCGAGATCCTTGGGCGGCCACTGTCGCCGCGCCCGCCTCTGTGCAAGGCGCACACAGCGGCGATGTGGGCGGCGGTGGTGGTTGCGGGGCCGGTGGCGACGCGGTAGCACCAAGCCATGCGGCGCTTCCTGGCGTGTGTGCCCCTGGTGTGGCTGGGCGTGGCGGTGGTGGCGACGGCGAGCCCCGAGCCCGCGGCGCAGGTGGGCGCCGACTGCACGGCCCACGGCAAGAAGCTGGCCGGCCGGGTGAAGGTGGTCGACGCCTTCCCCGACCTGCGGGTGAAGCGCGTCGACGCGTTCGAGGACCTGCGGGTGAAGTGGGTCGACGCGTTCCCCGACAGCTGCGGCCGGTGGCAGCGGGTCGACGCGTTCCCCGACTTCACGATCCAGTACGTCGACGCGTTCCCCGACATCACGATCCGCTCGGTCGACGCGTTCCCCGGCGTCCCGTAGCGGCTGTCGCAGGCCGCCGCGGCGTGCTCGCAGCGGGCGAGCGGCTGTGAGCGCGGCCGCGAGATCGACGCGCGCGCCGGCGCGTGGGTCGCGAGATGAAGCTCATCGCGACGCTGGGGTTCGGACTCGCCTGCCTCGAGATCGGCGCCGCCCACGCCGGCACGATCGACGGCCGCGTCATCGACATCGCCCGGGCGCCGGTGGCCGGCGTCACCGTCGTGGCCAGCCGCGGCGCGCTCCAGCAGACGGCGATCACCGCCGACGATGGCACCTACGCGCTCGACGTCCCCCCCGGCGACTACCTGCTGACGTACTACTTCGGCGAGGTCGTCGTCGAGCGCCGCGGGATCCACGTCACCGACGAGCGCGCGGTCACCGTCAACCAGCGCTTGCCGTCGCCGTGGGTGGAGGACGACGACGCCCCGCCGCCACCGCCGCCGGTGCCGGCGTGGACCGCGACCGCGCCGCTGCTCGCGCGGCGCGATCACCTCGGCCTGGCCGCGCTCGATCCGCGGGTGCGGCCGGGGACCACCGCGACGACCGTCGCCGGGGCGCTGCGGCTCCCCGGCGCGCCGCCGATCGTCGGCGAGTTCGTCGACCGGCTGGCCGTGCTGCCCGGGCCGGCCGACGCCGCGCTGCCCGGCGCCAGCGGCGGGACGCTCGACGCGACGCTGGCGGCGCGCCCGGCGCGGATGGCCGGCCTGCTCGCGCTGGAGCTCGGCCCCGACGCGCGGTTCGTCGCGCTGCACACCGCCGCGATCGACCACGGCCACTCGTGGTGGTCGAGCGGCGTCGCGCTGGCGCGGACCGGCGCCGCCGACGGCCGCGAGGGCGCGCACCAGGCGCAGCTGATGACCACGATCGGCGGCGACGACGAGCCCACCGGCGGTGGCCAGGTCAGCCTGCTCGGCACCTGGCTCGGCGACGGCGGGCGCGACCTGTGGGGCGACGCGCAAGGCACGCTGCGCGCCGACGACGGCCGCCGCGAGGTCACGTTCGGGATCACCGGCGAGACGCTGACGCCACCGGCGGGGGACGCGGCCGGCCGGGCCACCGGCGCGTCGACGCCGGCGGCGGTCGATCGCGTCGCCGGTCGGCTGGCGCTGACCCGCCGCTGGCGCGGCGCCGGCGGGCACGCCACGCGGATCGGCGGCGAGGTCGGCATGGGCCGGGCCGACGCCGCCGAGCACGGCGACGTGCGGGCGTACCTCGACGACACCTGGCGGCCGACGGCGAGCTGGCGGATCGCCGCCGCGGTCCGCTGGGATCGCCGCGAGCTCGGGATCGCGCGCGCCGACGCGGTGCTGCCGCGGCTGGTCGTGGCGTGGGAGCCGACGCGCGACGACGCGCTGACGGTCTTCGCCGCCGCCGAGCGGGTGGCGCGCCTCGACGAGGTGCAGCTGGGCGCGTGGCGCGACGGGGCCGCGCCGGGGTTCGACCGCGCCGCCGTCGGCGCCAGCCGCGCGCTCGGCGACGACGTGCAGCTCGAGGTGGCGCTGCGCGGGCGACGCGCGACGGTCGCCGGGGCCCCGACCGAGCGCGGCGTCGACGGCGCGCTGCGCTGGCTGCCGCACGGCGGGTTCGCCGGCGAGCTGGCCGGCTCGACGCTCGAGGGCGTGGCCACCGCGCGCGCCAGCTACGCGTGCACCCGCGGGGCGCGCACGCTCGGCGTCGCGGCGGTCGGCCGCGTCGATCGCGCCGGCCACGGCTGGGGCGCGGCGGCGCAGTGGGCGCGGCGGGTCGGCGAGCGGAGCGGCCGGCTGCGCGGCGCCCTCGAGCTGTTCGACCTCGACGATCCGCACGCGCGCAGCGGCCGGCTGACGCTGGCCGCCGACTGGTGACTACTTCCAGCGCAGCACGTCGACGGTGGCCGGCGCCTGTTCGGCCAGCGGCTCGATCACCAGCCGCGGGTGGCCCATGTGGATCACCAGGTCGAAGCCGTCGAGCTGGCCGTCGGGGCCGCCGTGGGCCGGGCCGGCGGGATCGCTGCGATCCTCCCACAGCGCGGCGACGTGATCCCAGGCCCGCGGCGTGTGGCCGGTGAGCGAGCCGCCGTAGTCGATGCGGATCAGATCACCCGGCGCGACGCCGGTGATCGGCCGCGCCGGGCGGCCGGCGTCGTCGAGCGTCGTCGCCGCGGCGATCGTGCGCGCGACCTTGGGCAGGCCGGCGACGCTGGTGTACGCCAGCCGCGCCCCGGCGCGGCGGCGCGCGCCGACCATGACGTCGGCGCAGTCGGCGCCGGTGAAGCGCTCGGTCTGGTGGTTCTTGCCGCCGCCGGCCGAGCCGAACACCTCGGGCACCAGCAGGTACGCCGACAGCCAGCCGACGAAGTCGTCGCCGCGCCGCACCGACACCCGGTGCACCGCCGGCAGCAAGCCGAACGCGTCGACCGCCTCGACGCCGGGGCTGGCGACCACCTCGCCCGACGGCAACCGCAGCGACGCCTGGTAGCGCACCGTGCCGACGCCCGGCACCTGCACCGCGTCGGGATCGGCGCTGGTGACCTCGGCGGCGATCCGCGCGCCGGCGGCGCCGTCGGTCCACGGCCGCACCTCGGTCGCGAAGTACTCGATGCGGTCGTAGCCGAGCCAGCGGCCGAAGTCGCCGCGCTCGGTCGAGACGTTGCTGTAGAACGGCGTCGTCGCGCCGTTGGCCGACGGCCGCGTGCGGAACCCGTGCGGCTCGACGATCGACCAGCGCACCGCGAACGCGCCGAGGTCGGCCAGCGGCGCCCGCGCCCGCACCGGCTTGCCGCCGAGCACCAGCGGCGCCACCGCGGGATCGGCCAGCACGACGCGGCGGCGGCCGTCGCGGGCGATCGCCACCACCGCCAGCTCGGCGCCGTCGCCCTGGCGCGCCTCGGTGGCGGCGTCGGTCCACGGCGCGCCCGGCGCGGCCCGGCCGACCACGACCACGCGCTCGACGGTGGGCGCCGCCGCCGCGCGGGCCGCGGCCAGGGTCACGATCACGAACGCCAGGCGCGCGATCCGCATGCGATCGGTATGCGCGATGGGGGACGCCGCCGCAACGCCGAATCCACCCCACCGCCCCGCGGCTTCTGGCACCATCGCGCGATGCGCCGCGCCCTGTTCGCCGTCTGCCTCGCCGTCGCTCCCACCCTCGCCGCCTGCGGCGGCGGCTCGTCGACCGCCGACGACGTGCCCGCGATCGACGCCCCCGAGGCGACGATCGACGCGCCCGACGGCTGGGCCACGCTGCTGCAGGGCTCGTGGACGCTGCAGCCCGGCGAGGAGGCGTACTTCTGCGTCTACGCCACCGTGCCGAACGACGTCGACATCAAGGCGTTCCGCCCGATCATCCCGCTCGGCACCCACCACACGGTGCTGACCCGCTACTCGGGCAGCGCGCCCGACGGCACCGTCCGCTGCTCGGTCGGCACCAACGGCCAGAGCATGATCTACGGCTCGGGCGTCGGCTCGCCCGACTTCGTCTTCCCGGCCGGCGTCGGCATGCGGCTCACCGCCGGCACCCGGCTGTTGCTCAACCTGCACCTCTACAACGCCGGCGATCAGGTGCTCACCGGCACCTCGGGCACGCTGTACCAGGCGGCCGCCCCCGGCGAGGTCCAGCACGTCGGCGAGGTCGTCCTGGCCGGGCCGACCGCGACGCTGGTGGTGCCACCCGGCCAGTCGACGCAGTCCGGGACCTGCAACATCTCGAACATCACCAGCACGCCGATCCAGGTGTTCGCGCTGTCGCAGCACATGCACAAGCACGGGCGCAACCTGCGCTCGGTCGTGCGGCGCAGCGGCTCGCCCGACATCGTGCTGCAGGACATCCCCTACAACTTCGAGCAGCAGTCGTTCCAGCTCAAGACGCCGGTCGTCGAGCTGCGCCCCGGCGACGTGCTCACCAGCTACTGCACGTTCGACAACACCAGCGGCGCCACCGTCCGCTTCGGCGAGTCGACCGACGACGAGATGTGCTTCACCGACCTGTTCTACTACCCGGCCCAGGGCGCGAACTTCGTCTGCAGCGGCTTCTGAGCCGCGTGGCGCGAGGGTTTCGCGCGCCTCCCCCGCCGACCGACGTCAGGGTTCACGCCGACGGGCTGGCGACGCGCCCACCAACGCGCTACTCGGCGGCGACCGAGCTGATCTCGACCAGGCTCGGCCGGGCGTCCGGCGCCGCGGCGCCGGCGACGCCCGCGGTCGGCGGCACCAGCTTGCCGATCACGACGGCGCGCTTGCCGCCCAGCGCGGCCAGCTCGTCGTCGGGCCGGACCCACAGGTCGAGCGCGCCGCCGCCGTCGAGCTCGAGCCGCGCCACCTTGTTGGTGGCCCCGGTCGATCCGTCGGCGCGCGTGTACATGATCTTGTGGCGACCGGTCGACAGCACGGCGTAGGTGCCGTGGGCCTCGACCTGGGCGTTCAGGTGCGCGGCCACGTCGGCGGCGGCGCGGATGACGGGGAGCGTGGGTTCCTGCATGGCGTCCTCGGTGACGGTGGCGACGGCGGTGGCGGCGGCGTCCGGACTCGGCGGCCGGGCCACCGTCGGCTCGCCCCCGCGTGAGCTCGAGCCGGTGCACGCGGCGAGCGTCAGCGCGAGCGCGAGCGCCCCGCCGCGTCGCTCAATCGACCTGCGCGGCGAACGTGCTGGCGCGGGTGCCGTGGGTCCCGGTCCCGAGGTGTTCTTCATGGAAGCTCTGGCCCTTCTTGGCCGTACCGTACATCTGAAAGTTCCAGTCGTGGTTGACCCAGTCGTACGCACGCTGGGCGTTCTCCTCGTCCTTCTTGGCGTCGCCGGTGGGCGGGAACCCGACCGCGTAGTTCTCGAGCGTGACGTTGTTGCTGCCGTCCTTCATGATCACGCCGCCCCAGTGGAAGTTCCACCGCGAGCTGCCCGGGACCTCGGCCGAGCCTGGCATGTTGTACTCGGTGGCCATCGTGTACGCGCCGCCGATCGCCGGATCGGCCGCGGTGTTGATGCCCGCGAACTTGTCGAACTTGCGCCGACCGGCGTCGCCGAGCTCCCAGTACATCGCGCGCGCCTCGTCGGCGTCGCCCGGGGTCTTGAGCTTGGTCTTGTCGCCGCTCTCGTAGTGGACGCCGTCCTTCAGGTACGGCGCGGCGTCGGGTGACTGGAGGAACTTGGGAATCTCCTTCAGGTAGATCTCGTCGGAGAAGCTGGCCGGATCGTAGCTGCGCGCGGTGGTGCCGACGCCGCCGCCATCCTTGTACTTGGCGTGGGGCGCCTGGCCGGCGCCGTCGGTGCCCATGACGGTGCGCGACGAGCGGCCGCAGTCGCTCCACAGCGCCATCGAGTCGCCGGTGTCGCCGGCGCTGTCCTTGGCGCCCGGCTTGTTGGCGTCGGTGAGGATCTTGTTGGCCGGGTCGCTGCCGGTCGGCTTCATCACCGGCTCGACGTGGTGCAGCGTGTTGTCGCCGACCTTGAGCTGGCCCTTGCCCGACTTGAGCGAGATGAACGAGCCCTTGTCGCCGGCGTTCTTGAGCGCGGCGTTGGCGGTCGCGATCAGGTCGTCGGTCGCGTAGAGGTCGTGGCCGACGCCGTCCTCCTTGAGCATCGACTTGCCCGACTCGGAGACCCGCCACGCCTCGCCGCTGATGTTCTTCTCGTTGTACATCTGCACCGCGTCGGCGGTGCCGCCCGACGCCGCCGGCAGGAGGTCGGCGGCCGACTGCCCGGCGACGACGCGCTCGGCGACCTTGTCGGCGTGCTGCTCGTAGACGTCGCCGGCCTGGCCGACGCCGCCCTTCATCTGCACGCCCTCGCGCTGCTGCACGACGTGGGCGGCCTCGTGCGCGGCCAGGAACAGATCGGGCTGCTTGGCGAACGCGACGTCGGAGCCGGTGGCGTAGCCCTGGGCGCCCATCTGCGCGCTGGCGGTGGCGGCGTCGCCGCCGACGTGGGCGCGCACGCCCGACAGATCGTGGGCGCCGCCGAACGACGCCTGGATCTTGTCGAGGTGCGGCAGCTGGCTGCCGCCCGACTGCACGCCGCTGGCGGCGGCCGCGCGGACGTCCTGGTCGCCGGTCAGCGCGACCCGACCGCTGTCCTCCTTGGCCTGCACCACGCCGGCGAGGTTGGCCGGCGGCGCGTCGACGGCCTCGCGGTCGGCCGGGCGCTTGCGCGGATCGTGGTCGGCGTCGTGGCGGTGGGCGAGCTCGCGGTCGGAGGACATGGCGCCCATAATACGGTGCGCGCGGCGGGTTCCTTCCCGTTGACCTGGCCGACCGCCTATACGACCGTCAGGCATGGCGAATCCGGCGACCGCCGCACGGTACATGGCGGCGATCGAGCGGGTCCGGCTGCGGGCGATCCGCGCGATCGAGCTGGGGTCGACGCCGCGGCGGGACGATCACCTGGCGGTGCTCGACGCCCAGCTGGCCGCGGTCGAGGCGACGCTGATCGAGACCGCCGTGGGCGCCCGCGACAGCGCGCTGGCCCGCCGGCTCGACCTCGGCCCCGACGAGCTCGATTTCCTGTGGACGGCGGTGGCGATGACCGCCGACCCGCGGCTGTGGCCGCACCTGCAGCGGCTGGGCGGCGGCGACACCGCGCGCGGCGCGTCGGTCGGCCTGCACGCGCTGCTGGCCCAGCTCGAGGGCGAGCGCGCGCTGGGCCTGGGCCTGGCGATCGGCCCGGCGTCGCCGCTGGTGCGCCACCACCTGCTGGTCGCGGCCGACGCGCTGCCGCTGGCGGCCCGACGGTTCGTGGCGGCGCCGCGGGTCGCGGCGTACCTGGCCGGCGATCCCACGCCCGACGCCGAGGTGCTGGCGATCGGCGGCGTGATCGCGCCGCCTGTCGAGCGCTTCGTCGACGCCGCCGGCGAGGCGCTGGTCGCGCAGCTGACCGCGCTCCTGGCCGGCGCGCCGCCGCCGGTGCTGGTCGTCGACGGATCGCCGGGCGTCGGCCGGCGCACCGCGGTGGCGATCGCCGCCGCCGCCACCGGCCGCCCGACGATCGGCGTCGACCTGGCGCGGTTGCCGCTCGGCGTCGACGCGCTCGACGGCGCGCTGGCCGCGCTGACCCGCGAGGTGGTGCTGGGCGGCGCGGTGGCGGTGATCGCCGGCGCCGACCAGCTCGATCGCGAGGGCGACCGCACGCTGGCGCGGATCCTGGCCAAGCACCTCGACGCGCTGCCCGGCCCGGCCGCGCTGGTCACGCTCGAGCGCGGGCTCGAGGTCGCGATCGCGCGGCCGCTGGTGCGGGTGTCGGTGCCGACCCCGCCGGTCGCCACCCGCCGCGCGCTGTGGGACCGCGCGCTCGGCGACGCGCCGGTGACGGTGGCCGAGCGCGAGCAGCTGGCGATGCGCTACAAGCTCGGGCCCGGCGGCGTCGGCGCGGCGATCACGACCGCGCGGCGGCTGGGCGCCAGCCCCGACCCGCGCGCGGCCCCAGGCCCGGCCGCGCCGCGCCTGGCCGACGTCGTCGCCGGCATCCGCAACAACATCGCCGAGCGCATGGGCGGGCTGGCCCAGCGGGTCGAGATCAAGCAGTCGTGGGACGAGCTGGTGCTGGGCGCGGACACGCTCGACCAGGTGCGCGCGCTGGCGGCGCGGGTGCAGCACGGCCACACCGTCCTCGAGAAGTGGCGGCTGGGGCAGAAGCTGCACCGCGGCAGCGGCGTGGCGGCGCTGTTCTCGGGCCCGCCCGGCACCGGCAAGACGATGGTCGCCGGGCTGATCGCGCGGCAGCTCGAACTCGAGCTGTACCAGGTCGACCTGTCGAAGGTCGTCAGCAAGTGGGTCGGCGAGACCGAGAAGCAGCTGGCGCAGATCTTCGACGCCGCCGACGCCGGCCACGCGCTGCTCCTGTTCGACGAGGCCGACGCGCTGTTCGCCAAGCGCACCGAGGTCAAGGCCGCGGTCGATCGCTACGCCAACCTCGAGGTCAACTACCTCCTGCAGCGGGTCGAGGCGTTCGGCGGCATCACGATCCTCACCACCAACCTCGACCAGTCGATCGATCCGGCGCTGATGCGTCGCCTCGCCGGCCACGTGCGGTTCTGGCCGCCCGAGCTCGACGAGCGGATCGCGCTGTGGAAGAGCATGCTCAACCCCGCCCTGCCGGTGGCCGACGACCTCGACGTCGACGACCTGGCGACGCGCTATCCCGAGATGACCGGCGCCAACATCCGCAACGCGGCGATCGCCGGCGCGTTCCTGGCGGCGGCCGAGGGCGTGCCGGTGGCGCAGCAGCACCTCCTCCGCGCCGCGCGCATCGAGTACGTGTCGATGGGCCGCCAGCTCGGCGGCCAGAGCCGCTGACGCGCGGCTGAGCCAGATCGCGCTGCTCCGGCGCGCCGATCCGGCGCGCGCCGACGGCGGCGCCCGCGGCGTCGCCACAACCGCGCGGGATCCGCGGCGCCGAGGCTGGTCCGCGGGTTGCTGTACCTCCGCGCATGACCAACTCGATCATGCGCACCGCGTTCGTGTCCCTGGCCCTCGTGCTCGCCGCCGCGTGCGGTAAGGGCGAGAGCACCGACCCCAAGGCGATGGAGGCCCGGCTGGTCCAGATCAAGGACGAGGTCTGCGCCTGCCACACCCAGCGCTGCGCGATGGACGCCAAGGGCAAGGCCGAGAAGATCCAGCTGGCCTATGGAAAGAAGGTGAAGGGCGCCGAGATCCCGCAGGCGGTGCTCGACAACTACCTCGCGATGGAGACCTGCTACCGCGAGGTCAACGAGGGCAAGCGCTGAGATACCGTCTTCCGGAGCAAGCTTTTTCTTCACGAGGCGACCTCCGGGAGGCGGGGCTCGAACGGCTTGCGGTTGGTGGCGACGCTGTAGACGGCGTGCAGCAGCTTCCTCATCGATGCGACGAGCGCGACCTTG
>JAEUJY010000065.1 GCA_016794525.1 Myxococcales bacterium
TGCTCATCCAGGGCGACAGCTACCGCCTCAAGCAGAAGAAGCGAGCCGGGCTCCTCGGCTCAACCAAGACCAACCACTGAACACCTGGGTGGGGGTCAGTTTTACTGACGCCACGGGGGTCAACTTTAGTGGCGCTTGACACCCTCGAATCCGTCACCGAAGTTGCACTCACCGAGGGCGCAGTTGCAGACCGTCTCGTGGCAGTAGTACGTCGAGTTCCGTGGCGCGCTGATCCGACGCGCCACGGGCGTCGGGGCGTCGTATCCGCGCATCCCGCGGTCGTGGAGATACTCACGGAAGACCCCCATGTCGACCTCGGTGGAGCGCCACTGCACGCCTCCGACGCCATCGTCCTGATTGATCCAGATCTTCCACATGCGGAAGGCACTTCCGCCCCGGGTCTCGATGACGTCGAGGCGACCGTCGCCGTTCCAGTCGACGAACTGCGTCCAGGCCTCGGTCGCGATTCCGTGGTTGAGGTGACCGCTGTCGTCGTCCACGTCGGTGTAGCGGAACGTGTTCTGCCAATCGATCTCGGCGGGCTGGGTCCATGTTGACTCCGGTCCATCGAGCCGCGGGCCGGCTGCCGTGACGATGCCTCGGGCCAAGTGCCACGTGTTGCCGTCCTTCCAGAGCTCATCCGGCACGCCGTCCCCGGTGAAGTCGCGGATGGTGTGTCGCAGCTTCGTCGTGTCCGTGTGCGACTCGCCGTCGCTCGACTCCGACTGCGCCGCCTCGCTGACGTCGTCGAGATACGCAGCTGGCAACGCCGGCGAGCGGGGTACCGCGATCGGGACCGTCCAGTTCACGCCGGCGCGGCCGGGCGACAGCTCAACGGTCTGGAGGGCTCCGTAGTAGTACATCGCCACGGGCAGGGTTCCGCCACCGTTCTCGCCTTGTTGGGTCACCGCGGTGAGGCGCGGCTTGGCCGTCGTTCGATCGGGCTGATAGGCGAGCTGGTATCGCTTCACAGTACGAGGACTGCTGCTCGCGTCGAGATTGTTGCGAGCAAGGATCGTGACCGAGGTCAGGATCGATGAGCGCGGTTGCGTGCTCGAGTCGCTGTTCAGCAGCGGATCAGTCCCGTGGTCGAAGACCACGGCCTTCTCGACCACACCTCCGGCGGTGCGGGTTGCGCAGGTCGGTCCGCTGGACTCACCCAGCGGGCGCCACCACGCCTCGTAGCCCAGTTCGACCTGGTAGAGCGGCACCCCGGCTGCGCTCCACCCATACGACAAGCGTCGCGGGTGGAGATCCGGCGCACACGTCCCGATTCCGACGGTGTCGTACTCGATCACGACGCGATCGGTACCGATCAGGTCGCGCACCTCGGTCAGGAGCCACGGCGCGTCGGACGCCGCGCCGGGTTGGTGCGTGAAAACGTACTCGAGGTTGTCCAGGGTCTTGAGGCGCCAGGTGTCGCCGTCCTTGCGAAGCTCCTGGTACCGGGTGCTAAGGAATGGCGCAAAGCGGGTCCCGGCGTCGTCGAGCCGCAGCATGCGTTGCGGGCTGCCATCCATCGCCAACATCAGGCGTGGAGGTCGCTGACCAGTCGCGCTGCCGGCGCTTGGGCGTGTGTGCTCGGGCCGCTGCCACGCCACGTAGCTGATCGGCACATCCCAGCCGACCCCGGCCGCGCCAGCCCGTACAAGGCCTGTGTAGTTGACCGACAGCGGGACCGGCAGCGCGCCCCTCGGAGCTGGGAGATCCAGCGGTACCGACGCTGCAAAGCCGCCGGTGGGAGAGACCTGGCCAGCGAGACCATTACCAGCTCCGACGGACTGGTGGACGCTTGAGGGGGCCAGCTGCGCACGCGCTTGGCCTCCGAGCGTCAATGCGAGTGTAGCGATCGTTGCAGCGAGCGAGCGCCGCGGCGGGGCGACCGCTCGACGTTTCTTGTAGGACGACATCCGAACACCTCGTGATTGGGTGCGCGGGCTATCGACCAGTCGGGGCGGCGGTTGCGTGTTGCCGACCGATTTGTGATCGTTGCAGTAAGCCCCAGTATTCCTGGGAATATTCAGCGCCGTGCGACCGGATGCGCTCGACGCCCCGCCTACCGGCACCCCAGCGACGGCAGGGCGGCCACCTCTTGCACGCACTTCTCGATGATCGTGCGGGCGGCCTGCTGCGAGCGCAGGGCGACGTCGGGGGCGACGTCGTCGCGGACCGCGGTCTCGAGGGCCAACGCCAGCGCCTCGGGCTTGGCCTTCTTCATCTGGCACGCCTCCGCCAGCTCTGCCTTCCCGGGCTGGGCGGCCGAGCAGGCGCACAGCTTGGCCACCAGGTCGTCGCAGGCGGCCTTGCCGCGCGTCACCTCGGCCTCAGGCATCGGGGGTACGCGCACGGCGGCCGGCGGGGCCTTCGCCTTCTTCTTGCAGCCGGCCAGCCCGCCGGCCAGGCCGCCCGCGAGCGCGACCGCCAGCAGCGCGACGCGCGCGACCCGCGTCATCCCGCCTCGACGCGGGCCAGGATGACCGAGATGTTGTCGACGCCGCCGGCGTCGTTGGCGGCGTCGATCAGCTTCTCGACGCACTGGTCGAGCTCGCGCTCGGTCGAGACCATCACGGCGATCTGGTCGTCGGTGAGCATGCCGGTCAGGCCGTCGGAGCACAGGATGTAGACGTCGCCGACCTGCGGCTTCTCGGCGTGGATGTCGACGGCGACCGACTCCTTCATGCCGAGCGCGCGCACGACGACGTTCTTGTGCGGCCAGTTGGCCGCCTCCTCGGCGGTCATCCGCTTCATGCGGATGTAGTCGTTCATCAGCGAGTGGTCCTCGGTGATCTGCACCAGCTCGCCGTCGCGCAGGCGGTAGCAGCGGCTGTCGCCGACGTGGCCGACGATCACGCGGTCGTCGAGGAAGTAGATGCCGACGATCGTCGTGCCCATCCGCCCGCCCACCTGCTGGGCCTTCTCCCAGATCTCGAGGTTGGCCAGCATCACCCCCTGGGTCATGCGGTTGATCTCGGCCCGCTCCTCGGTGTCGACCTTGTACGGCCAGGTCAGCGGCTGCTGCTCGGCGGTCGACTCGAAGTAGTCGCTGACGGTGTCGACCGCCAGGCGGCTGGCGACGTCGCCCGAGGCGTGGCCGCCCATGCCGTCGGCCACGATCGCCAGCCGGATGCTGGTCGGCAGCGCGATCGAGTCCTCGTTGTGCTCGCGCTTGCGGCCGATGTTGGTGGCGCCCGCGAAGCGCACGCGGTGGGACCCGAGCGGGAACGACGTGCTCACCGCGGGCAAATCTACCACGGGCGCCGCGGCGGGGGCGACGCCGGCCGGGTTGACTCGGCGGGCGGGCCATCTATCCTCGGGGTATGTCGTCCCCGGCGCTCGCGCTGGCCACCTGGTGGTCGCTCACCGATGCCAACGCCACGCTCCTGGGCGTGGTGGTCGCGGTCGTCGGGGTCGCGGCGCTGGGCCTGGTCGGCCACCGCCTGTGGACCCGTCGTCGGTAGCACCGTGATCGTCACCGAGGGAGCCATCACCGATCGGCCGCTGCCGCGGACGTTCGCCGCGATCGCGGCGCGCGGCTTCACCGGCGAGCTGATCGTCGCGAGCGCCGGGCGCGAGCACCGCGTCGCCTGGCGCGACGGCGGCGTCGTCGGCGCGGCCAGCCCGCACCCCGCGGACAGCGCGGCCAAGATCGCGGTCACGCTGGGCGTGCTCAGGTCGACCCAGGCCGGCGAGGTGGCGCGGATCATCGCGGCCAACCCCGGCTGCGACGAGGTCGAGGTGGTGGCGCGGGTGGCGCGGCTGTCGTCGGACATGGTCGGCCGGCTCGGCCGCCGGCTGGTCGCGACCCGGGCCGCGCGGCTGTTCAGCGTCGACAGCGGCCGGTTCCAGCTCGATGACTCGCCGCCGCTCGGCGCGATCCCGCCGGTCGACGCCCGCTGGATCCTGTACAGCGGCGTGCGCGCCCACTACACGATCGATCGCCTGCACCGCGAGGTCGCGTCCTTGGCCGACGCGATCGCCGTGCCCGCCGACGCGGACCTCGCCGCGTTCGGGTTCGGCGAGGGCGAGGCCGACGTGCTGGCGCGGCTGGTCGGCGCGCGCATGAACCTGGCGCCGTCGCCGGTCGGGCTCGACGCCCGCACCGTCGAGGCCATCGCGCTGGTGCTGCTGGCCACCGGCGTCGCGACCGCGGTGCCCGGCGATCCGCGCGTCCCCACCGAGCCGCCGGGCGAGCGGGTGTCCGCCACGTCGATCCCGACGCCCCGCGAGCGCCCCTCGGCCAGCACGATCCCGACGCGGCCATCGACCGGGGCGATCCCGACGCGGCCGTCGACGAACACCATCCCGACGCGCGAGCGGCCGGCCAGCACGCCCTCGCCCGACGGCAGCGGACGCGCGAGCGGCCCGATCCCGACGGTGCCGCGCACCACCACCGGCCCGATCGCCACCGATCCGCGCGCCACCACGGGCGCGATCCCCACCCAGCCGCGCACCACCACCGGCCCGATCCCGTCCCAGCCACGCACCGCGACCGGCCCGATCCCGACGCAGCCGCGCACCACCACCAGCCAGATCGTCTCGCCGCAGCCGCGCACCACGACGCGGCCGATCACCACCGTCCCGGCGCGCGCCACGACCGGCCCGATCCCGGTCAGCGGTCGCCCGGGCCCCCGCGTGCGCGGCGCCGATCCGACGCGCGTCGCCGCGCTGATCGCCGATCGCCGGGCGGCGCTCGACGCCGGCGCCGATCACTTCGCGATGCTCGGCCTCGAGCAGGACGCGTCGGTCGAGGCGGTCCGGGCCGCGTACTTCGAGCTGGCCCGCCACCTCCACCCCGACCGGCTGGCCGCCGCCGGCGTCGGCGACGACAAGCGCGAGGCCCACCGGGTGTTCGCGCGCATCAACGAGGCGTTCGGCGTGCTGTCGGATCCCGATCGCCGCGCCGAGTACGTGCGCGTGCTCAAGGCCGGCGGCGCCGCCGCGGTGCAGGCCCAGGCCGAGGCCGCGGCCTCCAAGGTCAAGCAGGTGATCGGCGGCGAGGAGGCGTTCCGCCAGGGCGAGGCCGCGCTGCGGCGGATGGCGCTCGAGGACGCGGTCATGCACTTCAAGACCGCCGTCGAGCTGAGCCCCGAGGAGGGCGACTACCAGGCGATGCTGGGCTGGGCGAAGTACGTGGCGGCGGCGGTCAAGGCCGACGTCCTGAGCGCCGCGCGCGGCCACCTGCGCAAGGCGATGGAGCTGCGGCCCAACTCGTCGCTGCCCCACCTGCTGCTGGGGCGGATCGCGCGCATGGAGGGCGAGGCCACGCCGGCCATCAACCACCTGCGCCAGGCGCTCGAGCTGGCGCCGCGCTCGAGCGAGGCCGCGGCCGAGCTGCGCGCCGCCGAGTCGATGAAGCAGAACGCGTCGTCGCGGCCGGGCCTGTTCAGCCGCCCGAAGAAGTAACGGCTACGCGAGCAGCGGCGCGAGCTTGGCGCGATCGGCGTCGGTGAAGGCGATCACCATCTCCGAGTCGCCGTGATCGTTGCGCACGACCTCGACCACCTTGGTCGGGACCTCGACGGCCACCGCGGCGCGGCTCATCCGCACGGTGAACGCCTCGCCGATCTCCAGCAGCAGCGGGCCCCGCAGCCGCGCCGACAGCGGCGACACCGCGGTGGCGGTGTACATCGCGTAGGGGGCGCGGCCGGCGATCACCACCGCCGCTCGGATCGCGTCGTCGTTGGAGTTGCCGGGCGCAGCCACGATCCGAGAGCTATCACGGTGTTGGCCGGGGTCACAAGCGCTGCAATCGACGCGCCGAGGGCCTTTCACAGCGGGGGTCGGACGAGTTAACCTCTGCCCGTGTCGATCCTGAAGCCGGTTGAAAAGCAACGCGTTGCCGAGGAGATCGTCGAGCAACTGCGCTCGCTGATCCTCACCGGGCAGTACCCCCCAGGCTCCAAGCTGCCCCCCGAGCGCGACCTGTCCAAGCGCCTCGGCGTCAACCGCGCGTCGCTGCGCGAGGCCCTGAAGAAGCTCGAGCACCTCGGGCTGGTGCGCATCCGCCAGGGCGATGGCACCCGGGTGACCAACTTCATGGAGACCGGCGGAATCGAGCTGGTCCAGCATCTGCTGCCGCTCGCCGGGCGCAACCACCCCGAGCTGATCCGCGACATGCTCGAGCTGCGCCGCATCTTCGGCCGCGAGATCGCGCGCCTCGCCGCGTACCGCGCCAGCGCCGACGGGCTGGTCCGGCTGAAGGCGCTCGCCGACAAGGCCGACGCCGCGGCGACGCCGACCGAGCTGTTCGAGACCGACTTCGAGTTCTACGTCGCGCTGACCCAGGTCGCCGGCAACACGGTGATGGGCCTGCTCATCAACACGGTGCGCGAGGGCGTGCGCTCGTACATGCCGCTCCTGGCGAACCTCACCGCGTCGCCCGACGCGGTGCGCGCCCACCACCGCGCGCTGCTCGACGCGGTCGGCGCCAAGGACGCGGAGCGCGCGGCGAAGGTCGCCGACGATCACCTCCGCACCGGCGCCGAACTCGCCGCGCGCATGGGCGGCCGCAGCGAGCTGTCGCCGCAGCCCCTACCAGCTGCGTGACGGTGCTGTCGCGCGCCGAGGTCGACGAGCTGGCGCACCTGGCGCGGCTGGCGCTCGACGACGCGACCCGCGAGCGGCTGCGCGGCGAGCTGGGCGCGATCCTCGAGCACGTGGCGATGCTCGGCGAGGTCGACACCGCGGGCGTCGAGCCGATGACCCACGCGGTGGCGATGACGCTGCGGCTGCGCGACGACGTGCCCGGCCCGACGCTGCCGGTCGAGGTGGCGACCGGCGGCGCGGCGGTGGTGGCCGACGGCGGCTTCGTCGTGCCGGCGGTGATCCGCGAGTAGCGCCGTGGACGACGTCACCGCGCTCACCGCCACGACGCTCGCGGCCGACGTCCGCGCCGGCCGCCGCTCGGCGCGCACGATCACCGACGCGTTCCTCGACCGCATCGCCGCCACCGACGGCGCGATCGGCGCGTACCTCGCGGTCGACGTCGACGGCGCGCGCGCCGCGGCCGACGCGGTCGACGCCGCCCGCGCCCGCGGCGAGGCGCTCGGCCCGCTGGCCGGCGTGCCGGTCGGCGTCAAGGACGTGATCGTCACCCGCGACCTGGTGACGACCGCCGCGTCGAAGATCCTGGCCGGCTGGCGGCCGCCCTACGACGCCACCGCGGTCACGCGGCTGCGCGCCGCCGGCGCGGTGGTGCTGGGCAAGCTCGGCTGCGACGAGTTCGCGATGGGCTCGACCGGCGAGCAGTCGGCGTGGCGCGCCACCGCCAACCCGTGGGACCTGGCGCGCGTGCCGGGCGGCAGCTCGAGCGGCAGCGCCGCGGCGATGGCGGTGCGCTCGGCGGCGCTGACGCTGGGCACCGACACCGGCGGCTCGATCCGCCAGCCGGCGGCGTTCTGCGGCGTCGTCGGGCTCAAGCCGACCTACGGCCGGGTGTCGCGCTGGGGCGCGATCGCCTACGCGTCGTCGCTCGATCAGATCGGCCCGCTGGCCGCGACCGTCGCCGACGCCGCGCTGGCACTCGAGGTGATCGCCGGCCACGACCCGCGCGACGCGACGTCGATCGACGCGCCGGCGCCGGCGCTGACCGCCGCGCTCGAGCGCGGCGTGCGCGGCCTGCGGGTCGGGCTGCCGCGCGAGTACCTGCCCGACGATCTCGACCCCGACGTCGCCGCGGCGGTGGCGCGCGCCCGCGCGATCCTGGCCGACGCCGGCGCGACGATCGTCGACGTCTCGCTGCCGCACACCCGCTACGCGCTGCCGGCGTACTACGTGATCGCGCCGGCCGAGGCCGCGTCGAACCTGTCGCGCTACGACGGCATCCGCTTCGGCGCGCGGGCCAAGGACCCGGCCGATCTCGACGCGCTGTACGCGCGCAGCCGCGGCGAGGGCTTCGGCGCCGAGGTCATCCGCCGCATCATGATCGGCACCTACGTGCTGCGCGCCGGCTCGTACGACGCGTACTACCGCCAGGCCCAGCAGGTGCGCGCGCTGGTGCGGCGCGACTTCGATCGCGCGTTCGCCGACGTCGACTGCGTGCTGGCGCCGGTGGCGCCGACCCCGGCGTGGCTCGCCGGCTCGACGCCGACGCCGCTCGACATGTACCGCGCCGACGTGTTCACGCTGGCGTGCAACCTGGCCGGCCTGCCCGGCCTGGCGGTGCCGTGCGGCGCGACCGCCGCGGGGCTGCCGCTCGGCGTCCAGCTGATGGGCCGCCCGCTCGACGAGGCCACGCTGTGCGCCGCCGGGCAGGTGATCGAGCGCGCCACCGGGCCGGCGCCGCGCGCGCCGTGGCCGCCGCGGGAGGCCGCGTGACCTGGGAGCCGGTGATCGGGCTCGAGGTGCACGTGCAGCTCGCCACCGCGACCAAGGCGTTCGCGCCGGTGCCGGTCGCGTACGGCGCGCCGGTCAACTCGCTGACCGATCCGACCGTGCTGGGCATGCCGGGCGCGCTGCCGACGTTCAACCGCGCCGCGCTGCTCGCGGCGGTCAAGCTCGGGCTGGCCACCCGCTCGCAGATCCGCGCGCGCTCGCGGTTCGCGCGCAAGCACTACTTCTACCCCGACCTGCCCAAGGGCTATCAGATCTCGCAGCACGACGAGCCGCTGTGCGAGCACGGCGCGATCGACGTGTGGATCGCCGGCGCCCGCCACACCGTCGCGCTGGCGCGGATCCACCTCGAGGAGGACGCCGGCAAGCTCAACCACGAGGGGCCGATCTCGCGGGTCGACCTCAACCGCGCCGGCGTGCCGCTGTGCGAGGTGGTCACCGAGCCGGTGCTGCGCTCGGCCGATCAAGCGTTCGCGTACATGAAGGCGCTGCACCGGCTGGTGCGCGCGCTGGGCGTGTGCGAGGGCGACCTCGAGAAGGGCCACCTGCGCTGCGACGCCAACGTCAGCGTGCGCCGGGTCGGCGACGCCGCGTTCGGCACCCGCGTCGAGCTGAAGAACATCAACTCGTTCCGGTTCGTGAAGGCGGCGATCGAGCACGAGATCGCGCGGCAGATCCGCATCCTCGAGGGCGGCGGCAAGGTCGAGCGCGAGACCCGGCTGTGGGACGGCGTCGCCGGCATCTCGCAGTCGATGCGCGGCAAGGAGGAGGTCGCCGACTACCGCTACCTGCCCGACCCCGATCTGCCGCCGCTGGTCGTCGACGACGCGCTCCTGGCCGAGGTGCGGGCGACGCTGCCCGAGCTGCCGGCCGATCGGCTGGCGCGGCTGGTGGCGGCGGGGCTGGCGTTCGACGACGCCGACCTGCTCACCAGCGACGCGGCGCTGGCCGACTACCTCGACGCCGCGGTGGCCGCCGCGCCGGGCAGCGCGCGCACGATCGCCGCGTGGATCGTCAACGAGCTGCTGCGCGAGCTGGGCGGGCGCCCGATCGGCGACAGCCCGATCGCCGCGACCGCGCTGGCCGAGCTGGCCGCGGCGATCGACGACGGCACGATCAGCGGCAAGCTGGGCAAGGACGTGTTCGCGAAGATGGTGGCCACCGGCGACGGCGCGCGCGCGATCATCGAGCGCGAGGGGCTGCGCCAGATCACCGATCCGGCGGCGGTGCGCGCGATGGCCGAGGCGATCGTCGCGGCCAACCCGCGCCAGGCCGAGCAGTACCGCGCCGGCAAGGACAGCCTGCTCGGCTTCTTCGTCGGCCAGCTGATGAAGGCCAGCGGCGGGCGCGTGAACCCGCAGCTCGCCTCCGACACGATGAAGGCGCTGCTGGCGGGAGCGTGAGCGGAGCGTGACCGGCGGGGGTTCCGGCTTTGCCGCGGGTCGTGATTGACAGGGGTCGACCGACGGGCGGTAATGAGCCAGAGTTTCTCGGGCCGCACCCGCGGGCCCGTCGGGAGAGCACCGTGAAGAAGTGTACGAGCTGCGCGAAGGACCTGCCTGACGCCGCGATGCATTGCGTGTTCTGCGGCGCCAAGCAGCCCGCCGCGGCGCCGCCGCCCGCGGGCGCGGCCAACGCCAAGACCGTGATGGGGTGGCAGGCCGGCGATCTCATGAAGGACATGCAGGCCAAGGGGCTGTCGCCGGCCCCGGGCGTGGCGATGCCGCCGCCGCCCGCCGCGCCGCCGCCGTCGAACCTCGGCGTGGCGCAGACGCTGGCGTCGCCCGGGCCCGCCAACCTCGGCGTGGCGCAGACGCTGGCGTCGCCGGGCCCGCTGCCGGGTCCCGGCATGGGCGGCCCGATGGGCCCGCCGATGGGCGGCCCGATGGGCGGCCCGCCGCCGAGCGCGCCGAACAGCGCCGCCGCAGCGAAGACGATGTTCGCGTCGCCCGCGCCGTCGATCCCGCAGGGCCCCGGCGCGCAGGCCTTCCCGCCCGCCGCGACGATGCCCGCGCCGTCGGCCTACGGCGGCCCCAACCCCGGCGCGCAGGCCTTCCCGCCCGCCGCGACGATGCCCGCGCCGTCGGCGTACGGCGGCCCCGCGCCGTCGGCCGCGAGCGCGTCGACGGTGTTCGCCCAGCCCGCGCCGACGATCCCGGCCCCGGGCCCCGGCGGCTTCGGTGGCCCCGGCCCGATGCCCGGCGCCGGCATGCCGCCCGGCGGTGGCTTCGGCGGCCCCGGCCCGATGCCCGGCGCCGGCATGCCGCCCGGCGGTGGCTTCGGTGGTCCCGGTCCGCTGCCGGGCGCCGGCATGCCGCCGGCCTACCAGCCGCCCCCGTACCAGCCGCCGCAGCCGGCGTACCAGCCGCCGATGCCGATGGGACCGCCCATGGGCCAGCCGATGGCCGCGCCGATGGCGCCGCCCTACCTCGCGTCGCGCACCGCCGCGCGCGCCGGCGCGCCGCGCGATCCGTACGCCGATGGCCTGCGCCTCGTCCTGATCGCGTTCGGCGCGGTGTTGATCCTCTCGTTCGTCGCCCCGCTGACCCTCCACGGCAAGACCGTCTTCCGCTGGGATCTGCTCAAGGGCGACGGCCACGCGATCGCCAAGTTCGATCAGGTGTACCTGGCCGCCGCCGGCGTCCTCGCGCTGGTGTTCGGCATCGTGTCGCTGGCCAACGTGCCGCGCGGCCTGCTCGCCGCCGTGCTCGGGCTGGTGCCGCTCGCGCTGCACTTCGTCGTCGACGATCTCAAGAACGCGCCGAAGATCCGCTGGCAGGAGATCGTCGAGTTCGTCGGCTTCCTGACGCTGGTGCCCGGCCTCTTGCTGCGCCACGAGTACAAGTCGCAGATGCTGCCGCGCATCCTCGCGACGATCGGCGCGCTGTGCATCCTGTTGCCGCTGCTGGTGCCCGAAGGCGGCGCCGACCCGAAGATCAAGATGATCATCGACGGCATCGGCAAGGCGCCCGGCAAGGGCAAGGTCATCGCGCTCCTGCAGCTGTACCCGGTGGTGCTGGCCGCGCTCGCGCTCTTGTGCTGGCTGCCGGCGCCGTCGACCGGCGGCGCCAAGATCATCGCGTGGATGATCATCGTCACCGGCGTCGTGCTGAGCTACGGCACGCTGCTGGTGATGGGCCACATCGGTGACGTCGTGAAGCGCGACTTCAACGGCACGCTGTTCGGCGGCTGGGTGGTCGCGGCCTGGATCGCGTTCATCGGCTACGGCCTGGCCACCGTGCTCGGCAAGAACCTCGAGCATTGAGCGTGGCCGTGGACCAGCGTCGGCGTCGGGCGGGGAGCTGAGCGTGGCCCGCGACGAGGTCATCGGCACGACGGTCAGCGGTCGCCCGATCGAGGCGATCGTGTTCTCGCCGCCGCGGTACGCCAAGCCGCGCCCGCCGGCGATCGTGTTCGGCGCGATCCACGGCGACGAGCCGGCCACCCGGCTGCAGGCCGAGCGGCTGATCGAGGAGCTGCTCGATCGCCCGCCGGGCCGGGAGACGTGGATCATCCCGGTGGTCAACGTCGATGGCCTGCTGGGCGGCAGCAAGAACAACGCGCGCGACGTCGACCTCAACCGCAACTTCGCCGCGGCCAACTGGGCCGCGACCTACCAGGGCGGCTACTGCCCGGGCGCGACGCCCGAGAGCGAGCCCGAGACCCAGGCGCTGGCGTCGCTGATCGATCGGAGCGGCGCCGAGCGGCTGATCGCGCTGCATGCCACCTTTCGGGTGATGAACTGGGACGGACGCGGCCAGGCGCTGGCCGAGGAGATGGCGCGGCTCGCGGGATACCCCGCCGCGGGTGATATCGGCTACCCGACCCCCGGCTCGTTCGGCTCGAAGTACGGCCTGGACCGGGGCCTCGAGGTCGTGACGGTCGAGGTGCCCTATCTCGAGGTCGACGAGCGGGCCTGGACCGACACCCGCACGGCGTTGCGCTGGGCGCTCGACCTGCCTTCGTGACGTGACGACGAGGCGCGAGGCGATCGCGCCGAGGTCCTCCGGCAGGTGTCGCAGGCTAGATTTTCAATCGATTTCAAGATGATCGATGCGAGACACGACGGCATCGCCGGCGTTACAGCTTGACGGCAAAACCGCTCCGATTGTGGTTGCCCTGGTTGCGCCGAGTTGTCACACTCGCGACCGTGAAAACGACAGTCGTCGCATGGGACCGTCTCGATGATATCGGGCTGGTCCGCCACCTGGAGGCGGTCGCCTCCCGGCGCGGGTTGGCGCTGGGCTGGGTCGACGCCAGCGGTGGCGGCGTGCTGCCGCACCACCAGCACGACGACGCCTGCGACGGTCGCGGGTGTCTCGGCTCGGTGTGCACCCAGCTCCGGGACAGCGCCGATCCGTGGATGGTGCTGTCGCCTCACCCGTCGATGCGCGAGATCGCGGCGCCGGTGACCATCGGCCGATCGATCGTCGGCGCGCTCCTGGTCGGCGGCTACGCCGAGGGCAGCCTGTCCGAGGGCGAGATCGGCCTGCTCGGCGAGCTGCTGGTCGAGGCCGCGCGCGAGGTCGCCGGCTCGGCGGCGGTGCCGATCGAGAACGCCGCGGTCGCCGACAGCGCGCCCACCACCGCGTTCGGCGGGATCATCGGCGGCGCCCCGTCGATGCAGTCGCTGTACGCGACGCTGGCGCGGGTCGCGCGCTCCGAGTCGACGGTGCTGATCCAGGGCGAGAACGGCACCGGCAAGGAGCTGGTCGCGCGCGCGATCCACCAGGGCTCGCCGCGGGTCGATCGGCCGTTCGTCGTCACCAACTGCTCCGCGTTCAACGACAACCTGCTCGACTCCGAGCTGTTCGGCCACAAGCGCGGCGCGTTCACCGGCGCGGTCAGCGACAAGCCGGGGCTGTTCGAGATCGCCGACACCGGCACGTTCTTCCTCGACGAGATCGGCGACATGTCGCCGACCCTGCAGGTCAAGGTGCTGCGGGTCCTGCAAGAGGGCACGTTCAACCGCGTCGGCGACACCGACACCCGCAAGGTCGACGTGCGCATCATCGCCGCCACCAACCGCGACCTCGCGGCGATGGTCGCGGCCGGGCAGTTCCGCGAGGACCTGTACTACCGGATCCACGTCATCAACCTGACGCTGCCGCCGCTGCGCGAGCGCGTCGAGGACATCCCGATCCTCGCGGCGTACTTCCTCGGCAAGCAGCGCCACGGCAGCCGCGACAAGGAGCTGTCGGCGGGGTGCCTGGGCAAGATGATCGGCTACCCGTGGCCGGGCAACGTCCGCGAGCTCGAGAACGAGATCGAGCGGCTGGTCGTGCTGTCGGGCGACGACCCGCGCATCGACGAGGACCTGCTGTCGGCGCGGATCCGCCACCACCACGCCGAGCCGCGCGAGGAGATCTCGCTCGACCCCGGCTCGCTGCCGGCGGCGGTCGAGTCGCTCGAGCGGCGGATGATCGTCGACGCGCTCCGTCGCCACCGCGGCAACAAGACCCGCGCCTCGGCCGACCTCAAGGTGTCGCGGCGCAACCTGATCCGCCTGGTCCAGAAGTACGGCCTCGACGACGCGCGCAGCTGAGCCGCGGCAGCGAGGCTACGCTCCGGGTCTAACGCGGCAAGAGCTGCGAGCCGCGGGTCGCGCGCGCCGGCGCGGCGCACGTCGCCAGCGCTTCCGGTTTGCCGTGGAACGAGATCGCGTTGACCGCGGGTAGGTGCGTGCGCGCGCGCGGCTCGCCGCCTACCGCGACTGACCGGCGGCATTGCCCAGCGCCAGCGCGCGTTCGGCGCGGTCGCGCTTCTCGGTGACGTCGACCTTCCAGTGACTGAGTTCCTCGATCGCCTTTCCGGTGTCGAACTGAGTGCTGTTGGCGCCGTTGCCACTGACCAGACTGTCCTTGCCCACCGCCCTGAGCTCGACCAGGTGGCGGGTGCCGACCCAATCGCCATCGCTCTTGGCCACCGTCCAGTAGCGGAGCTGGCCCGGCCCCTGGGCATGGCCGGTGCTGAACGCTTCTTGGTTGATGTTGTAGCGTTGCATCTTGGCCTCGGCGCCCTTCTGCTGCTGAGCCTGTCCGAGGCTGATCGTCAGATCGATCTGGCTCAGGAACTTGTCGCCCGATCCGACCAAGCGGATCGCCCCTGTGAGGTCTTTGCCGGCACCCTGCTTCTTGGCGGCCGCGACCATGTCGTTGACCGCGGTGTCGACCTGCTTCTTGTGATCGAGCAGGTTGCCGACGTTGTTGAGGAGCGTGGTCAGCGCCTTCTGGTAGTTGAGGCGCTTCTCCTGAATCTTCGCCACCGCCGATGCGGCGGCCGCCAAGTTGGCATCCTCGTTGGCGGCGTCGATCTGGGCCTGCAGCTTGTCGATGTTGCTCTGCTCCAGCATGGTGACCGCCTTGGTCAGCATGGCCTGGGGGCCGCCCAACGCGCCGACCGCCTTGCCGCCGAGGTCGCGAGCGGTGGCCATGGTCTGGTTCGGCATCGCGTAGGTGCGGGTGTCGAGCGGCGCCATCGAGTGCGACGGATCGTCGGCGTGGTGGGGGTTGAGGTCGCTGCCGGGCACGCAGAACGCGCGCAGATCGGGCCCCGCCATCGGGTTGCCGGGATCGATGGTGTTGGAGGACTCGATCATCTTGCCCATGTCGAGACCACCGCTGCTGCCGATCGCGAGCAGGCCGCTGGTCGCGGTGGCGGCGATCTGGCCGACCGTCATGATGGTGTCGACGACCGCCGTGATCGACGCCATCAGCCGGGCCAGCTCCGCCTTCTTCTTGTTGGCTGTGGCCTTGGCGGCCGCAGCCCGGGCCTCCTGCACTGCGCCGAGGAGGCCGGCGCTGGCCGACGCGGTGTCGATCTGCGCGGTCGCGATGGTCTTCTTGTCGGTTTGAAGCGAGTCGCGGACGCTCTCGAACTTGGTGCGGGCGCGCAGGAACTCAGGGTTGCTCGACATCGCCGCCATCTTGCTCTTCGAGGCGTCGTCGGCGAGCTTGCCGCCGTTGGCTTCGAACGTCGCCCACAGCCCCATGAACTCGCCGTAGTCTTGCCGAGTGGTCATATAGGAGGCAGCGAACTGCGACTGGAAGTTGCCGCTGTCTGAGACGCTGGCGAGGTACTGCTCGAGCACGAAGCGCGCCTGGTGGTTCTCGACCAGCATGCTCGACATCGGCCCTGATCCGCCGCCATCGGTCCTGTAGAGGTCGGTCTTATGGGCGGCGACCGCGGCTTCGGCGCCGTCGATCTTGGCGAGCGCAGCTTGGGCCTCGCTCTGATCGGCGATCGTCGTGTGAATGTTGATCACCTTGACGTGGTCGCCTTCTCCCTCGTTGCGGGTGTTGGCGCGCCCGGCCGCCACCATCTCGGAGTCGAAGTCGCGGACCACCCCGCCAGTGGCGCCGGTGACCGTCGCCGTCTCGCCGCGGACCATCGCGTCGGCCGCGCGATCAGCCTCGTGCTCGGCCGCGTCGTGCGGGGTCGACACCTCGAGCTTGTGCTGGCGACGCGGGGCGCCGCCGGACTGCTGGACGGTGTGCGCCACCTCGTGCGCGAGCAGGTGCAAGCCGAACGGATCGTCGGGCTGGTAGCGGCCGGCGGCGAAGTGGATGTCGTCGCCGACGGTGTAGGCCTTGGCGCCGACCGCCTGCGCGGCCTCGGCCGAGGCGCCGCCGGTGTGGACGCGCACGCCCGACAGGTCGGCGCCCAGCGCCCCCTCGAACTGCCGGCGCACCTGGGTCGGCAGCGGGGCGCCGCTGCCGCTCGCGGCCCGCGCGACCGCGGCCTCGGCGTCGGCGGCCACGCCGTTCGCGTCGCGCGGCCCCGCCGCGGTGGGGGCGGCGTCGCGGTAGACGATGGTGCGCGGCGCCAGGCCCTGGGTCAGCGACCGCTTGCCGGGGGTGCCGGGGCTCGGCGTCGGGGTCGTGCGCGGCGGGTCGAGATCGGCGAACGGTTGCTTGGCTTCCATCGCCACCAGACCCGCGCCGCGCGCGGTGTGACCCGCGGCGCCACCGCGGCCGACGTTTGCCAGGGCTTTCCGGTAGGCTCGACCGGTGACGCCGGACGAGTCCGACCTGCGAGCGCGCTGCGCGGCCGGTGACCACGACGGCGCGCTGACGGCGGCGGTCGCGCGGTACGGCGCCGAGCTGTTCGGCTTCCTGGTGGGCCTGGCGGGCGATCACGACCGCGCCGGCGACGCGTTCAGCGCGATGTGGGAGCGCGCGTGGAGCGGGCTGCCGCGGTTCCGCTGGGAGAGCTCGCTGCGCGCGTGGCTGTACACGATCGCCCGCAACGAGTTCCTGCGCGCGACGCAGCGCGATCGGCGCAACCTGCCCCTGTCGCTGGCGCCGGCGGTGGCCGAGGCGGTGGCCGCGGTGCGCACCGCGACCGCGCCGCACCAGCGCACCGAGGTCAAGGACGCCTTCGCCAAGGTGCGCGAGGCGCTGTCTCCCGACGATCACATGCTGCTCGGCCTGCGGCTCGACCGCCGCCTGCCGTGGAACGAGATCGCGCTGATCATGGGCGACGGCGATCCGACCCACGTCACCCGCGACGCCGCGCTGTTGCGCAAGCGCTACCAGCGGCTCAAGGATCGGCTGGCCGAGCTGTCGGCGCAGCTGCGCCCCGACGGCGACTGATCGCGCCGCGCGTCACGATCGGGCCCGACGCGACTCTACCTGGACACCCATGGAGTCCTCGTCGTTCCTGCGCCCCGCGGTGATCGTGCCGATCGCCGCCGTCGTCGTGATCGCCCTCGGCGTCGTCATCGGCCTGATCACGCTCGGCGCCAGCAAGCGCCGCGCCGCCGCGCTGCGGCGCTGGGTGCACGGCGCGTACGCGCTGTGGACCGGCGGCGAGGACTGCGGGACCTGGGCGCAGGACCGCGCCACCGCGTCGCTGGCCAGCTGGTACGGCGCCACCGGCCCCGGCCACCTGTGGAAGGTCATCGCCGAGCTCAAGGACGGCCAGACCGGCAACCCCGCCTGGGATCAGGTGCGCGCCCTCGACCTGCTCCGCATCGGCCGCGCCGCCAACTTCCTCGACGACGACGCCTGCTGGACCGAGGCCGGCAAGATCGCCGTCGGCCTCCAGCGCCGCTACCGCAGCTGGGACGAGCTCGCCGCGCAGTTCGAGGCCGGCATGCTCGCCTGGCACCGCCGCAGCAACGTCACCGACCCGAACGAGCTCGGCCGCGTCCAGCGCCACCTGCCCACCCTCACGCAGTCGGTCTGGCCCGCGATCCCGTTCGACGCGACGCTGGTCGGCGCGGACTGAGAGGCGATTTTCACGAAACCATAGTAAGCCCCGATACGCGTTGCTGCCGATTGTTGTGGTTCCTCGGGGAGGGAGTTCGAAATGAACCCGTAGAATGGTGCATCCACTCTGGCGCTTGCCAGGTTGTGCCATGTCGAGGAGTAACGTCTCCACCGTCCCCGTCGCCGGCACCCTGGTGTCGATCGGTGGCGCGCTTGATGGATGGCGGCCGCGATGAGCGCGTACCAATACGACGGCGGCCGTACCCACACCAGCGCGCACCCCAACGGTGGGCGTGAGCCGGCCGCGCCCACCGCTGATGAGCGCGCGGGCCACGGCCGCAACGTCGTCGACAACCTGCGGCGCCTGCACGTTGCGGTCGACGCCGCGATCGGAGCGGTCGAGATCGCGGAGACGACGACCGCACACGCCACCGCGGTCGACCAGGCGCGAGCCGCGATCGCCGCGTTTCGCGAGATGAGCAGCCGCGCTGCCAAATTCGCAGAGGGCACCGACGATCCGACATTCGCAGCGACGCTCGCGGACGCCCCAACGACCCTCGCGACTGCCGAGTCGCGTCTCGCGGCATTGGCAGCACCGCCGATGGCGCGCGAGACCACGTCGCGCGGCATGGCAGCGCTGGTGGCGGCGCTGCCGCCGCTAGAACACCGAACGGTTTGAATGTGGCGTTATTGCGCTGCACTCCGCAGGTCGACTGCGGCGGCTGCAAGCAGTCGATGGATCGTCTCGAGATTCTGGACCGCGGCGGTGCGACGGACGTCGAAGAGGTTCTTGCGCAGG
>JAEUJY010000069.1 GCA_016794525.1 Myxococcales bacterium
CTGAGAGCCTGTAAGTATTTCCAGGTCCGGATCGACACGGCCCGCGGCGTGTGATCAGGTCGGTGCATGAGCACCGGCAAGCTCTTCGACGACGACGCGCTGCAAGCTCCGAGCACGGAGGCGACGCTGCCCGAGGAGGACGAGGGGGAGGCGCGGGTCCGGGTACCGGACCGGTCGCAGATGGTGATGGTGACGTACGACGTCGACGCGCTGATCGGGCCAGAGCATCCGGCGCGGGCGATGTGGGAGTTGCTGGGGCGGATGGATCTGTCGGGGCTGTATGAGTCGATCCGGGCACGTGGCAGCCGGCCGGGGCGCGCAGCGACGGACCCGAAGCTGTTGTTGTGCCTATGGCTGTACGCGACCAGCGAGGGCGTCGGGAGTGCACGTCAGCTGGCGCGCCTCACGACGGCGCACGATGCGTACAAGTGGATCTGTGGCGGCGTGAGCGTGAACCACGATCTGCTGGCGGACTTCCGGGTGAGCCACGAGGCGGTGCTCGACGCGCTGCTGACGCAGTTGTTGACGGTGCTGCTGCAGGCCGGGCTCGTCACGCTCCGCCGAGTCGCGCAGGATGGGGTCAAGGTGCGCGCCAGCGCCGGGGCGGCGTCGTTCCGGACCAAGAAGCGGCTGCGGCAGTTCGAGCTCGAGGCGCAGAGCCAGGTCCGACGCGTCAAGCGCCTGGCCGACGCGGACCCGGGCCGGGTGCGCGAGCGGGCCGCGGAGCGCCGCGCCGTCGAAGAGCGGGCGCAGCGGCTGGAGCAGGCCCTCGACCAGATGCGCCGCCGCGAAGAGAAGGCGCGGCGCAAGGCGGACGCCGAGGCCTCGTCGGAGAAAGTGGCCGCGCCGCCGCCGTCGGGCAAGGCGGCGAAGGAGTTGCGGGTGTCGACGACCGACCCCGAAGCGCGCGTCATGAAGATGCCCGACGGCGGCTTCCGCCCCGCCTACAACGTCCAGCTCGCGACCGACGTCGACAGCCAATTCGTCGTCGGAACGAGCGTCTCCAACAACGGCACCGACTACGGTGAGCTCGGCCCCATGGTGGCGCAGGTCGAGGAGCGCCTCGCACCCGTGGACGAGGTCCTC
This sequence comes from Myxococcales bacterium, assembly GCA_016794525.1. GTDB lineage: Bacteria > Myxococcota_A > Polyangia > Haliangiales > Haliangiaceae > UBA2376. Next base: position 1,087 of record JAEUJY010000069.1, read on the forward strand.
GTCGACGGTGGCTTCGTGAACCTCGCGACCTTCGACGACCTCGAGAAGAAGGGGGTCACGCTCTACGCGCCCGTAACCCGGTCGCGCAGCAAGGATCGCGACCCGCATGCGCGCAAGCCCAACGACACCGACCACACCTTCGCGTGGCGAACGCGTATGGCGACCGAGGAGGCCAAGACGATCTACAAGGACCGCGCCGCCACCGCCGAACGCATCAACGCCGACCTCCGCGAGCACCGGGGACTCACGAAACTACGCGTACGCGGCCTCGACCGCGTCCGCCCCGTCATCCTCCTGATGGTCCTCGCCTACAACCTCGGCCACCTGGCCGCGGTGGGTGGTCTCGGCTAGCCCACGGCGCGCCCCAGGCTGACGCGGACGACGACGCCGTCGCCGTCGTCGCGGCAGTGTCCTGGCCGCACCACGGCGGCAGACCGAAAGACTTACAGGCTCTGAGGTCCTCGAGGGCGCGCGGCGGTGCTCGACCGAAGACGTCCCGGCGCTGGGCCGGCGCGACACGTCGACCTGATCGAACGATTGCGTCCTGACTTCGACATTGTCGAACTCGGGTGGCGCGCGGATAGTGCCGGGACACCGGTCTCGCGACCTTCACCCGGAGGACCCTCATGCGCCACGACCGCCTCGACCACGACGTCAGCCACTGCCAGACCTGCGGCACCACCGTGCCGCGCCCGCGCGGCGCGCGCCCGCGGGTGGTGGAGTTCTGCGCCGATTGCGCGGCCCCACCGGACGACGAGACGACCGCCGAGCACTACTGGGCGATCGGGGGGAGCGATGACCACCCGCACCCCTGACCGGCCCGGCGGCGTATAACCGGCCGCATGTACACCGACGCCAAGGACGTCTTCGCGCGCACGCTGGCCGACATCCGCGACGCCGGCCTGTGGAAGCACGAGCGGATCATCGCCTCGCCGCAGGCCGCGCACATCACCGCCGGCGGCCGCGAGGTCGTGAACTTCTGCGCCAACAACTACCTCGGCCTGTCGTCGCACCCGCGGGTCACCGCCGCCGCGCGGCAGGCCCTCGACGAGCGCGGCTACGGGCTGTCGAGCGTCCGCTTCATCTGCGGCACCCAGGATCGCCACAAGGAGCTCGAGGCCGCGATCTCGACCTTCCTCGGCACCGAGGACACGATCCTCTACGGCTCGTGCTTCGACGCCAACGGCGGCCTGTTCGAGACGCTGCTCGGCGAGGACGACGCGATCATCTCCGACGCGCTCAACCACGCGTCGATCATCGACGGCGTCCGGCTGTGCAAGGCCGAGCGCCACCGCTACGAGCACGACGACCTCGCCGACCTCGAGGCCAAGCTCCAGGCGACCGCCGGCAAGCGGCTGCGGATGATCGCCACCGACGGCGTCTTCTCGATGGACGGCGACATCGCCCGCCTCGACGCGATCTGCGACCTGGCCGAGCGCTACCGCGCGCTGGTCATGGTCGACGACAGCCACGCCACCGGCTTCGTCGGCAAGACCGGCCGCGGCACCGCCGAGCACCGCGGCTGCATGGATCGGGTCGACGTCTACACCTCGACCCTGGGCAAGGCGCTGGGCGGCGCGTCGGGCGGCTTCACCAGCGGCAAGCGCGAGATCATCGATCTGCTGCGCAACCGCTCGCGGCCGTACCTGTTCTCGAACACGCTGGCGCCGCCGATCGTCGCCGGCAGCCTCGCCGCGATCGCGCTCCTGTCCGAGTCGACCGAGCTGCGCGACAAGCTCGAGCGCAACACCGCGCGCTTCCGCGCCGGCATGACCGCGGCCGGCCTCAACATCCGCCCCGGCACCCACCCGATCACGCCGGTCATGCTCGGCGACGCGCGCCTCGCCAACCAGATGGCGGCGCGGCTGCTCGAGCTCGGCATCTACGTCATCGGCTTCTCGTTCCCGGTGGTGCCCAAGGGCGCGGCCCGCATCCGCGTCCAGCTGTCGGCGGCGCACTCCGAGGACGACGTCGACCGCGCGGTCGCCGCGTTCGCGCAGGTCGGCAAGGAGCTCGGCGTCGTCTGAACGTCCAGGACGGTGTGTCGCCACGTGAGCGTGCGCCACACCTCCACGGCGCCACCGGGCGCGGGCCGCCGCGCTGGACAGCCCGCCCGTCCGCGCGCGCCGTGGTGCCTCACGCCCGGGGCGCTCCCACAGGACGATCGCGGCCCCGCGCGGCGATCGCAGACAGATTCGCGCCACCGGATTCCCCTCGGCGCTTGCCGTCGGGCTGCGCCGCCCGCAGGCGTACGCGGCGGTGCGGGCCGCGATGATCGCGCTGGTCGGCCGCGCCGACTTCCGCGTCGTCCACCTGTCGATCCAGCGCCACCACATCCACCTGCTCTGCGAGGCCGACGATCGCCGCGCGCTGGCCAACGGCGTCCGCGCGCTGTGCGTCTCCGCCGCGAAGCGCCTGAACCGCGCGGTCACCATCGCCGGTGGCGCGCCGCGCCGCGGCCGCGTCTTCACCGACCGCTACCACGCGACGACGCTCGAGAAGCCGCGCCAGGCGCGCCATGCGCTGGCCTACGTGCTCAACAACTGGCGCCGCCACCGCGAGGATCACGCCGGCCTCGGCCAGCGCCGCGCCCCGCTAGACCGCTACGCCAGCGGCGTGGCATTCGCCGGCTGGGCCGAGCGCGACGGCGTGCCGTTCGCGTGGCCCAAGGGCTTCGAGCCGATGCCGACGGCGGCGGCGCAGACCTGGCTCATGCAGGGCGGCTGGAAGCGCGGCGGCCCGCCGCCCAGCCTGTGGGAGCGCCCGGGTCCGCTGGCGTGACGGGGAGGCGCGCAGGATGCGCGAGGCGGTCCACCCGAGACGCGAGACGCGGCGAACCGAGCGCCCGGCGTGACGCGGCGGAGGTCCTAGAACGTCCCGCCGATCGACAGCATCGCCGGCGTCGGCCCGGCCTCGCCCTCGACGATCACCGCCGGATCGATGATCTGCGCGGCCAGCATGCCGATCGCCGCGCCGACCGCCGCCGAGCCGATGCAGCGCAACAGGCCGGTGTCGTCGACGCAGATCGCGTCGCCGATCGCGCCGGTCGCGAGCGGCAGCCCGACGCGCACGCCGAGGCTGACGCCGGCCCGCGGCCACTCGTCGTGGGCGGCGTGGAGGATCGGGCCGCCCAGCGCGTAGCTGGCCAGGCCGGCGTAGATCGGCCACTCGTGGTCGCCGACCATGCCGACGACGATCAGCGTGTCGGCGGTGGCGTCGATCGCGATCATCCGTTCGGCGTAGCCGCCGTCGGCCCGCGCCGCGGTGGGGCGCGCCGCCAGCGCGGCCAGGACCACGACGCACCCGAGCGTCCGCATGCCCCGAGCCTACGCGCACCGTGCTAGCACTGCCACGTGACCGCCGATCAGATCGCTGCCAAGATCCGCGAGGCCCTCCCCGACGCCGAGGTGGCGCTGGAAGATCTCACCGGCACCAAGGACCACTGGAAGCTGCGCGTGGTGTCGGCCGCGTTCGCCGGCAAGTCGCTGATGCAGCGCCACCGGGTGATCAACGCCGCGCTCGCCGAGGAGCTGAAGGGCCCGATCCACGCGTTGACGATGGACGTCTTCACCCCCGACGAAGTCGCCGCCGCGAGCACCTGACCGCGCCTGGGTGGTGGGTCACTGTAGGAGTGACTTCGGGTCACCTCACGCACCTCTATTTTCCGGTTTTTCGTCGCGCATTCGAAACGAGCGCGTGCCAACATCTGCGTCGCGACCCAACGCGTCATGACGCAGCCAAACGATCCAAGCGGTACGTTCACCCAGGAGCAGTTCGGCCCCTACGCCGTGTTCGAGCGCCTGGGGGTCGGCGGCATGGCGACCGTCCACCGCGCCAAGCAGCGCGGCATCGAAGGGATCGAGCGCGTCGTCGCGCTCAAGCGGCTGCTGCCGCACTTGGCCGAGGACGCGACCTTCATCAAGTCGTTCGTGCGTGAGGCCAAGCTCGCGCTGATGCTCCAGCACGCCAACGTCGTCCAGCTGTTCGAGCTGGGCAAGGTCGGCGGCGTGTACTTCATCGCGATGGAGTACATCGACGGCCGCGACGTCCGGCGCATCCTGCGCCAGGCGCGCAAGGTGTCGGGGCCGCCGACGATCAACGTCACGCTGTCGCTGCTGATCCAGGCGTGCGAGGCGCTCGAGTACGCGCACACCAAGTGCGACGACGACGGCGAGCCGCTCGGGCTGGTCCACCGCGACGTCTCGCCGTCCAACCTGATGGTGACCCGCTCGGGTCACCTCAAGGTCATCGACTTCGGCATCGCCAAGGCCCAGTCGCAGCAGCTGCGCACCCAGACCGGCCGGGTCAAGGGCAAGCTCGCGTACATGGCCCCCGAGGCCATCAGCGGCAAGGAGCTCGACGCGCGCTCCGATCTGTTCTCGATCGGCGTCATCGCCCACGAGCTGCTCACGGCGCGGCCGCTGTTCGCGTCGAAGAACGAGTACCAGACGCTGCTCAACGTCCAGAAGTCGGACATCCTGCCGCCGTCGGCGTTCAACCAGGCGGTGCCGCCCGAGCTCGACGCGATCGTGCTGCGCGCGCTGGCCCGCGATCCCGACCACCGCTACTCCTCGGCCGCCGAGCTGCGCGACGACCTGCACGCGGTCCGCATCCGCTACCAGCTGTCGGCGACCAACCGCGAGGTCCAGGCGTGGTGCGACTGGGCGTTCGCGCTCGAGGCGCCCGAGGGCAACTTCAGCGGCCCGGCGGTCACCGACTCGCTGGCCGGCCAGTCGCGCTCGCCGGTGTTCGCGCGGACCCCGCCGCCGGCGGCGCTGCCGCTGCGCGCGCCGTCGCAGACCAACCCGCCGATGATGGCGCGGGCCAAGTCCGATCCCGGCCGGCCGCGCTCGGCCGCCGACGAGGAAGAGGCCGCGGACGTCGCCTGGGGCGGCGGCCAGGAGCACGACTCGCAGCAGCACGTGCACCTCGACGACATCCCCGACTACTCGCAGCCCGGCCCCGCCGGCGGGCTGGCGGCGGTCGAGCACGAGGCCGACCCGCGCGACTCGGCGACGCTGATCGGGATCATGGCGCCCCAGGCCGGCTCGGCCCGGCCGTCGGCGTTCCCCCACGGCTCGAGCGCCGACGCGGTGCCGCGGCGGCGCCCGACCGCCAGCAGCTCGCCGGTCGCGGTGCCGGTCGAGGCCGGCGACGCCACCGCGCCCAACCCGCGCAGCTCGAGCCCGGCGATCGGCGCCAGCATCGTCGAGCAGCGCGGCGGCTCGGGCGCCAAGATCGCGGTGGCGTTGCTGGCGATCGCGGCGCTGGTGGTCGGCGGCTACGTCGCGTTCGGCCGCGGCAGCGGCAAGCCGGCCGGCAAGGGCGGCAAGCCCGAGGTCACCGTCGCCCCGCCCGGCACGCTCAAGTTCATCGTCGAGCCCGCCGACGCGCAGATCAAGATCCCGGGCATGGACGTGCACAACGGCGCGCCGTGGACCATCCCGCTCGAGCCCGGCGTGATCCAGGTGAAGATCAGCCGCGACGGCTTCGTGTCGTGGGAGACCTCGATCGAGCTGTCGTCGAACGAGACCCAGACCATCCGCGCGGTGCTGGCGCCGGCGCCGGCCGGCCCCGAGGCCAACATGGCGATGCTGGTGCTCGACTCCGAGCCCCAGGGCCTGACCGTCCTGCTCGACGGCAAGGAGCTCGAGCAGAAGACCCCGCTGAAGATGGCCGTCGAGCCCGGCTCGCACAACGTGTCGCTGCGCCAGGCCGGCGAGGTGATGTGGCGCCAGCACTTCGTCGCCGAGGCCCGCACCCAGTACGAGTTCAACCCGTCGATGAGCGAGGTCAAGCGGCGCGAGCGCGAGGAGCGCGAGGCCCAGGCCGCGCTGGCCCAGCAGCAGATCCGCGACGCGCGCCCGACCGCGCCGCCGCGCCCGCCGACCCAGCCCACCGTCGCGCCGGTCACCCCGCCGCCGCCCGGCCCGGGCACCGCGGTGGTCGTCGCGCCGCCGCCCGCCGGCTCGGGCAGCGCGCCCGCGATCGTCGCGCCGCCGCCCGCCGGCTCCGGCGCGTCGGTCGCCGTGGTCAAGCCGGTGCTGCCGACCGGCGGCTCGAGCCCGCCGCCGCCGGTGGTGACGCCGCCCAAGCCGAGCGGCCCGCCGCCGGTCGTGCCGCCCAACGCGGTCAAGCGCACCAGCGGCGACCTGCCGCGCATCACGACGATCACCCGCCCCGGCGATCCGTCGCCGCCGTCGTCGGTCAGCGCCAAGATCTGCATCGACGCCAGCGGCGCGGTGACCTCGGCCAGCGTGTTCAAGCTGACCGGCGACGTCGCGTCGAAGCTGACCAGCGCGATCAAGACCTGGCGGTTCACGCCGTACCAGGTGGCGGGCAAGGCCTCGCCGGCCTGCTTCGTCAACACGTTCGCGCTGAAGTGACGCAGCGGGCCCGCCTCGCGGGTGGTCGGGTTTGGCGCTAACCTGCGCGCCATGAAGTTCGCCGTCGTCGCCCTGGCGCTGTGCGCCGTCGTGGCCTGCAAGAAGGCCGAGTCGACCAAGAAGAACACCGCCGCGCCGGTGACCGCGGGCACCGTGGCGCCCGACGGCACCCGCGCGATCCCGATCGCGGTCAAGAAGGTCGGCTACGAGCCCGACGCGATCACCGCCAAGCCCGGCGAGAAGCTCAAGCTGGTGTTCACCCGCGTCGAGGACACCGAGTGCGGCGCCCAGGTGAAGGTCGACGGCGGCAAGGCGGTCGACCTGCCGATGAACCAGCCGGTCGAGATCGCGGTCACCGCGCCGGCCAGCGGCAAGCTGACGTTCGTGTGCGGCATGGACATGATGCAGGGCGCGATCATCGTCGGCTCGTGATCGCCGGCGTCACGGCGGCGGCTCGCTGAACAGCGCGCGGTCGAGCACCGTGACCAGCGCGGCCTTGGCGTCGGCCGCCGGCACCGCGACCGGGCCGTGCAGGCCGGCCAGCGCGGCGGCGGTCTCGACCGCGGCGATGTACAGCACCACCGCGGTGGCGGCGGGATCGGGCACGCGGGACCGCGGCGTGATCGACGTGATCAGCGCGGTCAGGCGCTCGCGCCCGAGGTCGTCGAAGGCGCGGCGCAGCGCCGCGACCTCGGGGTCGCGCAGCGACATCTCGACGAACACCCGCTGCATCGCCGGGAACTGCGCGACGTGGGCGCACAGCACGTCGACGGTCAGCGCGATCGTCGCGCGGCGGGCCTTGCCGACGAACCGCTCCGGGGTGAGCCCCTCCATGATCCGCTCGTAGCCGGCGGCCAGGTGGCGGCGCGACACCTCGATGAACACCTGCCGCTTGTCGTCGAAGTACCGGTAGAAGGTGCCGACCGACACCCGGGCCCGCCGCGCGATGTCGGGGGTGCCGGTGGCGTCGTAGCCGTCGGCGGCGAACGCCGCGGACGCCGCGGCGATCAGCGCCTCGTAGGTGCGGTGGGCGCGCGCCTGCGCGAACTGCGGCGCGCGGGGATCGACGAACACGGCGGCCGCGCGGGCGGGGGCGGACGTGGCGCGGGACATCGTGAAGCCAGTTTCACCTTGACGGGGGCCGGGCGCCAAGCTCAAACTGAAATCAGTTTCACATTTGGGAGGCACCATGGTCGCGCCTGCGCCGACGTCCGAGTCCGTGAGCGGTCCCTCGATCGAGACGCTCGAGACGATCCTCGACGTCACCTACACCTGGGGCTACCAGGACAGCCGCGCCAAGCTGCGCGAGCTGTACGACAAGGCCACCCGCGCGCAGTGGCAGAGCGACGTCGTGCTGCCGTGGCACCTGCAGCCGGACCTCGAGCAACCGATGGGCCCCGAGGAGCTGATGCCGCTCTACGGCTCCGACATCTGGCGCCGCCTGACCGAGCGCGAGAAGACCGCGCTCAACGTCGAGACCTCGTCGTGGACGCTGTCGCAGTTCCTGCACGGCGAGCAGGGCGCGCTCCTGGCCGCGGCGCAGCTGGTCGACTCGGTGCACGACCTCGACTCCAAGCTGTACGGCGCGACCCAGGTGGTCGACGAGGCCCGCCACGTCGACGTCTACAACCGCTACCTGCACGAGAAGGTCGGCTTCGCCTACCCGATCAACCCGCACCTCAAGACGCTGCTCGACATGATCCTCAAGGACAGCCGCTGGGACATGAAGTTCCTCGGCATGCAGATCATGGTCGAGGGCCTCGCGCTGGCGGCGTTCGGCATGATCCGGATGAACACGCCCGATCCGCTGCTGCGCGAGCTGACCGCGTACGTCATGGGCGACGAGGCGCGCCACGTCGCCTACGGCGTGCTGTCGCTGCGCGACTACTACCGCGACCAGCCCGAGGCGATGCGGCGCGAGCGCGAGGACTTCGTCTACGAGGCGGCGCGGCTGATGCGCGATCGCTTCCTGTTCCAGGAGGTCTGGGAGAAGGTCGGCCTGCCGGTGCAGCAGTGCATGGACATCGCGCTGCACAACCAGGGGCAGGTGATGTTCCGCCAGCTCCTGTTCGCGAAGATCGTGCCGGCGATCAAGAAGATGGATCTGCTGTCGGATCGGCAGCGGGTCCGCTTCGCCGAGCTGGGCATCCTGCAGTTCGAGAGCGCGCCCGATCCGTTCGCCGAGCTCGAGCGCGAGGAGGCCGCCGCCGCCCGCCGCGCCTCGGCGTGACGTTGTAGGCTCGCGGCATGCGCCTCCCCCTGGCCTTCGCCGCGACCTTCGCCACCCTGGCCGCGTTCGGCGGCTGCAAGCCCGCCGCCCCCAACGCGCCGCCCCGGCCGAGCACGATCGACGAGCGCCAGGCGTGCTCCGTCGATGCCGACTGCGCGGTGGTCGAGCTCAGCTGCTGCGATCACTGCAACGGCGGCCGGGTGGCCGGCGTCCACCAGGACTTCGCCGCCGAGGTCCACGCCAGCGCCACCGCCGCCTGCGGCGACACCGCGTGCACGCTGATGGCGTGCGTCGCGCAGCCGACCGCGGTGTGCGCCCAGGGCATGTGCGGCGTGGCGATCGACGGCCAGGTCACGACGCCGTCGCTGTGAGCGCGGGCGCGCCCGCGGACGTCCGCGCCGCGTCGCGCGAGCCCTTCCCGTCGCTCACTTGCCCAGCTCGTACTCCTTCATCTTGTTGTAGATGCTCGCGCGGCTGATGCCGAGCAGGCGCGCGGCCCGGGCCGGCGAGCCCTCGGTCTCGGCCAGCGCCTCGGCGATCGCGGCGCGCTCGACCGCGCGGGCGGCGTCGTCGACGATGTCCTTGAGCGTGCGCCCCGGCGCCAGGCCGGCGCTGGCCCGGGCCGGCGCGGCGGTGGCGGTCGGCGACAGCCCGGCCAGGTCGAGATCGCTGGCGCGGATCTTCTCGCCGTCGCACAGGATCGCCGCGCGCGACAGCACGTTCTCGAGCTCGCGGATGTTGCCGGGCCAGGCGTAGCTCATCAGCCGCGCCAGCGCGTCCTGGGCCAGCGCGGTCGGGTAGCGCGCGCCGCCGGCGCCGGTCTTGGCCGCGCCGCGGCGGCGGGCCAGGATGTGCGCGGCGAGCAGCGGGATGTCGGCGCGGCGCTCGCGCAGCGGCGGCACCTGGATCGGCACCACCGCCAGCCGCCAGTACAGGTCCTCGCGGAAGTCGCCCTTGGCCACCAGCGCCTTGAGGTCCTTGTTGGTCGCCGCGACGACGCGCACGTCGATCGACACGACGTGGTCGCCGCCGACCGGCTTGATCTCGCGCTCCTGCAGCACGCGCAGGAGCTTGTTCTGCACGCTCGGCGCGATGTCGCCGATCTCGTCGAGGAAGATCGTGCCCAGGTGGGCCTCGCGGAACAGCCCGCGCCGGGCGCGCCCGGCGCCGGTGAACGCGCCCTTCTCGTGGCCGAACAGCTCGGCCTCGAGCAGCGACGGCGTGAGCGCCGAGCAGTCGAACGCGACGAACGGCTGCTTGGCCCGCGGCCCGATGCGGTGGAGCGTGCGCGCCAGCAGCTCCTTGCCGGTGCCGCTCTCGCCGAGGATCAGCACGGTGGCGTCGGCGAGCGCGACCTTCTCGACCAGCCCGAGCAGCGCGCGCATCGGCGCCGACTCGCCGACGATCTCGCCCAGGCCGCGCGCGCGATCGACCTCGTTGCGCAGCCGGGCGACCTCGCGCGCGAGCGAGCCGTGGGCCACCGCGCGCGCCACCGCGGCCCGCAGCGCGGCGGCGCTGGCGCTCTTGGGCACGACGTCGACCGCGCCGTCGCGCATCGCCGCCACCGTCGTCGCGGTCGTCGGCGCCGCGGCCAGCGCGATCACCGGCACGTCGGGCGCCGCCGCGTGCAGCCGCTCGATCGGCGCCTTGCCGTCGACGCCCAGCTCGACCAGCGCGACGTCGTAGGGCACGGCGTGCAGGTCGGCCAGCGCCGCGTCGAGATCGGCGGCGGCCGCGACCTGGAACTCCTCGCCCAGCTGCAGCGCCACCAGCCGCGCGATGTGCGGCTCGGCGTCGAGCACCAGCACCCGGCCGCGCGGCGGCGTCACGCGCCGACCCCGACCAGCCCGGGCAGCGTCACCCGCGCGGTGGTGCCGACGCCGAGCGTCGAGCTGAACGCCAGCGCGCCGCCGTGCTCCTCGACGATGCGCCGGCAGATGCCGACGCCGAGCCCCGAGCCGCGATCGCCGCGGGTGGTGAAGAACGGCTCGCCCAGCCGGGCCACCACCGCGGGCGCCATGCCGACGCCGTGATCGGTGACGGTCAGCTCGGCCAGCCCGCCGTCGGCCTCGCGCACCGCGACCTCGATCGCCGCGCCGGTCGCGGTGGCCAGCGCGGCGTTGTGCACCAGGTTGATCACCACCTGCGCCAGCTTGCCGCGGTGGGCCAGGCACAGCGGGTGGCCGGTCACGATCCGCTGCACCTGCCGGCGGCGCACGTCGGGGTCGTGGCGCAACAGCGCCAGCGCGTCGTCGACGATCGTCACCAGGTCGACCGGCTCCTTGGCCAGCGCGGGCTCGGGCCCGGCGGTGAAGTCGCGGATCGCGTCGACCATCGCCAGCAGCCGCCGCTGCGCGCCGACGATCACGTCGGCCAGCTCGACCAGCTCGGGATCCTCGGCGACGCGGGTCTTGAGCGCCTCGGCGTAGCCGACCAGCGCCAGCTGCTGGCCCAGCTCGTGGGCGATGCCGGTGACGACGCGGCCGACCGCCGCCAGCTGCTCGGCCACGACCAGCCGCTCGGTCGCGGTGGCCAGCTCGGTCGACGTCGACGCCAGCGCCGCGGTGGCGCGCTCGGCCTGGCCGCGGGTCGACGCCAGCGCGCGGTCGCGCACCTCGACCTGCCGGGTCAGCTCGTCGATCGTGCGCGCCTGCTCGGCGCGCTCGAGGGCCGCCGCCAGCCGCGGCAACAGCTCGCTGGCCTGCACCGGCCGCGTGACCACCGCCAGCGGGCCGACCGCCGCCGCCGCTGCGCCGATCGCGTCGGCGTCGCCGCTGGCGCACACCACCAGCACCGGCCGCCGTGGATCCGGCTCGCGGGCCGCGGCCAGGGTCGCGGCCAGGGGACGGCCGCCGAAGCTGGCGCCGACGATCACCGCCGCGGCGCCGTCGAGCGCGGCGGCCTGCTGCGCCGGCGACGTCGCCAGCGTGGTCTCGTGCGCGAGCCCGTCGGCCACCAGCTCGGCGGTGCGGCGGCCGACCAGCGGATCGTCTTCGAGAATGGCGATGCGTGGCATCGGGGTGTCCAGCGGGTGTCCGGCGGGTGTCCAGCCTCGAGCGACAAAGGCGTCCAAACGCTTGGACAGTGTATAGCCGGCAAGACGCCGAACGTCTCGATCTTCGGCGTAACTCATCGAGATCGCTTGCGCACACGCGTGGAACGGACCTTGCGGATGGGTATGTGCAGGACCTGGAGGCCACGCCCATGAACGACCGACCGCTGGACACGCCCCGACTCGATGCCGAGGCGCGTTCCTACGCCAAGGCCATCGCGCTCCGCTTCGTGAAGGACGACACCGCCGCCGCCGACGACATCGCCCAGGACGCGATGCTCCTGGCGCACCGGCACCTGGGCTCGTACCGCGGCGACGCCCGCTTCTCGACGTGGCTGTACCGCGTCACCACCACCGCGGCGCTGATGCACCTGCGGCGGCAGCGCCGGCGCGCCCGCGAGGTGATGGCGCCCACCGACGAGGGCGCGACCGCGTGGATCGAGGCGCTCGCGACCCGCGCGCCGTCGAGCGAGGCGCTGGCGTCGGCGCGCGAGCAGTGCGCGCGCGCGCTGGGCGGCGTCGATCGCCTGGGCAGCCGCTACGGCGAGGTGTTCACGCTGCGCTACGCGATGGGCTGCACCGAGACCGAGATCGCGCGCGCGACCGGGCTGTCCCTGGCCGCGGTGAAGACCCGCGCCCACCGCGCGAAGCTGGCGGCCAAGAAGGCGTGTCCCGACGCCGACGCGAGCGTGTCTGCCGCCCCACGCGCCCGCGCAACTGCCGGCGATCGCACCTGATCGCGGGTGGCACGCCGGTCGCAGTTACCCGGGGGCGTCACCATGCTCCCCACCTTCCTCCTCCCGCTCGCCGCGCTGCTCACCCCGCCCGCTCCCGCCAGCCCCACCGCGGCGACCGTCACCGCTGCCCACGCCATCGCCGGCGCGGTCGTGTTCGATCTCGACCGCGGCGAGCAGTGGACGGTGGCCCTCGACGACGACGGCGTCGCGCTCGCCACGACGATCGATCGCGCGGCCCGCCGGGGCGACCTGGACGGCGCGCGCGACCGCCGCGACGTCCGGCCGACCGCGATCGTCCTGCCCGCGCACATCGAGCGGATCGACGCCTCGGCCGATGGCACGCAGGTGATCGTGCGCGGCGATGGCCGCGCGGTCGCGGTGACGCTCACGGCGGGGTGAGACGTCGATGACGGCATGCGCGCCGGCAGGACGGCGCGAGAGCGGGCACGGGCACGGGTACGGGCACGGGGCAGGTTGCCGGCGAAACGCCTGAGGCGTTTCTTGGCAACCTGCTAGGGTGCCGCGGTGCGCGCCAAGGTCGATCGAGCCGACGTCGCCGCCGAGCTGTTGCCCGGGGCGCCCGTCGAGCTGCTCCAGGATCTGCATCTGCTCACCCGCGGCGGCGACCTCAACGCCGACGCGCGCCGCAAGCTGAAGCAGATCCGCCACCTGCTGCAGCTGCTGGGCCCGGCGATCGACGACGTGCTCGCGCGGTTCCCGAACGCGGCGACGATCGTCGACTGCGGCGCCGGCAAGAGCTACCTCGGGTTCCTGATGTACGTGACCCGGCTGCGCGCGACCGCCGCGCGGGTGGTGTCGATCGAGAGCCGGCCCGAGCTGGTCACCGCGGGCGCGGCGCGGGCGGCGCGGTTCGAGTGCCCGCACATGGAGTTCGTCGCCGGCACGATCGCCGCGGCGCCGCTGCCCGAGCGGGTCCACGTCGTCACCGCGCTGCACGCGTGCGACACCGCCACCGACGAGGCGCTGGTGCGCGGCATCACCGCCGGCGCCGACTGGATCGCGGTGGTGCCGTGCTGCCAGGCCGAGGTGGCGCGGCAGCTGGCCGAGCACAAGCCGGCCGAGCCGGCGCTGGCCGCGCTGGCCGCGCACCCGTGGCACCGCCGCGAGTTCGGCTCGCACCTGACCAACGTCGTGCGCGCGCTGGCGCTGACCGCGCGCGGCTACCAGGTCACGGTCACCGAGCTGACCGGCTGGGAGCACTCGCTCAAGAACGAGCTGATCCTCGCGCGCCGGGTGCAGAAGTTCGATCGCGCGGCGCAGGCGCAGCTCGACGAGCTGTGCGCGCGGTTCGCGATCGCGCCGGCGATCGTGCGCGGCCTCGCCGCGGCGTGACGCAACCGCGCCGCGGCGCCGGTGTCTCGCCGTCGATGCGTTGGTCCGCGCTCGCGCTGTCGCTGCTCGCGTGCCACGGCGGGGCGACGCGCGCGCCGGTCGCCGCGCGCCAGCCAGCGCTGTGCGACGGGCTGGGCGCCGAGGCGTGCCAGGACCGGGCGCTGGCGCAGAGCGTCTGCCTGATCGAGCCCGATCACGCGAGCTGTGGGCCGCTGCGCGCCGGCGGCTGGCTCCCGGCGCCCCCACCGCCGCTGGCGTCGCTGTACGGGTGTCGGCCGGTCCTGGCGCCGCGCGCCGACATCGGGGCCACCTGGTTCTGCCTCGAGCCCGACGCGATCGCGGTGCGGGTCGGCGACCGCTGGGACGTGTGGCCGCACGCGGCGTGGACCCGCGAGGACACGCCGGCGGTCGCCGGCTGGCGCGCCGCCGCCGCCGACGGCCGCACGCTGTGGCTGTCGGTCGCGCCGGTCGCGCCGCCCCGCGTGCACCTCGCCGACGACACCGGCCAGCTGGCGACCTGGCTCGGCGACGGCGATCCCGCGACCCGCGGCGTCGTCGCGGACGAGCGCGCCGCGCTGCCGACGCCGGCGGCGGTGTGCGCCGCCGCGCGCGCGTGCCGCGCCGCGATCCCGCGCCCGGCGGCGGCCGGCGCCGAGGACGCGCCCGTCGACGATCCGATCGCCGCCGCGGCCACGCTGCGGCAGTGCCTGGCCGCCTGGACCGACGCGTCCCACGAGCTGGAGTTCCTCGGCAGCCTGGCCCGCCCGCCGCTGGCCGCCGCGCCGCCGGCGTGCGGCGACCTGACCCGCGGCGCCGACGGCTGGCCGACGACGATCGCGCCGCCGGCGAGCTTCCGCGGCCTGCGCGGATCGGTATCCTCGACCGCATGGCAGCCCCGCTGACGCTGTACGCCGAGACCGGGTGGGTGAGCCCGTGGGTGTTCCACGTGATGACCGCGCTCGAGGAGAAGCGCCTGCCGTACGAGCTCGAGCTGGTGCCGCTGCCGATCCCAGCCGAGACCAAGGCCCGGCTGCGCGCGCGCGCGCTGATCGGCAAGGTGCCGGTGCTGGCCCACGGCGAGCTGTGGCTCACCGAGTCGCTGGCGATCTCCGAGTACCTGGCCGAGACCTTCCCCGCGCCCGGCTACCCGCGGCTGTTCCCCGCCGATCTCGGCGAGCGCGCCCGCGCGCGGCAGCTCATGTCGTTCCTGCGCACCGACCTGATGGCGCTGCGCGAGGCGCGGCCGACCTCGTCGGTGTTCGGCGCCCGCGCCGGCGAGCCGCTCGGCGATCGCGCGGCGATCCAGGCCGCCGAGCTGGTCGCGATCACCGAGCACCTGCTGACGCCGGGGCGCACGTCGCTGTTCAGCGAGTGGTCGATCGCCGACGCCGACCTGGCGCTGGCGCTGATGCGGCTGGTGGCCAACGGCGATCCGGTGCCCGACGCGGTCCGTAACTACGCCCGCGCGCAGTGGCAGCGGCCGTCGCTGCGCGCGTTCCTCGATCGCGCGACCGCGCCGCAGCCCGCGTAGGCGCCGCCGCGCTCACCGCCGCGTCGGCAGCCGCCAGCACGGCTCGAGCGGCGCGCCGTCGACCTGCCGCGGGCACACCTCGACGTGGGCCGGGTAGACGCTGACGATCGCGTAGTGGTGCTCGGACACCGCCTTGTCCATGCCGTCGGGGTGCGCGCACCGCGGCCGGCCGGCGACGCCGCAGCGCACGCGGTACAGCGGCGCGCCGCCGCCGCCCGAGACCATGTACGGCAGGCCGTCCTGCTCGCCGCGCTGGTAGAGGTGATCGTGGCCGCTGATCAAGAGCGTCACGCGGTGGCGCACCAGGATCGGCACGTAGTCGCGCACCGCCTGCTGGTTGCCGCCGTGGGTGCCGCGGGCGAACGGGCCGTCGTGGGTGACGACGACGATCGCGCGCGCCGCGTCGGCGGCCAGCAGGTCGGCCTCGAGCCACGCCCGCTGGCGTGCGTCGTCGTAGGCGTTCGAGTCGAGCATCACCAGGTGGACGTCGGCGACGTCGAAGCTGTACCAGCCGGCGCCGGGCGGCCGATCGGCCGGGCCCGGCGGCAGCGCGAACTGATCGGTCACCCGCCGCGCCAGATCGCCGGTCTTGCCGAGGTCGTGGTTGCCGACCGCCGGGTAGTAGGGGACCGCGGCCATCAGCGGCGCGGTCACCGCGAAGAACTGCTGCCAGTCGGCGTCGTCGGTACCGCGCAGGACCAGGTCGCCCGACGCGACGACCAGATCGGGCGCCTCGGCGACCAGCCGTTCGATCAGCTGGGCGTGGACGCGGTGGCCGCCGCGCACGTCGCCGTACGCGCCGATGCGGATCACCTCGCCGGCCGCCGGCGTGGTCGCGAACGCCGCCGCCGGCACCGGCGCGCCATCGACGCTGAGCTGGTAGCGCACCAGCGCGTCGGCCGGCAGCCCGGTCAGCGCGAACTCGTGGCGGCGCCGCGCCGGCGTGGCCGGCAGCGCGTGATCGAGCGCGGCCTGGCCCCAGGCCAGCGTCGCCACCGTCGGCAGATCGGTCTCGAGCACGATCGTCGCGCGATCGGCGCCGACCCGCTGCACCAGCGGGCCGCGCACCACCCGCGCCTGCGGCCGCCCGGCCAGCTCGACCTCGAGCGCCGGCGCCGCGCCGTGGGCCGCGGGCCGCGCCTCGATGGCCAGCACGTTGACCCCGGCGTGCAACAGCCCCGGCGCCACCGGCACGAAGAAGCTCTCCCACTCCGGCCCGTGCGGCCGGGTCGCGATCGCCAGCGGCGGCGCCGCCGCCGCCAGCTCGCGCCGCGCGATCGGCACGCCGTTGAGCCACGCCGCCAGGCCGTCGTGGTAGCGCACCCGCAGCTCGAGCACGCGCAGCGTCGCGGCGTCGGCCGACGCCGGATCGAGCGTGAACCGCGTCACCGCCCACGCCGCGGCGATCCGCCCGTCGGGCGCCGGCGCCGGCAGCGCGCCGCCGTCGACCGCGAGCCGACCGGTGACGTCGCCGGCGACGGCGAACGGCCACGCCGCCGGCGGCCCCGCGTCGGTCGGGCCGTACAGCGACGGCGCCGCCGGGCCGCCCCGGGCGGCGTCGAGCGCGCCCAGCGCGGTGGGGCCGAGCGCGACCGTCAGCGCCGGGGCCGCGGCCCACTGCAGCTGCCAGGTCGCGTCGCGCGCCACCAGCACGGCGCCCGCGATCGGCGGGGTCGCGCCGGTCGCGTCGCCGTCCGCCGGATCGTCGTCGTCATCGCCGGCGCGCGCCGGTGCGGCGATCGCCAGGGCGATCACCGCGACCCAGCCGAAGGCTCGCGCGCGCACAGCTCAGCGTAGCGCCCCGGTCCGCGGCGGGCACGATCGTCCGGGGGCGAGACGCTCGCGCGCCTGGCCCCGCTCGCCGCGCGCCGCGCGGTCGGTCACGCCTTCTTGGCGGCCTTGGCCTTGCGCTCGGTGCTCTTGGCCAGGTCGTACAGCTTCGGCAGCGAGAACGTGCCGAGCTTGGCGACGTAGTCCTTGTCCTTCGCGCGGCCGAGCGCCTTGATCAGCGTGTCGACCAGCTTGTCGCGGCTGCCGTAGGCCTTCTTGACCGCCTCGGTGACCGAGGCGAGGCGGAGCAGCTGCGCGTTCGAGGCCTTGGTGAGGCGCTCCTTGATCGAGCCCTCGTCGGCGCCGTCGTGGGCGAGCGAGCCGGCGATCTTGTCGACCAGCTTGTCCTTGCCGCCGAGCGCCTTCACCTTGGCGAGGGGGCCCGTGGCGGCCGGCTTGGCCTTCACGGCCTTGCCCTTGGCGGGCGTGGCGGGCTTGGCGGGAGTCTTGGTCGAGGTCTTCTGAGCCATGGTCGTGTTCCGTTCTTCGTGCGGCTACGGCCCCGCATCGGGTGCCGTCCCGGGACCGCCGTCGGCCGCGGGCGGGGCATCCTGTCCGCCGTCGCCACCGGTGTCAACCACCGTCAGCACGTCTTTGAACTCGGCGTCGGTGAGCTGGACCCGGAAATGAACCGTCTTCCCCTCCGCCGCCACCTTCACCTTGGCCACCACCGGGCCGAGGTTCATGGCCTGGGCGGCCATCGCCCCCAGCGCCAGCTCGCCGGTGGCGAACGTGGTCAGCGCGGTGGCGTCGGCGTCGGAGCGCATCGCGAACGCGGCGTGGGCGGCGAAGCCCTCGTGCGGATCGAGCTCGGCGTAGGCCGCCGCCGGCGCCGCCTTGACCGCGCCCTTGGTGGTGCGCACCAGCGCGTCGCCGAGATCGCCGTCCATCGCCGCGACGAACCACAGCGCCCGGGTCTGATCGACCGCCGCCAGGTACGGCGCCAGCGCGGCGGTCGCGACCTTGGGCCCGTCGCCGAGCGCGGTCTCGACCCACGCCTCGTCGGGGCCGATCACGACGGTGTCGGCCTGGCCGAAGCCGAAGTAGACGGTGTGGCGGCCCTCGACCAGCCGGTACAGGCTGCGGGCCCCGGTCTGTTTGACCGTCACGTCGCCGCCGCCGCTGCCGACCGCCGCCTGCAGGCAGCGGGTCAGGCCCGGCTCGTCGAGCCGGCCGGTGGCAACCAGCAGCGCCCGCCGCGCGGCGCCGCTGCCGCCCGGCGCCAGCGCCAGGTGGACCTGCTTGATCTGATGGGTGACGTCGACGCCGCAGTCGGTGGCCAGGCGCTGGAAGCGCGCCGCCAGCCCGGGGTCGCGCACGAACATGTCGGCGACCGCCCGCGCGACCATGTCCGACGACGCCAGCCGGTCGACGTCGAGCCCGACCACCACCGTGGCGTCGGCCGGGATCGCGCCGAGCGCCGCCACCGGCACCGGCACGGGGGGCGGCGGCGGTGGCTTCTTCTTGTCCTTGCACCCGGCGACGCCGACCGCGATGACCGCGGCGAGCGCCAGGCCGCGGCGGATGTGGCCGCGCCCGATCACAGCCCGCGCAGGGCCGCGGCCTGGGTCGCCATCGCCTCGAGCTGGGCCGAGGTGAACTTGAACGAGACGTTCACGTCCTTGCCCTTGGAGTCGATCTTCACGCCCTTGGCGTAGTCGGCGTAGGGCGTGCCCTCGATCTGGCCCATCGACATCTGCGCCATCGCCGACACGCCGCTGGCGTCCTTCTCCTCGGCCATGCGCAGCTTGAACACGCCGTCGACGCCGCCGCCGACCCGGACCGAGCCGAAGATCGCGACGAACTTGAACGGCATGCCGCTGCCGGCCAGCATCGACGAGCTGCCGTTCATCACGAACCACAGCGCCGAGCCGGTGTCGGTGGCATCGATCAGCGAGCTGAACGTCGCCGAGCTCATCAGGCCCTCGCCGTCCTTGGCGGCCAGCACCTTCTGCAGCGCGGCCTTGTCGGCCATCGCATCGGTGCCCGGCACTCGCTGGATCAGGATGGTGTCGTCGTCGGCGAAGATGAACCGGATCGCGTCCTTGCCCGGCTTGGCCAGCTCGACGTAGTCGCCGTCGATGGTGACGGTGCGGCCGTCGTTCTCGGCCTTCGACTTGTCGGCGGCCTTCTTGATGCAGTCGAGCACCGACGTCTTGTCGAAGCCCTTCACGAACACCGTCATCTCGTCCATCTGCTTGCCGCGACCCGCCGCCAGCGCGCCCGAGGCCTTGGCGATCGGATCCCAGCCGCACACCGTCTTGAACTCCTCGAGGCCCTTGCCGACCTGCCCCATCACCAGGCCCTCGTACTTCTTCCACAGGTCGCTGGCGCGGATCTGCTTGAAGTCGATGGCGATGACCATCTCGGAGTTGGCGGGCATCATCGACAGCGCCCGCGACAGGCCGCCCTTGGGGGCGACCGCCGACGCGCCGGCCATGCCCTTGCCACCACCGCCCCCGCTCTTGCTGCCCTTGTCACAGGCAGCGGCGGTGAGCGCGATCATGGTCGCGAGCGCGAGTGCACCAGTACGGCGAGCCGACATCGTCATGAGCATCCTCCCAGGTCGGCGCGTTGTAACACGCCCGACCACCGCTGCAACAGCGACGCCTCGGCGGTGTATACGTCCCCATGCCCTGGAAGCGCCACCGCCTGCGCGACGCCGACGTCTGGGCCGAGGTCGACGCCGCGGGCGCGCTCATCACCGACGAGGCCGGCCGGGTCGCGGTGGTCTACAAGCGCGAGCCCAACGCCAAGGTCTACCGCGCCGCCGGCCGCAACCTCGGCGCCGCCGCCGACGCGACGATCGAGCCCGACCTCGGCAGCGCCGCGCCGGCGCCCGCGGCCAAGCCCGGCGCCCACGCCAAGCCGCACGCCGCGCCGCGCGCCAAGGCCAACGCGCCGGCCAAGCTCGGCGATCGCCTGCCGGCCGACGCGGTCCACGTCTGGACCGACGGCGCGTGCACCGGCAACCCCGGGCCGGCCGGGCTCGGCGTGGTCGTGCTCGACGGCGCCGGCCGCAAGGAGCACAGCGAGTACCTGGGCCACGGCACCAACAACATCGCCGAGCTGACCGCGGTGCTGCGCGGCCTCGACCTCGTCGGCGATCCGGCGCGGCCGGTGCTGGTCTACACCGACTCGAGCTACGCGATCGGCGTGCTGTCGATGGGCTGGAAGGCCAAGGCCAACGTCGAGCTGGTCGCCGAGATCAAGGACGCGATCCGCCGCTTCGCCGACGTGCGCTTCGTGAAGGTGCCGGGCCACGCCGGCGTGCCCGAGAACGAGCGCTGCGACGAGCTGGCCCGCACCGCGATCACCCGCCGCCGCTGACGGCGCGCGCCGCGGAAGCTCACCACGCGCCGGCGACGCCGAGGCCGGCGCCGTGCGGCACGCCCATCGGCGCGAGCTGCACCATCGGCTGCTGGCGGTAGCGGCGGTCGGTGCGCATGTCGCGGGTCAGGTGCGTCGCGAGCGCGAAGCCGCCCCAGGTGCCGGCCAGCGTGATGCCAGCGGCCGCGCGCCCGAAGTCGCTGCCGCCGTCGTCGCCGCCGATCAACAGCGAGCCGCCGAACCCGGCGACGCCGCCGAGCAGCGCGCCCAGCCACACCAGCCGCGCGCGCGCCGACGACCACGTCAGATCCTTCCCCATCACCAGGCCAGCGGCGGCGCCGAGATCGAGGCCGGCGGTCATCGTGTAGAGCACGGTGTCGGCCGACACGTCGGGGTTGGCGACCACCAGGCCCAGGCCCGCCGACGCGATGCCGAGCGTGGCCAGCGTGCCGACGAAGCTCATCTGGCCGCGGGTCGGGCGCACCGTGTCGCCGTACAGCATGCCGCCGCCGGCGCCGACGGCCATGCCGACCAGCACCGACATCTGGAACGCCTCGGAGGTGTCGGCGCCGAGCGGCGACGCCAGCAAGAGGCCGTTGGCGGTGCCGATCAGGAGGCCGTTCGAGTAGCCCTCGGCCATGCCGCCGGTGATCGACCGGCCGCGGCTGCCGTAGAACGAGCCGAGGAAGCCGGCCGCCGTCGAGCCGAGGATCAGCGCGGCGCCGGCGCGGACCGAGTCGCCGTTGTTGGTGATGTCGATCAGCACGACGCCGGCGTACAGCGAGGCCAGCGTGGTGGTCGCGACGAAGCTGGTGCGGCCGTCGGCGGGATCCTCGGCGCCGTCGTCGTGCAGCGCCGCCGCGCCGAACACCAGCCGCGCCTGCCGCGCGCCGAGCTCGTCGGC
Source organism: Myxococcales bacterium (assembly GCA_016794525.1). GTDB lineage: Bacteria > Myxococcota_A > Polyangia > Haliangiales > Haliangiaceae > UBA2376. The sequence goes on from JAEUJY010000069.1 coordinate 22,440, forward strand.
CAGCCGCGCCAGCTCGCGGGCGGCGCCGCGCAGCTCGGGATCGACCGCGGTCTCGGCGGCGGTCGCGAGCTTGGCGCGCGCGGTGGTGAAGTCGCCGGCCACCAGCGCGGCGTACCCTTCGCGGTAGGTCGCCTGCGCCGGATCCTCGACCGGTGGCGGCGCCGGATCCGCCGGCGGTGGCGCCATCACGGCCGCGCCGGCGCCGGCGGGTTGTGATGGCGATGGCTGTGACGGTTGCGCTGTGGCCATCGCGAGCCCGACGACCAGTCCTGCGAGCACCGCCGCGATCCGAAAAACAGGTGTCATGTAGCGATCCTATCCCCGAGGCCAAGGCCCTGCACGATTTCGGGTTGACACTGTCATATGTCAGTGTCATGTTGCAGTTCGTGTCGGACTGGACCATCGCCGAGCTGACCGAGCGCTGCGCCGAGGCGCTGGCCGATCGCGACGCGCCCGACAGCGGCCGGGTCCGCGCCGTCCCCGACGAGCGCGCCATCCGCTACTACACGACGCTCGGGCTGCTCGATCGGCCGACGTTGCGCGGCCGCACCGCGCTCTACGGTCGCCGCCACCTCGCGCAGCTGGTCGCGATCAAGCGCGAGCAAGCGCGCGGCGCGACGCTCGCCGAGATCCAGCGGACCCTGCCCACGCTCGACGACGCCGCGCTCGCCGCGCTGGCCGGCGTCGAGGTCGCCCCCGCCCCTCGCCCCACCGGGCGCGCCGAGTTCTGGCGCGCTCGCCCCGCCACCCCCGCCCCGCCCCCCGTCCCCGCCCCCGCCGCCGCCGCGTCCGCGCTGGCGCTCCGCGTCGAGCTCGAGCTCGGCGGCGGCCTCCGCCTCTCGCTCTCCCCCGACCGTCCCCTCACCGACGCCGACGTCGCCGCGCTCCACGCCGCGGCGGCGCCGCTCCTCGCCGAGCTCGCCCGTCGCCACCTCGTCACCCCCCCGGAGGCCTCGCCATGATCCCCGTCGCCATCGAACCCGACCTCACCTACGCCCGCCGCGACTGCGGCTGGGGCGCGCTCGACACCGCCATGGGGCGCCTGCCGCTGGCCGCCGTCGACATCGACGCGCGCGTCGTCGGCCTGACCTCGACCACCGAGATCCGCCAGACGTTCGTCAACCACCTGCGCGAGGCGCTCGAGGCGACCTACGTCTTCCCGCTGCCCGATCGGGCCGCGGTGCAGCGCTTCCGCATGGTCACCGGCGATCGGGTGATCGAGGGCGTGCTCGACGAGCGCGGCGCGGCCCGCGCCAGCTACGACCAGGCCATCGCCCGCGGCCAGCGCGCGGCGATCGCCGAGGAGGATCGCGCCGGCGTGTTCACGCTGCGGGTCGGCAACGTCATGCCCGGCGAGGTCGTGACGATCGCGCTGACGCTGTCGGGGCCGGTGCCGATCGACGACGGCGAGGTGACGTGGGTGTTCCCGCTGGTGGTCGCGCCGCGCTACGTGCCGGGCGCGCCGCTGCCGGGCGAGCAGGCCGGCCTCGGCGTCGTCGCCGACACCGACGCGGTGCCCGACGCGTCGCGGATCTCGCCGCCGGTGCTCCTGCCCGGCATGCCGAGCGCGGTGCGCCTGGGCGTCCGGCTCAGCGTCGACGGCGGCGGCCTGCCGGTCGCGCAGCTGCGCGCCAACCTCGCCGACGTCGACGCCCGCGCCGACGGCCGCGGCTGGCAGATCGCGCTGCGCCCGGGCCAGCGGCTCGATCGCGACCTGGTGCTGCGCTGGCAGCTGGGCGGCGCGGCGCTGGCCTCGAGCGCGGTGTGGGCGCCCGACGCCGCCGGCGCCGGCGGCACGCTCGCGGTGACGGTGGTGCCGCCGGTCGGCAGCGCCAGCGGCGGGCGCCCGCGCGACGTCGTCGTCGTGCTCGATCGCTCGGGCTCGATGGAGGGCTGGAAGATGGTTGCCGCCCGGCGCGCCGCGGCCCGCATCGTCGATAGCCTCACCGAGCGCGATCGCCTGGCGGTGATCGCGTTCGACAACCAGTGCGAGCTGCCGCGGCCGCACGGCGGCGCGCTGGTGCCGGCCACCGATCGCCACCGCTTCGAGGCGGTGCAGTTCCTGGCCGGCGTCGACGCGCGCGGCGGCACCGAGCTGGCCGAGCCGCTGCGCCGCGCGGCGAAGCTGTTGCGCCGCGACGCCGCCCGCGACCAGGTGATCGTGCTGGTCACCGACGGCCAGGTCGGCAATGAAGACCAGATCCTCGCGGCGCTGGGGAGCGAGCTGGCGCGGCTGCGGGTGTTCACGCTCGGCATCGATCAGGCGGTCAACGCGGCGTTCCTGCGCCGGCTGGCCGGCCTCGGCGGCGGCGCCTGCGAGCTGGTCGAGTCGGAGGACCGCCTCGACGAGGTGATGGGCAAGATCCACCGCCGGATCGCGACGCCGCTCCTGACCGCCCTGGCGATCGACACCCGGTTCGTCGACCCGCACAGCCAGGCGCCGCGGCGGCTGCCGGCGGTGTTCGCCGGCGCGCCGGTGACCGTCTACCTGCGCGCGGATCGTCCGGATCCCGGACAGACCGTGACGGTCCACGGCCGGCTGCCGGCCGGCACGCCCACCGCGCTGACGGTCGTGATCGATCCCGCGCCGACGGGGGTCGACCTCGAGGCGGCCTGGGCCCGGGCCCGCATCCGCGATCTCGAGGATCGCTACGCCGCCGGCGAGAGCACGCCGGCGCTCGAGCGCGAGATCGTCGCGACCTCGCTGCGCCACCGCGTGCTGTCGCGCTTCACCGCGTTCGTCGCGATCGACCGCGCGGTCGTGAACCCGGGCGGCACGCCGCGCGGGATCGTGCAGCCGGTCGAGCCGCCCGCCGGGTGGGACGCCAAGCCCACGATGCGCACCCAGGCCGGCGTCGCGGCGCCGATGCCGCGCCCCAGCGCGCCACCGAGCGGCCGCTACGGAGCGCCCGGGCTCGGCGGGATGGTGGGCATGGGCCGTGGCGCCGCGCCGCCCAACCCGGCCAAGACCGTGAGCGGCAGCATCGGGACGCCCTTCTCCGACTGGGAAGCCGCGATGGCGGTCGAGGCGGAGGAGGCCAGCGAGGCGCCCGCCGACGAGCGCGCGGCCCCGGCCGCGGTCTACGCGCCGCCTCCCCCACCGCCGGGCCAGCCCCCGGCCCCGGCGCGATCGCGGTCGACCACCGGCGGCCTGTGGCAGCGGCTCTCCAAGCGCGAGGCGCGCAAGGAGGCCGCCGCGCCGGCCGGCCTCGACGCCCGGCCGTACCACCAGCGGCTGGCGCTGCTCGCCGACGAGCTGGCCGCCGCCGCCACCCACGCGCAGCCGGCGACCGCCGCGCAGCTGCCGACCGCGCGCCTGCGCGAGCTGGTCGAGGACGCGCGCTCGGTCGGCCTCACCGCGCTGGCCCAGGCGATCGAGCCGCTGCTCGCGCGGCTGACCGCGGCGCTGACCGCGGCCGATCTGGTCGCGGTGCTGGTCGACGTCGCGACCGCGCTGCGGCGGATCGCGACCGGCGCGGCGCCGACGCCGACGCCGACGCCGACGGCGCGGCGTTCGTTCTGGAAGTAGCCGCCGCGCGTGGTACGACCAGCGCGTGCGATCCCGCGCGCTGGTGCTCGGCCTGATCGTCGCGATCGGCTGCGGTCGCGGCGATCGCGCGCCCGACAAGCCGCCGATCGCGATCGCGGTCGACGGCGGCACCGGCGGCACCGGGGCCGCCCCGGTCGACGGCGGCGCGCTCGCCGGGCCCCCCGACGCCGCCGCGCCGGTCGCGATCGCCACGGTCGACGCCGCCGTCGACGCGCCGCTGGCGACGATCGTCGACTGGCCGGTGCCGTGGCCGGCCGAGCGCGAGCGGCTGATGCTCGCGTACCGTCGGCTGCACTCCGATCCCGCCGCCACCGATCTGACGATCACGCCGCGGATGATCGTCCTGCACTACACCGGCGGCCACTCGGCCAAGGGCACCCACGGCTACTTCAGCCGCACCCGCATCGAGGCCGAGCGCGCGACCTTGCGCAAGGGCGGCGAGGCCGGCGTGGTCTCGCACTTCCTGGTCGATCGCGACGGCACGATCTTCCGGCTGATCCCCGAGACCCGGATGGGCCGCCACGCGATCGGCGTCAACCACGCCGCGATCGGCGTCGAGAACGTCGGCGACGGCGATCGCTACCCGCTGACCGACGCGCAGGTCGCCGCCAACGTCGCGCTGATCCGCGACCTCGCCGCGCGGTTCCCGATCGAGCGCGTGCTCGGCCACCACGAGGTCGCGACCCTGCGCGGCACGCCGGCGTACGTCGAGCTGGTCCGCGGCTACAAGAACGAGAAGGGCGACCCCGGCCCGCGGTTCATGGCCGCGGTGCGCGCCGGCCTCGGCGACTCGCCGCTGGCCGCGCCGCCCGCGCCGCCGTGATCGACTATCGGCGGCGCGCGTCGAGCGCCTGCTGGTACAGCGCCAGGTAGTCGTCGCACATGCGCTCGGCCGAGTAGCGGCTGAGCGCCACCTCGCGGGCCCGCGCGCCCATCGCCCGCGCCGCCGCCGGGTCGTCGAGCAGCTTGCCCAGCGCCGCCGCGAACTCGCCGCGGTCGACCGCGGTCAGGTAGCCGGTGACGCCGTCGTCGATCACCGTCGGCAGCCCGCCGACCGCGGTCGCCACCACCGGCAGCCCGGCCGCCATCGCCTCGGGCACCACCAGCGGCAGGCCCTCGCTCTTGCTCGACAGCGCGAACACGTCGAACGCCGGCAACAGCCGCGCGACGTCCATCCGCCGCCCCAGCACGTGGGCCGCGGCCCGCGCCGCCGGCGGCAGCGCCGCGACCGCCGCGTCGAGCCCGGCCCGGGTCGGGCCGTCGCCGACGAACACCACGTGCACCGCCGGCCCGAGCCGCGGCGCGATCGCCGCCAGCAAGAGCGGCTGGTTCTTGAACTCGTCGATCCGCCCGACCATGCCGACGACCATCGCGTCGGCGCCGATGCCGAGCTCGGCGCGCACCGCCGCGCGGGCCGCGGCGTCGGGCTTGAACTGCTCGAGCCGGATGCCGTTGGCGATCACCACCAGCTGCGACTCGGCGCAGTCGCGCTGCTCGCGCGCCTGCTGGGCGGTCACCGTCGACACCGCGACGAACGAGCTGACCAGCCGCGCCGCCTGGCGCCGCAGCATGCGGTGGCCGCGCGAGCCGGGGTTGACGCCGTGCTTGGAGTGGATCGCCACCGCGCCGATCAGCCGCGCCGCCGGCGCGCCGTAGATCAGCGGCAGCGGGTTGTGGCTGTGCACCACCTGGACCTTGCGCCGGCCGAGCGCCCACGCCAGCCGCGGCACCAGCGTCACGTCGGTGCCGGGGCCCTTGGGCACGTCGACCACCTCGGCGCCGACCGCGCGGAACTCCTCGGCCAGCGGCCCCTCGGGCGGCGGCGCCAGCGACACCGCGATCACCGTGTGGCCCCGGGCCCGCTGCGCGGCCGCGAGATCCAGCGCCACCCGCTCCTGGCCCCCGACGCCGAACGACGACAGCACGTGCGCGATGATCACGCGCCTCGTTACCGCGACCCCGCGGCCAGGCGCAAGCCGGTGCCCAGCGCCTCCGTCGTCTCGCGTCGCGGGGAGGCTCGATCCCGGCGTTGCCGGGATCGAGGGAGGCTCGGCGACGAGCCCCATGAGGTACAGTCGGGCGTGGCCGACGCTCCCGCGCCTGCCGAGGCCGACCCGCTGGCGGTGCTCGGCCTCACCCTGGCCAGCGACCAGCACGACACCGAGGTGCGGACCGCGTGCATCCGGGTCGCCCGCCGGCTGCACGAGGCCGGCGCCAAGGCGATCGGGTTCATCCCGTCGGACGACCGGGTGGCGATCCCGCCGCTGCTGGTGCAGATCGGCAACGCGCTGTGCGACCTCACCGGCGGCACCGTCGCGGTGGTCGACGCCAACGTGCGCTACCCGGGGCTGGCGTCGCTGGTCCAGCCGGCCGCCGGCGACGAGGTGTTCTCGACCCGGTGGATCGCCGGGTCGCTCGCGCTGCTCACGCCGGCCAAGGTCGAGCGGGCCGGCGAGGTGGTGCCGGCGCTGGCCCGGCTGCTGCTCGACGGCGCCGATCTGTTCGCCCACATCCTGTGCGACCTCACCGGCTTCGAGCTGATCGGCGAGCACGCCAGCGCGGCGGCGTGCATGGACGCGGTGGTGCTGGTCGGCCGCGCCCACCGCACCGACGAGGAGCAGCTGATCGCGCTGGCGGCGCTGATGCCCCCCGACCGGTTCCTGGGCGTGCTGCTGGTGGGGTGAACGCCTACCGCGCGCGGCCTGAATCCGCATCCAGCGCGCGGGCTTGCACGGGTCTGGCCATCGTGGTTTCCTCCGCGCATGATCGCGCTCGAGCAGGAAAAGATCTGTGTCATCGGCCTCGGCTACGTGGGCCTCCCGGTGGCCCTGTCGTTCGCCAAGAAGCTGCCCACGGTCGGCTTCGACATCCGCCAGAAGCGGATCGACGAGCTCAAGCAGGGCCACGACGATACCGCCGAGGTCACCACCGCCGACCTCACCGGCACCAAGCTCGAGCTGACCGCCGATCCGGCGCGCCTCAAGGACTGCACGTTCTTCATCGTCGCGGTGCCGACGCCGATCGACAGCAACAACCGCCCCGACCTGGGCCCGGTGATCGCGGCGTCGAAGACCGTCGGCCCGCACCTCAAGAAGGGCGACGTCGTCTGCTACGAGTCGACGGTCTACCCCGGCGTCACCGAGGACGTCTGCGGCCCGATCCTCGAGAAGCTGTCGGGCCTGAAGGCCGGCAAGGACTTCTTCCTCGGCTACTCGCCCGAGCGCATCAACCCGGGCGACAAGGAGCACACGTTCGAGCGCATCGTCAAGGTGACCTCCGGCGACACCCCCGAGTCGTCCGAGCGCGTCGCCCGCGCCTACGCCGCGGTGGTCACCGCCGGCGTGCACCGCGCGCAGTCGATCAAGGTCGCCGAGGCGGCCAAGGTCATCGAGAACACCCAGCGCGACCTCAACATCGCGCTGATGAACGAGCTGGCGCTGATCTTCGATCGCATGGGCATCCGCACCAAGGACGTGCTCGACGCCGCCGGCACCAAGTGGAACTTCCTGCGGTTCACCCCGGGCCTGGTCGGCGGCCACTGCATCGGCGTCGACCCGTACTACCTGACCACCAAGGCCGAGGAGCTGGGCTACCTGCCCGAGGTCATCCTCGCCGGCCGCCGGATCAACAACAACGTCGGCCCGTTCATCGCCCAGAAGTGCGTCCAGTTCCTGTCGTCGGGCGACCTGCCGCTCAAGGCGGCCAAGGTCGGCATCCTCGGCCTGACGTTCAAGGAGAACGTCCCCGACCTGCGCAACTCGAAGATCCCCGACATCGTCGCCGCGCTCAAGCAGTACGGCATCTCGGCGATGGTCCACGAGCCGCTCGGCGACGCCGAGGAGGCCAAGCACGAGTACGGCCTGACGCTGGCGTCGCTCGACGACTACCACGACCTCGACGTGCTGATCTTCGCGGTCAGCCACCAGCAGTACATCGACCAGCGGGCCGACCTGCTGTCGCGGATCAAGCCGGGCGGCGTCGTCGTCGACGTCAAGAGCGCGCTCGACCCCAAGGCCATCCCGGCCGGCCTGCGCTACTGGAGCCTGTGACCGCGTGAGCGATCGCTACACCCAGATCTGCGAGCAGCTGGTGAACCAGCCGCGGCGGTGGCTCGTCACCGGCGTGGCCGGCTTCATCGGCTCGGCGCTCCTCGAGCGCCTGATCGACCTGGGCCAGACGGTCGTCGGCCTCGACAACTTCTCGAACGGCCACCAGCGCAACCTCGACGACGTGCTGGCGATCCACGCCGACGCGCCGGCGCAGTTCAAGATGATCCGCGGCGACATCCGCGACGTCGCGACCTGCCGCGAGGCGGTGGCCGACGTCGACGTCGTGCTGCACCAGGCGGCGATCGGCTCGGTGCCGCGATCGATCAAGGACCCGGTCCCGTACCACGACACCAACGTCACCGGGTTCATGAACCTGGTGCTGGCGGCCCGCGACGCCGGGGTCAAGCGCGTGGTCTACGCGTCGTCGAGCTCGGTCTACGGCGACCACCCGGGGCTGCCCAAGGTCGAGGACGCGCTCGGCAAGCCGCTGTCGCCGTACGCGGCGACCAAGCGGATGAACGAGATCTACGCGCAGGTGTTCGGCGACGTCTACGGCCTCGAGCCGGTCGGGCTGCGCTACTTCAACGTCTTCGGGCGGCGCCAGGATCCCAACGGCCAGTACGCCGCGGTCATCCCGCGGTGGATCGCGGCGCTGCGGGCCGGCGAGCCGTGCACGATCTTCGGCGACGGCTCGTCGTCGCGCGACTTCTGCTACGTCGACAACGTCGTCGCCGCCAACCTCCTGGCCGCCACCGCGCCGACCCACGCGGTCAACACCGTCTACAACGTCGGCTGCAACGGCCGCACCGATCTGAAGGAGCTGTTCGCGATCCTGCGCGACAACCTCGCGAAGGTGCAGCCCGAGGTCGCCAGGGCCGAGCCGCGCTTCACCGAGCCGCGCGCCGGCGACATCCCGCACTCGCAGGCGTCGATCGCCAAGATCACCGCCGCGCTCGGCTACGCACCCAGCCACGACATCGCCGCCGGCCTCGCCGAGACCGTGGCGTGGTTCGCGGCGCGGTGACCGCACGCCCCCGGCCGCGCCCCGCGCGCGGAGGGCCTACGGCGCCAGCGGATCTTCGAGGGGGCCAGTGGTGGGCGTCGGCCGGAACGGCACCGGCATCGTGACGGTGAGGCCGGCGCCGCTGCCGGGGAAGCGCATCGCCTTGACCACGCCCTCGACGCAGCGCGCGCCGTCGGCGCTCGCGCCGCTCGCGCTGACCTCGGTGACCGCGCCGCTCGGCGCGATCACCAGCTTGGCCCGGTAGAGGCCCTCGAGGTTCAGCCGGGCGCCGCACTGCTGCAGGCGCCCGCGGTGCTGGCCCCAGGTGGCGAGGAACACGTCGCGAGGCAGCGGCTCGTGGCTCGGCCCGCCGGGGTCGCCCGGCGCGTCGCCGCCGCCGGCCTTGGCCTCCTTGCACGCGGCGGCCAGCGCCACCAGCGGCTGCGCCGGCTCGCCCAGCGCCGCGACCGCCTCGGCCGCCTGCTTGCGCGCGCTCGAGCAGCGGCCGCCCTTCACCAGCTTCTCGATCGTCGCCCGCGCCGTGACCAGCGCCGCCGCGGCGTCGCGCGCGCGCACCGCTTGATCGCGGATGGCCGCGGCCGCCGCGTTGGCGGGATCGCCGCGCAGGATCTCGTCGGCCACCGCCACCGCCACGTCGAACCGCCCCTCGGCCAGCGCGCGCTGCGCCGGCTGCAGCAGCGGATCGATCGCGACCGCCGCGTCGACGGTCGGGCTCGCCGCCAGCGCCGCGTCGGGCGCGGCCGTGCTGGCGGCGGGGGTCGGCGCGCCGCCGCCGCCGCTGGCGACCACGACGGCGATCGCCGCGCCTGCCACCACCCCGACGCCGCCCAGCGCGATCCACAGCCCGCGCTTGCCACCAGGCGCGGCGGCCGGCGGCGCGGCGTGCGCCGAGGCCGCGGCCGACAGCGTCGTCGCGACGCCCGCGCGCGGCGCGGTCGACGCGCTCGCCGGCGACGCCGCGGCGCCCGGCGCCGTGACCGCCACGCCCGCGACCCGGGCCAGCGCCGCGGCGACCTCGTCGGCGGTCTGGTAGCGATCGTCGGGCGCCTTGGCCAGCAGCCGGGCGACGATCGCCTCGAGCTCGGCCGGCGCGTCGGGCGCCAGCTCGCGCAGCCGCGGCGGCGGCACGTGCAGGTGCATGCCGATCAGCCCGCCGACGCCGTCGCTGATGAACGGCACCCGGCCGGCCACCATCTCGAACAGCACGCAGCCCAGCGCGTACAGATCGGTGCGGTGATCGACCGCGCGCGCGCCCTCGCACTGCTCGGGCGACATGTACAGCGGCGTGCCCATGATCGCGCCGGTGGTGGTGCGCGACGCCGCGCCCGGCGCCGCCAGCTTGGCGATGCCGAAGTCGAGCAGCTTGACCCGCTCGCCGCCGGCGACCTCCTCGTCGGGGACCAGGAAGACGTTGTCGGGCTTGAGGTCGCGGTGGACGATGCCGGCGCGGTGGGCCGCCGCCAGCGCGGTCGCCACCTGGCGGGCGATCGTCGCGGCCTGGGCCACGGTCAGCCGCCCCACCCGCTTGAGCCGCGCCGCCAGCGGCTCACCGTCCATCAGCTCCATGACGATGAAGGCGCTGCCGTCGGCGGCCCAGCCGAAGTCGTAGATCTCGACGATGCTGGGGTGCTTGATCGCGGTGGCGGCGCGGGCCTCGTTGAAGAACCGCTGCACCTGCGCCTGATCGCGCGACAGCTCGGCCAGCAGCACCTTCACCGCGGCGCGGCGGCCGAGCAGCGTGTGCACCGCGGCGTAGACCGCGCCCATGCCGCCGCGGCCCAGCTCGCGCTCGATCGTGTAGCTGCCCAGCGTCTGACCCAGCACGACGCCGACGGTACTACGCCCGGGCCCGGGCCGGGCGGCGCGCGGCCGGCCGCGGCGCGGCCGCGCCCGCGGCCAGGTGGGCGATCGTCGCGTCGACCGCGATCAGGAACGCGCGGATCGACTTGTCGAGCGCCGGCCGCGGCGTGTCCTCGACCTTGGTGTGCGAGATGCCGGGGCTCGACTGCGCGAACACCATCGCGGTGGGCACGACGCCGGCCATCTCGGCGGCGTCGTGGAGCGGCCCCGACGGCAGCTCGGGCGCGGCGCCGGTGACCTGCTTGACCGCGGCGCGGACGAAGCCCATCAGCGTCGGATCGAACGGCCGCGGCGTGATGTGCAGCAGCGGGCTCCAGCGAACCTCGACGTGGTGGCGGCGCGCGGCCTTGGTCGCGGCCTTGCGGGCGTCGGCCAGCATCTTGCCCAGCACCTTGCCGTCGAGCGCGCGCAGGTCGATCGAGATCTCGGTCGAGCCCGGCACCGCGGTGACGAAGTTGGGCTCGACCTTGACGACGCCGCAGGTCGCGACGACGCGCGTCCGCGGGGTCTTGCCCGAGTACGCGATGCTGATGTCGCGGCACGCCAGCGCGAACTCCGCGGCGGCCAGGAACGCGTCCTTGCGCAGGTGGATCGGCGCGGCGCCCGAGTGCGCGGCCTGGCCGACGAACGTCAGCTGGTGGCGCTCGACGCCCATCGTGCCGAGCACGACGCCGGTCGGCTTGCGCATCGCCTCGAGCACCGGGCCCTGCTCGATGTGCAGCTCGAGGTAGGCCGCGGCGTCGAGCCGATCGAAGTACGCGCGCGCGGTGCCCATGCCCGCCAGCGTCACGCCGTTGGCGGCCAGCGCGTCGGGGAGCTTCACCCCCTGGCGATCGACCAGGTGCGCCAGCTCGGCCTCGGCGTCGAGGGTGCCGGCCGACGCCGCCGACCCGGCCAGGCTGCGCCCGAACCGCGCGCCCTCCTCGTCGGCCCAGTCGACCAGCCGCAGCGTGATCGGCGGCTTGCCGGACTCGCGCGCCCGCCGCAGCACCTCGAGCCCCGCCAGCACGCCGAGCACGCCGTCGAGCCAGCCGCCGCCCGGCACCGAGTCGAGGTGGCTGCCGATGATCAGGCTCTTCGGCGACGCGCCGGGCAGCGTCGCCCACAGGTTGCCGGCGCCGTCGCGCTCGGGCTCGATGCCCAGCTCGTCCTGCAGCTTCGCGGTGAACCAGGCGCGCGCCGCCTGCCAGGTCGGGCCCCAGGCGACGCGCTGCGCGCCCCGGGCGTCGGTGGTCAGCGCGGCCAGCGCTTCGAGATCGGCGATCACCCGGGCGGACGTCGGCTTCATCGGCGCGAGGGTAGCAAGCCGGCGCGCCGGGCTCAGCCGATCAGGTTGACGATCCAGATCAGCGACACCACCGCGAGCATCAGGTGCGGCCGGCGCCCGCGCATCAGCGCGTCGGATCGCCCCCAGACGATCGCCGCGCACGCCGCGATCATCAGCGCCAGCACCACCGGCCCCAGCGGGTGCTCGGCGAACGCCGCGCGCACGTCGCCGTGGCCGAGCGCCACCGTCGAGTGGGTCATCCCGCAGAACGCGCACTTCCAGCCGGTCGCGGTGCGGAACGGACAGCCCGGGCCGTCCTCGACCGCCCACGCCCGGGTCGCGTCCGAGCCGAACGCGCCGATCGCCAGCGCGCCGAACATGAACCCCAGCCACGCCAGCGCGGTCAGGCGCGCCCACAGATCGTGCGGCGTGCGCACCGCGGCCCGCCGCTCAGTGGCTCGCGCCGGCGGCCAGCACGAACACGAACAGGATCAGGCCCAGCGAGATGATCATCAGGATGCTGGCGATCATCCCGCAGATGCGGCCGGCCGTGACGTTGCCGCGGGTCGACGGATCGACCTCGCCGCGCTCGATCCGACGCAGCTCCTCGTTGCCCATCGACCAGGCGATCGGCCCGAGGATGCTGCACACCACCAGCGACAGGATGCCGAACACCAGGATGGTGCCGCCGCGGGCTGGCACGGGGAACGCGCCCCCGTACCCGCCCGGGTAACCGCCGTAGCCGTACGCCGGCGGCGGCGGCGGGTAGCCGTAGCCGCCCTGCCCGCGCAGCCGCGCCAGCTCGGCGTTGGCCTGCTGGAGCTGCTGGGTCAGGTTGGCGATCGTCGCGGCGTCGGCCTGCTGACCCGACTGCGCGTCGCGGAGCTGCTGCTCCAGCGCGCTGGCCCGCGCGACCGCGGCGTCCCACTCGTTGCGGTACATCGTCGCCCTACTTGCTCGACATGATCATGATGCCGAGCAGCATGTTCACGATCGAGATGATGATGCCGGCGAGCGCGAGGCCGCCACCGGTCTTCATGCCGTTGGAGTTCTTGACCTCGTTGTAGCCGATGATCGAGAAGATCAGGCCGAGCAGCGCGCAGAGGAACGACAGCACGAAGCCGGCGACCGCCATGCCCGAGGTGCTGGGCGCCATCTGCATCGGCACGCCGTAGGGCGGCGGGTAGTAGCCCGGGGGCGGGCCCGGCGGGTACCCCGGCGCCGCGCCCATCGGCGGCGCACCGTACGGCGCCGCACCCGGCGGCGGCGCTGCGGTCGGCAACTGCGCCCCGCAGCTCGAGCACACCACACTGCCATCGAGATTGATCGTCGCACACCGGGGACAGTTCATCGCGATTCCTCCGGCGACCAGTGTGCATGGGCGTCCGGGTCGCTGCAACGGCGATCATGAAAAGATCGAACCGCCGGACCGAGCGGCGCGACGTCGCGATCCCCAGCCGCCGCCCGCCGCCGCGCGGGGGAAGGTTTGTCGGCAACCTTCCCCGTGGGTCAGTAGCTGTGGCCGTTGCTGGCGAACGCGATGATCGCGACGATGTAGATCACCTCGATGATCATGCGGATGATGCTGATCACGATGCCGGCGATCGCGAGGCCGCCGCCGGTCACCGCGCCGCCGCCGCGCTTGACCTCGTTGTGGCCCATGATCGAGAAGATCAGGCCGAGCAGGCCGCAGAACACCAGCGACAGCACGAAGCCGGCGACCGCCATGCCCGACGTCCGGGTCGGCGGCGGGTACCCGTACGGCGGGTAGTAGCCGGGCGGCGGGTAACCGGCGGGGGGATAGCCAGCGGGGGGATAGCCCGGCGGCGGATAGCTGGCGGCGAGCGGCAGCGGAGCCCCGCAGCGCGCGCACAGCGACGAGCCCGCGACGTTCACCATCGCGCAACGAGGGCAGGTCATGGGCCGAGTGTGCCGGTGCACATCCTGGGGTGCAACCGGATCCGGCCTGGGCTAGCACTACTGCGTCAGGCCATCGCCGGCTGCGACCGTCGCGGACGTGGGGGCCTCGCGGCGTACGTGCGCCGCGATCCCCCGCACGCCGCTTGGTCTCGCTCGACGCTGACCTGACGCAGTAGTGCTAGCTTGCAGCTGTGCGAGCGACCTCGACCCTCCTCATCCTCCTGTGCGCGTGCGGCGGCGGCAAATCGAACCCGGACGGCGCCAGCGACGGCACGCCCGGCACCGACGGCACCGTCGTCGACGCGCCCCCGGCGCCGTTCTGCCAGCCCCGGACGGGCACCGCGCTGCGCCTGCAGCAAGTGGCGACGGCGCTGCGCCAGCCGGTCGGGCTGGCCGCGCCGACCGGCGACAGCCGCCTGTTCATCCTCGAGCAACCCGGGCGCATCCGGGTGGTGAAGGACGGCAACCTGCTGGCGACGCCGTTCCTCGACGTCTCGAACCAGGTCAACGCCACCGACGAGGAGCAGGGCCTGCTCGGCCTGGCGTTCCACCCGCGCTTCGCCGACAACGGCAAGTTCTACATCTACTACACCGCCAACGGCAGCAACGTCGTCGTCGCCGAGTACACCGCGAGCGCCGGCGCCGACACCGCGAACCCCACCGAGCGGCGGCTGATCAGCGAGCCCCACCCCTACGGCAACCACAACGGCGGCACGCTGGCGTTCGGGCCCGACGGGTTCCTGTACATCTCGATCGGCGACGGCGGCGGCTCGGACAACTTCCTGCGCAACGGCCAGAACCCCAACTCGAAGCTGTCGAAGATCCTGCGCATCGACGTCGACCAGGGCTCGCCCTACGCGATCCCGCCGACCAACCCGTGGGCCGGCGGCGGCGGCGTCCCCGAGATGTACGCGTGGGGCCTGCGCAACCCGTGGCGGTTCGCCATCGACGGCGCCAGCGGCGATCTCTACATCGGCGACGTCGGCCAGGGCTGGTTCGAGGAGGTCGACCTGGTGCCGGCGGGCCAGGCCGGCAAGAACTTCGGCTGGGCGGTGTTCGAGGGCCCCGACTGCTTCACCGCCGATCCCGACGGCAACGCCGGGTGCAACAACCCGTCGCCGTACGCGACGCCGCTGCTGGCGATCGATCGGCGCAACAACGGCGAGAACTCGGTGATCGCCGGCGCGGTGTACCGCGGCAACTGCATGCCGGCCTACGCCGGCACGTTCTTCTTCGGCGACTACGGCTCGGGCCGGGTCAAGACGCTCAAGGTGGTCGGCGGCGCCGCCACCGAGGTCACCGATCGCACCAGCGACGCCGATCCCGACGGCCTCCTGTACCAGCAGCTGGCCAGCTTCGGCGTCGACGGGTTCGGCGAGCTGTACGTCATGGCCCGCACCGCCGGCCGGGTGTACCGGCTCGAGATCGAGTGAGCGACGCGGCCGAGGCCCGGGTGCGGGCCGCGCTGGGCGCCGGCGCCGCGCCGCCGCCCGACGACGTCGCCGCGGTGCTGGCGCTGCTCGACGCCGCGCGCGCCGAGTCGGCGCAGCGGTGGGAGGCGATCGGGCGCCTGGCCCCGGCGGCCAAGGCGCAGCGCGGTCGCGCCCAGGACGCCGCGCGGCTGCTCGACGAGCTCAAGGCCGCGCTGGCGGCGCCGCTCGACGACGCAGCGCGCCACGCGTGGCGATCGCGGATCGATCGGATCGGCCGCGGCGGCTGAACTACGCGCGCGGCTCGGCTACACTGGCGCGCCATGGCCGACGACCTTCCCAAGCCCGAGCCGAAAGAGATCGACGAGAAGCTGGCGCTGCAGCTGCGCCACATGATCGAGGACAACGTCCTCAAGGGCGTGCCCTACGGGGAGGAGCGCTGCGACAACTGCCTCTACTACCTCGATCCCGACGACAAGATCGCGTACTGCTGGCACCCCAAGCTGCGCATCCTGGTCGGCGGGAGCTGGTGGTGCCAGTGGTGGGAGAAGATCGAGTAGCTCGCGGCCTGGCGTGCTTTTCGGGCAGGTTCCGGCGACAATCCTCGGGTGCGCGTCGTCGACGAGCTGACCGAAGAGGAGCTGCTGAAGCTCGAGGAATCCGAGCGCCAGAACGAGACCGCGGTCAAGGAGGAGGAGGAGGAGGAGCAGGCGGTCGAGGAGGCGCCGCTGGCGGTGCGCCGCTACGGCGCGGTGGTGCGGACGGTGCGCGAGCTGCTGGCGGGGCGCTCGGTCGACTTCGACCGGCTGACCGCGCTGAGCGACGACGAGCGCGAGGCGCTGGAGATCTTGCGCGACGTGATCAGCGGGCGCCGCAACCAGGCGTTCACCTACGCCGAGGACCGGCTGCTGGCGCTCAACGAGACGCTGGCGCGGCTGGCCCCGATCCTGGCGATCGCGACGCTCGACGGCGCCTACGAGCTGCGCGAGTCGTTCGACAAGGTGCGGAACGATCTGACCGCGCTGAAGCGGCACCTGTCGGGGATGGAGGCGGCGGAGGAGCAGCTGTTCTTCGGTGAGGCGGAGAAGAAGAGCGAGGAGGAGGACGACGACGACGACGACGACGGCGAGGAGGGCGACGGCGGCGACGACGCGGCGGGTGACGCGGCCGCGGCCGCGGGTGACGCGACCGGCGCGACCGCCGACGGCGCACCGAAGCCGAAGAAGAAGAAGAAGAAGCCCACGCCCGACGCCGCCGCCCCCGCGCCGCCGACCGATGCCCCGCCGGCGGGTGACGGCGGAGCCGACGCATGAGCCTGACGCCCGACCTGGCGGCGCTGGTCGCGATCGTCCGGCTGCGCGCCGAGGCCGCGTACCTGGCGCAGCTCAACCGCGGCGCCGGCTTCGCCGATCCGCGCTATCCGACGCAGCTCGACCTGCGCGATCCCGGCGGCGCGGCGCGCCTCGGCATCCTGGCGCTGCGGCCGAGCGACACGCACCAGAAGGCGGCCGCCGCCGTCGCCGCCGCGCTGGCCGCCGCCGAGGCCGCCGCGCCGCCGTCGCCGCTGGCCGCGCTGGCCGCGCGCGCGCGGCTGACGCCCGCCGAGCTGGCGCTGGCCGAGCTGGCGGTGGTGGTGGCGATCGACGACGACACCCGCGCCTACGCCCACGCGCTGGCCGGCAAGCGCAAGGCGGCGCTGTGGCTCGACGTCGCCGGCGCGATCATGCCGGCGCTGGCCTCGGCGAGGGCGCGCGCCGACGCCAGCCACCCGCGGTCGCCGCTCGTCGACACCGGGCTGATCGCGATCGACGACGCCGGGCTGGTGAGCGCGCACCCACGGCTGGCGGGCTGGGCGCTGGGCGACGCGCGGCTGCCGGCGCCGCTCGACGAGCTGGCGGCGGTGGTCACCGACGATCCGACGTGGCTGCCGGCCGGCGTCGTCGACGAGGCCGCCCGGGTCGCCGGGCGGATCGGCGCGGACGCGACCGCCGTGCTGGTGCTGGGGCCGCGCGGCAGCGGCCGGCGCACCGTCGCGGCGCGGATCGGCGCGGCGCTGGGCCAGACGATCGTCGTCGCCGATCTCGGCGAGCTGATCGCGGCGAGCAAGCCCGACCGCGCGGCGCTGGTGCGGATGCTGCTCGGCGAGTGCTGGCTGCGCGGCGCGGTGCCGGTCCTGACCGGGGCCGACGCGATGGCCAGCGACGCCGAGGGCGCGCGCGCGGCGCTGGCGGCGATCGCCCGCGGCCCGGCGCTGGTGATCCTGACCGCCGCCGGCAAGGCGATCACCAGCCTGCCGCTGGGCCGGCCGTTCCACCTGATCCGCATGCCGCGCAGCGATCTCGACGATCGCGAGCGGGCGTGGGCCGCGGCGCTGACCGCGGTGGGCGGCGCGGTGCCGCCGTCGGACGCCGCCGAGCTGGCCGGGCGCTACGTGCTGGGGCCGGGCGCGATCGCCGAGGTCGCCGCCGAGGCCGCGCGGTTCTCGGCCGCGCGCGGGGTCGCGCTCGATCGCGTCGCGTTCGAGGACGCGATCGGCCGCCGGCTGTCGATCCGGCTGGGCGCGTTCGGCTCGCTGGTCAACCGCAAGGCGCGGTTCGACGAGATGGTGCTGCCCGAGGACGTCGTCGCGGCGATGCGCGACATGATCGCGATGGTGCGGCAGCGCTCGACGATCCTCGAGCGCTGGGGCTACCAGCGCCACCTCGGCATCTCGCGCGGCGTCTCGGCGCTGTTCTCGGGCGAGCCCGGCACCGGCAAGACGATGGCGGCGTCGGTGGTGGCCTCCGAGCTGGGGCTGGAGCTGATCCGCATCGACCTGTCGCAGGTGATCAGCAAGTGGGTCGGCGAGACCGAGAAGAACCTCGGCCGGATCTTCGACGAGGCCCACGACGCCAACGCGATGCTGTTGTTCGACGAGGCCGACGCGCTGTTCGGCAAGCGCACCGAGGTCAAGAGCTCGCAGGACCGCCACGCCAACCTCGAGGTCAACTACATCCTGCAGCGGATGGAGAGCTTCGACGGCGTCAGCGTGCTGACGACCAACTTCGAGAGCTCGATCGATCAGGCGCTGCAGCGGCGGCTCAACTTCCGGGTGCGCTTCCCCGAGCCCGAGGTCGACGAGCGCGCCGCGCTGTGGCAGAAGCTCTTGCCGCCGGCCACCGGCCTGGTCGAGGCCCCGTTCGACCGGCTCGCCGAGCGCTTCGAGATGACCGGCGGCTACATCAAGAACGCGATCGTCCGCGCCGCCGTCATCGCCGCGCGCGAGGAGCGGACGCTCACCGTCGACGACCTGTGGACCGGGGCGCACGCCGAGTACGCCGAGATGGGCAAGGTGCTGTCGACCCACACGCGCACGTAGGCGCGCCCGGCGCGGGCGCGGGATTCGCCCGCCCGCGACGCCGGCGCCGGCGCCGACGCCGACTCCGGCTCCGGGGTTGCGGTCCCGGGTTGTGGCCACCCACGCTCCGGGGGTGCGGTCCCGGGTTGCTGCCATCCACGCTCCGGGGTTGCGGTCCCGGGTTGTGGCCACCCACGCTCCGGGGTTGTGGCCCCGGGCTGCGGCCATCCACGCTCCGGGGTTGCGGCCATCCACGCTCCGGGGTTGCGGTCCCGGGTTGTGGCCACCCACGCTCCGGAGTTGTGGTCCCGGGTTGCCGCCATCCAGGCTCCGGGGTTGCGGTCCCGGGGTTGCGGCCATCCACGCTCCGGGGTTGCGGCCATCCACGCTCCCGGGTTGCTGGCCATCCACGCTCCGGGGTTGCGGCCCCGGGTTGCTGCCATCCACGCTCCGGGGTTGCTGCCATCCACGCTCCGGGGTTGCTGCCATCCACGCTCCCGGGTTGCTGCCATCCACGCTCCCGGGTTGCTGCCATCCTGGCTGCGAGACAGCCCGCGGTCGAGGTGTCTGCGAGCTGCCGTCGGCCACCCGGCCCGATCCTCGTCGACGCTTGCGCGGGTGGGCGCGAGCCCCTATCGTCCGGCCTCGTCAACCGGGGGACCACGCATGTACGCCGACCAGTCGCAGATGCTCGCCAAGAAGAAGCAGACCGCCTCGATCCTGGCGATTGTCGCTGCGGTGCTCCTGGCCGTGTCGCTGTTCTTGCCGTGGCTCAAGTCGAAGGACAACAAGTACGTCAGGGCGTCGATGACGTTGCGGTCGCTCGAGGTGTGCCAGAACCAGGGCGACGGCTGGGAGTGCGAGTCGCGGTCGAACTTCGAGCTGGCCAAGGAGATCAAGAAGCTGAACGAGTTCGCGTCGAAGAAGCAGGGGACCACGTTCCCGTACTTCGGCATGATCACGTTGATCATCTGCCTGGGCGCCGCGGCGGC
Organism: Myxococcales bacterium; assembly: GCA_016794525.1. Taxonomy (GTDB): domain Bacteria; phylum Myxococcota_A; class Polyangia; order Haliangiales; family Haliangiaceae; genus UBA2376. The sequence continues at coordinate 41,869 of JAEUJY010000069.1, forward strand.
GATGCTGGCCGGCGGCGTGCTCGGCCTGCAGGGCAAGTTCGTGCGGTCGCCGATCGCGATCACGACCGTGGGCCTGCTGGGCGCGTGCCTCGGGCTGATCACCGGCTGCATCTTCGTGGCGGTGAAGCCGGGCGGCGTCGGGGCGATCGGCGTCAGCTGGCCGTTCTTCGTTTTCGGAACTGCGATCGTGATGGGGGTGGCGGCGTGCCAGATGCTGGCCAAGGCGTTCGGGCCGCCCGAGTACGATCCCTACGCGGATCCGATGGCGCCGCAGCCGCCGATGTGAATGATCGGGGCATGACGACCTCTGCCCCGCCGCTCCGCGGCAAGACCCTGTTCATCACCGGCGCCAGCCGTGGCATCGGGCTCGCCATCGCGGTGCGTGCCGCGCAGGACGGCGCCAACGTGGCGATCGTGGCCAAGACCGCCGAGCCTGACCCGCGCCTGCCGGGGACCGTCTACACCGCGGCCGCCGAGGTCGAGGCGGCCGGCGGCAAGGCGCTGCCGTGCGTGGTCGACATCCGGTCGGAGGAGGCGGTGGCGGCGGCGGTCAAGAAGACCGTCGAGACCTTCGGCGGCATCGACATCCTGGTCAACAACGCGTCGGCGATCCACTTGACCAACACGGTGTCGACGCCGATGAAGCGCTACGACCTGATGCACCAGATCAACACGCGCGGCACGTTCGTGTGCTCGCAGGCGTGCGTGCCGTACCTGAAGCAGGCCGCCAATCCGCACGTGCTCAACCTGAGCCCGCCGCTCAACATGGAGGCGCGCTGGTTCGCGCCGCACGTCGCGTACACCATGGCGAAGTTCGGCATGAGCATGTGCGTGCTCGGCATGGCCGAGGAGTTCCGGCGCGACGGCATCGCGTTCAACGCCCTGTGGCCGCGCACCGCCATCGCCACCGCCGCCGTCAAGAACCTGCTCGGCGGCGACGCCGCCATGAAGGGCTCACGCTCCCCTGCCATCATGGCCGACGCCGCGCACGCCATCTTCGCGCGCCCCAGCCGCACCTGTACCGGCAACTTCTTCATCGACGACGAGGTCCTCGCCGCCGAAGGCGTCACCGACCTCGCCAAGTACGCCATGGTCCCCGACGCCAAGCTGATCCCCGACTTCTTCATCTGAGCCGCCCCGCCCCGCACCGGGGTTGCTGACCGCCGCACCGGGGTTGCCACTGCCACACCCGCGTCGCTCCGGGGTTGCGCTCGTCAGCGTCGCGGTGCCTGGGGCCCGCCGAGCACCGCCTCCGGTACCGCACGGAACGGATGGCGCGGCTCCGACGGCTCCGGGGCCACGCGGCGCGGCGGCGACGGGGCAGAGCGACGGGCTCGCGTGGGCACCGAGCCACGCCGCGACGGCGCGCTCAGCGAGCGCGCGTCGCGTACCAGGCGGGCGTCGTCACGCTTCGGCGACGGGCACGAACGCGAAGCGACTCAACCAGTACGTACCGGCGGGGAAGAGCACGGGCTCGCCCTTGCGCCAGCGCTCGCGCGCAGCGCGATACGCGTCGAGGAAGACCCGGTACTGCGCGATCGCCTTGATGCGGGAGACCAGGCTGCGCGCGGCGATGGTCGGGCGGATGGCGCTGACCTCCCGCGGCGACTCAGGAAGCGCGTGCCACGGCTGTCGCAGGATCGCTGCCCGCCCCAGCACCGGCTTGCCCGCACGGCGGCGCTCCGCCCCGTAGGCCGCCTCGGCGTCGGCGCACAACGCGCGGAGCCGTGCACGGAACTCGTCCGCCGGGCCGAGGGCCGCGGGCACGACCATCTCGAGCGTGGCCCGCTCGGGCATCGTCCCATCGGCAGCGAAGAAGTACTTCGGCCGGGTCGTTTCGATCGCGCGCCCGTCGAGGAGCGCACCGAGCGTGTTCACACCGGGCCACTCCTCGACCTTCGCGACCAGGCCATCCTTGACCGGATTGGTCGCGGCGTACACCAGCTTGGCGAGCACGTCCTCCGCGTCGACGAGCCTCACGAGCGACAGCGCTTCGCTGGACCACAGGTTCTCGCGTCGGCCGCGCAGCGCGTTCGTCGCCTTGGCGACCAACCGATGCAGGTACTCGCAGAACTCCGAGATGTTGCCCTCCGGGTCGAAGACCACGGTGTGGTGGTGGTTCGACATCACGCAGCTCAAGATGACCAGGATCCCGTATCGGGCCGCCGCGACCGCGAGGCAGTACTCGAACAGGGCGTTGAACTCGGCGTCGGGCCGCAGCAACAGCATCCGCTGGGTGCAGCTGCGAGTGATCATGTAGAACTCGTTCGGGAGGATCTGGCGAGGTAGCGACACGCTCGCGCCATGAGCAAGCGCCGGGCCGACGCCAACCCCGCGTCTCGACACGACCGTGCTGTCCGGAATGTCCGGCCGCCGGCCGTTCTTGGCCGGATTCCGGACGAAGCCGGACAAACCCGGACAGAGGCCAACGGCCCTCTCTGTCCGAAATCCGGACACGACGGCAACCCCGGTTCGAGGTAGGCGGGCTGCAACCCGGGTGCGGCGCCACCACTGTGCAACCCCGGTGCGGCCAGGCGCGGCAATCCGGCAACCCCGGTGCGGGGGCGCGCGTGTGACCCGCATCGCCCGTGCCAGCGCCGATGCGCGCGAGGCCATCGAGCGCGTGATACAACGCCGGCCATGCGTTCGCTTCGTGTTGCCCCGGGGCTCGGGGTCTTGATCGCGCTCGGCGCCTGCGTCGACAAGACGCCGCCGGCACCGGCCGTCGACCCGGCGCTGGTGGCCGAGAACCTGCTCCCGGCGCCCCCGACCGACATCGCCAACCGCGTCGATGCCACCTTTGGCACGGGCGTGGTCTACCTCGGCAACACGATCGAGTCGGGGCACCAGGGTCCGCTGGTCCCTGGGGACAAGATCTCGATCGTCCACTACTGGCAGGTCAACACCGCACCGCCGAAGGGATTTCGCGTGTTCTCGCACCTCCAGGGCGCGGGCGGCGACTACGCCAACGTCGACCTGACGGACATGCGCAAGGGCCATCCTCCCGACACCTGGCGCGCGGGCGAGGTCATCCGCGATCGCCAGACCTTCATCCTGCGGAAGGACTGGCGCTCACCGACGGCGACGTTGGTGGTCGGCCTCTACAAGAAGGGCAGCCCCAAGGTCAGCGATCGCCTGCCGGTCAGCGGCGCTACCAGCAAGGACGGCGCCGTCCCCGTGGCGACGTTCACGATCGACCTCAGCAAGCTGCCGCCGCCACCCGGCACCGTGGTCGTGAAGAAGGCCACCGGGCCGATCACGATCGACGGCAAGGCGGACGAGCCCGACTGGCAGACCGCGGCGTCGACATCGGGCTTCGCGACGGCCGAGGGCGGCGCGGAGCCGAAGGGGCCGACGGCTGGCAAGATGATGTGGGACGATCAGTATCTATACGTGTTCGTCTCGGCCACGGACGATGACGTGGCGTCGACGTACACGAAGACCGACGAGCCGATCTGGAAGGCCGACGTGGTCGAGGTGTTCGTCGACGCGGACGGAAATGGAAAGGGGTACGTCGAGTTGCAGGTGTCCCCGACCAACGTGCAGTTCGACACGTGGTGGCCGACGGGGCGAAGCGCCCCCGACGACAAGGCGTACTCGGCGGGGATGAAGACCGCGGTCAACGTGCGCGGCACGGTCAACGCGGGCAACGCCGACGATCAAGGGTGGGACGCCGAGTTTGCGATCCCGCTGGCCGCGGTCAAGGGGCAGGATCCATCGATGGCAGTGCGGTTGCCGCCGCAGCTCGGTGATGCCTGGCGCGTGAACGTCGTGCGGGTGGACTTCCCCAAGGGGAGCCCGCAGGCCGGCGCCGCGTGGAACCGGATCCGGGCCAGCGACTACCACTCGCTGGACCGCATGCTCACGGTGAAGTTTGGCGATTCCGCGGGGAATCTCACGGCCGTTGCGCCCACGGAAGCCAGCGGCGCGGCGCCGGTGCTCGCGCCGATGCCGGCGACGGTTCCCGGGGCCGCCGGGAGCAAGCCCGGAGCCCCCGCCAGCAACCCCGGAGCCCCCGCCGGCAACCCCGGAGCCCCCGCCAGCCCCGCCAGCAACCCCGGAGCTCCCGCCGGCAACCCCGGAGCCCCCGCCGGCAACCCCGGAGCCCCCGCCAGCAACCCCGGAGCCCCCGCCAGCAACCCCGGAGCGGGGACCGCGGCTGGCGCCCCGACCCTGCAGCCGGCCAAGCCGAGCGTGCGCGCCCCGTCGCCGGGGCCGATGGCGCCGCCGGCGACGCGCTAGCATCTACCGATGTCGCGCACGCTCGTGCTGGTGGCTCTGGCGGCGGTGGCGTGCGGCCCCGGGCCGCGCAAGGTCGGCGGTCAGCCGAGCTGGCGGCGGCCGGCGAGCCCGACGACCGAGGCGGCGATACCGGCCGCGGGCGTGCTGCCAGCGCCGCCGCCGCTGCGGCTGGCGCCGGCGACGGCGTCGGTCGCGGCCTACAACGATCCGCCGCAGCTGCCGGCGCCGTCGACGCCGCTCGGCGACGCGATCGCGGCGGAGATCACGGCGCTGGCGCCGCCGACGGCGCGGCCGATCGCCGACGGGCGGCTCTACGCGGCGGCCAGCTCGCTGGCCGCGGTGATCCCGGCCGAGGGCATCCTGCCCTACCCGCTGGTCGAGTTCGCGCTGTGGCACCGCGGCATCGTCGAGCCGTCGCCCAACATGCTGGTGGTGTGGGGCCCGGTCGATCAGCCGCAGCTGATCGTCGAGCACCTGCGCGCGCGCCTCGCCGAGATCCTCCATGGCGAGCCCCAGCGCCGCTTCGGCGTGGGCACCGCGGCGCGCGGCGATCGCGCGGCGATCATCGTCATGCTGCAGGCGTCGTTCATCGAGCTCGCGCCGGTGCCGCGCGCGCTCGCGGTCGACGGCCAGGCGCCGCTGACCGGCCGGGTCGCCGCCGGCTTCGTCGAGCCCGAGGCCTTCGTCACCGCCACCGACGGCGTCGTCCACCGCGTGCCGCTGACGGTCACCGCCGACGGCGCGTTCGCCGGCCGGCTCGCGTGCGCCGGCCACCCCGGGCGGCTGCAGGTCGAGGTCGCCGCCAGCGACCGCACCGGCTCGACGGTGCTGGCCAACTTCCCGCTGTGGTGCGGCGAGCGCCCGCCGACCGAGCTGACCGCGGTGGTCGATCCCGAGGACACGACGATGGTGACCTCGGCGACCGACGCCGAGGCGCGCCTGCTGATCTTGCTCAACCGCGATCGCGCCGCCGCCGGCCTGCCCGCGCTGGCCGCCGATCCCGCGGCCGCCGCGGTGGCCCGCGCCCACAGCCAGGACATGCGCGACAACGGCTTCGTCGGCCACGTCTCGCCGACCACCGGCACCGCCGCCGATCGCGCCGCCGCCGCCGGCATCCGCTCGGGCGTGATCCTCGAGAACATCGCCCGCGCCTACGGCCCCGCCGAGGCCGACAACGGCCTGATGAACAGCCCCGGCCACCGCGCCAACGCGCTGTCGCGGAGCGCGACCCACGTCGGCATCGGCGTCGTCCTCGGCGCCGAGGTCGGCGGCCGCCGCGAGCTGTTCGTGACCGAGATGTTCACCCGCGTGCCGCCGCCGCTCGACCCGATCGCGGCCCACGCCCGCGTCGCCGCGCTGCTCGGCGCCGACGACGGCCCCGTGGTCGACGCGGCGCTCGACGCGATCGCCGGCGAGTTCGCGGCCGCGCTGGCCCGCGGCGTGCCTCGCGCCGACGCCAAGCGGGTCGTGGCGCGCCGCCTCGACGAGGTCAGCGCCCGCTACCGCCAGGCCGCCAGCGTCGTCACCGCGGTCACCGATCTCGACGCGCTGGTCGCCCGCGAGCTGCTGGGCGACATGGCCGCCGACAAGGTCGGCATCGGCCTGGCCCAGGGCCCGCACCCCGAGCTGGGCGACGGCGCCTACTGGGTCGTGCTGGTGCTCGCGCGCACGCGCTGATCGCGCCGCGGTCCCACCGCGCTCAGCCCGCCGCCGCGACCACGCTGGCCCGCAGGTGCGCGACCTCGAGCGCGTCGGCCCACGCGTACAGCGCCGCGCCGGTGTCGCGCGGCAGCGCCCGCAACCGCGCGCGCTCGCCGGCCGGGACCGCCGCCGCCAGCGCCGCGATCACCGCCGCCGCCGGATCCGCCGCGTCGCCGCCGGTCAGCGCCCGCGCGGTGATCGCCAGCACCGCGGCGACGTCGTCGCGCGCCGCGGCGCCCGGCCGCGGCCCGACGCCGGCCACCATCACCGTCGGGATCGTCGCCTCCGCCAGCACCACCGTCGCGCCGCCGATGCCGCCGTGGATCGCGCCCTGCTCGTGGATCACCACGCACGCGCGCGCCAGCCGCTTCAGCAGCCGCAGCGCGTCGTCGATCGCCGCCGGCTCGGTCGCCGCCGCCACCGGCGCGCCGGCCGGCGCCTCGAACACCGCGGTGCGGGTCGCGCGATCGAACGCCAGCGCGCGCTGCACGAACGGCGTCGCCACCCGCGCCAGCGCGGTCATCCACGCGATCGCGCGATCGCCGACCTCGCCCTCGTCGAACCGCTCGATCACCACCGAGCGATCGAGCCCGGCGTCGACCGCCCGCGACAGCCGCGACCAGCCGGTGGCCCCGAGCGGGCTCTCGAACCGGTAGCGCCCCTCGGCCGGCGCCGGCTCGTCGACCGCCAGCTCGGCGATCGAGTGCGGGCGGGTGTCGCGCCGCCGCCGCGGCACCGCCAGCGCCGGCCCGGCGCGCTCGCCGAGATCGATCGCCTCGAGATCCGCGCGCACCGCCGCGATCGACGGGTAGCGCTCGGCCGGGCTCTTGGCCAGGAGCCGCGCCAGGATCGCGTCCCAGCCCGGCGCCACGCCGGCGGCGACGGCGGTCGGCGCCGGCGCCGCCTCGCCGAGGTGCTGCGCGACGAAGTCGGGCCCGAGGAACGGCAGGCGCCCGGTGAGCGCCTCGAACAGCGTCACGCCCAGGCCGTACAGATCGGCGGCGATCGTGATCGGCGCGCCGGTGATCTGCTCGGGCGACATGTACGCCAGCGAGCCGATCAGGCCGCCGGTCTGGGTCTGGCCGAGATCGACCAGGTGCGCGACGCCGAAGTCGCCGAGCTTGGCCGAGCCGCGCCCGTCGAAGAACACGTTGGCCGGCTTGAGATCGCGGTGGACGACGCCGCGGTGGTGGGCCAGCTCGAGCCCGCCCAGGAGCTCGATCCCGAGCCGCCGCACCTGCGCGCCGGTCAGCCGCTCGCCGGCCGCCAGCCGCTGCGCCAGCGAGCCGCCGCCCAGGTACTCCATCACCAGGAAGCCGTGATCGAGCGACGCCTCGTAGACCTCGACCAGCGCCGGGTGCTTGAGCCCGGCGGCGATCCGCGCCTCGCGCACGAACCGCTCGTAGGCCGCGCTGCCGCGCGCCGCCGCGGCGAAGTACATCTTGATCGCGACGGTGCGGCCGCTGGTCTCGTCGATCGCCCGGAACACCCGGCCGCTGGCGCCGGCGCCGAGCAGGCCGTCGAGCCGGTAGCGCCCGGCGACGATCTCGCGCTGGCGATCGACGACCGTCGGCCGCGCCGCCTGCGCCGCGCGCAAGAACTCGGACAGCTCCGGCGTCACGCTGGCGTCGTCGGCGCGCAGCCGGGCCAGCGCCGCCCGCGCCGCGTCGGCGAGGCCCAGGCCGGCCAGCGCCACCACCAGGTGCCGTCGCGCCTCGCCGGCGGTCGCGGCGTGCTTGCTGGCCTCTTGCAGGTAGCGCACCGCGACGTCGTAGCTGGCCCGCGCGGTGAGGATCCGCCCCAGCCGCAGCACGATCGCCGCGCGCTCGTCGGCCAGCGCCAGCTCCAGCGCGCGCTCGAGCAGCCGCACCGCCTCGCGATCGCGGCCGGCGGCCTCGAGCAGGCGGGCCGCGTCGAGATCGCGGTGGGCGCGCTGGTACAGCTCGATCGCGCGGTCGCGCTGGCCGAGGCGCTCGGCCAGCTCGGCGGCCGGCCCGTGGCGGCGGTGGCGCGCGTAGACGTCGAGCGCGATCGCCGCGCCGGCGTCGTCGGCCACCAGCCGGGCGTGCAGCGCGGCGATCGTCGCCTCGGCCTTGCCCTCGAGCGCGGCGCCCAGCGCCCGGCCCAGCTCGCCGGCCGCCGCCCACGCCGCGGCCGCCGCCTCCCACTCCCAGATCTGCTCCCACACCCGCGCCGCGCCGACGTGATCGCCGGCCGCCGCCGCCGCCGCCGCCGCCTCGGCGTGCCGGCCCGCGCGCAACAGCGGGTCGTTGTCGTCATTGATCGCCACCGCTGGCAATGGTACACGGCCCGCGCGATGAAGACCCGCAGCGCCCATCGTTCGCTCCTGATCGTCGGTTCGGTCGCCCTCGACGACATCGACGGCCCGTTCGGCCTCCACAAGGACGTGCTCGGGGGCTCGGCCTCGTTCATCGCCCGCGCGGCGTCGTACTTCACCCGCGACGTGTCGGTGGTGGCGGTGGTCGGCGACGACTTCCCCCAGCACTACCTCGACGAGATGACCGCGCTCGGCATCGACGCCTCGGGCGTCGAGCGCCAGGCCGGCGAGACCTTCCACTGGGCCGGCCGCTACTCGGACGACCTCGCCTCGCGCGAGACGCTCGACACCAAGCTCGGCGTCTTCGCCAGCTTCCAGCCGCGGCTGTCGCCGGCCCAGCGCGACGCGTCGCTGGTGTTCCTCGGCAACATCGACCCGATCCTGCAGCGCGACGTCGTCGAGCAGACCCGGGCGCCGCTCCTGGTCGCGGCCGACACGATGAACTTCTGGATCGGCGGCAAGCGCGCCGAGCTCTTGCGCACGCTCGAGCGCGTCAACACGCTGCTCCTCAACGACGAGGAGGCCCGCCAGCTCGCCGAGGAGCACAACCTGTGCAAGGCCGCCGCCGGCATCCTGCGCATGGGCCCGTCGTCGGTGGTCATCAAGCGCGGCGACGCCGGCGCGCTCCTGTTCCACCAGGGCGGCACGTTCGGCGTGCCGGCGCTGCCGCTCGAGGACGTCCGCGACCCGACCGGCGCCGGCGACAGCTTCGCCGGCGGCTTCATGGGCTACCTGGCCTACGCCGGCACGCTCGAGCCGCGCGCGATCCGCACCGCGATGATCGTCGGCAGCGTGATGGCGTCGTTCGCCGTCGAGAAGTTCTCGGTCGACGGCCTGCGCGGGCTGGCCGCCGAGGCGATCCAGCAGCGCTTCGACGCGTTCACCGAGCTGACGCGCTTCGATCAGGTCCGGCTGTAACCGCGGGCGCTGCCGCCGGCCGCGGGCGACGTCGCGGGCAGCCGCGGCACGACCAGGTGCACGTACAGGCCGGCCAGGCCGACCGCCAGCCACGCCGCCGCCGGGATCGTCGCGATCAGCAGCCGCACCCGGCCGAAGAACAGCGCGGTCGTGAACTTGTCCCAGTCGTAGTAGCCCTTGTCCCACCGGACCCAGTCGTAGCCGCTCCAGCCCATGATGTTGAGCGTGTAGAGCGCCAGCGAGGCCGGCAGCCAGAACACCGTCACCCAGCCGATCGGCCGCAACACCAGGCCGTGGCGATCCCACGGCCCGGTCGACATCGACACCGCGAAGCCGGCGGCCAGGCCGACCAGCGCGAACAGCCCGAGGTGCCACAGCGAGATGAACCGCACCATCGGCTCGGCGTCGAAGCCCTCGAGCGACGCCGACGCGACGCTGCTGTCGATCAGCTCGCGGCCGCGCAGGAACAGCGTGTACTCGCCCGGCAGCGCCACCCGGCTGTCGGTGTACGGCACCAGCATGCCGATCACCGCCAGCGCGGCGCCGCCGACGACGATCCACCGCGCGTAGGGATCGCGGCGGCGCAGGATGCGGATGATCAGCCCGGCGCCGACGATCGACGCGCCGAACCACGGCCCCCACCACGTGCGGGTCGACAGCGCCGCGGTGCTGCCCTGGCGCGCCACGACGAAGCCGATCGTCAGCGCGCCGCCCAGCGCCAGCGCGCCGGCCACCACCGCCGGCGGCAACGCCTTGCCGGCCGGGGTCGCCAGCACCAGGCCGATCACCGCCAGCAGCATCGGCACCACCAGCGCGAAGGTCGGCCCGTCGCCGAGCACCGACCACACGCCGCGCACGTGCTGCAGGTCGACCGCGATCGGCACCACCGACGCCAGCGCGAACGCCAGCCCGCCCAGGAGCGCCACCCGGCGCAGGTCGCCGCCGACCTCGAGCCCGATCCAGCGCACGCCGAGGTAGCGATCGCCGGTCAGGTTGGGCTCGTCGTCGTCGACGCCGCCGGCGCCTTGCGGCCGCACCAGCTGCGCGGCGATCTCCGGATCCTCGAAGTCGGCGCCGCACGCCTTGCAGCGGCGCGCGTCGGCGTCGTTGTCGCGATCGCAGATCGGGCAGAGCATCGCCGCTACTCCGCGGCGGCGTCGGCGTCGCCGTCGGCCCGCGGCGGCGCGTAGAACTCGGCGATCAGCTTGTCGTCGAAGTCGTCGGCGAACCGCCCGACGCCGGATACCAGCGTCGCCAGCTCGTGGGCGTCGAGGCCCTTGCGCGAGCGGCCGGCGTGCAGCACGACCCAGCCGTCGGGCTGCACCGCGAACGCGGCCATGCCGCCCATGAACGCGTTGTGCTCGAGGAGCTTCTGGAAGAACGCCTCCTTGCGCTCGGCCGGCGGCGCCTTGAACAGCGGCGCGATCGCCACCACCGCCGAGCCCGAGGCGCCGACCATCACGATGGCCGAGCCCCACTGCATGCGGAACAGACCCTCGCCGTGCGGCTCGGCCTTGTCGCGCAGGCCGGCCTCGGTGAGGAGCGAATCGATCGACGGGAACTCCGACATGGCGCGAGCTTACAGCGCCACCCCGGTGGCAGGGCGGCCGGGGCGCGCGATCGTGGTACGACCCGACGGTGACCGCGACCAAGAGCCTGTGGGCCTGGGGCGACGCCGCCCGCTTCCCCAACGACGCGGCCCGCCGCCGCCTGGCCCAGGCGGCCCGCGCGCTGACCGGCGGCGCCGAGCCGACGCTGCGCCCGCTGCCCGCCGACGACGACGCCCGGATCCCGACCGGCCGGCTGGCCGCCGCCGCCGCGCCGGCGCCGCTGCAGCCGCTGCTCTCGGAGCTCCCGCGCGATCGCGCGGCCCACGCCTACGGGCGCGGCTACCCCGATCTGATCCGCGGCTTCGCCGGCGACTTCGCGGCGGCGCCCGATCTGATCGCGCGGCCGCGGACGGCGGCCGACGTGGCCGCGCTGCTCGACTGGTGCAGCGCCGCGCGCCTGGCCGCGATCCCGTACGGCGGCGGCACCAGCGTGGTCGGCGGCGTCGAGCTGCCGCTCGCGGCGCGCGGCGACTTCGCCGGCGTGGTGACGCTCGATCTCGAGCACCTGGCGGGCGTCCTCGAGCTCGACGCGACGTCCCTGTCAGCCCGCATCGGCGCCGGCATGCGCGGCCCCGACCTCGAGGCGGCGCTGGCGCCCCACGGCTTGACCCTGCGCCACTACCCGCAGTCGTTCGCGTTCTCGACGCTGGGCGGCTGGCTCGCCACTCGCGCCGGCGGCCACTTCGCCACCGGCCCGACCCACATCGACGACTTCTGCCAGGCGCTGACCGTGGTCACGCCGCGCGGCACCGTCGCGACCCGCCGGCTGCCGGCGTCGGGCGCGGGGCCGGCGCCCGAGCGGCTGTGGCTCGGCTCCGAGGGCGCGCTCGGCGTGATCACCGACGCGTGGATGCGCGTGCAGCGCCGCCCGCGCTGGCGCGCCGGCGCCACCGTCAAGTTCCGCTCGTTCACGGCCGGCGCGACCGCGGCCCGGGCGCTGGCGCAGTCGGGGCTGCAGCCGGCCAACTGCCGCCTGCTCGATCCCGCCGAGTGCCTGCTGCACCAGGTCGCGTTCGACGGCACCGCGGTGATGATCCTCGGCTTCGAGTCGGCCGATCACCCGTTGGGCCCGTGGCTCGAGCGCGCCCTCGAGCTGGTGCGCGACGCCGGCGGCACCGTGGCCTCGGGCCCGACCTACGCCGACGCCACCGCCGACGCCGAGGAGCCGGGCCGCGCCGCCGAGGCCGGCAGCTGGCGCAAGGCCTTCGTCGACGCGCCGTACCTGCAGAGCGCGCTGGTGTCGCTCGGCATCCTCGCCGACACCTTCGAGACCGCGTGCACCTGGGATCGCTTCGACGAGTTCCACCGCGCGGTCACCGCCGCCACCACCGAGGCGCTGCGCCGCACCGTCGGCGGCGGCCTGGTCGCGTGCCGCCTGACCCACGTCTACCCCGACGGCGCCGCGCCGTACTACACGTTCGTCGCGCCCACCCGCGTCGGCGACGAGCTCGCCGTGTGGCGCGAGGTCAAGGCCGCCGCCTCCGCGGCCCTGCTCGCCGCCGGCGGCACCATCACCCACCACCACGCCGTCGGCCGCGTCCACCACCCGTGGTACCAGCGCGAGCGCGACCCGCTGTTCGGCGCCGCGCTCGCCGCCGTCAAGCGCGACCTCGATCCCGCCGGCGTCCTCAACCCCGGCGTCCTGGTCGCAGGTTGCTGAGAAACGCCGGAGGCGGTTCGAAGTCAACCTGCGCCGTGCCCGTGCCCGTGCCCGTGCCCGTGCCCGATCTCAAACTCGATTCCGCGATCGTTGTTGGAGCGGAAGACGCGGAGAAGAACCGCGGAGAAGAACCGGGCACGGGCACGGGCACGGGCACGGGCACGGGAGCAGCCCCGCCGAGAAGACGTCGCTTCGCGCCGCTTCTCGCGGGCTGCTAGAATTCGATCCGCACCACGCCGCCCACCGTCGTCGCGCTGACCGTCGGCGCGACCAGCACGTCGCGCTTGCGCGGCCCGCGGGCGTTGAGCGGCCGCTCGCGGCCCTTGCCGGCGGCGATGTAGCCCCGGTACAGGAAGAACGCGGCCGCGGCGCCGCCGACGATCGTCAGCGGCACGCCGATCTTGGTCAGCAGCTCGCCGCGCAGGCCGGCGTCGCACGCGTCGGACTGCGACGACGTCAGCGGGGGCGTGGTCGGCTTGTTCGAGCAGTCGGTGCCACGCGGCACCTTGTCGGCGTTGGGATCGATCAGGCCGAACTTGCCGTACGCCCACAGGCCGACGCCGGTGACCGTCGCCGCGGTCGACACCCAGAACAGCGCACGGGCGCCGCCACCCGGGTGCTCGTCGTCGCTGACGCCGCCGGCGATGATGCCGCCACCACCGCCGCCACCGCCACCGCCACCGCCGCCACCGCCGCCGCCGCCGCCACCACCGCCATCGGAGCCGCCACAGCTGGCCAGCGCGTTCTTCTCCAGCTCGACCTCCTGCTTGCTGTCCTTGCCGCCCTCGACGGTCACGGTGCCCTCGTAGGCGAGGTAGCAGTCGGTCTCGACCTTCAGCTTGTAGTCGCCCGCGGCCAGGCCCTCGAGCCGGGCGGTGCCGCCCGACAGCGACGCCTTGCGCTCACCGTCGAGGAAGACCTCGCCGCGCTCGACGTTGGCCTTGACGATCAGCGTCCCCTGGTTGGAGACGCCGGTGATCTTCGCGTAGAGCTTCTTGCCCAGCGCGGTGATGTCCGCGCTCGACGCCTCGGCGGCGGGGGCCAGGTCGCTGGTGGTGCGCTCGACCGACTTGGTCGCGACGTTCAGCAGCTTGAGCGAGATCTGGTAGTTGGCGCCGTTCTTCTGGATGTGGCCGAAGACCAGGCGGTCAGCGGCCAGCTCGGTGCCGATGCCGGCCATGCACGGGTTCGCCTCGTTGTCGCAGCCCGACAGGAGCTTCATCTCGACGAGGCTCTTGTCGCTGCCCGCGGCCAGCGTGAACGGCCCCGAGCTCAGCCGGGCCCGCGCGCGCAGCGCGTCGGTCAGCGCCTCGGCGTATTGCGCCGCCTTGGCGTCGGGGGTGTCGGATTCCTCCACGACCTCGAGGCCGAGGACCGCGATCGACGGCTTCGCGAGGGCCGGACGGGCAACCGTCAGGCCGAGCAGCGAGACCAACAAGACGAAGACGCGCTTCATGGAGACTCCCTGGCGAACCTCGGCAGTATACACGTGCGGCCGGGCGGTTCGGGTGCACATCCGAGCGCGAAATCACGCCGCGCGGTAGTGTGACCTCCGTGGCGTTGACCGCCGGTCGCACCCTGTCGTCACGGGTCCTTGCGGGCTTCGTGGTGCTGATCGTGGTCTTCACCGCCACGATGGTGTGGATCGTGTCGTACATGAACGATCTCCGCTCGGAGATCGCGCTGATCCGCACCAGCTACCTGCCCCTGACGGTCACGTCGAAGAACCTGGCGGTCCAGCAGCGCGACCTGCTCGGCTACCTGAAGGAAGAGCTCCCCGGCGAGGCCACCCCGACGGTGGTCGCGCGCCGCCTGGGCCGGATGCGCACCAACCGCCAGGGCCTGCTCGACCAGCTGCACGGGACGCTGGTGGGCATGCGCGCCATGCCGCGCGGCCACGGCCCGGCGGCCCAGCGCCAGCTCGACAAGCTGGCCGGGATCGAGCGCGCCGTGGTCGCCCTCGACTCGCCGTATCAGCGGCTGCTGCTGTCGCCGCCGCTCGACCGCACGGTCAAGTCCGACCCGCCCCGGGCCGACCCGGTCAAGCTGACCGAGGCGATCCGCGCCCGCGACAGCCTGCTCGAGGCCGAGGCCCGGCTGATCGTGTCGCTGACCGAGCTGGCCGACAGCCTGCGCATGCGCACCGAGCGCATCGCCGGCAACCTCGAGCACAACGCGCGGCGGCTGCGGCTGTTCACCGGCGTGATGGGCGTCATCGCCGTGGCGATCGGCCTGCTGATCACGACCTGGGTCATCCTGTCGCTGCGGCCGCTGGGCCGGCTCAACAGCGCCGCCCGCCGCATCGCCGCCGGCGACTACGCCAGCCGCATCGACGAGCGCGGCCCGGCCGAGGTGGCCGACCTGGCGCGCGAGTTCAACGCGATGGGGCGCGCCGTCGAGGAGCGCCAGCGCGAGGTGGTGCGGGCGGAGCGCCTGGCGGCGGTCGGCAAGATGGCCGCGATGATCACCCACGAGGTGCGCAACCCGCTGTCGTCGATCGGCCTCAACGCCGAGCTGCTCGAGGAGGAGCTGGCCGCGCTCAACGCCGGCGACGAGGCCCGCCAGCTGTGCCACGCGATCGGCCGCGAGGTCGACCGCCTGACGGCGATCACCGAGGAGTACCTGACCTTCGCCCGGCTGCCGACGCCCCGGCTCGCCGCCGGCTCGGTGGTGGCGCTGGTCGACGACCTGGCCCGCTTCGTCAAGGACGACCTGGCCAGCCGCGGCGTGGCGCTGAGCGTCGACCACGCCGCCGAGGTGCCGCCGGCGCGGCTCGACGAGGGCCAGATCCGGCAGTCGCTGATGAACCTGGTGCGCAACGCCGCCGAGGCCGTCGGCAGCCGGGGCGGCGGCCACGTCTGGATCCGCACCCGGGCCGACGACGATGGCGTCGTGATCGAGGTCGCCGACGACGGGCCCGGCATCGCGCCCGAGCTGCGCGACCGGCTGTTCGATCCGTTCGTGTCGACCAAGGACGGCGGCACCGGCCTGGGCCTGGCGCTCAGCCACCAGATCGTGCGCGACCACGGCGGCGCGCTGACCGTGGCGTCCCCGCCCGGCGCCGGCGCGACCTTCACGATCCGCCTGCCGCGCGCCTGACCCACCGTGACCCACCTGTGCCCCGCCTGGCGCCCCGGCCGGGTGCGAGTTGCATCGGCGGGCGCTCCCGGGCGACAATTTCGCGCGCGCCCACGCATGTCGACCGAACCACCTCCTGACAGCGACTCCCCGGGCGACAAGCGCCGTCACCACCGCGCCGGCGTCACGCTCCTGGTCGAGTACGAAGGCGCGGACGAGTTCCTCGTCGACTACACCGACAACCTCTCGACCGGCGGCACGTTCGTCGCGACCGCGCGCGAGCTGCCGGTGGGCAGCGCGGTGCGGCTGGCGCTGTCGTTCCCGGGCCTGGTCGAGGCGATCACGATCGACGGCGTCGTCCGCTGGGGCCGGGCCGGCGACGAGCCCGGCGTCGGCATCGAGTTCCTCGCCACCGAGGGGCAGAAGCGCCTGGCCTCGCTGATCGAGCGGATCCGCGCCCGCGATCCCAAGGTCGTCGCGCGGGTGGTGCGGGTGCTGGTGGTCGAGGACAACCCCCACGTCGCCGCGCTGATCGGCGAGGGCCTGGCCGGCTCGAGCCGCCGCTCGGCCGACGTCTCGTTCGCGGTGCGCACCGCCACCAACGGCAAGGACGCGCTGGCGCTGCTCGAGCAGGAGCGGTTCGACGCGCTGCTGATCGACGTCTACCTGCCGGTCATCGACGGCGCCAACGTGATCGAGCAGGTCCGGCAGCGCCTCGGGCTGCGCGACCTGCCGGTGATCGCGGTGTCGGCCGGCGGCGAGGCCGCGCGCACCGCCGCGCTGACGGCCGGCGCCAACATCTTCATCGACAAGCCGATGCGGCTGCGCCAGGTGATCGAGACGATGCGGACGTTGCTGCCCTGATCGACCGCCGGGAGCGCGTGGTAGGTTGCGCGCCATGCTCTCACCCAAGCCCACGTACGACGTGGTGGTGCTGCCCGGCGACGGCATCGGCGTCGAGGTCGCCGGCGACGCCCGGGCGTTGCTCGACGCGCTGGCGCCCAAGCTCGGCGTCCAGCTCGCGATCACCGAGATCCCCTGCGGCGGCCGCTACTACGTCGAGCACGGCGAGCGCGACTGGCCGGCCGGCAGCGAGGAGCGCTGCCGCGCCGCCGACGTGATCCTGCTCGGCGCGGTCGGCTGGAACGGCCCCGACGGCCAGCCGGCGACGATGAAGGACGGCAAGATGGCCGGCTGGTCGCCGGTGATCGGCAACCGCATCAAGCTGAACCTCTACGCCAACGTCCGGCCGATCAAGCTCCTGCCCGGCGTGCGCCACGGCCTGTCGGGGCGGTTCCTCCAGGCCTGGGAGCCGGGCCAGGTCGACATGATCTTCGTCCGCGAGAACACCGAGGGCCTGTACAGCGGCATCGGCGGCCGGGCCGGCGACGCGGCGATCGACACCCGCGTGATCACCCGCGCCGCGTCGCGCCGGGTCATCAAGAAGGCGTTCGAGCTGTCGCGGGCCCGCGGCACCGGCGCGCCGCTCGACGGCAAGAAGCGCGTGACCTGCGTGGTCAAGCACAACGTCCTGCACGGCTGCAAGCTGTTCCTCGACGTCTACCGCGAGGTCGCGGCCGAGTTCCCCGACGTCGCGCAGGACGTCGCGATCGTCGACTCGTTCGCGATGTTCATGCTGCTGCGCCCCGAGAGCTACGACGTCGTCGTCTCGACCAACATGTTCGGCGACATCCTGACCGACCTCGGCTCGGTGCTGCAGGGCGGCATGGGCATGGCGGTCGGCTGCAACGTCGGCGACGACCACGCGATGTTCGAGCCGATCCACGGCAGCGCGCCGCCGATGGCGGGCAAGGACGTCGCCAACCCGCTGGCGATGCTGGGCGCGACCGCCGAGGCGCTGCGCTGGCTGGGTCGCCGCCACGGCGACGAGCGGCTGGTGCGCGGGGCGCGCGCGGTCGACGAGGCGATCGCCGCGATCGTCGCGCGCGGCCAGCCGCTGACCGGCGATCTGGTCGGCCCCGATCGCGCCGCGCCGCGCTCGGTGGTGACCGCGGCCGTGATCGCCGAGGCCGTCGCCCGGGTGAGCTGAGGCCGGCGTCGCGATGAGCTACCGCGACGATCGCGACGCCGATCAGGCGCGGATCGCGGCGCTCGAGGCCGACCTGGCGCGGGCCGAGGCCAAGATCGCCGAGCTCGAGGGTCGCCGCGCGGTGGCGCTGGTGCCGGCCGGCGGCGGCGCGCTGGCCCGCGCGACGCCGGGCCCGTCGGCCGCGGCGCGGTGGATGGGCGCGCCGCTGCGCCTCGAGCTGCGCCGCGAGTTCGCGCACGCGTTCCCGACCGATCAGTTCGAGCGGTTGATCGAGCGGATCCGCGCGGTGACCGGCGAGCCGGGCCGCAGCGAGCTGCTGCGGTCGTCGCTGACCTGGTCGGCCACCTCCAGCGATCGCGGCACCGGCCCGTTCATCACCGTGATGGTGATGGTCAGGCCGCCGGCGCCGGGCGCCGATCCCGGTACCGGCCGGACGACGCTGACCGTGAGCGATCGCCTCGGCCAGCTCGCCGGCGCGGTGTTCGGCGGCGTCGGGGGCGGGATCGGCGGCGGCGCGCTGGTCGGGCCGATCGCCGCGGCGGCCGGTGCTCGCGCCGGTGTTCGTGCTGGGCTGGCTCGGCGGCGTCTACGGCCTGACCCGCGGGCTCTACCGCCGCGCCGCCCGCCGCCGCGCCGAGGCGGTGCAGCGGCTGTTCGACGCGCTGGTCGAGGAGCTCACGCCGGCGCCGCCGCCCTGAGCGCGCGTCGTCGTTGACAGCGCCGCCGCGGGGATGGCGTAGTGTCGACATGCGCACCCCCGCCGTCGTCGTCGCCGTCGCGCTCGTCGCGCTCCCGCTGGCCGCCCGCCCCGCCGCGGCGGGCGTCACCCTGGTCCGCGGCAGCGGCGCGATCGCCAGCGTCTCGCACACCTCCGCCGACGGCTGCGTCCACACCGTCGCCGAGATCGCCGCGCTCCAGGGCTCGGGCGGCGAGCTGGCCAGCGGCGTCTACGTCACCGGCTCGCAGGAGGACGTCTGCGCCGGCACCGGCAACGGCTTCGCCGGCTTCAGCCCGGGCGGCGTCACCGCGCTCGGCCTCTTGTTCGGCCGGGTCCACGCCACCGTCGTCGCGCCGTCCTACTCGGGCGGCGCCGACGTCACGTTCGCGATCGATCTCACCTGGCTGGGCACCGGGCCGGTCAGCCGCAGCCACGACGTGTGGGACGACGGCAGCGCGATCAACGTGCAGTGGAACGCCAGCCGCGCGGCGATCACCGCCGGCGCGGTGGTGGCCGACGGCGTCGCGCTCGACGTCGACAGCGCGCTCCTGGCGCGCGAGCTCAGCGCGACGATCACGCGCTGACCGGCCGCGGCGGCACGCTCACGGCGACGCCCTGGCCCTCGGCCTCGCGCTCGACCACCTCGCCGATCCGACGCGCCAGCTCGTCGCGATCCTCGCGCGCGATCCACGGCAGCGCGACCCGCGCCCGATCGTCGCCGGCGGCGGTCGAGAACCGCAGGTAGTCGCCGAACACCGACACGCAGAACCGCGACCGGCAGGTGATCGTCAGGTCGCCCTTCTTGCCGGCGATCACCACCTGGCCGTCGGCGCTGGCCTCGAGCACGCGCTCGGCGCGGTGGCGGAACAGCGACCGGCGGTAGACCGTGAGGCGGTGGCCGTCGTCGATCACCAGCACCTTGTCGAGGCCGTGGGCGCCCGGCGGACCGATCTCCAGGGCCGAGCGAGCGCCGCGGCCGAGGTCGGCCACCGCCTGCCCGAGGCGCCGGGCCAGCCGGTCGAGCTGGCGCAGCGCGGCCAGCCCGTCGTCGGTGATCAGATCCCGCGGCTCGACGCCGAACACCCGCTCGACCTGCCCCGGCGCCGCCTCGTGCCACAGCCCGACCGCCTCGCGCGGCAGGCCGCGAGCCACCACCACCCGGCCGCGGATCGGCGACACCACCCGGCGCACGCCGCGGCGCACCGCCCGCGACAGGATCAGCGTGCCGTCGGCGATCGCCAGCTGCAGGTCGGCCAGGCGCAACGCGACGTGGCGGGGCGCCACCTCGAGCGACAGCACGCCACGCGAGGTGGGAGACGTCAGCAGCTCACCGCTGACGGTGCTGCGAAACGGCGCCATGAGACCAGGATAGCGCAAACCGGCAGGAGCGAGACACCCCCGATCGGCGCCGGTTGCGGCGCGTCAGAGCCGGTGACGCGTTCGTTCGAGCACCGCCCCACGGACCAGGCGGTTCGCGTCCTGGGCGGGGCCTCGTCGGGGCATGACCCGACGGGGCGAGTGGCGACACGCCCTCCCTCAATTCAGGGTCGGCGCCTGGCCGGCGCGCTCGACCGCCGCCGCCAGCGCGACCACCTCGGCCAGCTTGTCGGCCCGCCCGCGCCGGCGGTAGCTGCTGGCCAGGTTGCGCAGCATCCGCGCCGCGATCGCCGCCGGCGTCGCCGGGGCCAGCATCGCCGGCGTCACCGTGGCGCCGGCGCGGGCGGCGATCGCGTCGAGATCGCCGGCGGTCAGGATGCGCGCGTCCTCGAAGGGATCGATCACCACCAGCCCGCCCGGCGGCAGCCGGTAGCCGACGACGAAGTGCCCGGGCAGCGCCAGGCCGAACAGCGGCAGCCCGGCCCGCCGCGCCACCTCGAGGTACACCACCGCCAGCAGGATCGGCAGGCCGCGGCGGCGCGCCACCACCCGCGGCAGGAAGCTGTTGTGCGGGTGATCGTAGTCGTCGCGATCGCCGGCGAAGCCCAGCCGCCGCGCCAGCAGGCCCTCGAGCGCGTCCATGCCGGCGTAGCTCGAGCCGCCGGCGCGGCGCGCGACCTCGGCGCCCCAGTCGTCCAGCGTCGCCAGCGGATCGCCGGCGTCGGCCGGCTCGTCGTCGAGCGTCGCGATCGCCAGCGCCACGTGATCGAGCCGCGGCGCCGTCGCCGCCAGCGCCGCCTCGAGCGCCGCCGCGCTCACGCCGGCCTCCCCGCGGTCGCGCCGTGACCACGGCCCGGCACGCGCCTCACTCGCCCTTCGAGCGCAGGTAGAGGGGCAGCACGACCAGCGCGTAGAGCGCGCACCCGATCGCGATGAACGCGAAGTCGCGCACGGTCAGCTTCACCTCGAAGTCGGGCTTGTGGGTGCGCACCACCGACACCCAGGCGCCGCCCAGCCCGAGGAAGATCCACAAGACCGAGTGCCAGCAGAACGACAGCGTGTTGATCGAGAACATCATCCCGACGAACGACGCCAGGATCCCCAGCGCCCAGGCCTGGGCCGGCTTGGCGCCCGGCACGCGATCGAGCTCGCGCACCCCGATGACCAGCGTCTTGACCGTCAGCACCAGCATGCTGATGAACAGCGCCATGCCGACCAGCCCGAGCTCGGCCAGGGACAGCACGTACGAGTTGTGCGCGGTCATGTAGTGGTGCTCGATGAACTGCCGCTGCCCGACGCCGAACACCGGGCTCTGCTTCCACATCTGCAGCCCCGACGCCCACGCCTCGTAGCGCAGCTGCGTCGACTGGTCGGCCTTGTCGCCCGAGCGCCCCGCCACCGCCAGCACCGGCGCCGCCATCGCCGCGCCGGCGATCAAGCCGGCGATGCCGAACCGCCGCGCGAAGTACACCGCGCCGACCAGCGCGAAGACGACGATGCCGCCGCGCGACTGCGTGGCCAGCACGCACCAGAACACCAGCCCGCTGCCGAGCGCCGCCACCAGCATCGTGCCGCGCCGTCGCCGCTGGTTGGCGAAGGCGATCAGCATCGAGAAGCCGCCGATGCAGATCGTCAGGCCCAGCTCGTTGGGATCCTGCAGCTCGCCGCGGTAGCGCACGCGGTCCTCGATCGAGAACGTGTCGAGCAGGCCGCCCTTCTCGCAGCGGTACTCGCTGCCCGGCTCGGCGTCGTCGCCGAAGCAGTCCTCGGCCATCTCGCACGGCCGGCCGTCGGGCGTGCCCTCGCCGCCGTGCTCCTCGTCGAGCACGATGCAGGTGCGCTCCTGCAGCCCCTGGTGGACGCCGAGCGCGGCCAGGCCGAGGCAGGTGAGCAGGAGCGTGCCGGCGACGATGCGCAGCGTGCGCAGCCGCTGGACGCCGTGGGCGATCGTCGCGAACAGCACGAACAGGATCGCCAGCTCGATCGAGCTCTGGACCAGGTGCTGCCCCGCCATCATGACGTTGCACACCGTCGTCCACGCCATGAACACCAGCACCAGCTTGAGGATCGGCGTGCCGCGCAGCTCGAGCAGGCGCAGCCGCACGTCGAGCATGAACCCGCCGGCCGCCGCCGCGACGAAGATGTAGAGCAACGGCAGCTTCTGCAGCACCAGGAAGTACTCCTGGGGCCGGGCGAGGATGAAGAACAGCAGCCCGCAGATGCCGAAGATCGCGAACACCGGCGACGATCCTACGCTACCCCGGTCGCGGGTTCGAGCTGCGGGCGAGCGCGACGACCAGGATCACGTAGTGCGCCACCAGCTGGGCCACCAGCAAGAGCTCGCCGATCAGCAGGCCGCCCTCGACGCGCCGGTCGATCGCGCGGTGGAGGACGAAGACGTCGCCCCACCACACGTGGTGCAGCCCCGACGTCAGCCCGGCCGCCGACACCAGGTTGGGCACCAGCGCCCACGCCCCGACCGCCAGCGCCGCCAGCCACATCCGCCCCAGCGCCCGCGCCACCGGCCGGCGGGCCCACAGCGCGCGCGCCACCGGCAGCGCCATCGCCGCCGCGCCGACGCCGAGCCCGACCGCGAGGTGGAGGTTGGCGTGGGCCATCACTCCCTCCGCGCCAGCTCGCGCCAGCCGACCGCGAACACCGCGATCGTGACCAGCACGAACAGCACCGGGAACGCCATCGAGCTGTCGATGTCGTCGCGGGCGTCGATCATGCAGTGGCCCCACCAGACGTTGCAGTACGAGCGGTGGTGCAGGTCGACGTACCACTCGAGATCGCCCCACAGCCGCGGCAGGTCCGGCGTGACCGCCCACGTGCCCGACACCAGGCAGGCCAGCGGCAGCGCGATCAGCGCGCGCACCGACGTGCGGCGGCCGCGCCGCCACCACGCGGCGAAGAACACCGCCAGCGGCAACGTCGAGGCCAGGAGCACGTGGATCATCGCGGCGCTTGGTTAGGTCGGGGGCGCCGCCAAGTCAACCCGATCACCGCCGCTTCAGGCGGACCTCGATGCGCTGGCCGCCCTTGGTCGCGTAGACCCGCTCGCGGTGGGCGCGGAACCCGGTGAGCGCCAGGTCCACCGGCGTGCCCTCGAAGCCCGGCACGGTGAGCTGGACCGGCGTCTTGCCGACGACGCGGCCGCCCATCGTCACCGCGGCGCCGGGCGGTCGCGACGTGACGGTCACGGTGAAGGTGGGCCGCTCGAGGCGCGCGGTGATCGTCTGCGCGCCGGGCCGCAGCGCCAGCGCCTGCGCGTGGTCCTGGTAGCGATCGCGGTGGAACGCGACGCGGGCGGCCGCGCACGGCACCTCGACGGTGAGCGGCGTGACACCGAGCGGCTTGCCGTCGACGGTGACCTCGGCGCCGTCGGGCGACGACGCGAACGCGACCTGGCAGGCCCCCGCGGCGGGCGGCGCGGCGGCGG
>JAEUJY010000072.1 GCA_016794525.1 Myxococcales bacterium
TGCTCATCCAGGGCGACAGCTACCGCCTCAAGCAGAAGAAGCGAGCCGGGCTCCTCGGCTCAACCAAGACCAACCACTGAACACCTGGGTGGGGGTCAGTTTTACTGACGCCACGGGGGTCAACTTTAGTGGCGCTTGACAACTTGATGACTCGATGCCGCGGGGAAACGCCGAGATCCGCGCCGTCGGCGTCGACGGTACACGCTACGCGGCACCCACGCTCATCCGCCACTACGTGGTGGTTCATCGCTACGCGCCGCCGCCGGCGTTCATCGACGCGGTCCTGCGACCTTCCCCGCACGAGTGGCACCACGCGCTGGCCGAAGATCTATGCTTCGTGTGTGGTGACGTACTCGAACGACGTGAGCAGTACCGATCCGGCGACGAGACGTTGATTACCGCCGCCTGCCCTCGCTGCGGCGTCGACTACGAGCGGCGCAAGCCCCAAATGGTGGGGTAGCTCGTCCAGCGCCTCGATCCGGGTCGCCCTCGATCCGGGTCGCAACCGATCGGAACGCGGGGTCGCAACCGATCGGAACGCTGCCCCGCCACCGCCACCGCCACTGGGATATGGTGCGGTCCGTGAAGCGCACGGTCACCTTGCTCGCTTGCTGGTCGCTGGTCGTCGCGGGTTGCGGCGAGAAGAAGTCGGAGCACGCCGCCGCCGGCGCCCCCGCCGGCGACGAGGGCGCCGAGCCCGCCGGCGTCGACCCCGCCGCGCCGTCGGACGAGGGCCTTCGGGTGCCGCACGTCGAGGACAAGGTCGGCGACACGGTCACCGAGGTCACCACCCGGATCCGGAAGTTCACCGCCGAGGTCGGCGCCGGCCGGACCGTCGACGTGACGCAGACCAGCAAGCAAACGCTGGTCAAGGAGCTCGTTGCGGCCGACGGCGGGGACGGCCGCAAGCTGAAGATCACCTACGCGGAGCTGAGCGATTCGCAGACCGTGGATGGCAAGACCGAGAACCTGTACGGCCCGCTCGACGGCAAGACCTACCTGGTGTGGCGCGCGGGCGGCAAGCTCAAGGTCAGCCGCGAGGACGGCTCGGCGCCGTCGGCGAAGGAGGCCAAGCAGGTCCGGCAGGACAACGCGAACTTCGGCAAGCCGGATCCGATGGAGGGCTTCGTGTCCAGCCGCACCTGGAAGGTCGGCCAGCAGGTCGACGCGACCGCCGACGAGCTGGCGACGCTGAGCGCCGGCATGGGCGACGGCCGGAACCACCTCCGCGTCGCCAGCCTGGCGATGACCCTGCAGGCCACCGACGGCGTCACCGCGAGCTGGGCCACGACCATGACGATGGTGGTGCGGGACGCCGCCGACGACGTGACCATGA
This sequence comes from Myxococcales bacterium, assembly GCA_016794525.1. Lineage (GTDB taxonomy): Bacteria > Myxococcota_A > Polyangia > Haliangiales > Haliangiaceae > UBA2376. The sequence continues at coordinate 1,337 of JAEUJY010000072.1, forward strand.
ACCTGTCCGGCACCCTCAAGATCGACGTGCCCCGCAGCCACCTGCTCGAGGTGACGATGCACGGCCCGTTCACCGGCTCCGCCCAGGGTGCGCCGCGCGGCACGGTGTCGATGAAGACGGTCAACCGCTACTGAGTCCCTTCGAAGTGGCTTTCGCAAGGCCCTTCCGGCCCGACAACTGGGTCGCAACCGATCGGATCGCCGCTGGAGGACTCGATGACCTGGTACGCCGACCTCAGCCCCTACACTTACCTGCGCGGCCAGCGTCCCGAGGCACCAGCGGTCAACGTCGGGTGGCTCGCACACGGGCACTCGTTCCCGACCGGCGATGTGCCCGCGGAGTTGGTGCCACGCCTCGCCGGGCTGATCGAGCACGCACCGACCCAAGTCACGCGCGGACTTCACGATTGCGAGTTCTGTCCACCGGTCACGGGCGACCCTCGCCGCGCGGCACGTTGGGGACTTGATGACTCGATGCCGCGGGGAAACGCCGAGATCCGCGCCGTCGGCGTCGACGGTACACGCTACGCGGCACCCACGCTCATCCGCCACTACGTGGCGGTTCATCGCTACGCGCCGCCGCCGGCGTTCATCGACGCGGTCCTGCGACCTTCCCCGCACGAGTGGCACCACGCGCTGGCCCAAGATCTATGCTTCGTGTGTGGTGACGTGCTCGAACGACGTGAGCAGTACCGGTCCGGCGACGAGACGTTGCTTACCGCCGCCTGCCCTCGCTGCGGCGTCGACTACGAGCGGCGCAAGCCCCAGCGAGTGGGGTAGCCCAGGCGCGGCTCGCGCGGATCGGCTCGCACGTGAGGGGTCTGCGCGGGGCGGTCGATAGTCAGCGCATGACTTCAACGACCGATGGCCCTGGTGGCGCAGCTCGCCGAGACGGCACGATGACGATCGATGAGCTCCGTCAGGCGGGGCTGGGATCGCCGAGGCACGCGTGCGTCGAGGCGACCCTCGTCCGCGTCGGCGATAACGTGGACCTCCCGCGCAGCTTGGCGGCGCTCGAGTCCTCGCTGGCGTTCTACCGGCGGGAGCTGGATGAGATGCGCGCCACGGCGCGCATGTGGGGGGCGCCCGTCCACGACGTCAGCGACAACGAGGACGAGTATGCAGCACGGTCCGTCGCGCTGTCGGATGCGGTCGAGGCGCTCCGTGCCGTGATGGCGACGCCGCCCACCGGGGGAGGCGGTCCAAGCCGGACCGCGTCGCGGCCTTGAATGCGCCCCCGCGATCGCTGCGGAGTCGACTGGCGGCGCGCGGGCGGATTCACGAGGGATCTCAGGTGCTCATGGCGTCCTCGCGGGGAGTTGAGGGGCCTGGGCGCAGTTGGTACGAGCGGAGGTCATGGCGAAGAGCGCTACGGCCCCGGTCACCCGCCTCGAGTTCTCCGAAGGCACCAGCCACAAGTTCTGGGAGGTCAGGCAGTCGGGCAAGACGCTCCAGATGACCTGGGGGCGTATCGGCACCGCAGGCCAGGGGCAGACCAAGACGTTCGCGTCGCCGGCCGCGGCGCGAGCGGAGCTCGAGAAGCTCGTCGCGTCGAAGCGGCAGAAGGGCTACGCCGAGGCGGGGCGGCGCGCGGCGACGGCTCGGTCGAAGCCCGCCCGGACCCCGACCTCGAGCCGGACCGCGGCCGCGCCGCCGCCGCCCCCGAGCGCCGCGCCGCCGCGGCTGCGACCGCGGCGCACGGTGAGTCTGATGGAGCTGTCGGGGCTCGGGCAGATGGGCCCGGAGCTCGACGACGCGCTGAAGTACCCCGAGCGAGTGCACTTCGTGCAGTACGCCGACGCCGACAAGAAGCTGCGGAAGTTCCCGCGCCTGCGCAAGCTCGAGCTGAGCGAGGAGGTCCCGGCGTGGATCGGTGACCTGAAGAGCCTGCGCACGTTGATCGGCACCGTCGGCAAGAAGCTGCCGGCGTCGCTGCTGACCTTGCCGCACCTGCGCTTCCTCCACATCGATGGCTCGGACGAGCTGGCCGACCTCCGCGGCCTCGACAAGCTACCTGCCCTCGAGACCGTGACCTGCGGCGACACCGCGCTGTCCGACGAGGAGCTGGCCGTGGCGGCCAAGCAGCTCGGGGCGACCGTGACCAGCTTCATGCCGGGGCTCGACTTCAAGCGCGTACCGCCGAAGCCACCGCGCGAGCGCAAGGCGATCGTGGCGGCGATGAACGCCGACACGCTGGCCGATCGCTCGGACCTGCGCGGGGTCGATCTGTCGGGGGCCACCTTCGAGCACGTCTACGTCACGCACGACCTGCGCGGCGCCAACCTGGCGAACACGGTGTGGCGGTCGTGCGACTTCGAGTGGTGCCAGGCGTCGGGCGCCGACCTGACCGGCGCGACCTTCGAGGACTGCTACTTCGGCAGCGCGATGACCGAGGGGCTCTTCGAGAAGACCAAGGCGCGGGGCGTGAGCTTCATCGGCTGCGGCGGGGATCTGTACCTGCAGCGCGCCGACGTGCGCGACGCGAAGCTCCTGGACCTGGAGTCCGACGTTCACCTCGACCTGACGCGCGCCGACGCGCGGGGCCTCACGTTGTGGTGCTCGTTCGCGAGCGAGAAGGAGCATCAGTTCTCGGCCAAGGGCGCCGACCTGCGCGGCGCCGCGCTCCACCTCGACGTGTCGGAGGGCCGACGGGACGAGCTGAAGAAGAAGAAGACCGCGCGCCTGGCCTGGGCGACCGATCACTTCAAGGGCGCGAAGACCGACAAGACCACCCGGATCGAGTACGCGACGCTCGACGAGCGCGCGATCGCCCCGGCCACGCGCCCAGCCCAGGCGACGGTCGCCGCCGACGGACCGGCGGCCACGATCCTGGGCACGATGTACGCGCCCAACGCCGGCCTGTGGATGGTGATCGCCGACGCCGACGTCGCGTCGAGCTGGCGCGGCAGCGTCGACGAGGGCGACCCCAAGGATGACTTCCAGCGCGCGCTCGAGACCGACGATCGGCGCATCACGATCGGCGCCGGCCACGGCGTCTGCGTCCAGATCGGGCATCGCAGCGGCTGGTCGCACCTGTTCGAGCGCCGCGACGAGCCCGGGCTTCACCTGGTCGACGCCGCGCTCAGCGTCAGCGATCGCGCGGTCCGCGATCGCGCGATCGCGCTGCGCGTGGGCCAGTGGCGCGCGGTGGCCAAGCCCAAGGTCATCGGCAAGGTCGCGTGCCCGAGCGGCGTCCTCGCCTTGCTGTTGCCGTTCCGCGACGGGGTGTTCCCTGCGGCGATGCGCAAGCAGGCCAAGCAGGGGGCCGCGGTCGTCGAGCCGCGCGATCACGATCGCGCCCTCGTCGGCATGACGTCGGGCCCCGGCCTCTACGAGGTGACCCGCACCCCGTTTCGCCCCGACAAGGGCAAGGGCGACTACGAGGACGAGCTCGGCGAGTACGGCGACATCATCTCGATCCGATACGCCGGCAGCCTGCGCGGCTGACGATCCGTGTCGCGCGCGGGGGGGGCCTGGCCCTCGCCGCCGGTGGCGGTCCAGGCTCGCCGGCTCCCGGCGTTGGCGCACCGTCCGGCGGCGATGGCGTGGACTCGACCGGAGTGCGGGGTGCGACCTGCGCCCTCTGCGAGCAGAGCACCGATACCGATGCGGGGAGGTGACCGGGCCGCGGCCAAGCTCACGGCAGCCGGCACCCGAGCGCGCTGGCCTGTGCCCGCAGGGCGCGCAGCCGCCGTCGCAGCATCGCCAGCTCCCGGATGGTCTGTGGGTCGAGCGCCCCTCCATCCGTCAGCGCCTCGATCCGACCTTCGATCTGCGCGATCTGCTGGGCCAGCGCGCTGCACTCGCCGTCGACATCGCGCGCGATCGTCACGGCGTAGCCCCCGGGGAGCTCGCTGGTCACCTCGACGCGCAGGCCCGCGCCATCGTGCTGAAAGCGGTCGCCAACCGCCAGTGCGGTCGGCGCGCGGATCGCCGCCGGCGGGTTGCGCGGGATGCGTGCACGTTCAGGTCACCGACGAACTCGCTATGTGACCTTGCGTTGCTTCTTCGAAGGTCGAGGTGAGGTGCCGCCCGTTTGTTCTCGGTCCGCTGGTCCTTGCGACTCTCCCACAGGTCGCCACGAGGTCAATAGCCGTGCCAACCGCTCCGCCGCCTGCGGCACCGCGCAGAAGCGGCGAGGGATCGCGACCCGCACGTGAGTGGCTTCGGCGCCGCCGTCTCGCTCGCGAAGTACGAGCGCCGTGCTGGTGTCGTCAGCGGTCCACGTGCGAGCGCGGCGCAGCACTCCAACGATGTGGTTGACGGCGCGCGCCACTTGCGGCGCTTGGACGGAGAGCTGCCCGGCCAATGAGGCGATGTCCTCAGCGCCCGAGGGCTCTGCCACGGATATCCCGAACCCTTGCAGTTGCCGACCGGCAGCGAGGCTGGCGCGACGGTCGACCGGTCGCCAGATGATCCCAGCGAAGGACTCGTCGGCGCGGGTCTCGAGTTCGGGCGCACGGCGATCGAAGGTCTCTTGATCCCGGTACCAGTATCGCGCGCTCCAGCCGGGAGGACTCTGGATGCCGACGATGTCCCGCTCCTGCAGTCCGGGCAGCGGGATCGCGAGCGCGGTGGCCCGCCCAGCGTGATCATTCTCCAAGCGATACGAGAACGACTGCGCGGGACAGCCGGGAGCGGCGCTTCTTGAGACCGCCGCATCGTCCTGGTGATGGGACCGGATCGCGATGGACTTCTTCAGTGGTTTCGAGATCCGGACGAAGTGGTAGACGCGAGCGGAGTTTGAATGGAAGTCCAAGTATGTAGACTTTCCCTTCTGGGAGACCTTGTAGAGGTTGTGGGAGCGAGAGAGGCCTGCGGCGGTGTTCACCCCGGCTTCCACCGCCCCGACCCCGACCGTCGAGAACGGCGTGCCCCAGGGATTGGCCGCGATGATGGAGTGCGCATCCGGCTCGTTGCCGCAAAGGGAGATCGCGTGCCTTGCGGTCTCCATCTTCCCATTCGACTTCTTTCGCTCCCACTCGAGGAACGGGATGACGCCATCTCCGCGGAACATTCGCATCACGAGGTACGTCCAGTTGGAGAGAACCTTTCCGTTGTACGTCGTCGTCCCATCGCCGGAGTACTCAGTCACCTCCAGCGACGAGGTGGCGTGCATCTCCTCGATGTACCTCCGGATCCCACCCGCCACGCCTTGGTTCTGGGTGTAGATGAGATCGGTGAGCCGCTCGACCATCCGAGCGAGCTGTACTTGGAATTGCGCCTCGGCCGTGCTGTCGCTCGCCGAGGGCACGAGGGGGAGTGATCGGTCCAGCGAGAGGGCGTACAGGGCCGATGCTGCCGCGTACGCGGCACAGTTGCCCGTGGACGTCTGCGTCGGCTCTGGATCGATGAACTTGTCCTTGGCGTCTTGAATCCCGACCCGGATATTCATGGCTCCTCCTGGAAACGTGGCGCGGCGTTTGACGTGGTTTGCATCCAACGATGCCAAGCGGGGCCGTGAACCGACGCGGTCGCGCGCGTGAACTCGTCGTGAAACCAACCGGGCGTCGCGCAGGTGGCCACCTTCCGGCTCGTGCGGGTGTGTCCATGCCTCCTGCCGCCCCGCTGCGGAGACTGCATGGCGGGTGCCACGCGAAGGGCCGTACCCACGCGCTGCGGGCCGCTTCGTGTCCAGATCGCTGGATTGCAGCCTCGACAGCGTCGCAAGCCCTGGACGGATCAGAACGCGTAGGGCCCTCAACGTGCGCGGCGTCGCACGATCCGCGGCTGGCGAGGTTGGTCGCTTTCCTGGCACCGGCGTGGTGGGGAGGGTGACCCAGCGACCGGGTCGCAACCCAGCGACCGGGTCGCCCACAGACCGGGGTGCAACGGATGGGATCGCAAGCGACCGGGTCGCAGCCGATCTGGTAGGCTCGGCGCCATGAGGCTGTCGGCGGTGTTCGGGCTGGCGGGCTTGGTCGTCTTGGGGGTCGGGGTGCACGAGTGTACAAAGGACGTGCCGTTTCATTCGGGTGGTGAGGCGGCTCCGGGCGCGGGCGCGTACGACGAGCTCGGCGTGCGCGCCGTCGGCGCCGGCTTGATCCTGGTCGGCGGTTTGACCGCGTCAGTCATGTTCGCGTTGTCGGTCCAGCGTGCCTCGAATGCCGAGCGACGGCCCGCGGCTCATGCCGCCCCAGGGGACGACCCGCGCGCACAGTTGCTCGAACGGCGGAGCATCGCGATGCTCGGACCACTGGGCGAGTCGAATACGGAGGTCATCATCGCGTCGCTGCTATTCCTCGACGACACCATGCCGGGTCACGACATCGAACTGCGCATCGACTCACCCGGCGGTGCACTCGGCGACGTGATGGCGATCTGCGACACGATCCGCGATCTAAGGACCCCGGTCTCGACAGTGTGTACTGGCCGCGCGGTCGGCGGCGCGGCGCTGGTGCTGGCGGCCGGGAAGCCGGGCGCGCGCCGCGCGTTCCCGCGGGCGACGGTGCAGCTGGTCCCGCTCACCGCGCATCTGTCATCGGCGCCCGTCGCGATGCAGCGCGCTACCGCGACCGTGCTCGCGACCTTCGCGCACGCCACCAGCCGGACCGAGGCGGAGATCGCCGCTGCCATGGCGGCCCACCGCGTCTTCGACGCCCACGACGCGCGCGCGTTCGGGTTGATCGACGTGGTCCAAGAGTCGTTCGATGGCGTGACGACGGTCCGGCGGTGAGCACGGCGATGATGTTGCCGCGGCGCCCCCAGGAGACGCCTTCGCGATCCCGCCGAGCGTTTGATCTGCCGCGCGATGTTGCCGTGGACGTCGTCGGTGAAGAGCGGCAGCTGGTCGGGATCGTCGTCGGCCGAGCAGAGGCAATGGTGGTGGTTCGATTGATTTCTCGCCTGGCTCTCCGATCTCGCTGCGCGGTCGTCCACGGTTGATACGGGATGCGGAGCCGTAGGGAGAGGTCCTCTCGCGCTGTCACCGCGATCGAGTCAAGCCTGCTCCTGAGCAAAGGAACCCATGCGCGCGGTATCGTCCGCGCGTGGCACGTGCTCCGATTCGCCCACCCTCGGCCGCCTGGCGGCGCGCGCTCGTCGACGCATCAAGGCTCGGCACCGCCGCCCGAGATCGCGCGCACGGCGAACTCGTCGCCGCGGTGCGTGGCACCGAAGGGCGCGCCACCTTCGACGCGCTCATCGCGTCGATCCGCGTGCGCCACGATCATGGCGTCTACGAGGGCACGTACAACGCGCTCTGGCGCTTCCCCGCCGAAGCGCTCGGCACGTGGTTCGCAGAGGCGCTGCCCGCGTTCCAGGCTCGGATGGGGCGGTACGATCAAGTGTCGCGCTTCTATGGCGCGATCCCGTCGCGACGTCGCACCCGCGCGAGCTTCGTGAAGCGCGTGCTCCGACTCCCGTCCGCGAAGCGCAAGCTGGTGATCGCCACGCTCCGCGCGTGGAGCGTCGAGCAGCCGGCGTGGGAGGGCGTCCTCCTCGACCTCGGCGCGCCCGTAGCGAAGCCCCCGGCGGCCGACGCGGCGCCGCCGGCGTGGCCGAAGCCGTGGCGCACGCTCCTCGCGCAGGTGCGTGCCGGCGCGAAGGACATGGTGGCGGCCTGGGGCGGCGACGGACGCCTGAGCGCGCTGCCGCGGGTGATCGCGTTCATGACGATCGATCACGGCCCGCGATGGCGCGAGGTCGACGCGCTCAGCAATCCGCTCTTCGCGGGGTTCGCGATGCGTCACTACCCGGCGTTCGTGGCGCAGGTGCGCGCGCTCCCTGCCGACGAACGCGCGCGCCTGCTCACCAACCTCGGCAAGGCGGCGCCGTGGAAGAAGCAGCGCCTCCACGCCGACCTGCGTAGATGAACGAGCGCCGTGGGTGAGCTTCGGTGGCGCGGCGAATGGCAGGTCGGCCACGTCGCCCACGATTGAGGCACTCATCGGTCGAAACTCGCTGTTCAGCGCGGGGCGTCGGCGCGCCGACGTGCGATGACGAGCCGGTCGGTCATGGCGGTGGCGCTGTCGGCGGGAGGCCGCGGCCAGGTGACGCGTGTCGTGATGACAAAGCGCGCGGAGCGGGTGTCGTCGATGGCGACGTAGACGGCGCTGCCGTCCGGCGGCGGGGCCGCGATCCCCGTGAACGGTGGGCCGCGCGTGCCCAGCACGGCGAGCGCGATGGGAGCGCGCAGCTGGATCACGACATCGATCTCCTCGTACTCGTCGGCGCTGGTCGGCTCGAAGCCGACCGGCCACACCTCGAGCGAGGCGAACACCGGCGGCGACGTGATCGTGATGCCGGTGTCCGTGCGGGCGTCGAACGAACCGCCGAGCCGGGCGACGAGCTCGGGGCCGGCGGCGTACGCGGCCAGCACGGTCCGGACGCGATCGAGCTCGTCGAGTACGAACCGGTCGGCGGGCGCCACTGTGGTGGCGGGGGTAACCGGCGGCAGCGGCGCGCCCGCTCGTGCTGAGGCCGGTCGGACGGGCGCTGCCGCGGACGGGGATGCAACGATCGGCCCCGCGGGCGTGGCGGCGCGGTCGGTCAGTGGCGCCGCGTGGCGAGGGCCGCCGCAGGCCATGGCCGCCAACACGAGCGGCGCGCCGACCATGCGCGTCACGGCTGGGCCTCGAACGCCAGCGCGCCGCCGGCGCCGACCTCGTGCGCGTCACGCTCGTACGGGATGGCGCGGTAGGCGCGGTACTTACGACGCATGTGCGGTGTAGAGCTGAGGTCGGGCGCATCGCCGTTCCGTCGCGCCTGGGCACCAGCCGCCGCGGCAGGGGCGAACTCCGCGCGCGCGTCCGGTCGTAGCTTCGGCCACTCCGCGCGCTCGATCAGCCGCTCGAGTTCGTCGGCGAGCTCGGCGACGTTGTCGAGCGCGGCATCGGAGGGAGGCGCGCCGTCGTCATCGATGAAGCGGGTCTCGGTGGCCGGCAGGTGCAGCCCGAAGGGGTCATCCTCGACGCGGGCCGTCCCCGCAGCGGGTGCGACCCACCGCGACGGTGAACGAGGTCCTCCGTCAGGTTCCGAGGAAAAGGGCGTGCGGCTGGCCTTCACGCGCGGGCTATCGGCCGCGTCGCCGCGCGGTTGCTGCAAAGCGGCGGGGGCCCCATGACGCCGGGACCCGCCCGGTCCGGATCGACTGCCAGATCCGCTTGGCTGCGACGCCGGCAGCGGGCCGCGACGCCGGCGGCGCAACCGGGTGTCGTCCCGGTCGATACTCCGGCCAGATGCCACCCGACGTGTCCGCCGATCATCCTGACCACGACCCCAACGCCGAGGCGGGGCCTGCCACGGCCACCTTCGAGTGCGCGGCCTGTCACGAGCGCCGCAGGGTCGCGCTCACGAAGGGCAGCGTCGGAGGCGGTACGCGCAGCGATCGCTTGGCGCTGCAACATCATCTGGAGTACGCGACGTGCCCGAGCTGCGGCGCGCGCAACGCCGCCGTCGTGGCGGAGCGTGCCCGGACGCGGACGCGCGATCGCCTGATGTTCGCCGGTGGGTACGCGGCGCTGGCGTTACTGGCCGTCGTGGTCCCGATGATCGCGCTCCTGCCTCCTGCCTATGGGTTGTTGCTCTGGGCGCTGACGCTGCGGACGCGTTGGCGACGGCGAATGTGGCTTCCGATCGTGGGCGAGGCTGTGCTGTTCGGCACGATGGTCGCGTGGGTCATCGAGATGCCGCGGTACGCCTACGCGGTGCCGGTGAGCGTCGTCGCGATGGTGTTATGGCCGCGCAGCGACATCGACGAGCCATTCACCACCGCCACCGCGCAACTGACGTTCGGCGACCCGTTGCCGTGAGCGTCGCGACATCCGAGACCGGTCAGGACGGCGCGTGGGTCGATGCGCACCCTCGCGTGGGGCCTTCGTGCCGGCAGGGCGGTGAGCACGGAGCCTGGCGCCACGCACGCAACCCGCGGTGGCGCGCCCTTCGGTGATCTCCACCGTCCGCGCCGCGCCGTGGGAGACGACCGCTACCCCGCGGTCATCATCGAGCAGGTGATCGTGGACCAGTCGGGGGTCTTCTTCTTGGCCTGCGCGGTCGGCAGGGTGCAGGTGAAGACGACCGCGGACTCGGACTCGCCTGACGGGGTCTCGAACGCGAGCGTGTACTCGGTCTGGTCGCCGTTGCGGGTGACGGCTGTGCGGACCTTGGGGAAGTCCGTGGACACGAAGTTGACCATCTGCACCATCGCGGCGCGGTCGGCCGTGACCGCGAGTTCGATGCCGGCCGGGATCTTCTTCTGCTTCTTGCGCAGCTTCTGCTCCTGCACGGTGAGCGCGCGGATGCACGTCCGGTCCGCGGTCGACAGCGCGGGATCCTTCTTGGTGGTCGGCTCGTACCAGTCGCCGTCCATGACGAACACCCGCGTGAGCTCGGGCGCCTTGAAGATCTTGCCGCCCAGGGCGTAGGGGACGTTGCGCAGCACGCGGGCGGCGAGCGGCGAGCCCAGCTTCGACACGTCGCAGCCGCTGTCGCGCAGGTTGGCGTACGCGCTGCGGAGGTCACCCATGTCGTCGCCGCCTCCGGCGCGGGCGGCGCCGGCGCCGACGGTGAGCGTGAGGGTGGAGACCAGTGCGAGCGCGACGCGGGTTGAGGCCATCAGGCCATGATGATCCATTCCACCGACCGCAAGCAAGACGGGGCGCGAGTCGCAGCGCTCGCTGGCATGGCAGTGACCTGGCGGTTGGCGAGCGGCGCGTGACGATGTGCGCGACGTCGCACGATCCGCGGCTGGCGAGCGTGATCGCTTTCCTGGCACCGGCGCGATGGGTAGGGTGACCTCATGAAGCGCGGATGCTTGCTGGTGGTCGTCGTCGCCGCCTGTGCCGATCCCCAGGACCTGCCGGCGCCGACGATCACGACGATCACGCCGGCGGCCACGTGCGGGCGCGACGTCACGCCGGTGCAGATCGTCGGCACGGGCTTTGCCGACGACGCCTAGGTGGTGTTCGAGCGTCCGGGCGGTGGCGGCTACACGCCCTCGCCGGGCGCGGTGTCGACCTTCGGCGACGCGCTGATCGTGGTGCTCACCAACGCAGCGGAGGGCGGGCCGGCGGCGCTCGAGCCACCGATCGTCTACGACGTGGTGGTGCGGAATCCCGATGGCAAGGAGGCCCGTCTCCCGGCGGCGCTCACCAAGTACGCGGAGCTGAGCATCAGCAACGTGATGCCGCCGCTGGGCGCGCGCGGCACCACGGTCGACGTCACGATCAACGGGCTGGGCTTCTACAACGATCTCGAGGTCCGCCTCGGCGTCGGCGCGCCAGCGCGCGTGCAGTGGGTGCCGGCGACGTCCCGCTCGACCGCGGCTGCGAGCTTCGACCTGGCCGGGGTCGCCGCCGGCAGCTACGCGGTGGTCGTCACGAATCGGGGCGGCTGCAGCGCTGGCCTCGACGGCGCGTTCCTGGTCGAGTAACGGATCCGCGGGGCAACCGGATCGGGGCGCTCGAAATGCGCTACGAGATCGCGATGACGAACAAGCGCGGAGCGGTGGTCCTCGGTGCCTCGGGCTCGGTGGGCGGAGCGGTGATCGCCGCGCTGGTGCGCGATGGGACGCTGGGGCCGATCGTGAGCGTGGTGCGGCGGTCGCAGCCGGAGCACGTGGCGCTGGCGCGGGCGGCGGGGGTGGAGCTGCGCGAGGTGCTGGTGCCGACGATGGCGCCGGCGGAGCTCGCGCGGGCGACGCGGGAAGCGAGCGCGGGCGCGGCGGTGGGCTTGAGCGCGCTCGGGGTGGGCGCGGGCACCGGCAAGCTGACGATCGACGAGCACCGCGCGATCGACGTGGAGCTGAACGCGGCGTTCGCGCGCGGCCTGGCCGCGGCGGGGGTCAAGCACCTGGCGTTCCTGTCGGCGGCGGGCGCGAACCCGGCGGCGAAGACGACGGGCTCCGGGGCCGCGGGGATGGCGCGCTACGCCCGTGTGAAGGGCGAGGCCGAGGAGGCCGTGAAGCGCGACGGCCCGCCCGTGGTGAGCATCTTCCGACCGGGCATGATCATCGGTTCGCAGCACACGCCGTGGCTGCTCGAGAAGGTGCTGCCCGTGTTCTCGTTCGCGACGCCGAAGAAGTACCGATCGATCACGGTCGACACGATCGCGCGGGCGATGGTCGCGACCTCGCGCCAGCCGCCCGCGACCTCGGCCGTCTACCACTATCCGGAGATGACGCAGCTGGCCGCGGGGACGACGCGATGATCGTGCAAGGCCTTGTCCGTGCCGATGGCTTCCATGTGGCGCCGGCCTGACCTCGACGGCAGCGCCGTGGCACGATGGGCCGAGCCGTGACGGTGAGCGAATGATCCCGAACGCATGCAACGCGTGCGGCAAGGTCGTCTTGGAGCTCGCCGGTCAGCACGAGCGCCTAGACTCGTACTACCTCGAAGCTGGCGGGCCCCCGGCGGAGTCGGCGGGAGACTGGCATAGCAAGTGTCTCCGCGAGAGTACGGTCGGCGGCGCGTGGCAGCGCGCGCGGCTGCGCAGCTTCACCGACGTGCGGGGATACTCGGTCACCGCTGAGCTCGAGGCTTGGACGGTGATCGCGGACCCGCGGCGCGGGACGCGGATCGGCTTGGCGACCCATGGGGCGTTGCTGACGCTGCCCCGTGCCGTCGAGGTCGTGCCGATGCTGGGCGGCGCGTACTATCGGGAGCGGACCAGCGATTACAACCTGCACCTGCCCGACCGCGAACTGATCGCAGAGATGCAGCGCGCGCTGGTCCGCGACGGCGTGTGCCCGATGTCGCAGATGTTCCGCCGCCTCGACCTCGGGTCGTGCCGCGATCACCCCGACGTGCTCGCCGACGCGCGCTTCATCCATGACGAGGAGTTGCGCGAAGAGTGGGGCCCCGACTGGCTCAGCGCCAACGCCGAGTGCAACGTCTTCATCCCCGCGGAGCTGATCCCGTTCTGCGTCTGACCCTCACGATGCCATCAACCTGACTGCGATCGGACGCGATGCCATGGACGCCGGCTACAGCGAGGAAGACGTGCAGGCGCTGCTGGCACGACTCTCGTCCGCGGAGCCGAAGCGTCGCGCCAACGCCCTGCGGGGCCTCGCCGAGGCGCCGCTCGCTGACCGCCGCGTCTTGGCTGCCGCCGAAGCCCTGCTCCACGACGAGACGCTGACGTTGCTGTCTATTCCGTACGTGTTCGGTGAAGTCCGATGGCACGCCGCGGCGGCGGTGGCGGCGCTTCGCGGGGCACTGCAGATGAGCGAGGTCGTGCGGATCCCAGATGTTCCGGTGGCGTTGACCACCGACAAGATCGGCGCCCTGGCCAGGGCCGCCGGGCTGGCGCCGGGCCGGGGTGGAATCGAAGGTGTGCTCGAGACGCTGGCGCGGCTGCGCCAGCTCGGGCTCGTGCCGAGGCGGACCCTCGTGCGTCGGCCCTGACGAGCCCGACATTGATGCTGGTGTCTCGCGCCTGACGCAGCCCCAGAACCGGGTGGCGGCCGTCGAACGAGCTGGAATCCGGGGCCCGCGGCGCATAGCTTCGTGGCGTGACGGGCCGGTGCATCTACGTCTTCGGTAACGGTGCGATGTCGTTCGACGACTTCCGAGGGCTCTACGTCCCGGCGATCGACAGCGCGCTGGAGCGAGCCGCGACGTCGTGGGTGGTCTGCGACTTCCGCGGCGTCGACACGCTGACGATGGAGTACCTGAAGACGCGGACGGCGGCGGTGTCAGTGCTTCATGTCGGAAGCGCGCCGCGCTACCTGCCGGACCGCCGCCACACGCACGTCGATGAGTGGACGATCCGCGGTGGCTTCGCAGATGACGCCGCGCGCGATCAGATGGCGCTGGCGAGCGCGACCCACTTCCTGGCGGTCGACCGCTTCTCGACGCCCAAGCGGCCGACCGCGACGGCCCGGCTCGTCGACAAGGCGATGTCCGCCGGGCGCGTGCCGCTCGTGGCGGACCCCGCCCGCGCGGTGGCGCTGGCCCGGGCGCGCGCGCAGATCGACGACGCGCCGGTGCATTCGACGGCGCGGAGCTTCGCTAACCTCTTGCTCGACCTTTTCCCGCCGTGGTTCGACTTCGCGCCCGAGCACCTGGCGATCCTGCGGTGGTCGCTTGGGCTGCACCTGGTGGTGACGGGGCCCGGGCGAGATCGGGACGCGCCCGTGGCGATCATCACGACGTCGGACTCGCGAAGGATCTCCATCGCGGTCCATCACAGCGATCGCGTCGGCGGCGAGACCGCGGACATCTCGATGCACTACTCGCCCAGCGACGAGCATCGCGCGCACGCGCGCGCCAGCATCGCCCTTGCGCTGCACGCCTTGTTTCCGACGCAGCCGATCGACCCGGGGCTAGCCGCGCAGGGACCGGGGGGCAAGGTCTTCCCGGGGTAGGCCCGCCTGGGGACGGCGCAAGGCACGACGCGCCTGTGGGTTACCCTGGGCACGATGGATATTCGGGTTGGCAAGGCAGGCTCGGAGCTCGGGCGGGCCACGCTGGTGATCGGCGACGAGCGCTACCACCGTCGACGTGGGGACGAGCTCGAGCTCGTGGTCGACGGCATCGAGCAGCGCCTCGCGGTGACCTCGCCGATGGTCCTCGACAAGGTCGAGCGCGTCGAGCGCTGGGGCGACCTGGCCGCCGATCCGGTGGCGCAGCTGTTCGCCGACATCGCACCTGGCGACCATGTCGCGTGCGAGCTGGAGGGCTGGCGGATCGCTCCGGGCACGCGGGTCGCGCTCGCCGGCGAGGGCGACGAGGTCGTGGTCCTGGCGATCGTGGGAGAGGACGAGGCCGGCGCGCGCGCCCGCGTCGCCGAGGCCATGGCGGCGCGCCAGGCCGGCGCTGCGCGCGCGGTGGTGAAGCCGGCGAAGGATCCCGCACCACGTCGACCCTGGCGCAGGACCATCGCCGTGTGCGGCGGCCTCGGGTTCGCGGGGGTGCTCGCGTCGGCGATCACCTGGACCGATCCACGGGCGTTCATCGGCCAGCGATCGTCCACGCCGATCGCGCTCGGCGTGATGGCCCCGAGCCTGGTGCTGATCTCGATGGCGCTCCTGCTCGGGCTGACGCGGCCCTGGTTCGAGGTCGTCGACACCCGGACCACGCCTCCCCAGCGGCGGGCGCCGTGGAGTCGCGGAGGTCTGGTGTTCGCGCTGATCACGGGCTTCGTCATGACAGACCTCTGTGTCGGGCTGCTCTTCCTCTGGCTCCATCCGATGATCGCAGCGCCGGTCCGGCTCTTCGTGGTCGCCGTGGTCGCGGTCAGCGCGCTCGTGCTCGCGATCCGAGGGCAGCGCGCGCAACACCGGCTCATCCGACTCCTCCGTGGCTCCAACGGCACGCGCGGGACGCTCGTCGCGGAGGGGCCGCCGCTCGCCTGCGCCATCCGCTACGACCGGTTCACGCGCGTCGATGGCTACGGTGACCGCGCGCGAGTGTCGATCTGGTACGACGGGATCAGGACCGAACACACGTGCCAGCCGTTCTCGATCGCGGCCGAGGGCACGACCCGCCCGGTCTCCGGCGAGCGCGTCCTGTGGGGGGCGCCGCTCGAGTACGTCCCGTTGACGGCGGTCGAACGCGCCGGCGCGAAGGTGGTCGCGAAGACCCGCGCGCAGATCGAGCCTGGCGCCGCCGTGCTCGTGCGCGGCAAGGCGACGCTCGTCGATGGGATCCCGAAGTACCAGGCGACCGGCGCCGAGGCGTTCGTGATGTTCGGGGCCCGCGGCGACGCGCGCCGCGCGCTCCGCCGGCTCGTCGTCCGCTGGTACGCGGGCGCGGCGATCCTGGTCGCGATCACGGTGGGTTCGATCGGGCTCGGGATCCACCTGCTCACGCTCGAGCGACGGCCCCCCGCGCGATCAGTCCCCGCGGAGCGCGGATGATCCTGGCGCCCAGGACTCGATCGCACCCGGACGACGACGTCAGAGATCGGGATACGGGTAGAACAGTTCGGGCGTGAGCACGGCGCACCGGAACGGCGGCAGCTCGAGCCACGCGCGGCGTCCCCACGCGGGCGGCGGGGTGACACCGCCGCCGGTCGCCGCGCGCCCGCGATCGCCGTCGGTCCACCAGGCGGTCGGGCTGCCCTCGGGGTTGTGCTCGAAGCCGAGGTAGCGCAGCCGCGTCTCGCACGCGGCGATGCGGTCGATCGCGGCGAGCCCGAGCCCGGTGCCCGAGAGATCGAGCCAGCACAGGTCGGCGAACGCCGGGTCGTCGACCAGCGCCTCGACGTCGGCCAGCGTCTGCGCGCCTTCGAGCGCGAGCGACCGTAGGCCGGCGAGGTGCCCGACGAGCGCTCGGCCGGGCCCGTGGGCGTCGAGGTGGAGCAACGGCCACCGCGCGCGCAGCGCGGCGCCGGCCCGTCGCCACGTCGCGCCGTCGGTCCGGACCTGCTCGGGGACGCCGCGCGCGAACCCGAAGGTGACGCCGGCCTCGACCGGCGCCCAGCGCGCGCGGTTGGCCCGCAAGAGCCGCGCGGCCCGGCTGACGAGCGCGTCGCTCTCGGCGGTGTCGCCGTCGGCGGCGAGCGTGCAGCGCAGCGCGTCGATGCTCGCGGTGATGTGCTCGGCGAGCGCGGCGTCGTGCGGCCGCACCGCCGCCGCCCAGGCGCGGCGCGGCGCGGTCGCCAGCGGCGCCAGGCGCACCGCGTCCGGCAGCTCGACGGTCACGCCGCCGCCGGCGCTAGCACGAGCTCGATCGGCAGGTAGGGCGCGTCGAGCTGGAGCGCCAGGCCGCGCTGCACCGCGGCCTGCAGTGGCGCGAGCAGGCCGAGGCACATCAAGCCGTCGGCGCTGGTGCGCAGCGGACCGCTGAGCAAGTAGCGGTGGCCATCCATGCTCGCGTCGAGCGCCGCCTGCACGGCGGCGTCGTCGCCGATGTGGACGGCGTGGTGGAGCGCGGCGAGCGGCTGCGCGACGCGCTTGGCGAACGGCTCCTTCCAGCGCCGCGCGGCGAGCGCGCCGAGCTCCGCGGTGATCGACGCGCCTCCGTCGCCCGCGAGCAGCAGGTCGATCACCTCGCGCAGCCCCGGCGCCGCCGCGGTGTCATCGGCCCACCGGTCGCGCGGCACCTCGCGCAGCGACGCCGCGCACCCGGCCCAGGTGCACACGCTGTGGAAGCGCCAGAACTCGTACGGGGCGAGCATGCCCGGCGCGAGAGCGCCGGTGGTCGCGGCCTCGGCGAACGCGCGGGCCCCGGCCTCGAGGCGCGTCCGGACCTCCGCCAGCGGACGCCCCAGCGCGAAGGCGACCTGGGCAGCGTTGAGCCACGCGGTCGCGGCCTCCACGTGCCGACCGGTCGGCACCGCGACCGCGCCGCGCGCGCGGCGGTCCTTGCGCTTGGCGGACGCGGCCGCCTGCTGCGCCGCGGCCGGACTCGTGAGCCAGGTGGCGGCGGCGAGCTCTTCCCGCTCGAACACGAGCGCGTCATCGCGCGTCATCTTCAGCTGCGCGATGTCGACCCGCTGGGCCGGGACCGCCACCGGCGGGGCGGTGGTGGTGACGCGCGGCGGTGCGGTCACGGTCGCCCCCGCGTCTGGGCCCGGGGCGAGCAGCTCGAGCGTCAGGTACGGTGTGTCGAGCTCGAACGCGAGGCCGCGCTGCACGGCGACCTGCAGCGGGCCGAGCAGCCCGAGGCACATCAGCCCGTCTGTGTGGTGCCGCAGCTCACCCCGGACCATGTAGAGGTGACCGTCGACGACCCCGCGCAACCCAGCCTGGAACGCGGCGGCGTCGCCGACGCGGAGCGCGTGGTGGAGGGCGGCGAGCGGCTGCGCGACGCGCGTGGCGAACGGCTCCTTCCAGCGTCGCGCGGCGAGCGCGCCGAGCTCGGCCGTGATCGTCGCGCCGCCATCCTCGGCGAGGAGCAGGTCGATGACCTCGCGCAGCCCCGGCACCGCCGACCCGTCCTCGTTGGACCACGCCTCGCGGGGCAGCCGCCGCAAGGGCGCCGCGCAGCCGGCCCAGGTGCACAGGCTGTGGAAGCGCCAGAACCCGTACGGCACGCTCTCGATCGCGCCGGCCGCGGCGGCGTCGGCGAAGGCGTGAGCGGCGGTCTCGAGGCGCGCGCGGACGTCGGCGAGGGGGCGCCCGAGCGCGTGGCCGACCTGCGCGGCCGCGAGCCAGACCTCCGCGGCCGTCTCCAGGCGGCCCTCGCCCACCAGCCACGCGGCATCGGCGAGGTCGCGACGCTCGATCGTCTCGAGGCGCTCGACCGGGATCGAGTTGAGGCGTGGGCGCGGGGCAGTCGCCATCGGCGGCGGGCTCGGGGCGGCGGGGGCGGGGCGACGTGCCATGGCTACCTCTTCGCACGCGCGCGGCGCGGCGACGACTCGCCCCGCGGCCGCCGGGTATCCCTGAGGCTACGGCAGCTTGGCCCGTCCGCGCCAGACGTGCTCGCGGCCGAGCGGGTGCGGATCCGCTCGTCGCCCATCGTCGGCGACGTCGGGCGTGCCGGCGAGGCCGCTCACGGCCAGGCGCTCCTGCTCGAAGATGCCTCCGAGCCGCTCGGCCGCGGCCAGGCGCGCTACGATGGAGGCCGCTATGGCCAGCGATGAATCGAGCGCCGCAGAACAGGCGCTCGCCGCGGCGATCGCCGAGCGCGGCGAAGGTCATCTCGACGTCGCCTACCGACGTGTCGACCTTGCCCTGGCGCGCAGAGACGCGGGGGACCTGCCGCGCGCGGCAGGCCTCCTCGAAGCGGCCCTCGCGGTGATGGTGCCCGCGCTCGGCGAGGGCGCCGACGACGTGGTCGACATACGCGCCGCCCTGGCCCAGGTGCTGCTGGCGTCCGGCGATCTCCGCGGCGCCAGGGCCGTGCTCGAGGAGGCGCTCGCCGCGGTCACCGACCGCGACGATCGCGACATGCACGTCTGCCTGTGTCGCGTCACCCTCGCGTCGGTGCTCACGGAGCTGGGGGACCTACCGGGCGCCAAGGTCCTGCTCGAGCGAGTCCTGGCCACCACGATCGCGAACTTCGGTGCCGACCATCCCGACGTCGGCGCCGTCTACAATCAACTCGGTGGGGTCCTCGTTGGCCTCGGTGACAGGTCCGGAGCGCAGACGATGTTCGCGAACTCCCTCGCGATCACCGTCGCGCACTTCGGCGAAGACCATCCCGCAGGCGCCGCGCCACGCTTCAACCTCGCGGCGCTCCACGAGCTCGCCGGCGACCTCGAGCAGGCATACGGCCTGCTGGCCGCCGCGCTCGCCATCGAGGAGCGCACCCAGGGTGCGGCCCACGCGTCCACCGCCACGACGCGGGTCCGCGTGGCGGCGGTCCTCCACAAGCTCGGTCGCCACGACGAGGCGCGTGCCGCCGCCGCGCGCGCGCTGGCCGACGTCAGCAGCGCGCCGACGGACTCCAGGGATCGGCGCTCCGTCGAGGTCGTCGTGCGTCAGATCCTCGAGCGGTAGCGTGGTGCCGGTGCGGCGCAGCTCGATCACCGGCGGCGCGCAAGATGTTCGACCCGGCCCGACGAGGCCGTGCGTCGAGGTGCAGGTGGCTACGGACAGCGCACGTCGGCGCGCGCGACCTCGACGTCGAAGCGCTGGCTGAGCTCGGCGGGGAGCGAGCGCTCGTCGCCCATCAAGACGCCGGTCAGCCGAAGTCCGAGCGAGCGGTCCGGCACGAACACCAGCGAGAACTCGGCCGCGCCCTCGGCGTCGGCGTAGATGGCGCAGCTCGCCGTCGGCGTGGCGTCGGCGAGGGGATCGTTGATGCAGGCGAACTGGTAGCCTCGCTGCTCGTCGCCCGCGTGGCGCGCGCTGGCGGCGGAGAGCCGGGCCAGCGCCTGGTCGATCTCGACGCCGCATCGCCAGCCGGCGCTGACGGGCACCGCGTGGCGCTCGCCATCGATGTTGCGCAGCTCGAAGACGCCGAAACGCGGATCGAGCACCCGGGACCATGGCTGCGCCCCGGCGAGCAGCGCCCCGACGAACGCCTGGGTCGCGACCTCGGGCCGCTCGGCGGGACTGCCCATGCCGGTGCGCTTGCCCGCCCGCAACGCGTCCTCCCGGCTGACCGAGGGTGGGCGCGGCGCGGCGGCGATCGTCGAACTCGCATCCAGGTTCGGCGGTGCCTCCGCGTCGGCCGGAAGCACCGACGGCGGCGCGCCGGCAGACCGGGACCGACAGGCCAGGAGCGACGCGAGCCACAGCGCACGCCCGATACGGCCAAGGCTCGTACGCGGACGCCGGTACCGACGGAACACGGCCGGACGGTAGAGCCTCAGGGAGGGCCGCACAACCACCCCGACGTGCGGCCGCGATGCGCACGTCCCGCCGCCTCAGGTCAGCTGGCCATTCGGCTGCAGCGTGAGGCCGGTCAGCAGGTCCTGCACCAGCTCGAAGAACCAGACGAGGCAGACCGGCGCGTCGATGGCGTCGACGCCCCAGAACGCGGGGTACGCGCCGAGCGAGCCGGACTTCGAGACGGCGAGCGCGAAGGTCTCGCCATCGGGCGCGTAGATCTCGGGCGAGCTGCGCTTGCGCCGCAGCGCGGGCTTGAGCACGCGCTCGTGCAGGTTGCCGACGCGGAGCGCGGCGGTCTGGGCCCGGCCCCACGCGAGGTACGAAGCCCAGCTGGTGGCGTCACCGATCGCGGGCCACTCACACCACGCGACCGCGTGGTGCGCGGCCGACGCCTGGTCGCCGAGGTCGACGGCGCGCTGCGCAGCGTTGACGGCGTGGCGCCAGCGGGTCGGCGCGACGTCTGGCTGCACGAGCAACACCAGCGCTGCACCGAGCTTGGCCTTGGGTGGGGCAACGAGCTTCGCCCGCGCCAGGTCCCAGCTGGCCACCGCGGTCAGGGGCTCGATGACGTCGTAGCGACCCGGCGGGATCCGCTGCGCCAGCGATGGCACGTCGCGATCGAGCATGCCGCCCAGCGCGAGCTCGCCAGTCGGGCAGGGTAACGCGCCCACCTCGCGCACGGCGCTCGTCCCGCGCGCGGCGCGCACCTGCCGCTCGAACCGTGTCAAGAACTCCGCGAGCGACGCGTTCACCGAGCGGCGATACTATCGTCGGCCGAGCGCCCCGCGCTACTTCAGCGCGACGCCGAAGAGGGCGAGCACCTTCTTCTTGGCCTTGTTGTAGACCACGACCGGGAAGCGGCCTTGCACCATCACGCTCAGGTTCGGCTTGAGGCCGGCGGCGTACGCGGTGGGCACGGTCTCCGGCGAGGACTCGTCGGGGACGTCGCCGCGCTCGGCGCACTGCTTCTCGCCGTAGCGGGTCTCCCAGCGCAGGCACACGTCCGCGGCGACCCCGGTCTTGAAGCTGATCGTGGTCTCGTCGTCCTGCTTGGTCAGCTTCTTCACCTCGCCGAACGTCGGGTTGCCGTTGCCCTTGTCCACGCCGAGGAGGCGCACGTAGGTCTTGCCTTCGTCGCGCAGGTAGTACGAGGCGTCGGCGAACCGCGGCTTGTATCCGTCGACGGCGATCTTGCTCAGCGCGAGCGAGCGCCACCCCAGGTGCGCGCTCATCGCCGGGACCGTCACCACCTGGCCGAGCACCCGATCCATCGAGGGGTGGATGCTGTAGCCGCACGCCGCCCACGCGGCCGTCGTGACGTAGGCCTCGGTCGTCGTGGTCACGTAGGACATGTAGTCCTCGAGCGTCTCGGTCTCCCAGGGGATCTTCTTCGCGACCGCGCGCACGAGCTTCTCGAACGGCGGCCGCGTGAGCGCGTCGCACCCATCGAAGCCGGGATCGTTCCGCTTGCCGCTGCGCACCGCGTCCCGGAGCTTGGCGAAGAGCGCGACCTCGCTGGCGTGGCCCGCGGCGTAGGCCGCCCACTCCTTCTTCCCGGCCTCGACGTCGTTCAGCAGCTTCTGCAGGCCCGGGTCGCGCTTGGCCTCCTCGTCGAGCCTGTCGACCACGGCCTTGGCGTTGGCGTAGTCCTGCTTGATGCGCGCCATCGTGCTCGCGCGTTCATCGGCCGCCACGCCGGCGGCGACGAGCTCGGCCTCGACCTTGGCCAGATCGAGCGCCGCGAAGTCGGACCGGCACATCGCCCACGGCATCAGATACGTGCTCGCGTCGTTGGTGCCGAAGCACTCGCGCATCATCGCGGCGCGCCCGAGCTGGCTCAGGCGATCGCCGAGCTCGTCGGCGAGGACCATCCAGCCGTCCCACGACGGAAAGCCGTACCGCCGGCTCACCTCGTCCGGCATGTACTGCTGCGCCGCGGTCCACGACGCCAACGGCGCGCGCGGGTCGGGCAGCTTCACGCCCTGGATGTAGTCGGGATCGGCGGCGGCGGAGCCGTGCGTCGAGGTGAGCAGCGCGCCGCTCACGAGGAGGGTGGAGAGACCGGTCAGGAGCCTGCGTGGGTTCATGCGCGCATGGCATTGCAGCCGCCGTACCGCGCCCTAGATCTGCGATCGGACGGGCTGTCGGGGCGTCGAGACGGTGCCGCGCACAGGTTGACCGCTCGATTCGACCGCACAAGTCGGCACCCCGCCCCGGACCGCGCAGCGCGTCGGCGCGTGACCTGCGCCCGGCAACCGACGCACGGCGCTCCCTGGAGCGCTCACAGCGTCCAGCCGAGCAGCAGGTTGGCCATCGGGCGCACGCGATCGGGGCCGACCATGTCGCCCTCGTAGGTGTCGAGGTCCCGCCGCCACGCCGCGCCGAGCTGGGCGGTGATCGACGCACCGGGCGCGACGGTCCACTTGCCGCCGACCCACAGCGACGCCTCGGCGCCGTCGCCCACGATCACCGGCGTGACGTCGCCGGGGACCTCTCGCTGGTCGAGCGACGAGATCTGCCCCTCGAGGCCGACCGCCACGCCGGTCGAGAACGAGCCGAGCACGTAGTACCCGATCGAGGCGCCGAACGACATGCCGAAGTTCGCGCGCTCGTCGGGGCCGTCGGCGGCGCGCACGCCCAGCATGACCGCGACGGCCAGCCGCGGCAGGCCCGGCATCGAGGTCTCGACGGTGACCTCGATCATGTCGGCGGCGAGGTGCATCGGCGAGAACGAGGCGGTGCCGTGCGGCGGCGACGACCGCGGCGGCATCGCCTCCAGCGAGCGCGGCGTCATCGCCGGCGGCGCCACCTGCGCGGCGGCGGCGGCGGGCGCGGTGGCGATGGCGACGGTCGGGAGCACCCACGCGCGCATCGATCCAGTGTAGCGCGGCTGGCGGTGGTCCTGCGCGACGCCCGGCGTGGCCGGCGGGCGTGCGGTCACGGGGCGCGTTCGAACAGCTGGGTGCCCACGGCCGCGCCGCCCATCGTGCGGAAGCGGAACGGGCTGCCGGGGGCCGCGCCGGCGTCGACGACGAAGCCGCGGGGCTCCTCGGTCCACGTGCCCGTCACGGTGGTCGGCGTGCCTCGGATGGTCGTGGTGATCGACGCGGTGCCGGTGGCCTCGACCACGAGGCGCTCGGAGACGAGCGCGTCGGTGGCGTAGTCCGCGACCCACGTTCCGACGATCCCGGCCGGCGCGCCCTCGGGCAAGTACGGCTTGATCATCAGCTGATCCCCGGCGATCAGGATGTCGCCCTCGTACCGCCAGCGCACGCCGCCCTGGAACGTGAGCCAGGTGGCGCCATCGATGAGGTACGTGCCCGCGTCGGCGCCGAACGTGCCCTCGGCCGACCAGCGCTGCCCCGCCGAGAACGTCAGCCGCTCGACGCCATCGGGGCCGACCACGGGGACGCGGACCCACGTCCCGAGCAGCGGATCGTCGGTCGCGTCGGTCGCGTCCGCGGCGTCGATCGCCCCGCCGCCGTCATCCGCGCCGTCGCACGCCGCCAGGCACACCGCCAGCGCGATCGCTTGCTTCATGCGCACAGGGTCGCGCAGCGGTCGCCCCGCCGCCAACGATCGAGATCACATCGGGCAGCGGCGCCGACTGGCGTGACGTGGGCCACCTCGCAGCGCGCTACGCGGTCGACTTGAAGACGAGCTGGCTGGCTCCGAGCGCGATGCGGTCGCCATCGACCAGCTCGAAGCGCTCCACGCGCACTCCGTTGACGAAGACGTCGGCGGCCTCGATCGCGACCAGCGTGAAGTCGTACGCGCCGCGGGCGAGCCGGCAGTGGGCGAGCGCCAGGGTCGGATCCGCGATCACGATCTCCGCGGGCGGCGCCGAGCCGATCACCGCGCTCGCGCCGAGCTGGAACGTCGTGCCGACGGCGGGGCCGGCGACGGCGACCAGCCGCGCCACCACCGGGGTGTCGACCTGGTTCGATAGGAACATGCCCATCGTCTTGGTCGGCGCGTACGCGACGCAGTGGCCCTTGCGCGCGAGCCGCCAGACGCCCTCGGCCTCGTGGGTGAGGTGGACGTCCTGGTGGCACGCCTCGCAGTGCCGCACGCCCGGGCGCCGGGTCGGCTTCAGCGACTCCCAGGTGCGCGAGCACGCGAACGCGGGTATGGGATCCGCGGGCGGCATACCGGTGCGATGGTACGCCGGCGAGTCTAGGGATAGACCGCCGACAGCATGTCGAGCCAATGCCGGGTGTATGCGCTGCTGAACTCCTCGGCGCGCTCGTGGCCCAGCAGCGCTGCGAGGCGGCTCTTCCGCTGCTCGATAAGGTTGGCGTGGACCCCATCGTCGGAGGCGTCGGGTGTGCCAGCGAGGCTGGTGACCGCCTGCCGCTCTTGCTCGAAGATCGAGGCGACCGCCCCGCGGGTCACGTCGTCGAGCCCGAGCTCGTCGCACGCCAGGCGTTGTGCCTCGATGCGCGCGGTGCGGCTCGCCTCGATCGCGTCGCGCATCTCGGCGAGCTCGCGGTCGCGCGTGCGGGTCGCGTTCGTGCTGTCCGTGCGCAGGCGCAGGCGCGGTGGGCGAAACGTCCGCGGCCGGCCCGGCGCGGGGTGGTCGGCTGTGTCGGGCCCGCCGTCCGCGGGGACCCCATCGGCGACGGTACGGTCTGCGACCCGCACCGCGTGCGCGTCGGCGCGCGAAGGGCGCCATGCACGGGTGTGGGCGACGAAGACGCCGCCAAGCCCGACGAGCAGAACGCCGCCCGCGATGATCCATCGGGCCTTCATGGGATCACGGCGTCGGCCACGTCGCGCGCGGCCACCGTCGAGCAGTTGTAGTTGGGCCGTCGGGTCATGGCGCGTCGAGGTCGTCGAGTGGGCGGACCGCCCAGCCGACGAGGTCGGCCCAGGCGTGGACGCCGGCCGCGGCATCGCCGGCGGGGTCGCAGGCGAACTGTAGCCGGTCGCCGTGCCAGACCTCACCGCCGAGGGCGGTCCAGGCGATCTCGCCGGGGGGCGCCGCCGAGACCCAGATGGCGTTGTGGTCGGCGCGAGCCAGGATCGGGAGCGCTAGCCGTGTGCGCGTGCGGTCGTGCACCCGGTGGTTGGCCTCGAGCGCGCCATCGACGATCCCGCCGATGAGGAGGCCGGCCATCCCGCCGAGGCCGGGGTGGCCGAACGCGCGGCCGAGCGCGCGGCCGGCATCGGCCAGGTCGCCGACTTGCGGATCGTGGCAGCGACCAGCGGGCACGAACCCGACGCCGCCCTCGGCGAAGACGACCACGCCGTGCATCGCGGGCAGCGCGACGTGGCCACCGGTGTTCGTGAGCCGCGTGACCGAGATGCGCCCCAGCACCGGACCCTGTTCGGCGACCGCGCTCGCTTCGAACGCGGCGAGCTCGCCTACCCGCGCCTCGAGTTCGGCGGCGACGGCGCGTTGCCCGTCGGGCGTGAGCCCTCCGAAGTAGTGCGCAGCCACGAGCGCATCGTCGTCTTCGCGCGCCCACCGCGCCCGGATCATGTCCACGCTGACCATGCCGTCCTCCGCTGTCCGTTGGCCGAGCTATCGGCCGGCACGCGGCGCGGTTGCGTACGATCTGCCTGCCGGTGTCGATCGGGTCAGCGGGGCCCAGGCGTCAGGCACGGCGTCAGCGCCGGCTCCGGCAGGACCTCGAGGTCGTAGTAGTGGGGATCGCGGCGGCGCAGCTCGGTGGTCACGCTGACGACGGTCGCGCAGTCGCCGGCCGCCGCGGCGTCGAGCGCGCGCAGCAGCATCGCCTCGAGGTCGCGCTGGTGCGTGACCTCGGGGCCCGGCGGGGGCTGGGTGGTCTCGTCGGCCAGCGGCCCGGGATCACGAAGCAGGCCGATCGCGCCAGTGACGGTCAGCGCGGTGCCCGCGAACACCGCGACCAGCGCGAGCTTCGCCTGCGGCGCCAGCCCCGGGCCATCGGACTCGGCGGTCGCGCCCAGCACGATCGAGCTGGTCAGGAAGGCCAGCCCGGTGCCCAGCGCGACCTTGTTCGAGCGCGGCGTGGCGCAGGCGCATGGCACGATCAGCGCGAGGGCGACGAGGCGGCGCACGATGGCGATGCTACCGCGCCGCGCGGGCACGCGGCGCGCGGCGAGCCCGCGCGCTACCGCGGAGGCAGCAGGCCGAGCAACGCCGGCGGCATCGGCTCGACGGCGGTGCAGTCGTACGGGAAGGCGTCGTCCAGCGCCGGCGCGCGGACCGAGCACCGATAGCGGAGCAGCTCGTCGTCGCGCGCCGTCGCGGTCGCGGGTCGGAGGATCGCGTCGACGTTGTAGCGCAGCAGCTCGCCGTCGACGTAGTCCCGGCGGAAGCGCGTCGACCACTGCGAGTTCGAGCCCCACCCCGTCGACAGGTCCTGGCACGGGCGGTCGCGTCGCACGTGCGCCCAGTACAGCGTCGAGGTGCAGGCGACCTGGTGGTCGATGACGTCGGCGCCGGCGCGGATGCGCCCACCGGCCCGCGCGAACAGCATCTGTCCCCACATCAAGCATGGCCACACCAGCTCGAGCAGCGTCGGCGCCGCGGCGGGATCCGGATCGGGCTCGACGTCGACGATCTCGACGAAGAACGGGTGGAACACCCGCGGCGCGACCGGGGTCATCCCCAGCCCGCGCCACAGGTCGACGTACGCGTCGACGGTCACGTCGATCGGCCGACCGTCCCCGTGGGCGGGGCGCTGGAAGCCCTGCCGGAGCCAGGCGTCGACCCGGTGGATCGCGTAGGCGTCGAACAACGTGGCTGGATCCGCCGGCGCCCAGGCGCGGAGCGGCGACAGCTCGGCGAGCGCCGACGCGAGCACGGCGTGGGCCGCGGGCGCCCGGGCCTTGTCGATCGGGTCACGCTCGCCGGCGAGCGAGTGGTACACGGCGCGAACGGTGTCCGGCGGCTCGTGACCCATACCGCTAGCCTAACCGGTCGGTCGCCGGCTACCAGGTCGCCGTGTTGTGGCGCGCTGGGCGCGGCGGCTCGACCGCGTCACCTCGGAGCGGGGACGCGCGCCTCGCGCACCACCGCCGTGATCTGCCCCTCGTCGGTCGTGACGCGGTAGCGCCAGCCCGGCGCGAGGACCAAGAGCGCCCGGGTGCCGTCGGGGATCATGACCGCGACGACGCCGGCAGGATCGGGCTCGGCGACCGCCCAGTCATCGCCGGGCGCGTAGCCCGCGCCGGTCGTCAGGTCGGTGAGCGAGCTGGCGCCCTCGACGCGCAGCTCCGGCAGGCGGATGCACCGCGACGGCGCGCCGCACACCGGGTCGTCGGCGAGGGCGGGCTTGAGCGCGGTGGTGCCTGCCGGGCATGCGCACCCTGGATCGCCCGCGCTCTGATCCGCGGCGCACACCGGCGGGCACACCGCCTCGGCGTCCGCCTCGCGGTCGACGTTCGCGGGCACCACGCCGCAGCAGGGGTGGTCCGCGGTCACCAGCGGGCCGGGCGACACCCAGAAGCGACGACCCGCGACCTCGGCCTCGCGCAGCGGCTGGCCGTGAGGCGGCGGGGGGACTCCACCGCAGGCGACGAGACCGGTGGTCAACAGCAGCGCGAGCGATCGCATGGACGGCATCGCAGTTCGAACGTGCGGACGCGCGTCCCTAGTCCCGCGGCCGCGCGGCGCTCGCGGTCGCGTGGCCGGACGCGTTACGATGCGGGGATGAGGGGTCGTTCGATCGTCGTCGCCGTGGTCGTGGTCGCGGGGTGCGGGCGCTCCAGCGAGAAGCCGCGACCGCCGCTCGCGTCGCAGGCGCCGACCGTCGCTGACGCCAAGGCGCTGCTCGACGAGAGCGTCGCGCCGCCGCGGGTGCTGGTGATCGTCGCGGCGGACGGCTCGCTCGGCGTGGCCGACGCGCCCGAGGCGCCGACGGCCGTCGCGCAGTGGGCGGCGCTCGATCAGCCGCCGCGGCGCGCCCCCGTCGCGATCGATCGGCAGGCGCTGCCGGACCTGGTCCGCGAGGCCGCGGCGTCCAACACCAAGATCGAGCCGAGCGCCAAGCTGGTCGCCGGCGGTGGCGCCCCGCCGACCCGGCCAATCGGCGTCGCTGCCGAGTCCGACGATCCGCCGCCGCCGCCCGAGGAAGATCCGGAGGACGACGGCGCGGACGAGTCGGGCGGCACCGGCACCTGGGTCATGCTCGAGGAGGGGAAGATGGGGAAGAAGCACACGGATCGCACCGAGGGGCGGTACGAGATGGAGTTCGCGGGCTCCGACCCGGAGTTCGCCGCAGCGATCCGCGCCGCCCGTCGCGCGGGCATCCTCGGGGCGCGTCGCGACGGCGGTGCCGACCTGACGAGCGCGGCCGCGATCGACAACGCCAACCCCGACCTGCCGGTCCGCGCGGCGCCCGTGGTCGGAACTGCCCGCGACCCACACGACCGGCCGGCGCGCGCGCTGGTGATCGCCGCGCCCACCGCCAAGGCCGCGCCGGTCGTCGACCTGCTCGCCGCCATCGACGGGGCCGTGCTCGCCGTCGCGTCCCAGGGCCGCCTGCGCGCGCTGCGGATCGGCTTTGGCCTCGCGCGCGAGGTGGCGACGATCCCCCCGCTGGGGCGGCCGTGGATCGAGGTCCGCGTCGGCGCCAGCGAGCTGACCGTCGAGGCGGTGCCCAGCCCCGCGAGCACGATCCCGCTCGCCGCCGGCGCGGTCGACGCCACCGCCGTCGCGACGGCCTACCTCGCGGCGCGCCTGTCGCTGGACGACGCGGCTCGCCGCGACGTCGACGTGCTGGTCGGTCCGGACGCCGACGTGCAGCGGTTGGTGGAGGTGGTCGCGGCGCTCGACGGTGCGGGCGCGCGGATCGTCTCGCTCGGCCACATGCCGCCCGCCGCCGAGCTGGCCAAGCGCGGCAAGCGCATCCCCCGGGTCTTCATCGGCCAGCCACAGTCGGTCGGTGGGCTCGACAAGCAGCTCCTCCGCGATCGCGTGAAGGCCGAGCTGCCGAAGGTCAAGGCCTGCTACGAGCAGGCGCTCGCTGTCCACCCCGAGCTGGCGGGCACGGTGCAGACCCAGTTCTTCATCTCGCCCAACGGCGTGGTGGCGGCGAGCAACGCCAGCGGCGTCGCCGCCGACGTCGCGACGTGCGTCGCCGCCGTCATCCGGGCGATCGAGTTCCCCAAGCCCGCGGGTGGTGGCGGCGTCCAGGTGAACTACCCGTTCACGTTTCGCAACTGATGCCGGCGCCGCGCGTGCCTGCGCGGCGCGAGTCATCGCCGGTCGGCGCCAATCGGGACGCGTCGGCCCGTCGGATCCGGGACCGGCGGCAGACAGGCGTGGCGGCCCCTGGGTATGATGGGCGAGCGTGGTCGCGTGCGACCGTGCGAACCCCTACAGGAGCAACGCATGCGTGATCGGATGATGATGGTCGGGATCTTGGCGCTCGTCGCGACGCTCGCGGGCGGCTGCGCGTCGTCGTCGCCGGCGCCGGCCGCGCCGGCGAACGCGAGCGGCGAGGAGGCGGCGGCCACCGGCGAGGGGCCGAAGGTCGTCTGCCACCTGTCTTGCTCGGGGACCGAGGCGAAGGGGTACGGCGCGACCGAGGAGGCGGCGCGCGAGGACGTCTCGCAGTACATCGATCAGAACTGCAAGCCCGAGGACGGGCAGTACTTCATCTTCTGCGATCCGCCGCAGTAGCCGCGGGCGCGCTCGAACATGACCATGGCGGGTCGCGCCCACCGTGCGCCGGCGCTCACCGGGCGCACTCCGCACGCTGCGCGGTGAGCGCCAGCGCACGGGCGCCAGGCGCGACGGGCAGTTGCGCCGCTGGCATCGACGCTGCACCAGGTGGCGCCCATGACCACGCTCATCCGACTCGCGACCGCCCTCGCGCTCATCGCCGCGCCGCTCGCGGCGCGGGCTGACGACCCGCGTCCGGTCGCCACCGCTGCCACCCACGACGTCGCGCCCGCGAGCCGCGCCGCAGCGCCGCCGGCCGATGGCGAGGCCGCGCGCTACGCCGAGCGTGAGCGCGCGCATCCGCAGGCCGCCGACTTTCGCGGCGGCGGACGGATCGTGATCGCGGGATCGACCACCGCGCTGGTCGTGCTGCTCATCATCCTGGTGATCCTGCTGTGAGGGCGCGTGTCGTCGCGGTGGCGTTCTTGCTGACGACGCTGTCGGCCGCGTGCACCGCCGCCTACCGCGGCGACGCGCGCCCGATCGCGCCGGGCCAGGTGCGCGCCGCCGATGGCTGGGTGCAGGCGACCGCGCCGGCGATCGCGCAGCGCGCCGATGCCGACTGCGGCGCCGCGGCGCTGGCGATGGTGGTGCATCGCTGGCGGCCGTCGCTCGACCGCGCCGCGATCGCGCGGGCCGCGCCCCCGGAGGACGGCGGCATCAGCCTCGGGAGGTTGCGCGACCTGGCCCGCGCGGAGGGGCTCGACGCCTACGCGATCGCCGGCGACCGCGCCACGATCGTGCACGAGCTGCGGCTCGGCCGACCGCTGGTGGTCGGGCTGGTCCGGCCGTACGAGGGCGGTCAGCTCCGCAGCCACTACGAGGTGATCATCGCCGCGCATCCCGACGGCCGCGTCGTCACGATCGATCCCGGCGACGCCGGCTGGCGCGTCCGCTCGTGGGCCGGCCTCGACGCTGAGTGGGCGCCCGGCGGCTATCCGACGCTCGTCGTGCTCGGGCCGAAGGCGCGGTAGCGAGGCCGGCGCGCACGCTCGGCCGTGCGGCGCCGCTCGATCGTGCGCCCGCGCCACGGCGCGTCGGGTCTGGCGCGCGGCGGTGCGCGGCACGGCGCCTGCACTCGATCGACGCATGCGTACCAACACCGTCGCCTACATGCTCCTGGGACTCGCGCTCGCGGCCGGCTGTGCGCGCTCGCAACGCGCGGACACCGTGCCGGCGGCGCCCGACTTCGCCGAGGGCGCCGCGCCGCCCGCCCGTCCGGCGCTGGCGGCGTCCGACGGCGACCGCGCGATCCCGCCGGAGGATCAGGTGCTGTTCGCGTTCGACTCGACCGAGCTCGACGGCGCGTCGCGCGCGATCCTCGACGACGTCGCGCGCTGGCTGCAGGCCGAGCCGGATCGCACCGTGCTGGTGCAAGGGCACGCCGATCGCATCGGGCCGGCCGTGTACAACGACGATCTCGCGGAGCGGCGCGCCGCGGTGGTGGCGGGCTACCTGCGCACCCAGGGCGTGCGCGCGGCGCAGCTGGTGATGACGGCGCGCGGCGAGCGCGACGCCGCGGTGGTGCCGGGCCGCGGGAACCGCCGCGTCCTCATCTTCGCCACCGCCGAGGCCGCGACGCCAGCGACCTGAGCACCACTGCGCGCACACGCAAGCGCGCGGCGTGCGGTTCGGCTCACGCGAGGGCCTGGCGCGCGCCGTGCGCAGCGCATGCCGCGGGCACGCGGCTTGCTCGACATCGTCGGATGATGACCCCACCTGCTACGACCGGTCCTGTCGTCGTCGCGCTGACGCCTGACGACGATCGCGCGGTGCTCGCCACCGCGGCGGCCGCGGCGGCCGCCGGCGATGAGCGGCTCGTGATCTGCTCGGTGGTCGATAGCGACCGCGAGCGCGAGCCGGTGCGCGCCGCGCTGGCCGAGCAGCTCGCCGAGGCGCAGCTGTCCACGCCGCCGACGCTGACCGTGCGCGTCGGCGACCGCACCGCGGAGGTGCTGGCGTGCGCAGCCGATCACCACGCCGCGATGGTCGTGACCGGCCCCGCGACCGCGCGTGACGGCGTGGTCGCGCGCTGGTTGCACCCGACGCTGCCGTCGACGCTGGTGCGGGCCGCGCCCGCCGCGCTGCTGGTGGTGCGCGCCGCCGGGGCCAGCGGCGGGATCGTCGCGGCCACGGATCTGTCGACGCCCGAGCAGGCCGTGCTGCGCGCCGCGGCCGACGCCCAGGCGCGCGGCGGCGGCGACGTCACCGCGCTGCACTGCGTGACCAGCGCGCCGCCGACCATGCTCGAGGATCTCGACGCGCCGCTCGTGACCCTCGCCGAGGTGACCAACACCGCGGCCGCGGCGCTGCGCGAGGCGCTGTGCGAGGCCGGCCTGCCCGCGGCCGCCGGACGTGTCGAGCTGGGCACGCCCGCCGACACCGCGTTGCGCCTGGCCAGCGAGCTCGACGCCGAGCTGCTGGTGGTGGGCACGCATGGCCGCACCGGGCTGAGCCGCCTGCTGTTCGGCAACCTTGCCGAGGAGCTGGTCGCGCGGGCGCCGTGCAGCGTGCTGGTGGTGCCGCTCGCGCCGCCCGCGTCGCCTGATCCCGACGCGCCGAAGCCGACCTGATCGCGGCGTGTTGGCGGCCGCCAACAGGCCGGGGGCGCGCGTGTTGGCCGCGCCCAACAGGCGCGCGTCGAAGACCGCGCAATCCGGGCCTGGCGCCGCTGGTCTGAGGCGTGCAAGTCGGGTCGGCGATGCTCCGATGCTCCGCCGTCGCGCTCCTCGCGCTCACCGCCTGCACCTCCCTCGATGAGGGGATCACCGATGACGACGTCGCGGCCGCCGCCGCGCTCGCCGAGGCCCCCGCCGCGGGCGTCGACTACGACGCGCAGATCGCGCTGTGGTGTCCAGGCGCCGATCGCGCCGCCGGCGTCCCGTCGTACCGCGGCCTGGCCGGGACGTTCACGCGCCTCGGGCTGCCAGCGCCGGGCGAGCCGTCCAAGCTCAGCTTCGCGCCGACGCGCGACGAACCCGACGCCGCGGGTGCGTTCACCGGCCGCGTCGGCACCGCGACCGGCACGACGCGCCCGTACGCTGGCGCGTTCCTCGCGCTCCCCGACAACCCGGCCATCGGCGCGGTCATCGGGCTCGACATCGGCGGCGACGGCACCGTCGATCAGACGTCATTCGTGCTCGCGCTCCGCCGCTCGCCGCTCGGCACGCTCACCGGGCTCTGCCTCGCCGGCCGCGACCATCCGTTCTTGCTCAGCCGGACGCTCTTCTGAGCGGGGCGCGTCGACCCGCGCGCCTCACCCGCCCGAGAACGACCCACCCGGCGTGTTGTCGCAGGCCTGCTTGGCCGTCGCGGCGGTGCCAGGCGCATACGTATACGCCTTGTTGGTGATCCCGCCGGCCTCGGCCTTGGTGCACGTCCCGACCGCGCCGGCGCGGCAGGGCCCGTCACTCCAGGTCCCCACGCTCTCACACGCCGACTTGATGGGCGTCACGTCGGCCGAGCCGTAGTAGTCCGAGCACGCGAGGTTCGCGATGGCGCAGCTACCCAGCAGCTTGTCCGCCGCCGGCGCCGCCGCGGGTGGCGCGGCCACCGGTGCGGGTGGCGTTGGCGCGGTCGGTGCCGCGCCGGTGGCTGGCCCGCTCGTGACCGCCGCGGGTGGCGCCGCCGGCGGTTTCGACTCGCTCTTGCCGCACGCCACCAGGCTCAGCACCGCGACTACCAAGCACGAAGAAGTACGCATGGGCGTCGACTCCTTGACGCGGATGACTCCGCGCCGGGCTGATCCCACCCGTCGCCAGTGTCGGGGCGGTCGTCAATCGCGGGCGGGGCTGGCACGATGTCGCATGCTCGAGGTGGCCCGCCGCTTGCTGTCGTAGCGCGACCATGTCCCGCGCTGTCGTTCTTGCCATCGCCCTGTCGCTGAATCCTGCATGTGGTGGTGGCGATGGCGACACTTCGGTCGACGCGACGCCCGCCGACGCGGCGCCGGACGCGGCCCCGGCCTGGGCGGCGGTCGACGAGGCGGTCGGCGCCGCGTTGACGGCCAACGGCAACACCGCCGCGGGGCTCATCATCTTCGACGCCGACGACCACGAGCTGCACCGCGCGACGTGGAACGGGTTCGCGATCGATCAGCGCGTCGCGATCGCCTCGGCGTCGAAGATGATCTCGGGCCTGGTCCTGTTCGACGTGGTGCGCACCGGGCAGCTCACGCTCGACTCGACGACCGGCGGCGTGCTGGGGTGGACCGGTCCCAACGCGGCCATCACGCTGCGCGATCTGCTGTCGTTCACGTCGGGCCTGCCGCGCGACCACGCGTGCACCAGCCAGGCCGGCGTGACGCTCGCCGAGTGCGTCGCCGCGATCGCCGCCGAGCCGCTGGTCGCCGCGCCGGGCACGCGGTTCGACTACGGCTCGACGCACTTGCAGGTCGCGGCCCGGATGGCCGAGGTCGCGACCGGGCGCACGTGGGCCGAGCTGTTCCGCGCGCGGCTGGCCGATCCGCTGGGGCTGCCGGCGGAGGTCGCGTACTTCACGTTCCCGCGCCAGAGCCTCGGGCAACAGAACCCGCTGGTCGCCGGCGGCCTGCGCGCGTCGATGGCCGAGTACGCGCCGATGCTGCGGTTGGTCTTCCACCGCGGCGTGACGTCGGCGCTGACGGTCGGCACCGCCGAGGCGTTCGCGGCGCAGGCCACCGAGCCACACCCGGGCGCGACGATCGGCGTCTCCCCCGCGGCCGGGCACGGGCTCGACTGGCACTACGGCCTGACCGCGTGGCTCGAGTGTCCGCCGCCCGCCACCGCGTGCCCGCGGCTGTCGTCGGCGGGCGCGTTCGGCTTCACGCCGTGGGTCGATCGCGAGCACGGCTACTACGCGATCCTCGGCATGCAGCTCGACACCACCGGCACCGACGGCATCGCCAACTTCGCGCTCGACGTCGAGCAGGCGGTCCAGCCGCTCATCGTCGCCGAGCTGGCGCGGTGACGTCGGGCTGCGGCGCGCGGCCGCCGGTCAGCGCTTGCCGAAGCCGGGGAGGGCGGTCGCTTGCGTCATCCACGCCGCCACCTGGCGCTCGTCGAGATCGCCGACCGACGCGAGGTCGACGCCGCGCGAGTCCTTGCCCATGCCGATCGGCGTGACCGGCGGGACCGGCGTCAGCGACGTGCCGCGCCCGAACGTGAGCTTGACGTGACCGGCGAAGCCGCCGCACGAGAAGCACCAGCCGTCGCCGACGCCGTACCAGGCCATGCCCCACTTCACCGAGCGCTGGAGCGCCGGCAGGGTCCTGGCTGCCAGGGCATCGACGCGCGTGGCGATCGATCGCTGAGGCTCGGGCAGGCTCGCGATGTACGCGAAGACCGGCGCGTCGCCGAGCGCGGCCTTCGCGGGGCTCGCGCGGCCGGTCATGGCGGCCGGCAACGTGGCGAGCACCTTTGGCTTGGCCGCGGGCTTTGGCTTGGCCGCGGGCTTTGGCTTGGCCGCGGGCCTGGGCTTGACCGCGGGCTTTGGCTTCGAGGCGGTCCGCGAGGTCATGCTTGATTCTCGCTGGACCGGCGGGCGGCGTCTCGCCGCGGCGCGCGTATCGGGGACCGCGCGCTACTTGACGCAGCGGGCGCGACCGCCCGTGTTGTCCTTCGCGAGCAGGTCGTAGTAGCTGTACATCGCGTTGTGCTTGACGTAGAGGCCCTGATACCAGTCGGCGCCGTCGTCGATCTCGCCGGCGAGCTGGGTCAGGAAGCACGCGGCGGCGCCGCCCTCGCTCGGCACCATCGCCACCGTGTTCGCGGTGAGCGCGAAGTTGAAGAACTCGCCGAGGTTCTGGCTCACGGTGATGCAGCTCGCGGTGGCGTAGGCGCGGCCGTCGACGCTGCCCTGGAGCTTCCAGTTGGTGCCGTCGTTGACGATCGTCACCGAGTCACCGGCGCTCTGGAACGCGCCGTGGGCGTAGCCGAGCCGGTTGGTCTTCACCTCGGTGAGGAAGCAATAGCGGCCCGCGGCGACCGGGGCCAGGATCGCCGGGGCCTGGCCGGTCGTCCACGTGACCGGGGCGGTGCGCGTCGCGTTGGTGATGCAGCGCGCCCACGCTGACACCCGCTGTCCCGAATACAGCGTGTCGATGTACAGCTCCCAGTTGCCGCTCGCGTTGACGCGCACGCCCGCGCCGGCGCTGGTGCCCGCGGTCGGGAACGCCCAGGTCGTGATGTTCCCGGCGACGCCCGACAGGTAGCAGGCGCGCCCGGTCGCGCTGCCCAGGTTCATCGTCGCGTCGACGGTGTCGGCGAGAACGTAGCCAGTGTGGCCCGTGACGTCCTGCGTCTCGTCGCCGAGCTGCTCGTCTTCCGGGGAGTCGGTCATGCAGCCAGCGCCGAGCGCCAGAGCCATCGCAAGCGTGATCGCGTTCTTCATCGGAATCTCCATGTGCCGTCGAGTTGCGGCGAGCAATGGAGCCAAGCGCGACCATGCCTGTGACCGCGGTGCCGTTCATTGCCGGCCACGTCGCGCCGACGCACGACCGCTACCCCGCGTCGTGGGCGGCGCGCTCGTCGGGCGTCGCGGCGCGGAAGGTCGAGTACGGGTACCACCAGCCTTCTTGCCAGTCCCAGTCGTCGGGCATGTACGGGCTGCTGCCGTATTCGGGGAAGAGCCGCAGCTCGTCGAGCGGCGTGTCGGGGAGCGCGGCGATCCACTCCTTGTCGTCCGGGCCGGTCGGGGCCGGGTTCTTTCGCACGACGTAGAACGTGTAGAGGTTGCCGACGCCGACGATGCCGAGTTCGGCCTGGAGTCGACCGAGGCGCTCGAAGGCGTGCGGCGAGCTCGGCGCCGTGGCCGGTCGCCAGGTCGTGTGCGCCTCGGACATGAGGACCGACCCGCCGACGCCGCTCCAGACCGTGGCGCGGAACGGCGCGTCGTCGCCGGGACCATCGCCGCGCGCGATCCGACACGCGAGCTTGCCGTCCTCGGCGACGAACAGCGCACCCGGCAGCGCTGTCGGCAGATCGGCGGGGAGGGGCGCGGCGGGCGGCGCGGGGACGCGCGGCGTCGGCGGCGCGGGGGCGGCCGGTGGGCCGCACCGTCGGATCGTCTGCGAGACGTCCGGCAGCGTCACCCCGGCCGTCTCGATCTCGCAGGCGTAGAACTGCTCGTAGCGCGTGTCGCAGAACGGGCAGCGCAGCGCGCGCTCGACGAAGTCGATCTTGCCCTCGCTCGAGCGGCGCTCGTCGACGATCTCGAGCCACGCCAGGTCGACCGGCGCGCCGCTCCACCGGTCGGCGGGTTCGATCAGGTCGGGATACCGCGCGCAGACGTCACAGTCGGCGCGCGCGAGCAGCGCGCCCGCGGCCGGCGTGCGCAGGGGCCGCCCGAGGACACCGCGCTCGACCAGCAGCTCGGCGATACCCGGGCAGCGGACCATCGCGAGGCCGAGCGCCGTCTCGCCGCGCGGCCCGACGACGTCGAGCCGTGCGCCGCGCTCGATCAGCAGGCGCGCCACCTCGCGATGGCCCTCGGCGCACGCGATCATGAGCGGCGTGCGCCCGTCGGTGTCGGGCGCGTCGATCGCCGCGCCGGCGTCCAGGGCGGCGCGGACCGCCACGAGCGCGCCGTCCCGGACCCGATCGACGAGCGGCATCGGCCGACGGTACGCGCTCGGGTGGGCCGTCGGCAATCGGGTCGGTGTGCCGGGGCGGATCCGAAATCGCCCGCGGTCGCGGGGCGACCACGCAACCGCGGCGCGGCGTGGCCGATAGCGTCACCATGAACGACCCGCACCGGTACGAGTTCGCGCAACCCCGGACCTCGCTGGGGCGCTTCCGCGTCTACGCCGGCCTGACGTTCCTGATCGGCGGCCTGCTGGCCGCCGCCGTCGGCATGTCGCTCGGCGCCGACGGCGAGACGCTGATGTTCGTGGGCATCTGCGCGGCGTTCCTCGGCGCCGCGCGCCTGCTCCGCGGCCTGATCGGCGTGTCCTACGAGGACTGACGCGATGCATACTGGTGGCATGGCGGGCGCCTGGCGGACGCGGCTGGCTGCGCACGTCGCCAGCGCCGTGTGCAGCCCGAGGCTCATCAACGCGGGTTACGGTGCGCGGCGCCGCGGGCTCAGCCCGGCTCGGCGCGCAGCTTCCGGATCCGCAGGCTCGGCCGCTTGTGCACGACGAAGTACAGGAAGGCGCCGATCGCGACGGTGCCGACGCCCGAGAAGAACACCGTCGCGGCGGTGTCGCTGGTGAACGACCGGTTCTCGCAATCGTCGGGGCCCGACGTGGCGGCGCTGCACACCGACTGCCCGGCCTTGTTCAAGAGGCCCATGGCCACCGCGGTGCCGAGCGCGGCGCTGCCGCCGGTGATCATCAACCCCTCGCCGATGTACTTGGCGGCGTAGCGTCGACCGGGCACGACGGTGACGTCGAGATCGGCGTCGACCTCGAGCGACCGCACCAGCTCGTCGTTGCCGAGCCCGGCGCGCCGCAGCGTCACCTGCAGCGGACCCGGCGGCGCCGCGAAGCGGCAGTCGCTGCCGCGGCAGTACTGCCGGAGGCCGATCGGCCGTCCATCGAACCGCGTCGCCCCCGTGGCCAGCCGCGGCGCGCCCGGCAGCTCGCGCAGGATGATCGTGTACATGCCGTCGCGCGGTGCGCCGATCGACGGGCCCGACTCGCCGGCGATCAACCGGCGGGCCGCGTCGGCCGCGTCCGCCCAGCTGGCGCGCAGGGTGCCCCGCGGCGCACCGTCGCGATCCGACAGCACCAGGCGCACCTCGGAGCCTTCGTCCATCACGACGAGGCTGGCCCCGCCCGGCGGCGCGGTGGGGCCGAGCGCCGTGGCCACGCTGCTCGCGTCGCGACCGACTCGCTCGCTGCGCGCGTACGCGCTCGCGTAGGTCAGCGTCAGCGCGTCGCCGACGATCGGCAGCACGTCGAGGTCCACCAGCGCCAGCGGCGCGGGGACCACCTCGCCGGCCGGGATGCGGACCAGCGGGCTGCACCGCATCGTCGCGCGGCAGCGCACGTGGACCAGCGCGTCGCGATCGGCGGGGACGTCGAACTCGACCGTGTCGCCCCGCAGTCGCGCGTCGGCGGGCAACCCATCGACGTAGATCGCGGGCAGGTCGTGCGTGCCGGCGGCGCGCGAGCGGAACATCGACGCCAGCACGGTCGCGGTCCGGGTCGACCTGCTGTCGCGGTCGAGGCACCGCGCGGCGAGTCGAGCGGCGCCGGCGAAGCGGTCCCACGCGTAGTACGGGGCGCGGGGCCCGTCGGGCGGGTTGCCGGCGGCGCGCGCGAGGATCGCGGCCGCCAGGGTGACCGCCGCGGTGTCGCCGTGTGGGGATGGCGGCGCGGTGCCGTCCGTCCAGCACGTGCGCTCCACCAGGCCCGCGGCCTCGTCGAGCTCGGCGGTGGTCGCCGGCAGGTACGCGTCGCGGGTGCGGTCCTGCCACGCCTGCGCCTGGGCCGCGCGATCGATGCCCTGGGCGTGGGCGATCTGGTCGGCGAGGGCGAGCAGCGCGACGTGGTGCGCGCCGCCCTTGGCCTCGGCGATCAGCACGGTGATCGGCTCGGTCGGCGCGTCGTCGTCCGCTCGCGCCGGGCGCGGCGCGACCATCGCTGCGACCGCGACGCATCCCGCCACGACGGCGAGGCGAGCCTTCTGCGAGTTGCGGCGCG
This sequence comes from Myxococcales bacterium, assembly GCA_016794525.1. Classification (GTDB taxonomy): domain Bacteria; phylum Myxococcota_A; class Polyangia; order Haliangiales; family Haliangiaceae; genus UBA2376. The sequence continues at coordinate 40,786 of JAEUJY010000072.1, forward strand.
GCACGCTCGCGCATACAGCAAGCGCGGTGCCAGGCGTACGTGCGTCGAGACCGGCCGCGCGGGCCTCCGGGCTGGCAAAGTTCTGACGGCGAGTGTCGATCGACGCGGCGCCTCCGTCCGGAACCCGCCGGCCGGGTCGCGGCCGGCGCGGCGTTGGTTCAGTAGGTGAGCGTCGTGGTCTCGGTCATGCGCGACGCCGAGCGCATCCGCGGCGAGCTGTCGCCGCGGGCGTCGACGATCGCGACGCTGCGCAGGCGGCCGGTGGCGACCTCGACGCCGAACGTCAGGCTCACGCCGCGCACCTCGGCGCCAGCCGGCGCGGTCGAGGTGAAGAACGCGAAGCGGAACGTCGCGACGCCGTCGGCCACCGTCGCCAAGGTCAGGTAGATCGGCACGTCGAGCGGGTCGCCGCTGCCGGCGATCGCCTGCTCCTCGGCCGTCAGCGTGACGGTCTCGCCGACGCGCAACGTGCGGCCCTTCAGCACGGTGAGCAGCGGCGCGTCGCGGCCCAGCTCGCCGCCGCCGTAGATGTTCTCGAGCTCCTCGCGCTCGCGATCGCCGATCGGGTAGCCGCTGCCGGCGCGGCTGACCGCGACCGCCGGGCCGTCGCCGCGCACCTCGACCCGGTACTCGCCCGACACCAGCGTCTGCGCCTTGGGCGCGTCGTCGTCGAACGTCACGGTCTCGCGGCCGTCGTCGAACGCCGCGTCGAGGGCGGTCGCGCGGCCGCCGCCGACGGCGGTGACGCGCTCGTCGGCGTGGAAGTGGCGCACGGTGCGCTGGCGGCGGATGTCGTCGTCCCACCCGCTCGTGTACAGCGCGAGGTGCGCGATGTCGCGGGTCCGGCGCTCGCCGACCGCCGCGGGGGCCCACGTGATCGCGATCGGCGCGCCGCTCGGGCTCGACGCCGGCCCGGCGAACTCCGCCGGATTGGGCGGCGGCGCCTCGGGCACCGGATCGGCCGCGACGCTGGCGGGCGCCTCGGGCGACGGCGCGGGATCGAGCGTTGGGTAGTCGGGCTTGCCGGCGGGCACACCGCAGGCGAACAGCCCGACCATCACGAGCGACAGGCGGAGGCGCATCGCGCGATCGTGCCACAGCGCCGGCGGGGAGCGCGTCACCCCGCGCCGGCGTGTGGTCGATGGCTACCTGGGCGCGAGGCCCCGGGCGGCTCAGCGCCGCGCGCGGCGGCGCCGCAGCAGCACGAGCAGCGGCAGCCCGGCCAGCGCCAGCTGACCCGGCGCGGCGTCGTCGCCGTTGGTGCTGCAGCCGCAGCCGCCGTTGTCGGCGTCCGCGACCTTGACGACCACGCTGACCGTGGCCGGCGCGCTCACGACGGCGTCGGGGTTGGTGACCACGAGCCGGAACGTCAGCACCAGGTCGGCGCTGGTGGCGGGCGCCGCGAAGCGCGGGCGGGCCGCGGTCGCGTCGTCGAGCGTCACCGTCGGGCCGGCGATCTGCACCCACTGGTACGTGAGGGTGCGGCCGTCGGGATCCGCGCTGGCGCTGCCGTCGAGCTGCACCTGCGCGCCCGGGGTCGTGATGACCGTCGCGCCGGCGTCGGCCACCGGCGTGCGCAGCGCCGGGCTGACGGTGACCGTGACGGTCGCCGCCGCGCTCGCCAGGCCGAGCGAGTCGCTCACCACCAGCGACAGGTCGTAGGTGGTCGCCGCGGTCACCGTCGGCGCGACGAACGTCGGCGTCGCGCTGGTCGCGTCGCTCAGCGTGATGCCGGCGGGCGCGGTCCAGGTCCACGCGAAGTGGGTGTCGCCGTCGGCGTCGGTCGCCGAACCCATCAGCGCGACCAGCTCGCCGCTGCGCGCCGTGAACGCGGTGCCGGCGTTGGCCACCGGCGCCTGGTTCACGTTGGTCACGGTGATGTCGACGGTCGCCGGCGTGCTGGCCGCCGCCGCCGGATCCGTCACCACCAGGGTCAGCGTGTAGACGGTGTCGCTGGTCACCATCGGCGCGGTGAAGGTCGGCGCCGCCACGGTCGCGTCGCTCAGCGTGATGCCGGCGGGCGCGGTCCAGGCGTAGGTCAGCGGCGCGTCACCCTCGGGGTCGGTCGCCGAACCGGCCAGCGTCACCAGCGTGCCCTCGACGACGGTCTGCGCCGGGCCGGCCACCGCGGCGGGGGCCTGGTTGACCGGCTGCACGGTGACGGTCACCGCCGCGGCGGCGCTGGTGGCCAGCCCGTCGCCGACGACCAGCTCGAAGGTGAGGTCGGTCGCGGTCGTGATCTCGGGCGCCGTGAACGACGGCTGCGCGGCGGTCGCCGACGACAGGGTCACGGTCGGCCCGGCCGTCTGCGTCCACGCGTAGGTGAGCGTGTCGTCGCTGTCCGGGTCGCTGCTGGCGCGACCGTCGAGCCCGACGACGCTGCGCTCGGGCGCGACCACGGTGGTGCCGGCGTTGGCGACCGGCGGCCGGTTGACGTTGGTGACCGTCACCGTCGTGGTCGCCGGCGCGCTGGACGCCGCGCCGTCGGTGGCCACCACCGCGAACGTGAGCGTCGTGGTGCCGGCGCGCGGCACGACCGGCGCGGTGAACGTGGGCTGGGCCGCGGCGGCGTCGCTCAGCGCCACCATCGGGCCGCCGGTCTGGGCCCAGGCGAAGGCCACCGCGCTGCCCTCGGGGTCGACGCTGCCCGACGCGTCGAGCGTGACCGTCACCGGTCCGAACGTCGGCGCGGGGGTGAACTCGGCGACGGTCTGGGCGGCGCCGGCGCTGGCCACCGGCGCGCGGTTGACGTCGCGCACCGAGATCGTCACGGTCGACGCGGCGCTCGCGGTCAGGCCATCGTTGACCACCAGCCGGAACGTCAGGTCGGTCGCGGCGGTGACCTCGGGCGCGGTGAAGGTCGGCCGCGCCACCGTGGCCGACGACAGCGTCGCCGTCGGGCCCGCGGTCTGCGTCCACGCGTAGGTGAGCGTGTCGTCGCTGTCGGGATCGGCGCTGCCGCTCCCGTCGAGCGTGACCACCGCCCGCTCGTCGACGGTCTGCGCCGTCCCGGCGGCGGCCACCGGCGGGCGGTTGACGTTGGTGACGTTGATCTGGAGGTACGCCGGCGCGCTGGCGCTGACGCCGTCGTTGACGGTCAACTGGAAGAACAGCACCGCCGGGCTCGCCGCGCGGGTCACCAGCGGCGCCGTGAACGTCGGCTGCCGCGCCGTCGCGTCGCTCAGCGTGACCGGCAGGCCGCCGGTCTGCAGCCACTGGTAGGTGAGCGGCTGGCCGTCGGCGTCGAAGCTGGCCGAGCCGTCGAGGGTCACCGTCACCGGGCCGAACGCCGGCGACGCGGTGAGCTCACCGACCGCGCGGGACAGGCCCGGGTTGGCGACCGGCGCGTTGTTGCAGCCGGCCGGCTGACCGACGACCGCGTAGAACGGCGGCGCCGTGACGCCCGCCACCTGGATGTCGTCGATGTCCCAGCCCGGCGAGCTGGTGCCGGCGTCGGACGCGATGCGGAAGCGGAGCTGCACCAGCTTGCCGGCGTAGGCCGTCCCGAGATCGACGGTGCGCGGCGCGAAGGCCGGGTAGCCGGTGCTCTGGTTGACGTACGCGGCGCGGCCCCCGATCGGGTTGGCCGAGGCGGTGCCGAGCGTGCCGTTGTAGCCGGCGGCGGTCGCGCCGACGTCGGTCCAGGTGGTGCCGCCATCGCTGGTGATCTCGATGACGCCGCCGTCGAAGACCGGCGACTCGAACGAGTAGCGGTGGCGGAACGTCAGCACCAGCGGCTGGCTGGCCGAGACGAACATCGCGGGCGAAACCAGGTCCGAGGTCCCGGCCTGCGACGCGCTCGCGCCCGCCCAGCGGTGGTCGGTCGTCGATACCGTCAGGCGCTGCCAGATCTCGGTGGCGCCCAGCGAGGCCGGCGTGTTGGTCACCTGCCACGCCGTGGCGGAGGCCTCGACGGTGTCGGTGAAGGCGGCGTTGGCGACCACGTCGTAGTTGCCGAGGAGCGAGAACGTCGCCGGCGCCGGCGCGCCGCCGCCGAGGTCGGGCACGGTGACGGTGACGTCGTAGGCCGTCGCGGCCGCCGGCAGGCCGGCCATCGCGATCGGCACGGTCGCGGTGACGGTCTGGAACTGACCGACCGCGGGGAGGGCGACGGTGGTGCCGCTGGGGAACGTGATGCCGGCGGTGGGGCTGCTCACGGTGGCGGTCGACGGCGCCAGCGCGGCGTTGCCGACGTTGCGGAACGTGATCTGGAGCGTGCCGGTCTCGCCGTTGTCGAGCACGCCGTCGGCGTTGCACGCGGGCGCGACGTCGTCGACGACGACCGCGCTCGTCGCGACGATCGCGGCGCCGACGCTGAAGCTCTCGACGACCGGGGTGTTGGTGGCGCTGGCGCGGTCGGGCGCGACCGCGAAGGCGCCGGCGCCGCGCTTGGCGAACGCCTGGGTGAAGCGGGCGTAGTCGACGGCGTCGGTCGCGAGCGCGACGCCGAGCAGCGCGTCGCGGGCCTCGAGCAGCGTCGGGTTGGCCGGGGTCAGCTTGTAGGCGGCGACCAGGTAGTTGCGCCAGCGATCGCGGGCCTGCTCGAAGGTCAGCCGCGGCGACGCGCCCTGGGTGTCACGGAGCAGCGCCGCGTAGCACTCCCACAGCATCGTGGCCCAGACCTCGCCGGTGTTGTGGACCTCCGAGTTGGTCGCCGCGTTGGCGTTGACCGGCGGGCCGACCGGCAGCGGGTTGCTGTCGCTGATGTGCTTGAAGGTCAGCGGGTTCTTGGTCAGGTCCGTCGAGTACGGGTAGCGGCGGATGCCGAAGTAGTAGGGGTTGTTGCGCGCGAAGCTGCCGCCGGCGTAGCCGGTCAGCGCGTAGACGCCGTTCCAGGTGGCGTTGGTGGGCTCGGCGTCGTCGCCGCGGCGCACCGTCTGCAGCATGGCGTGGGTGTCGGCCCAGCCCTCGCCGAGGCCGCGCGCCATGTTGGTGCCCAGGCCGTTGGCGTTGAACACCAGGCGGTTCGAGATGTAGTGGCCCCACTCGTGGGCCATCACCTGGTTGTCGATGTCGCCGTCGCGCAGCGCGGTCGTGCGCGTCATGCCGGCGGTGCCGGGCCCGCCCGCGACGGCGGCGCGGAGCGTGTTGCCGTCGGCGAGGTTCACCGACAGCGCCGGGATGGTGGGCGGGGTCTGGCCGGCGGTGAGCGCCATGCCCGGCGCGACGGTCGGGTTGGCCGACGCCGCGACGTTGGCGATGATCACGCCGGCCGCGCCGGCGGCCTGCGCCGTGGCGGCCTTCACGCTGAAGCCGCAGGTGCCGCGGTCGACGACCACGATCGTGCCGGTGTAGGTACCGGTCAGCGCGGTGCAGGCGTCGGCGGGCACGCCGCGGACGATCGCCGTGGTGCCCGGGAGCGCGAAGTTGGTGGCGCCCCAGCCCGACGGCAGACCGACGGTGTCGATCGTCGCCGCGGTCGGCGCGGTCAAGGTGATGCGGGCCGAGGAGAAGTCCCACAGGAACATCTGCATGCGCGGGCGCCCGCCGTCGGCCGGCGTGCTCATGTTCGCGTTGTTCTTGCCGCTGGCGTCCTGGGCTTCGCCGCGGATCGCGTCGCCCTGCAGGCCGCCGCGCCCGTAGTTCACCATCTGGGCGTTGCCGGCGCGCTCGTCGAAGCCGGCCACGTAGTACCAGTCGTGCCAGAAGTTCACGTTGTAGAAGAGCTGGGTGATCGCCGCCTTCTGCGCGGTCACGCTGACCGGATCGATCGCCGTGTCGAGGACGCGGTCGAAGGTGTCAGGCGCGGTGACCTCGGCGCGGAAGTCGGTGCCCGGCGTGAAGCCGTCGGGGTTGGTGATGTCGGCGTAGGCGTCGACGTTGTTGCCCAGCGTCTCGGTCGCGCCCGGCGGCAGCCAGTCGTCGTGGACGCCGAGCGTGGTGAGGCTCGACAGCGTCAGGCTGACCGGCGGCAGGAACGGCACGGTGTAGGCGTTGGTGCTGGCGCCGGGGAGCGGCGTCGTGGCGTTGCCCTGCGGACCGTCGTCGGGGAGCGGCAGCTGGCCCGGCGTCGTGTCGGCCCACACGCGGTACGTGACCGGGTGGTCGGAGGCCGACAGGTCGTTCTTGAACAGCACCGCGCCGTCGGTGGCCGACACGACGTACGCGAAGTAGCGCGGGGCGCCGGTCGCGTCGTTGCCGGCGTCGACCTCGACGTAGTAGGCGTCGACGAGCGCGTGGTCCGCGGCGCGGAACCACACCTTCTTGAGGCGGACCGGATCCCGGGTCGCGCGAGTGGCGAACTCCTGGTAGCCGCCGTCCGCGGTCCGCGGCGCGGCGACGCTCGCGAGGTCGATCGCGATCCCGCCGGCGTCGGTCACCGCGTCGGCCACCGCGCGCCCGGGCGGCAGCGCGAAGCTGGGGCGGATGCCGCCCTTGGCGGCGCGCGGCAGGTCGCCGGTGACGAAGCCCGACAGCGCCACCGCGTCGAGGCGGCGATCCATCGCCACCGCGACGACCTCGTTCCACACCTCGACGCCGTCGATCTGACGGGCGAAGCGGGCGATGATCGCGCCGTCGCCGGTGTCGTGGAGATCGCGCAGCGCGAGCGTCGAGACGTCCTGCGCGCGCAGCCGGTACAGCGAGCCGTACGCGCGCAGGTGCTCGCGCGCCGCGTCCTCGGCGGTCGTGATGCCCCGGCTGGCGATGACGCCCTTGAGCGCCGGATCGGCCCACACGAACGCTGGCACGTTCGCGCGTTCGTCGCGTGACACGACGTACGGCGACGGCGGCGTCGTCGTCGCGACCGCGCCTGCGACGGCGGCATCACTGCCGGGCCCGACCACCTGCGGGTCGGACGAGCAGCTCGCCAGCGCGAGCGCGGCGAAGGTTAGTGTGAAGAGACTCCCAGACGTCGGCATCCGCTCCATGGCGCGGACGCTAACACGGAGTCCGTCGTGGTCAGTCGCGGACCGCGCGGCGCGCGTGCGTCGAGCGCCGTGCCATCGTGGCGCGGTCTCCACTCCGGATCGCCGCGGCGCGATCAGGCCCGCAGGATCTTGGCCATGGGCTTACCTTTGGCCAGTTCGTCGACGAGCTTGTCGAGGTAGCGGATCTTGCGCATCAGCGGGTCGGCGACCTCTTCGACGCGGACGCCACAGACGACCCCGGTGATCAGCCCGACGTTGGGGTGCAGGCGCGGCGCGTCGGTGAAGAAGGTCGCGATGTCGACCTTGGCGTCGATCGCGCGGCGCAGCTGCGCGGCGCTGTACCCGGTGAGCCAGGTGATGACCTGATCGACCTCGGCCTGGGTGCGGCCCTTCTTCGCGACCTTCTGCACGTACAGCGGGTACACGCTGGCGAAGGACATCGCGAAGATCCGGGGCGGCTTGGTCGGCGCGGGTGAGGCCATCGGTGCGTGGCGCGACGCTATCACTGCCGCGCGTGGCGCGGCGGCCGTCCGATGCGCCCGCCGCGACGTGATGGCGCAGCGACGCGGGTTCGCGGCGGCGACGACGGGGCACGACGCGGCAACGCGCGGCATGTCGACGATCACGCGCGGAACGCTGTCACGGTGGGCGCGCGGGGCGCTCTAGGGGCGGGCAACACGGACCTCGTCCGAAAGGAATGCTCATGTCGCCCCGCGCTTCGCTTCGTTCCATCGCCTCTTCCGCCACTCTCGCCGTCGTCGCGTCCGCGATGACCGGGTGCACCGACCCGGAGTTCGAGCCCCCCACCACGACTGCCACCGAGGAGCTGGTCGTGACCGCGACGCCGGATCTCACCGTGCTCGCGCCGACGCCGTGGGTTGCGCGGCACGGCATGACCGCTGCCGAGTACCAGGCCGAGTTCGACCAGTGGGTCGGGCAGGGTTACCGGCTGACCGACGTGAGCGGCTACAACGTCAACGGCACGGTCCGCTACGCCGCGCTGTGGGAGAAGAAGGCCGGCCCGGAGTGGGTCGCGCGCCACGGCATGACCTCGGCCGACTACCAGGGCTACTACAACACCTACGCCAGCCAGGGCTATCGGCTGACGCTCGTCGACGGCTACGAGTCGGGCGGCCAGGCGCGCTACGCCGCGATCTGGGAGAAGACCACCGGCCCAGCGCTGGTCGCGCGCCACGGCCTGACCAGCGCCCAGTACCAGGCCCAGTACGATCAGTGGGTCGGGCAGGGCTACCGGCTGGCGCTCGTCGAGGGCTACGGCGTCGGCGGCACCGACTACTACGCCGCGATCTGGGAGAAGACCACCGGCCCGGCGCTGGTCGCGCGTCACGGCATGACCGCCGCCACGTACCAGAGCAACTTCGACAGCTTCGTCGGGCAGGGCTACCGCCTGACCCACGTCAGCGCCTACCAGGTCGCGGGGGCCGATCGCTACGCGGCGATCTGGGAGAAGGTCAGCGGCGGGGCGTCGGTGGCGCGCCACCGGCTGACCGCGCGCGACTACCAGCACGCGGTCATCGATCGCCAGCTGCAGGGCTATCGCCTGAAGAACATCGACGGCTACGCGCTGTCGCTGGCGGATCGCTACGCGGCGATCTGGGAGGCCGAGCCGACCTCGGTGACCGGCGACTACTGCCGCAACGGCCAGTGCTTCGACCTCGGCGTGCTCGCCGCCGAGCTCGAGGACGCGATCGACCCCACGACGGCCAAGTGGGGCTTCGAGGTGCGGCGCGGGCGGACCGTCATCCAGCGCGCCGACGGGCCGGGCCGCACCGCGGCCGATCTGCCGATGACCGACTTCGGCGTGCACGACCGGTTCAACCCGGCCAGCGTGTCGAAGTCCATCACGTCGGTGGCGCTGCTGCAGCTGCTGGCCGAGCAGAACATCGCGATCGACACGCCGATCTGGACCTACCTGCCGGCGCACTGGGTGATCCCGGCCAACAACAAGACGATCACGTTCGCCGAGATCCTCAACCACACCAGCGGGCTGCGCAACGACGACGCCGGCGGCGCCTACAAGTACGCCAACATGGAGACGCTGATGGAGCACGAGATCGCCTTGGAGGACAAGGTCGACTCGTACGCCAACGTCAACACCGCGCTGGCGCGGGTGCTGGTGGCGAGCCTCGACGGCTACACCAGCTGGCTGACCGACCCCGACGGTAGTGCCGCCCGCTTCATCACCTACGTCAACCGCGAGGTGTTCGCGCCGCTCGGCATCTACGACGTCGCGTACAAGGCGACTGGCGACGCGCCGACGCTGTTCTACCCGAACCCACCCGGCGCGGCGCACGGCACCGCCTACGGCGATTGGTCGCTCCAGCCGGGCAGCGCCGGCGCCCACGTCTCGCTGCACGAGCTGACCGTGTTCGCGGCCGCGACGTTCAAGGGCCTGCTGCTGCCGAGCTCGAAGATCGCCGAGATCAAGACCCACGAGCTGGGCTTCGCCGACTACGGGACCTACGCCGACGGCACCAAGTGCTACGGCAAGGGCGGCTACTTCCCGGGCGGCAACATGAACGGCGGCGCCGAGCTGTCCACCGTGCTCATCTACTGCGACAACGGCGTCGCCGCCGCGGTGATGATCAACGGCGGGTTGAACGCCGGGGAGCGCTTCAAGGCGGCCATGACCGCGGCGTTCGCGCCGCAGTGAGGTCAGGGCGCGGCGCACGCCGCGGCCCGACGGTCAGATCCCGCTGGTGGGTCTGCGCACGTGCTTGCGGAGCGGGACGCAGGTCACGTCGGCGCCCCTGACGTGCCAGATCACGCTGACGTAGCTGTGAAAGCGCAGCGCCTATTGGTCGGCCACCTCGGCTAGGCCTGGGTACCGCGACAGCGCCCCACCGGGCCGACCTTACTCGGGTTCGCTACAACCAGAGACACAGAACTCTACGCAGAACCACTTGCACTGGCCGTCGCCCCACCCGCGTTCACAAGAAATGTCGATCAAGGCGCCATCACTGGTCGTCTGCTCGGCATGGAGCGAGCCGCTGCAGACGGAGGCGGTGCCCTCGAAGCCTCCGCCGCTTCCTTGTGTTGTCACTGGATCGAGCAGCAGGTCGATTGGATCGGGTTCAAACTGCGCGGCGGCCTCCAAGAACTCGCAGCCTTCGCGGACCGTCGGATCAGCAAGCTTGGCGACGGCGTTTGCCGCGTCAATGATCATGGTTCGAATCAGCGTCGTCACTCCGACGGTGCCGGCGAAGACGGCCCCGCCGGCGCCGACAGTCCAGAGGAGTGCGCCACCGGTCATCATCGAGATTGCGGCGGAGTTGGCGGTGTTCATGCCATACAGTTCAATGAACGCGCCGGCCCAGGAGCCAATGTCCGCGCACGTGAGGCTACCTGCCGCTGCGTCGATCGAGAGAAGCTCTCCAGTGACCACGTCGCCGGCCCCGTTCGTCACGACGCTTTCGTAGACGAAGCTGGTGCCTCGGATATCAAGCGTCATCGTGGCGAAGAAGTCGTCGATGCTCGGTGCCACGTAAGCTGTGCCCGTCCACAGCGGCACCGCACGCGTGAATCTCAAGCCGCTGAGTTGCTCGATGTGTATTGCGCCGCCGCCCGCGCGGACGTGCAAGTCGGTTATCGACGCGAGGCTGATCAGGTATCCGCCGTAGCAGGCCCCTGCAGTCGCGCTCGTCGGACATGGTACGTCCGAGAGCGCATAGGTCCGATAGCGGATGCCACGGCCGACGGTGAAGGCCACGCAGCCGTCGACCGGGATCAGCGGAGCTGCAGCGGCCTCAGCTTGACAGGCGTGCCAGCTCAAGAGCGGGTCCGTTTCGCCGGCGGCTGCGAGGATCCTCGTGACCGTCCCTGAATCTAGCGGTGCACCAGCGAACCTGGCAGTTGCGATCGGTGACGGTGATGAGGAACCCGTAGCGGCCAAGACCGACGAGGACATGGTTGTGGCGAGGATGACGAGACCCCAATGAAGCATATGCATGGCGGTCTGCTGTTGCAGCGGACGTACCACTGAGCGACGTCGGCAACGCCGCGAACTATCGCGACCCACGTGGGCCATGAATGGCGAACCATGAGCGGAGTGCTTGATTCTCAGCGGATCACGAGCATCGAACCTCCGCGGCCGCCCGGCCCGCCTCCTACGGAAGTGGCGGGTCATGGCGCCCTGTCAGAATCGTCGTGGCGATGGCTGGGTCTCGATCCCGAGAGTCCGGCACGTCGACAAGAGAGCCCGCTGCGCGCCACGCCGCGCGCACAGCGCGGGCGAACGCTGGCGGCGACGACGTCGAGCGACTGCCCTGGCGACTCATCGCAGCCGGCGCCATAGCTCGGCGAGGTCGGCGAGCAGGGCGGTGGTGGGCTGGCCCTTGATCGCGAGGCCACACGACATCACCTGGTCGGCGCGCCACGCGGCGAGGAGGTGCCAGGTCTGGGGCCACGTGGGGTCGGTCGCAGCGTGGCGCACCAGCAGGGCGGCGGGCCAGCCGCCGCCGCGGGCGCGCGGGTGCGCGAGCGGTGCGCGCCACGCCACCTCGTAGCCAGGGGGCGACGCGGCCATCGCGTCGACACAGCGATCGAGCGGTGGCGCCTGGGCGGCGAACGCCAGCGGTCGCGCGAACACGGTGGCCTGCGGCGGCGCGGTCCACGCCGCGCCGCTGGCGACGGAGGTGCGCGCCCATACCGCTGGGACGCTCACCATCACGCCGTCGACGTCGTGATCGATCCAGCGGCCGTCGCTCGGCGGCGCCGGGTCCAGGAGCTGGCTCGCGACCCTGCGCAGTAGGTCGCGACGGAAGCCCGCCACCGGAGCGACGAGCGCGGGGGCGATCGGCCTGGCGCCGGGCCCGCCGGGCACGGCGGCGTGGATCGCTTCGAGGGCGGAGCGCACGACGGCGGCCGGCTCGCTGGGCGGCGTCGGCTTGGGAAGCGGGCCGGGGGGTGGTGCGCCGAGGAACGTGGGCTCGCGGGGAGGCTTGTCGGTCATGCCATCGCGACCAGCAAGGCTCGGGCCGACGAGGCCCGCGGCTTGCAGTCGCGTCGGCCATGGCGCCTTTGATCGGATCGTCGTGGCGTGTAGATTCGCGGATGATGGCTGGGCCGCGACCTCCAGAGACCGGGACGTCGACGATGGCGTCGGCCGGGCTGGACGAGCGGCGGGAGGAGCAGCGGGTGCTGGTGGTGCTGCGGCACGGGGCGATCGAGGAGCGGACGCTGCCGCCGGCGGGGACGCTGACGATCGGGCGGGACGAGGCGGTCGACGTCACGATCGCCGATCGGTCGGTGTCGCGGCACCACGCGACGTTGCGCATCGAGGCGGACGGCGTGGTGACGGTGGCCGACGAGGGCAGCCGCAACGGCACGACGGTCGGCGGGCGCCGGGTCGGCCGCGAGCCGGTGGTCGTCGGGGAGCGCGAGACGCTGGTCTTCGGCGACGTCGCCTGCCACCTGATGACGACGCGGCGGTCGGCGTTCCGCTCGGACCTGCGGCTCGAGGCCGCCGAGTTCGATCGCCGGCTGGCCCACGAGGGCGAGCGGGCGCTGCGCTACGAGCACAGCGTCAGCGTGCTGGCGATCCGGTTCGTGCCCGGCGACGCCGAGGCGCTGGGCCGGGCCCTGCGGGCGGTCTCCGGCAACCTCACCGACCTCGATCTATACGTCGCCCGCGACGCCGAGGCGGTCGACGTCATGCTGGTCGAGACCGACCGCGCCGAGGCCCGGATCGAGGCCGACCGGCTGGCGGCGGCGCTGGCCGAGGTGCACCCCGCGCGGATCGGCGTCGCCACGTTCCCCGGCGACTCGCCGTCGCCCGCGCTGCTGGCCGCCGCCGCCGACCTGGCCGCCCGCGGCGCCGCCGGTCCGGGCGTGTACCCGGCCACCGACGCGGTCCGCGTGCTGCGGTTCGCCGACCGCGAGGTGATCGTCGCCGACCGCGCGATGCACCGGGTGTTCGGGCTGATCGAGCGGGTCGCGCCGACCGAGCTGAGCGTGCTGTTCACCGGCGAGACCGGCACCGGCAAGGAGGTCGCGGCCACCGCGCTGCACGCGCTGGGGCCGCGCAAGCGCGCGCCGCTGGTCAGCCTCAACTGCGCGGCGTTGCCCGAGCAGCTGCTCGAGAGCGAGCTGTTCGGCCACGAGCGCGGCGCGTTCTCGGGGGCGGTGGCGGCCAAGCCGGGGCTGTTCGAGCAGGCCGCCGGCGGCACGCTCTTCCTCGACGAGATCGGCGAGATGAGCCCGCCGCTCCAGGCCAAGCTCCTGCGCGTCCTCGAGACCAAGCGGCTGCGCCGGGTCGGTGGCGTCGACGAGCGCGCCGTCGACGTGCGCGTGGTCTCGGCGACCCACCGCGATCTCGACCGCGAGGTCGCGACCGGCGGCTTCCGCGCCGACCTGCTGTACCGGCTGCGCGGCATGCAGATCGAGCTGCCGCCGCTGCGCGCGCGCCCCCACGAGATCCCGATCCTGGCGGCGCGGTTCGTCGCCGAGACGCTGCGCGCCGCCGGCCGCGAGGTGCTGCCGATCGCCGATGACGCCCAGGCGGCGCTGCGCGCGTACCGCTGGCCGGGCAACGTGCGCGAGCTGCGCCACGCGCTGACCAGCGCAGCGGTGCTGGCGGAGGGCGCCGCGATCACCGCGGCCGACCTGCCGGAGACCGTGCGCGCCGGGGGCGGATCGTCGCCGGGCCTGCGGGTGTCGGAGCCGGGCGACGACGGGCTGGCGCTCGACGAGGCGGTGCGCGCCTACGAGCGCGATCGCATCGAGCGCGCGATGGCCTCGGTCGGCGGCAACCAGACCCAGGCCGCCAAGCTGCTCGGCATCCCCCGCAAGACGCTGGTGTCGAAGCTGAAGATCCTCGGGCTGCGCTGACGCGGCGTCCGCGTAGGTGGCGGCTCGCGACGAGCGCGTGGGGCGGCGCGCGACGGCCGCGCGCCTGCGGCTCACAGCATCGGGCCGCCGTACGGCGCGGCGCCCATCGTCGCCGGGTTCCAGCTGGTGAACACCTGCACCGGGTAGTCGAACGCCGGGCCGCCGGCCGGGTCGGTGCACGTCGTCGGGTAGCGCTGCGCGGTCGCGCCGGCGTAGGCGCAGGTCGCGGCGCTGTACATCGTGCGCGCGCTGTAGTGGTTGCAGATCGTGAGGCCGCCGGGGCACACGCGCTGCGACTCGTCGGGCGCGTTCGCGGCGTGGCCGCCGATGACGACCTCGGGGCGATTCGCGAACAGGTTACCGGCCGCGGCGAGCTCCTGGTACGAGTACGCGGCGGGGCAGTCGGGGGTGAACTCGGTCTTGATGCAGATCTCGACGGCGTTCGCGTAGAAGTCGACGTTCACCGCCAAGCCGGCGGTGATGATCGACTGCACGCGGTCGTTCCACGGCGAGGTCAGGGCGCTGCGCGCGAGCCCGAACGCGCCGGCGGTCGCGGTGCCGGTCGCCGGGTTGGCGACCACGTCGCCCTTGCCGGCACCGACGCGGATGATGTAGCGGAGCAGATCGCTGCGCACTGGATCGACGCCCACCCACGCGCGCCACTCCGCGGCGAGCGCGCACGAGGTGCCGCCGGCGGTGGTCGTCGCGGTGCCGGGCTGACACAGCGCGCGGATCGCTCCGCCGGGCAACGCGATGCCCGCGGGCCCGAGCACGGGCGGCCCGAGCTCCAGCGGCGCTCGCTGCCAGCTCCCCGGCGGCAGGCCGTTGTCATCGCAGGTCGTGCACTTCGACGCGGCCTGATCAGCGGCGCCGAGCGACGGCTCGTCGACCGTGTCGACACAGGCGGCCAGCGAGGCGAGTGCGGCGAGTGACAGGACACGGGTGAGCATCGACAGGGTCCTCCGTTGTAGGGGAGCGTACACGAGCGACGCAGGACACTGCACGGGTCGATCCACCGGCCGGGGTGCCTCGACCGCGCCGAACTGCTCGGAACTCCGATGCCGGGACCGCGTGCTCGACCGGTGGGTGCTCTGATTCCAGCACCCCTGCTCAGGGATCAGCGCCCACCGTGGCGGTCAGGGCCGCGTGGGCCAGGGGCACGATGCGGAGCGTGCCGGCCTTCTCGGCCACCGCCAGCCACTCGCCGGTCGGGTCGCTGGCCGCGCCGAGCACCGGCGTCAACGTCGGCACCAGCGCGGTCGCGTGATCGTCGACCCGCCAGAGGCGCACACCGCTGGCGCTGCGGCTCCAGCTCGCGAGGTGGTCCGGCGTCGTGTCGTCGACCCCGTGGACCCAGCGCGCGTGCCCGGCCGCGAACACGCGCCGCTGGCCGTCGCTCGATCGCCAGCCGTACACGACGCCGTCGGCGCCACCGGCGTAGATCCACGCGTCGCGCGCGGTCAACGTCAGGATCGCGACGCCGAGGTCGACGCGCGCGACGACCGCGCCGCGCGCGTCGAGCAGCGCCAGCTGGCCATCGCCGCTCGCCACCGCGAGCCCGCCGGGCCGCGGCGTCGCCAGGCCCGGCGGCGCGCCGACCCGCACGTCGATCACGGGCGCCGAGGACGCGAGCGCGACCCCGCGCACGCTGTCGCGCGTCGCGGTCCACAAGCGATCTCCGGCGAGCACCGCGAACTCGATCGCCTCGGGCACCTGCGCGGCCCGGGCGCCATCGGTGGCGCGCCAGGCGACCGCGCCGTCGGCGTACAGCGCCGCGACGTAGGCGCCGTCGGCGTCGACGGTCAGCCGCACCGGCGCGGCGATCGCCTCGTCGACGACGAGCGCGCCGCGGCGCCAGACGCGGAGCCGCGCGTCGGACGCGACCGCGACGACGTCGCCCGCACGATCGGCCGCGACCAGCCGCGGGCGGCCGACGACATCGCCGACCGGCGTCACCGCGCCGGCGGTGTCGACGGTGACGACCGCGCCGTCGGCGCGCGCCACCAGCCAGCCGGCGCCGCACGCGACGGGCGCGGTGACGGCGTCGTCGAGCGGGGTGGTCCGCGGCGCCGGCAAGCGCCAGAACCGCAGCTCCCCGACGCGGTCGCCCGAGGCGAGGCGGTCGCCAGCCACGGTGGCCAGCGCCAGGACGCGATCGCGGTGCCCGTCGAGCCGGGCCCGATCGCGGAAGCGTTCGAGGATGATCGCGGGGCCATCGCCGTACGCCCGCCAGCCGTCGGTTGGCCACGCCAGGCCGCCGATCGCGGACTCGAGCGGGAGGGCCTCGACGCCGGCCGCGGTCCAGCGGAACCGCCGCGCCGGCGCGCTCGCCAGCGCGACGACGCCGGCCGCGTCGACGGCGACCTGCTCCAGCGGCGCCCCGAGATCGCGCGCCGCGCCCGCGGCGCCGTCGGTGGCGCGCCAGCGTCGGACCCAGCCATCGGCTCCCACGGTGACCAGCTCGTCACCGTCGGCGACCAGCTCGGTGTCGCCGTTGCCGTGGCCCGCGGCGCGCCAGCGGACCCCGCTGGCGCTGGTCCGCGCGACGCTGCCGTCGGCGCCCACGCTGGCGACGTCGCCGTCGAGCACCACCAGCGCGAGGGCCGCGCCGGCGTGGACGGCCTGCGCGCGCGGTGCGCCGCCGCGGCGCCAGCGGACGATGGCTCCATCGGCGGTGCCGACCGCGACCTCGTCGGCGTCGACGAACCGCGCGATCGTGGCCACCGCCGGCAGGCTCACCGTCGCGACGCCGTCCGCGCGCCACCACCGGAGCTGGCGATCGTCGCTGCCGACCACGACCTGATCGCCGCGCGGGCCGATGGCCACGGTCGTGCCGGGCGCGCCCAGCGCGAGGCGCCAGCGCGGGTTGCCGTCGGCGTCCCACAGCCCGACGTCGCCGCCGGCCGACACGGCCGCGACGCCGTCGCCGGCGCTGACCACGCGCACGATCCAGCCGCGGAGCTGGACCCGCGCGGTCGCGACGCCGCGGGCGGTCGCGGCGGTCGTCACCGCCAGCGCGCGCGCGGCCAGCGGCCCGGGCAGCGCCGCGGTGCGCGGCAGCCAGCCCACCGCCTCGGTCGGATCGATCGGCAGCACCTGCTCGGCGGTGGTCACCGCGAGCACGTCGCGCTCGGCCTCGGCGCGCGCTCGCTCGGCCTCGGCGCGCGCGCTCGCGGCGATCGCCGCGGACCGCTGGTGCTGCGCGGTGCGCTCGGCGCGGACGATCCGCACCAGCGCCAGCGCGCCCAGCCCGGCCATCACCGCCAGCAGCGCGGCGGCGACCGACAGCGCCGCGCGGTGACGCCGCACCCAGCGCGCCAGCATCGCGCGCGGCGTGTAGCGGTGCGCCGAGACCAGCTGGCCGGCCTCGAACGCGCGCAGCTCGCGGGCCAGCTCGAGCGCGGTCGGGTACCGGGCGTCGGCCGCGCGCGCCATCGCCTTGTCGACGATCGCCGCCAGCTCGGGCACGGTCGCGCGCACCTCCGCCGGGAGGGCGGCGGGCGGCTCGGCCAGCAGCTCGCGGATGCCGCGGCGCGCGAAGCCGGGCGCGGTCTGGGTCGTGCCGACCGCGGCGTAGGGCGCGTGGCCGGCGAGCAGGTGGTAGAGCATCGCGCCCAGCGCGTAGACGTCGGCGCGCGCGTCGACCGGCTCGGCGCGCGCCTGCTCGGGCGCCATGTACGCGGGCGTGCCCAGCACGTCGCCGGCCTGGGTCAACGCCGCGCCGCCGTCGCCGCGGTACGCGTCGGGTTCGCGGGCGCCGTCGTCGGTGCCGTCGAGCTCCTTGGCCAGGCCCCAGTCGACCACCATCGCCTCGCCGTGCTCGCCGATCACGACGTTGCCGGGCTTGAGGTCGCGGTGGACGACCCGCTGCGCGTGCGCGTAGCCGATCGCCTCGCACACCGCGATGACCTTGGGCAAGAGCGCCAGGCGCTGCGCCAGCGTCGGCGCCTGCTCGAGCAAGTGCGCCAGGTCGTCGCCCTCGATCAGCTTCATCGCGTAGAACGGCGCGCCGTTCGGCCAGCGTCCGGCGTCGTGGACCGGCACGATGCCCGGGTGCTGCAGCTTCGCGGTGATCATCGCCTCGCGGCGGAAACGCTCGACGGCGGCCGGCGTGCGGCGCAGCAGCTCCTTGATCGCCACCGGGCGGTCGAGCTCGCGATCGTGCGCGACGACGACGCGCCCGAGGCCGCCCTGGCCCACCACCTCGCGCAGCTGGTAGCGATCGGTCGGGCGCACGATGAGGCCGGCCGCGATCGGTCGCTCGCGATCGAGATCGGGCGTCGCCGCGGCGACCCCGGCGGCGGGCGCGTCGTCGTCCTCGCCGCGGGACACGTCGGCGATCCACGCCGGGCCGCGAGGCGTGGCGCCGCGCAGGTCCGCGGTCTCCTCCGCGGCTGGCGTGGTGACCGCGCGCACCGCGAGCGTGTCGTCGAGGCCGGTCAGCCCGGCCAGCCGGTCAGCCACGGCGGCCGCGGTCGTCACCCCGCCCGTGTCGGCGCGCAGCTCGTCGAGCACCGCCGCCAGCGCGGGCGGCAGCGCGGGGTTGCGCGGTCGCGCTGCGGCCGTGCCGATCTGGCGGCCGGTGGCCAGGGCCGCGAGCAGACGCCCCAGGGCGGCGACGTCATCCGCGGGCCGCGCCGCGCGTGCCGCGGGCTCGCGCAGCACGACGGCGCCGTCGGTCGCCAGGATCACGTGGTCGAGCGTGACCGCGCCGTGGGCGACGCCGTGCGCGTGCAGCGCGGCGAGCGCGCGGGCGACCGCGGTCGCGATCGCGACGGCCTGGTGCGCGGTCAGGCCCGCGGCGCGCTGGCGGGCTGCGACGGTCTCGCCGTCGAGCCACGCGACCGCGAGGTAGCGGCCGCCGTCGCCGGCCTCGCCGTGCGCGATCACCGGCACCACGCCCGCCGCGGCGACGGCCACCAGCGCGTCGCCGCGCGCCGCGGTCAGCCCGGGCGCGGCGCGGACGCCGACGACGCCGCCGGTCGCGCGATCGTGGCCGCGCCAGACCGTGCCCAGCGCGCAGCCGCGCACCTCCGCGCGCAGCTCGAAGCGATCGTCGAGGACGATGCCGGGTTCCAAGGCCAGCGATTGTAGCGGCTGCGCGACCACGATACCGGCTCCGCAGCACGCCGCGTGCCAGCCAACAGGCTCACCGCCCCAGCGACGCCTCGAACATCCCGCGCGGCACCCAGCTGATCGCGATCCACCTCCAGCTCGCGCCGTCCTTCTCGACCAGGATGATCGGCACCAGCTCGACCGCCTTGGCCCCGACCTTGCGGGCGGCGGTGCCCCACAGGAACGCCGCGTTGCCGCGCTCGACCGCCGCGAGGTAGGTGATGTCGAGCGGGAGCTGATCCCAGGTCCGCGCGAGCTGTGCGATCGCCGCCGGCTTGGTCGCGAGCTCCTTGGGCCCGGTCCCGGCGGCGCCGATCGCCCGCGGGCTCACGTGATCGGCGAAGTGGCCGACCCACGACATGACCTCCTTCGCGACGCCGGTCGCGGGCGCCAGATGGCGGATGGCCGGCTGCGTGGCCTCGTCGAGCAGCCGGCGCTCGGGCAGAGACGGCGCGTACGCGACCGCGGCGATCTTCCACGCACCCTGCTGATCGACGGCGATGCCGGTCAGCCGCAGCGTGGTCTTGCCCTTGATCGTGACGTCGACGTCGGCACCCGGGCTGCCGTCGACCGACAGCTTGACCGCGACCTGGAAGAACGCGACGTGGTTCGCGTCGTCGACGTAGATCGCGGGCTTGCCGACCGAGGCGTACTTGTACGAGCCGAGGATGTCGGTCGCGCGCTCGTAGAGGTTGAACGGACTCTTGCAGGCGTCCGGGTCGTCGGGGCATCCGAACGCGGTGCTGTCGGCGCTGCCGTCGGGACGGGTGATGTGCGCGCCGTCGGCGAGCGTGCTCAGGAACGCGCCCTCGGTCTTGATCGACGCGGCGATGTGCGCGCGCACCAGCTTGTCGACCGCGGCGGTGCTGCGCTGATCGGCGACCGCGGGGCCGGCCGCGGCGACGACGAGGACGCAGGCCAGCGCGCACACGCGCAGGGGTGGGACGACAGGCGCGAGCGTGATGGTGCGACGGTTCCGGATCATGGCGCTCCCTTCGGTCGGCTGACCAGCGAGACCGCCTGAGCACGTCCCATGCCATCGCCGTCGTGAACAAACGGCGGCGCGTGCGCTTGGAGTGTGTCGGCCACGGCGTCGTGCCGCGGCTCACCCAACCCGTTCACCAGGAACCGACATGAAGCGCCTCTCGATGATCATGCTGATGGCCGCGGCGATCGCGGTGGCCGGATGCAAGAAGAAGAGCCAACCCAAGCCCGCTCCGACGGCGGGGACGGGGACGCCCGCGGCGGGGACGGGGACGCCCGCGGCGATGTCCGACGCCGAGCTCGAGGCGCAGATGGCCGAGTACCTGACGATGATGGTCGCGCTCGGGAAGGCGCTCGATGACGCGGGCGGGGACTGCGGCAAGACCTCCGCTGGGATGAACGCGGTGCTCGACAAGTACGCGGCCGCGCTGGCCCGCGGCAAGGCGCTCACCCAGGACCCGGCGACCAAGGGTCGGATCGAGGCGTGGGGGCAGAAGCACATGAGTGAGGTGATGGCACTCTCGATGAAGGTGGCGTCGGCCGGGCAGAAGTGCGGCAGCGACCCGGCGTTCCAGCAGACGATCGCGCGCCTCTCGCCCTGACGCCTCGCGCGGGTGCTGGGATCTCGGCACGTGCTCTCGGATCGCCAGGGCCGCGGACCGCGGCCGCCGCAACGCGGTGAGACGACGACCGGGCGTGCTGGCGTGGGCCTTGCTGAGTTGACCGCGGCGGGCATCCACGCTCGCGTCTCGGAGGTCACTCATGCTCGCTCTGCGCGGGATCGTCTCGTTCGTCGTGGCCCTTGCCAGCGTCGCCGGCGCGCGCGTCGCGGTCGCCGACACCTCGTGCGCCGCCTTCCGCAAGGAGCAGCGCGTCGACGCGAAGAAGGATGGCGGCTGGGTCAGGTCGACGGTCGTCCGCTGCGATCCGCGCAAGGGCTACCTGATCCACTTCGACGGCTACGGGTCGGCCAACGACGCGTGGCTGTCCGACGCCGACATCCGCGCGGCGGGCACCGCGCCGGCGCCGCCGCCCACCGCCGCGCCCGGCTACCGATCGAACGACTACGTCTACGTCCAGCGCGCGTCGGACCCCGCGCCGTTCGTGGCGAAGCTGTGGAACGCCGGCCCGACGACGTGGAGCATCATGCTCGGCAGCGGTGAGAGCCGCATCGAGCCCGGCGACATCAAGGGCAAGTGGGACCCCGCGTCGATGAAGTACAAGGTCGGGCAGAAGGTCCGCTACGTCGCCGGCGGCTTCTACCCCGCGACGATCCGCGCGATCGAGGCCGGCGGCTACCGCGCCGACATCACCGGCGGCGTGACCGACACCAACGTCTTGCCCGAGGCGTCGTTCGTCGACGACTGGCGCTACGAGGCGTTCGAGCAGGCCTTGGCGCCGGTGCGTCAGCTCAAGGACATGAAGCTCGAGTGGGCCGAGGCGTTCGATCGCGATCGGTCGGTGGGGCTCCAGCCTCCCCACGAGACCGCCGTCGACGCGGTCCCCGAGTTCGAGAAGGTCCTCGCGGCCTACGCGCAGGTGGACCGCACGCTCGAGCAGGAGTTCACCGACCTGCCGCCGTTGCTCGCGGCCGACTGCCGCTTCTGCCCGCGCCGGCTGGCCGACGTGGTCGCGCGCCACAAGCAGATCTTCGAGCGCGCGGTGCCGCTGGATCCCGCGTCGGCGGTCGAGGAGTTCCTGCGCAACATGCAGCCGAGCGAGGACTGGTACCTGAACGACTACCGGCCGTGCGACGAGTGCGACGTGCTGTCGGCGAAGGACCCGAGCAAGAAGGCCCACGAGGTGCTGGTCAAGCGCATCGGTCAGCAGGTGGCGTACGCGCGGGCGCTGGGCATCCCGCCCCGCGCCGACCTGCCGGCGCTCGACGCCAAGATCGCCGCGTACATCACCACGTGGGACGGCATGGTCCGCGCGAAGGCGCCGATGCTCGACAGCTTCGCGAAGGAGGGCACCTCGCTCAAGGGCAAGGACGCCAAGCTGATCGGCCCCGCGAAGGCGTACCTCGCCGCGACGTACCCGACCGCGAGGTGCAAGCTGATCGGCAGCGAGAAGCACGGCTGGCGCGCCCACGGCGACGGCGACGATCACGTCGGCCGCTACAAGTACGTGGCGTTCGACTGCACCGATCCGGACTACCGCTACCCGTTCGCGGTCGCGGTGGCGGTCGAGCAGGCGCACCTCGGCTTCGGCAAGTACACGCCCGGCGGTCAGGGGGCGTGGCACATCGAGTCGTACTACCGGCGGTGAGCGCGCCCAGCGCTGAGGTCGCGGCGATCGTGCGCGCGACGGCGCTCGGTGCGCGCCGCCGCCCCGCCCACGCGGCGCGGCCAGCGAGCGTCAGCGCCCAGGGCGTGCGGCCCCGCGCCTCACCACCATGCGGTACACGGCGAGCAGGGTGACCGCGCCGATCACCGCGGCGATGAAGCCGGCGGGCTCGCCGGCGCGGTACCAGCCGGCGCTGCGGCCGACCATGCCCGCGATCATCGAGCCTGCGACGCCGATGAGCGCGGTGACGATGAAGCCGCCAGGGTCGCTGCCCGGCATGAGCAACTTGGCGATCGCGCCGATGACGAGTCCGATAACCAGCATCCAGATGATGTCCATGACGCCACTCCTCCGTTGTTGACGTCCGCTACTGCGAGCGTCGTGCCAGACATCTCCAGACACTGGGTGCGCGCTAGACGTCCACGCCCACCAGGCGCCAGGCCTCGGCGAGGCGGTCGCGCCAGCCATCCTCGATGATCGCGGCGTGCGCGACGATCAGGCGCTTGGCGGGGCGATCGAGGATCGCGCGGACGGCGCGCGCGGCGGCGGCCTTGTCGGCGACGCGCTTCTTGACGTCGGGCGGGACCCGCACGCGCTGGTAGCAGCCGGTGACGCGCGCGGCCCAGCGCCACGTCCAGTGGTCGTCGGCGTCGGCGGTGAGCACCAGGTCGGCGCCCAGCAGCGTCTGGGTGGGCCGGTGGTAGAGCACGGTCTCGTCGAGGAACGGCACGCCGGTGAGCGGCAGCGCCTCGACCTCGGGGAGGTGCGCGCCGAACGCCGCGTCGGCGATGTCGACGTCGATGCGCAGGGCGGGGTTCTTGGACGCCGCGGACGCCGGGCCGATCACCCGCGCGTCGGGGAAGCACGCCGCGGCTGCGGGCGTGCCGAGGTGGTGGAAGCCGTTGGGGATCACCAGCCAGCGCACCGGTCCCAGCGCGCGGAGCTCGGCCGCCCGCGCGTCGGTGGGCGGCGCCGGGCTGTGGATCAGCAGGCCGCCGTCGTCGAGGCGGACGACGGTCGTGCGCGCGCGCAGGCGCACGCCGCTGAACCACACCGGCCGCTCCGTCGCCCAGATGCGATCGGGGACGACCACCGTGAGCGCGCGGTCAGCCATGGGACGTCGCACCGGGCGAGGGGAGCATCGAGCGCTGGGATGCCGACGTCGGCCGCGCCGTTGCGCGCGGGCGTCGATCGGCGGGCGTCACAGCTGGAACGGCGCCACGGCGCCAACCGGCTCGCGCAGCAGGCGTCGGCCGGGGCCGCCTGAGCGCTCGGCCTCGGCGCGGCACACCTCGCCGACCAGCGCGTGGTCGCGCGCGTTCAGCCGCAGCGACCACAGCGCGGAGCCCTTGATGGCCACCGGCATGACGTCGGCGGACGGCAAGCCGAGCACCGCGAACACCGGGATGCCGCGCTCGGCGGTCCGCCACGCCCACAGGTCGAGGTCGCCGTCGGTGCGGATCGTGCGCGTCGACAGGTCGACCTCGAGCCCGAGCGCGGCGAGCGCCGCGGCGTGGGTGCGCCGTCGGCCGCCGGCCAGCCAGCCCCGCTCGGCGAGCCACGCGGCCACGTGGGCGCGCACGCGGTCGGGGCCGTCGAGCAACGCGACGATGCGCGCGATCGGATCGCGCCGGCCGGTCGCAAAGAACTCGGCCCACAGCAGGTCGACGTGGACCGCGTCTTCGATCGGCATCGTCAGCGCGTCCGGGAACGGCGCGTCGATCTCGATGATCCGCGTTACCAGCGGCACGTCCTGGCCGCGGTAGCCGGCCACGACCTCGGCCAGCGCGGCGCGCGCCGCCTCGGACTCGCGGGCGATGCGCCCGAACAGGTAGATCAGCGGGCCGAATCGCAGGAACCCCTCGGGCGGCGTGCTGGCCAGCATCTCGAGCGCGCGGGCGCAGGCCCGGGCGGCCCGTGCCGGCTGGGGATCGCGGTAGTAGCCCTGGATCGCGGCCACGAAGTCTTGATCGGCGGTGTCGGTGCTCATCGAGACGCCTCCCGCGCGCAGGCTCGCACGGCCGCGCGCGCGTGGCCACGCCGCGGGCGCGCGCTTGGACTTCACCGGAGCGGCGTGGCAGCCTCGACCGATGCGCTCGAGCTGGCTGGTCTGGTGCGCGCCGCTGGGGCTCGTCGCGTGTGCCGGCAGCGGGCCGCGGGCGCCGGCCCCTGGCGT
Source organism: Myxococcales bacterium (assembly GCA_016794525.1). Taxonomy (GTDB): domain Bacteria; phylum Myxococcota_A; class Polyangia; order Haliangiales; family Haliangiaceae; genus UBA2376. The sequence continues at coordinate 65,065 of JAEUJY010000072.1, forward strand.
CGAGCCGGCCGCGGTGACCAGCGTCGCCCCCGACGCGGCGGTCGCCCCGCCGATCGTCGATGCGGCGGTGGTGGACGCGGCGGTCGACGCGCCGCCGGTCACGGCCGCGGAGGCGCGGCAGATGCGCATGCGCACGCCGCGCAGCGCCCAGGTGAACGCCGAGGATCTGCAGCGGCTCGCCGAGAGCCGGGCCCGGTTCGACGCGCTGGCCCGCCAGCACGACGGCTCGTACGTCTACGTCGCCGGCTTCGGCTCGTGGACCAGCGCCGATGCCGTCACGACGGTGCGCGTGCGGCGCGGCGTCGTCGTCGAGCGGAGCTTCGAGGTCACGCGCGACGGCGGCCGCGGTCGTCCCCGCAAGCGCCTGGTCGGCTGGACGGAGACGGGCGCCAAGGTCGGCAGCCACCAGGCCGACGCCGAGCCGGCGCTGCTGATGGACGAGCGCTACGACGCGTGCGCCCAGCTGATCGAGCTGTCGGCCCACGTCGACCACCTGCGCGTCGCGATCGACTTCGACGAGCGCGGCCTGCTCGCGCGGTGCGGCAGCGAGCAGGTGGCGTGCTCCGATCCGTGCTGGCAGGGGACCAACCTGCGCTCGTTGACGTTCGGGCCGTGACCACGGCGCGCGGCGATCAGCCCGCGCAGCGCCGCGACGAAGCCATCACCCTTGACGCCGGTCGCGTACTGCGACCGGGCGCCGCCGGCCATGAACCCGGTGAGCAGCAAGCCGGTGGTGTCCGCGCATGACCGGCTCGCCGCGCGGGTCGCCCGCCGGGCCGACCTGCGGCAAGCTCGCGGGATGTTCGTCATCGAGCTCACGTACAAGGTCCCGCTGGCGCAGATCGACGCGATGATGAAGGCCCACGTTGCGTTCCTCGATCGGCACTACGCGGCGGGCACGTTCTTGATCTCGGGCCGCAAGATCCCGCGCGACGGCGGCATCATCGTCGCTGTCGGCGACAGCCGCGCGCAGCTCGAGGCGATCATGGCCGAGGACCCGTTCGTCGCCAGCGGTGGCGCCGAGATCCGCATCATCGAGTTCCGCGCCAGCCAGCGCGCCAAGGACATGCCCGCGCGCCTCGCGCCGTAGCTGGCGACGACGTATCGTGCAGCGCTGCCTCGGGGCGCGTCGCCGCCGGGCTAGCGCTCCTCGCGCGCCGGGGCTTCCCGAAACATCTCGACGACGAACCCGGGGCGCGCGAGCCGCTCCGCGACCTGCGCGGGGTCAACGCCGGCGAGCGCCGCGAGCGCGTGCTGGGCATCGGCGGAATACGCGGCCCAGTGGAACGCCGCGACCCGGAGGTTGAAGCCAAAGTACTTGGGGTCGAACTGCTCGCCGGCGCGGACCAGGCTGGGCAGCGGGTGGAGCGCGTAGCCGAGGGAGCGGATCGCGCCGCGCTCGCCGGCGGACCACAGTCGGAGCAGCTCGCGGATCGCGATCGCGATCGTCCGCAGCACCTGCGGAGCGGTGACGGCGGGCGCACGCACTGTTTGGACGGCGCGCGCGAGCATCTCGACGACGTCAGGCAGCAGCGCGCCGAGCCAGGTCGGGGGCACGGCGACGATCGTCGTGGCGGTCCGGGCGACCAGCGGCAAGATCTGATCGACGATGGCCAGCAGCACCTCGGTCCCGGGGAGGAAGCCGCGGCACCCCTGGAACGCCTCGTAGGCGAGCGCCATCGCGTCGATCGAGACCGGTGGGGCGTCGTCGTGGGCGGTCATCGCATCAGCGTGCTCGGTGCCCGCGCGGCTGCCAACCCTTGCCCGCGGGAGTGGCGCGGCCCGTGCGAGCATCGCGCCATGGCGACGCTGCACTACTTCTACGGCTGGCCCGGCGCGGGCAAGACCACCGCGGCGCGCGCGCTGGCGGCGTCGGCGCCGGCGCTGCTGATCTGCGAGGACGAGTGGCTGGCGACGTTGCTCACCGCGCCGATCACCAGCCTCGAAGGCTACGTCGAGGCGATCACGCGGTTGCGGCGCGTGATCGGGCCGCTGACGACGCGTGCGCTGACGCTCGGGTGCTCGGTGGTGTTCGACTTCGGCGGCAACACCGTGGCGCACCGCGCGTGGGTGCGCGAGCTGGCGGTGGCCGCGGGCGCGGCGTGCCGGCTGCACGTCCTCGACGTGCCGCCCGAGGTGTGCCGGCAACGGATCCGCGAGCGCAACCAGGCGCGCCCCGCCGGGCTGTTCTACGGCGAGGTCGACGACGCGCTGATCGACGCGGTGGTCGCCCACATCGCGCCGCCGACGCCCGACGAGCTCACCGACGTCCCCTGACCGCGCGGCGGCGCTCAGGGCGCGTCGTCGGCGGGGTCGTACGTCTCCATCGCGTGGAAGCGACCGAGGCCGGTGGCGACGACCGCGACCGCGCCGGTGGCGGGATCGATCGTGACCAGCGTCCCGTCGCGGCTGGTGGCGTACAGCACGCCGGCGAAGAACCGCATGTCCTCGACGTGGAGCGTCGGGGGGCCGGCCAGCGGCACCGCGGGACCGAGCGCACCCGTCGCCGGATCGAGCGGAGCGATCTCGATCGAGCCGGCCTGCCGTGCGACCAGGTACGTGGCGCCGTCGCTCGCCAGGCCGTACGAGCCGCAGCACGGCAGCGTGGCGGTGCCGATCGGCGTGAAGCCGCCGGTCGCCGGATCGAACCGGCCGAACTGCTGCGCGCCGCGCTCGACGCCGAGGTAGGCGTCGCCGATCCGCTCGAGCGCCGGGAACCAGCCGTTCGCGAACAGCGGCGCGTCCAGCGCCTGCGCGCCGAGGTCGAGGCGGCCGAACCGGCGGCTGCGATCGATCCCCCAGTACGCGCCGCGCGCGTCGCGGACCACCGCGGTGAGCCGCGGCGCCGAGCCGATCGCCGGGATCGTCACGCTCGTGCGATCGACCGGGTCGAAGAACACGGCGAACACGCCGCCCCCCGGGAACAGCAGCAGGCCGGGGCGCGCGCTCGGCGTGTAGCGGAGCGCGCGGGGGCGGACGACCCGGCCGCGAAGGTCGACCACCTCGAGCGTGGGCTCGAGCAGCGCGCGCCCGGCCGGCGCGGCGAAGCGCAGCGTGGTGTCGCTGACGACCTCGACCTCGGTGATCGCGTGGCCGTCGAAGACGACCGTGACGTCGCCGGCGTCCTCGTCGAGGAACCCGCTGCCGGTGACGGTGACGGTCGCGCCGACGGCGGCCAGCACCTGGCGTGGCACGACCGTCGCGATGGTCGGCGGCGCGCTGTAGTGGAAGCGACCGCTGGCCGCGGTCGCCCCGTGCGCGTTCAGGACCTCGACGGTGGCGTCGCCGGGGCGCGTGCCGGGCGGGATGATCACCTCGAGGGTGGCGTCGTCGACGGTGACCGCCAACGGCGCTAGCCGACCGCCGATCAGCACGCGGTTGGCGCCGCCGTCGGCCGCGAACCCCGCGCCGGTGATCGCGACGTGGGTGCCGCCGATCAGCGGGCCGTACGGCGGCACGACCGCGTCGATGCGGGGGCCGCTCGCGTCGGACGCACAGGCGGCGAGCGCCAGCGCGGCGACGAGCGCGAGGCGTGGGACACCGCGCGCCACGTCAGCGCTCCTCGTAGAGCAGCGCGCCGGGGAACGCCGTCGCGTCGACGGGTGGCCCGAGCCGGTACAGCGCCGCGCCGGGCGTCGCCGCGTACGGCTGGCAGCGGTCGGCGACCCAGCGGAACAGCGGCTCGGTCACCGGGTCGCCGATCGCGCGCACCTCGAAGCCGGTCGCGGTGGTGTCGGCGGCGAAGGTGGGGCGCTGGCACGCGCGCGCCGGGAGCTCGGCGACCGCGATCGGGACGACGCAGGTCGCGGCGAACAGCCGCAGCGTCGGCGCGAGCACCGCCGGGACGCAGCGCGTGACGTCGTCGGCGAACGGCCGCCGGACGCAGTCGCCGCCCAGCGCGGTGTCGACCAGCCGGTCGTCGTAGAAGCGCAGGCCGTCCCCGGCGAGCACGATCCGCTGCAGCCGGCGGCCGGGCAGCGTCTCGACGGTGCGCGTCAGCGTCGGCAGCTCGAGCGGCGCGCCCACCGCGAACGCCATCGTCGCCGGCACCTGGACCGACCGACAGGCGTCGCCGTCGCGGCGGTACAGCGGGGTGGTGAGCGGGGCGCCGACCGCGCGGTAGGTCGGGCAGCCGGCGGCGTCCTCGAGGCGCGCCACCCGCGGCGGCGGCGTCTCCACCGGCGCCGCCAGCGCCGGCTCGACGCAGGACGCGTCGGCGAAGTAGGCCGCGGGCACAGCGTCGGTCGGCGCGCAGCGGACCGCGCCGTCGCCGCCGAGCTCGGGCACGCACGCGGCGTCGAGCGTACGATCGCGCAGCCCGAGCGGGGCCCACAGGCCGTCGGCGGCGGTGCGGGCCACCAGCGCGAGGCGGCCGTCGCCGGTCTCGGCCTCGTCGACGGGGGCGAGGTCCGCGCCGGCCAGCTCGCCGGTGATCGCGACGTAGGCGGCGGCGGGGTCGGCCGCGAAGGGGCCGACGCAGGCACCCTCGACGCGGCGGTAGTACGTGGCGATCGGATCGACGTCGTCGCCCGCGACGTAGACCCGGACCGCGCGGGCCTCGCCGTCGACCACGTCGCGGCCGAGGAAGTGGGTCGGCTGCTCGATCGCGGCGACGACGCCGATCGCCATCGCGCAGGCGTCATCGACGAACACCGCGTCGTCGGCCCGGGGCACGCAGCGGACGACGTCGTCGGTCCAACGCGCCGGCGCGCACGCGGTGTGGAGCGCGCGGTCGTAGAGCTGCCCCGGCTCGGGCTGCTCGGTGCCGTCGGGGAACCGGTACCACGACAGCGCCAGCCGCTGACCGCTGGTCGCCGTCGCGACCGCGTCGCGCGCGATGCCGTCGCCGCAGCCGCCGAGCAGCGCCGTCGCGACCACGGCCGCCGCGACCGCGCGCGCCGCGCCGGTCACGGGATGAACTCCACGCCGATCGACGGGAAGATCGGCAGGCCGGTGGTGTAGCTGCGCCGCGTGAAGTCCTCGTTGTAGGTGACGCCCTCGGCGTTCGATCGGTTCACGAGGTTCTGCACGTCGATGTACAGGTCCCAGGTGCCGTGGCGGCGGCGCCAGGTGCGATCGAGCCGCAGGTCGAACTGGACGAAGTCGGGCAGCCGGGTCGACAGCAGCGCGCCGTCGACCGGCACCCAGTCGCCGTCGCGCTCCTGGTAGGCGCCGGCGACCGGCGTGATCGGGTTGCCGGTGGTGTAGCGGAACCGCCCGCCCAGCCGCCAGCGACCGAGGCGGGCGCTGGCCACGACCGTCAGCGCGTGGGGTTGGTCGAGCACGTAGGGATGGACGCGGCCGTCGCGCGCCGGGTTGACCCGGAACGAGCGCGCGTAGGTGTACGCGACCCAGCCGGTCCACCAGCCGACGTTGCGGCGGGCGATCAGCTCGAGCCCGTAGGTGTGCCCGCGGCCGATCGCCTCGCGGTAGCTGTACGAGCCGAACTGGGTGTCGACCAGCTCGCGGCTGATGCCGAGCAGCCCGCCCGACTCGGTGCCGCCGTTGGCCGTCGTCGGCGTCGCGGTGGAGATCGCGTCGACCGGCAGCTGGCGCAGGTCCTGGTAGTAGGCGGTGGCCGACACCTCGTGGGCGTCGCCGACGATCGTCTTGGCGGTGGTCGCGACCTGGGTCGTGGTCGAGCCGAGCATCACGCGGTCGCCGAAGATCGGATCGAGGTCCGTCACCAGCGGCGGCTCGTGGTAGCGGCCGATCGACTGGCGCAGCTCGACGTCGCCGGGCAGGTGGGCGTGGATCGCCAGCCGCGGATCGAGCGTCCACTGATCGGACAGGCCGAAGTGATCGCCGCGCAGCCCGGGGCGCACCTCGACGCGATCGCCGGCGAACCGCCACGCCTGCTCGATCCACGCGCCGGCGTCGGCGCCCCAGCGCTCGAGGTTGCGGTGGACGACCTCGTCCGGCGACGGATCGGCGGGGCTGGGGGGCGGCGTGTTGACCATGTCGTAGGCGTGCCGCTGGGCGCCGCCGTCGAGCCCGCCCGCCAGCGTGCCGCCGGCCAGCGGCGTGATCACCTCGGCGCGCAGCGCCAGCGGCACCGTCGTCCGATGCATGCCCTTGTCGATGTCGTGGTGGGTGGCGCGCGCCTCGACGTCGTCGATCCCGATCGACGGCACGACCGTCAGCGTCGTGGCCCCGCGGACCGCGCGGTAGCGGGCGCCGAGCCGGGCGAACCGCGACGTGTAGCGGAACGCCTTGACGTTCGAGGTGTTGATGCCGCCGCTCGACCCGCCGCTCGGCGGCGACAGCGTCATCAGGTCGTCGGAGGCGAACAGGATCGCGGTCCACCGGCCGTCGCCCGATTCCCACCGCACCTGCGCGTCGAGGTAGCGCGGCAGGATCGCCAGGTCGAGGCCGGCGCCGCGGATGATCGCGTCGAAGTACGAGCGGCGCGCGCCGACCAGCCAGCTGCCCTTGAGCGGCCCGGCCGCCTCGCCGACCGCGGCGGCGTGGATCAGGCTGAGCTCGCCACCCAGCCGCGTGCGATCGCGGCGGCCGGTGCGCGTCGTGACCACCGCGACGCCACCCAGGCCCCGGCCGTAGCGGACGCTGGCGCCGCCGGGTTCGAGCGAGACCTCGTCGACCAAGGCGGTCGGGAGGAACGAGGCCAGGCCGCCGAAGTGGTACAGCAACGGCACCTCGATGCCGTCGAGGTAGACCTTGGTATCGCGCGGGGCGGTGCCGCGCAGCGCGAGGCCGCCGAGGCCGAACGGCGTGCGCGCGATCCCGGGCAGGCTCTGCAGGGCGCGGAGCACGTCGTTGCCGGCGCCCGGCTGGGTGCGGATCTGATCGGCGTCGAGGTGGAGCGGCGGGCCGCTCGGCGCGTGGCCGACCAGGCGGATGATCTCGGTGGCGCCGGCGTCGGCCTCGAGCCGGATCGTCAGCGCGGCGCCGACCCGGGCGGCGCCGAAGTACGCGCCGTACCCGGTGGCGATGACCACCACCTCGATGCGATCGAACGGCAGGCCGCCGACGCGGAACCGGCCGTCGGCGTCGGTGACCGCCTCGCCGCTGCCGACGGTGACGAACGCGCCCGCGATCGGTCGGCCGGTCGCCTCGTCGACCACCGTGCCGCGGATGGCCCGCTCGGCGCGCGCGATCGCGGGCGCGCCGGCCACGACGGCGACGCAGGCGGCGAGGGCCAGCCCGGCCTTGGACATCGGCCGACGCTACGCCGAAGCGCGCGGCCGATCGACCGCGCGGGGCTGCCGGCGTGGTCGGCGGTGAGGTACGTCACCGTCGCCGTCGGCGCGCGCCGCGGCGGCGTGCGATCCTTGCGCCATGAAGCTGTTCGGCTACGACGTCACCGACGGCGACGATCGCACCAAGCCGCGGGAGCTGCGCGAGGCGAGCCTGCTAGTCGACGCCGCCGAGCTGCGCGCGATCGCCGGCTTCCTGCTCAGGTGCGCCGACCTGATGGACGCGCACGGGGGCCGCTTCGGCCACGAGCACCTGTCCGATCACCTGCGCCCGCAGTGCCTCGACGCCGACCTGATCGTGGTCGCCGCCGCCGATCCCGCCCACTGAGCCGGCCGCGCGCGCGCGACGTCGCGACCTGCTACGGCAGCGCGCGCAGGAACCCGGCGACGACGTCGCTGAGGCGCGCGGGCTGATCGAACGGCAGGCCGTGCCCGGCGTCGGCGATCTGGGCGACGCGCACGTGCGGGTTCAGCGCCTGCAGCTCGGCGGCCATCGTCGGCGTGACGACCGGCGCGTCGCCGATGACGAGCAGGCACGGTACGTCGATCGCGGCGACCACGGCGTGGTAGTCGGGGTTGGGCGGCGCGAGCACCGCGAGCGCGTGCGGCGAGGTGGCGAGCCGCGCGTCGGCCTGCAGCTCGATCAGCTCGGGCGCGCGCTGCGGGGTGCGGGCCTGGGCTTGCGCGATCAGGTAGGCGCGCGACGTGGCGAGGGCGCGGCGGTGCTGGTCGGCGACGTCGCTGGCGTACACCTCGCGCTGGCGCGCCGGGCTCAGGAACGTCGGGTCGACCAGGACGACCCCGCGCAGCGCGGCGCCGGCGCGGCTGGCCACCACCGCCGCGGTCATGCCGCCCATCGAGTGGCCGAGGACGACCGGGCGATCGAGCGCCAGCGCGGCGATCAGCCCTGCCGCGTCGGCGGCGAGGTCGTCGTAGGTGTAGCCGGTCGCGGGCGCGCTCGAGCCGCCGTGGCCGCGGGCGTCGGGCATGATCACGTCGAACTCGGCGGCGAGCGCGCGCGCCAGCGGCGTCCAGCACGCGCCGCTGCCCATCAGCCCGTGGAGCAGCACCACCGGCGGGCCCGCGCCGCCGGTCCGCAGGTAGCGCAGCGCGACGCCGTTGGTCGCGCAGACGCCGGTCGACCACGGCGTCATCGCGCGCCGTCCGCGGGCGTGCCGACGCGGCGCGCGAGGATCGCCACCAGCAGGTACAGCGCCGCGGCCAGCCGGAGCGCGTCGGTCGCGCCGGCCACGCGCAGCGCGAGCACCGCGATGGTGCCGCCGGCGACCGCGGCCGCGCCGTTGATCGCCCACAGGCTGGCGATGCGATCGGCCGGCGCGCCCTCGTGCGCGAGCAGCACCGGGAACGGACAGCCAAGCGCGAGGCCGATCGGCCCGAGCAGCGCGCCGATCAGCGCGACCCGCGCCGCGTCGCTACCGATCGCCTCGAGCCAGGCGAGGTCGCGCGTGACCCACGCGCCGCCCGCGACGACGACCGCAGCGGTGAGGCACGCCCCGGCGGCGCCGCGCGACACGCGGCGCCAGCGGCCGCTGATCAGCACCGCCCCGGCGGCGCACCACGCGAGCAACCCGCCCAGCACCAGCGACGTCGCGTAGAGCGTCCCTCCCGCGGCCAGCGTGAAGCGCTGGATGAGCGCGAGCTCGACGCCGATGAACGCGGCGCCCAGCCCGGCGGCGATCGCGGCCGGCCGCGCGAACCCGCGCGGATCGCCGCGGCGCTCGACGATCAGCAGCACCACCAGCAGCGCGGCGCCGGCCAGCGCCCACAGCCGGCCCGCCTGCGCGCGCGCGGTCGCGACCAGGCCCTTGGTGTTCTGGAAGAAGTACGGGCGCTCGTCGTGGACCGGCGCCAGATCGTCGACGTTGGTGGCGCCGAGTTGCGTGCGATCGAGCAGCTGCGCCGCGCGCTCGGGCGGATCGCCCGGTCCCCACAGCAGCTCGGCCGGCTCGACATCGAGCGCGTCGACCGCCTCGAGCGGCAGCGGCGCCGGCGACACGACCAGCAGGTAGCGGTAGGCGGTCTCGGGCCGCGGGTCGCGCAGCACCGCGATGCCCTCGAGCGCGCGATCGCGCGACACGCCGGCCGCGGCCTGCGCCGCCAGCACGGTCAGCAGCTGGCGGTACGCGTTGCCGGGATCGCTGTGGATGAACACCAGCGCGCCGCTGGGCGTCAGGCGCCGCAGGTACAGCGCGACGGCCTCGACGGTGTAGAGGTGCGCCTCGAGGCCGGCCGCCTGCGCGTGGACGTTGCCGGTGAGCGCCAGCGCGAGCTCGATCAGGTCGTAGCGCGCGTCGGTGTCGGCGAGGTGGCGCCGCGCGTCGGCGATGATCAGCCGCACGCCGGGCTGGTGGTAGACGTCGCCGGCGAACGCGCGCCAGCGGGCCAGCACCGCCGGCATCGCCGGGTTGACCTCGACGCCGTCGATCTGTGTCGCGCCGTACTTCCGGGCCAGCCAGACGCTGGCGCCCGCGCCGGCGCCGAGCACCAGCACGCGCGCCGGCCGCAGCGCACGGTACGGCGCCGCCAGCAACGCGCCCCAGGCGTCCTCGAACGCGCCGGCGCGGGCCTCGGCGGCGCGCAGCATGAAGGTCGGGCTCATGCCGTCGGTGTAGACGCCGAGCCGGGTGTCGTCGCCGGGCACGCGGCCCACGTCGAGGCGCCCGAGCGGGCTCCACGCCGAGTCGATCACGTCCCGCGGCGTCGCGCCGCCGGCGGCCAGCGCCTTCTCCGAGCCGCGCCCGTCGCGCAGCATCGCCGCCAGCGCGCCGTCGGGCGTCGCCCCGGCGCGCGCGGCCACGAACAGCCCGGCGTGCGCGAGGCCGAGGGCTGCGGCTGCGGCGCGCAGGCGCGGCCGTGGCTCGACGACGAGCAGCGCCCAGGCGCCGCCCAGCACGCCCAGCGCCGCCACGATCTCGGTCGGCGCCAGCGGGCCGACCAGGCGCGGCGCGATCAAGCAACCGCCCGCCGCCGCCCCCAGATCGAGCGCGTACGCGGCGCGGACCCCGTCGCGCCCGCGCGCGGCGTACGCGTCGGCGACGAACAGCCCGGCCAGCGCGAACGGCGGCAGCGACACGAGCACCAGCCACGGCAGCGCCACGCCGCCGACCTCGGCCAGCGCCACCGCCAGCAGCGCGGCCGACAGCCACGGCGCGGTGCGGCCGACGCCAGGCCACCCGTGCCACCGCACGCGGACCAACGCCCCGACGCTGGTGCCGAGCAGCGCGATCGACAGCGCGACCGACGTCGCGTGGGTGCTGCCGATGTACGCGTAGAGCCGGGTCGAGGTGAGCTCGAGGACCAGCACCACGAACGTCACGACCACGATGGTCGTCGCCGAGCGATCGCCGCGCGCTTTCAGGGCGAGGACGCTACCACGCAGCTCGCGGGCGTGCGGGGCTGGCCCGCCACACCCATCACGGGGCGGTCGGCGCATTGCGCGCCGCTCGGCCGTGATCGCCCGCGCGGGCCATCGCCGTCGGCGCGGCCGGCGCCAGGCGCGCGAGGTGACGACCGAAACGCCACATCACCAGGCGGTGGATCAGCGCCTGCGTGGCGCGGTAGATCCACCACGGCAGGCGCGGCTCGAAGTCGTGGATCGCCGCCAGCACGGTCGCGCCGGGCCCCTCGCGGAACTCGAGCCGGCCACGGCCACCGCGCGCGGCCAGGCGACCGCCGGTCACGTAGAGCAGCTGGCGATCGGGCTGGCTGCGCTCGGGGGCGGCGGTCAGCTCGAGCAGCGGCTCGCGGGTGCCGGTCAAGAAGAAGCGGATCGGCCCGGGGCCGCGCTCGACGCGCAGCAGCGGCCGCGCGCCCCGGGGCAGCCAGCGCACGTACTCGTCGGCGACCCAGGCCGCGTCCCGCCCCGCCGGTAGGGGCAGGCGCTGCACCGACCGCACCCCGCGCGCGCGCCCGCGCTGCGCCTGGTACGCCGTCGGCGGCGCGGCGTCGGCGCTCGCCAGCGCCGCGGTGATCGCGGCGTCCAGCGACAGGCCCGGGATCCCGGCGGCCGCCTGCAGCCGGCGATCGCCCGCGATCATCTGGTGACGCAGGCTGTCGATCAGCGGCGCGATCAGCCGCCGCGGCGCGCCGGTGATGAGCGAGATCCACAGCGCCGACAGCCGCGGCGTGATGATCGGCAGCGGGACGATGCGGCGCTGGCGCCGGAGGATCACGCTCACCCGCTGCATCAGCGCGCGGTAGCTGACCACCTCGGGGCCGGCGACGTCGTAGATCTCGCCGGCCGTGGCCGGCGTGGCCACGCAGTAGCCGAGCAGGTCGACGACGTCGCTGAGCGCGATCGGCTGGGTCGGCGTCGAGGTCCAGCGCGGCGCCAGCATCGCCGGCAGGCGCCGCACCAGCCGCGTCACGATCTCGAACGACGAACCGCCGGCGCCGATGATCAGGCCGGCGCGCAGCACGGTCAGCGCGGGGCGTCGCCCGCCGAGCACGCGCTCGACCTCGAGCCGGCTCGTCAGGTGCGCCGACAGCGTGGCCGTGTCGGAGGGCAGGATGCCGCCGAGGTAGATGATGCGCTTGACGCCCGCGCGCTCGGCAGCCCGCGCGAAGTTGTCGGCGCAGATCAGGTCGAGATCCTGGAACCGGCCCTGGACGAGCCGCGCCGATGGCAGCATCGAGTGCACCAGGTAGATCGCGACGTCGACGCCCACCAGCGCGGCCTCGGCGTCCTTGAGCGAGAACAGGTCGCAGGCCCGGGCCTCGCGGTAGCCGGGCAACCCGGCGCGGGCGCCACGCGACAGCGCGATCAGGTGCAGGCGGTCGCCGAGCGCTCGCCCCACCGCTTGGCCGACGAACCCCGATGCGCCAGCCACCGCCACCACCGGCCGCTCCAAGGTCATGGAGGTTGGATGCCGAGGCTCGGGAAAGGTTGCTGGCCGGGTCTCGACCGGACGGTCCGGCCACCGCCCGTGGTCGCGCTACTGCGTGAAGCCAGGCGGCCAGGACGTCGCCCCTGACGTCACCAGCCGTGGGCTTCGAGCTCGACGAGGCGCGCCCGGTTGCCCATGACGCACTCGATCAGCACGCGGATGTAGCGGGTGTTGATCGGCTCGAACGTGAGCTGGTTCCAGACCTGGTTGTTCCAGGTGACGTAGCCGTTGGGCACGTCGGTCCAGGCGCCGGTGACCGAGAGGTACTGCACGTGGAAGTGCCGCAGCCCGTAGAAGTTCGCGATCATGCCGGGGAACGGCTCGAACGCGCCGCTGTAGCTGTCCTGCAGGCCGATCACGTCGACCTCCTGGATCGTCCGGTTGGTGCTGAAGCCGGCGTAGATCCACGCCGAGGGGCTGTAGCAGCCGCCGCCGACGTTGGTCGTGGTCGCGGCCTGCCACCACCCGCCCCAGGAGTGCGCGACGCGCACGCCGTCGTTGGCGTAGGCGCGCCCGGTGCCGCTCTGGGTGCTGGTCGACGACGCACTGATGGTGCCGCCGTTGCTGCTGCGCGCCCAATTGCGCATCGACTTCACGCCGACGACGGCGCCGGTCGGCGACATCGAGTAGACGAAGATCGCGATGCCCTGGGCGCTGTCGATGTACGACGGCGCGTACGAGCCGTCGGGGAGCTGCCACGCCAGCGGCAGCGCCGTCGCCTGGATCTGGCCGGTCTCGTAGGGCGGCAGGTCGAGCGCCTTCGGTGTCCAGAAGCCGTTGTCGGCCGGCGGCCGCACGTACATGAACACGCCCGACAAGGTCGGCCCCTCGGAGTATGCGGCGGCGTCGTAGCCGGTCGGCTGGCGGTACTCGAGCACGTAGCTGTGGTGGGTCGAGTTGACCAGCGGGACCTCGATCATCTTGAGGCCGCCGGCGGTCGAAAGCGGGGTCAGCGTGTACGTGCCGTCGCGGGTCGAGGCGATGTCGGCCGGATCGAGCCATCCGAACAGCTGCTTGTTCGCGGCGGTGAAGTGGGAGTAGCGCCCGCCCATCGGATCGACCGCGACCAGGTCACTGAACGACGGCCGCCCGACGCACGTGCCCTGGGCGCTGGTGTGGGCCATCGTCGTCGGCGTGCCGTCGGGGCGGGTGCAGCGCAGGGCGTCGAAGTGGCCGGCGTGCATGACGTGCCCGAACTCGTGCGCGTAGGTCGTCTGCAGCGACGTGTCGCCCGCCGGCAACGCCCGCAGCGCCATCCGCACGACGCCGCCGGTGATCGGTTCGACAGTCGGCACCTGCTGCTGCAGCGTCCCGCCGGGCGCGTAGCCGGTGTTGCCCGGCGGGCACAGCGACTCGTCCTTCGACAGCATGATGATCAGGTCGTACTGGCTGAAGTCGATCTGCGGATCGATCAGCAGCGCGGTCTCGCGCAGCGTCTTGGCGTCGTTGTAGCCGTCCCACCCGTTGGTGTGGCAGCCGGTGGACGACAGCAGGTACGGCCCCATGACCGCGTAGTCCAGCCACGCGCGATCGTACGAGTTGGCGCGGATGAAGGTGTCGAGCCCTTTGATCTGCTCGGCGGCGCGCGCGACCAGCGTCGCTGGCGCCTCGTTCTGGGCGAACTCGGCGATCAGCACCAGCGTCTTGATCTCGCCCCGCCACATCGTGACCGGCTGGTCGGCGGTGCCGAGCGCGGGCGGCTCGTCGGTGGCGACGCACGCGGCGAGCGCGGCGAGCAGGAGCGCGGGCAGGAGCGGTCGGGCGATCATGGCCACGACTAGACCGGGTCGCCGCCGGCGTTGCACGCGCGGCGCCTGGCCAACCGCACGCGCGGGCGATCGCTGTGAGCCAGCCCACGTTCCGATTGTCCGGGCCGCGTCGGCGGCCCTGGCCTTGCACTCGATGCGGGTGTGCATGACACCCAACGCGATCAGCGGCGCCGCGGCGCCGTGGCCATCACGTGCCCGTGCGCGCGCGCGCAGCGAGCGCCTCGGCCGCCCCGGCCGCGCGGCTGACGCGATCAACCCGACGGCGGTCCCGCGGGCCGCGCCGTCTACGGAGCCTCGATGACCAAGCATCTCATCAACAAGGTCGCCATCGTCACCGGCGCAGGGTCCGGCATCGGCCGCGCCTGCGCGCTGCAGCTCGCCGAGGCCGGCGCCGCCGTCGTCGCGTCGGACATCGACGACGCCGGCGGCGAGGCGACCGCGCGCCAGATCCGCGACCACGGCGGCCGCGCGCTCTACGTCCACGCGGACACCGCGAAGGTCGGTGACCACGAGGCCTTGGTCGCGGCCACGCTCAAGGCCTTCGACGGGCTCCACGTCGCGGTGAACAACGCCGGCATCAGCGGCCCCGCGGCCCCCGTCGGCGAGTACCCGGTCGAGGGGTGGGACCACGTCATCGCGATCAACCTCTCGGGGGTCTTCTACGGCATGCGCGCCCAGCTCCCAGCCATGGCGCGGGCCGGCGGCAGCATCGTCAACATGGCCTCGATCCTGGGGCAGGTCGGGTTTCGCCAGGCGGCCGCGTACGTGGCTGCCAAGCACGGCATCCTCGGCCTGACCCAGACGGCGGCCCTCGAGTACGGGCCGCAAAAGATCCGCATCAACGCCGTCGGGCCCGGGTTCATCAACACGCCGCTGCTCGACCACGGCTTGACCGCGGAGCAGCGCACGGCGCTGGCCGGCCAGCACGCCATGGGACGCCTGGGCGAAGCCAGCGAGGTCGCCGAGCTGGTGACCTGGCTGGCCTCGGACCGGGCGTCGTTCGTGACCGGCGGCTACTACGCGGTCGACGGCGGCTACCTGGCCTAGTGACCGCGCGCGCCGCGGTCGGCCCCTGCCGCCGAAGCCGGCGGCGGGCGTGGTAACGTCGGCGCGTGAAGCCAGGCGGCCAGGACCTCACGCCTGAACATGGCATCGACGCGCTGCTCAACGGGTGGCGCGCCTTCGGCGAAGGCTGGGTGCTGCTCGACATGCTGGTCGTGCTGGTGCTCGCGCTCGTGCTCGGCGCGGTGATCGCGTACCACCCCGCGACCCGCCGCCGGATGTCGAGCCTCGAGCACTTCGAGCAGCCCAAGACGTTCCTCACCTACTCGATGGTCGCGGCCATCGTGGCGCTGATCGTCGAGGTACAGCCGGCGATGGCGTTCGTGATCTTCGGCATCGGCGGCCTGCTGCGGTTCCGCACGATGGTCGGCGACGCCAAGGACACCGGGCGCGTGATCATGGTGACGGTCATCGGCCTGTGCTGCGGGCTCAAGATCTACATCGTCGCGATCCCGGCGACGGTCATCGGCTGGGTGCTGGTGTGGATCCTCGAGCGCGAGCGCGCCGGCATCGTCAAGGTGTCGGGCGTGGCCGAGGCGGTGGTCCACCAGTCGGTGAAGGCCTACCGCGAGGCGATCATCCGCATGGGCTGCGGCATCATCGGCGAGCAGAACAAGTTCGTGCGCCGCGAGTTCCTGTTCGTGGTCAAGGCGCCGCCGGCGCTGGCGCGCGAGACGCTGCAGGCCGAGCTCGACGGGCTGCCCGCCGAGCTGCGCGGCGTCGTCGACTTCGAGCAGCTGTGAGCTGACCGATCGCGGCGCGGCTCAGGTCGGCCGGGTGGCCTGGGCGGCGGCGGCGAGCTCGGCCTCGTCGGCGAAGACCTCCTCGACCGCTTCGTGGTCGACCAGCAGCTCGAGCAGCGCGGCGCCGACCGCGGGCGCCACGACGCCGCCCTGGTCGTGGGCCTCGAGCACCGCGGCGATCCGGCGCAGCGGCATCGCGCCGTCGGTGGTGTCGAGGCTCTCCGAGGCCCGCAGGCTGTCGACCAGCGCGGCCGCCCACTGCTCGTGCCGCGGGCTGATGGTCGGCTTCGCGCCGCCCTTGCGCTTGAGCGGCATCGCGCCGCCGCCCATCGGGATCGCCGGCGGCGGCGGCGGCGGGTGCACGTCCTCGGCGGCGGCCAGCGCCAGCTGCAGCGCGGCGACCTCGTCGTCCAGCAACGGCGCGTCCTCGGTCGCGGCGGCGCGCCACTCGTCGAGCAGCGTCGCCAGCGAGCGCGACAGGTCGATGACCTCGGTGGCGGGCAGCGTGTAGCGGCGTGCCTTCAGCCCGGTGCGGCGGCCGGGGGGCGCGAGGTCGACCTCGATCACCGTGAGCGCCGCGCCCAGCGCGCGCTGCACCGCCGCGACGTCGGCGGCGGCCGCGTCGCCGAGGCTCACCCACGCGAGGCCGTTGCGCTCGGCGGGGCCGTCGCTGCCGGGGCGAACGCGGCCCAGCGCGGCGATCAGCTGGGCTTCCGGGACGCCTCCGATGAGGGCGAGCTTCATGGGCCGTTGGTACAGCGAAACCGGCGCCAGCGGCAGCTCACGCGCCGGGTATCACGGTGCCGGCGGGCGGGGCGGCCGGACGCGGGCGAGCACGGCCTGGGCGCGCCGCGCCACCGAGCCGTGGACCTCGAGGACCTCGACGTCGGCCCCGAGCTCACCCTCGACCAGGAGCGCCCGCAGGCGCGCGTCGACGCGGCGCCGCCAGGCGGGGTGATCGTCCTGCCCGGCGGCGGCGATGCGGTCGGGCGCCTCGATCGGCACGAAGACGATCAGGTCGAGCGTCTCGACGGCGGCGCGGACCCGCGGCAGCCAGGCGTCGTCGTCATCGTCGTCGTCGGCCTCGTCGTGCTCGGTCAGGTAGGCGAGCAGGTCGACCGGGCTGCGATCGAAGAGCGCGCGGGGCGCGGCCTCGGCGAGGCTCGCCAGCGCGTGGCCGAGCTGGGCCTCGAAGTCCTCGCGCGTCGGCGGGTCGGCGAACTCGTGGCCGTCCTCGGCCATCGCGACGTAGGGCTCGTCGACGGTGGCGTAGCCGGGCAGGGCCGCCGCCAGCTCGTCGACCAGCGCCGACTTGCCGACACGATGAGAGCCCGCGATCGCGATGCGCACCGACACGCGCGTACCTGATCCCACGGCGCGTCGCAAGCGGCCGCCCGTCGCGCGTGAAAGTTCGGGCGGCCGCGTCACACTTCGGGCGGCGGCGACTCTGTCACCTCATGCGAGCCGCGCGCGTGTGCTGGTGTCTGTCCTCGTTGCTGATCGTCGCCAGCGGGTGCGGGGGCGCCGATGGCGGCGACGCCGTCGACGCCGCGCCCGACGGGACCACCGCGCCCGACGCCCCGGCGGAGATCGACGCGCCGGCCTGCACGCCGGTGGCCCCGACGACCACCGTGCTGGCGGCCACCGACCCGATGGCGCCGAGCCTGACGTCGCTGGTGACGCTGACCTCGACCGGCGAGGTCGCGGTGGTCGGCTACGACGGCGCCAACGGCGAGGCCGTGCGCTGGTGGAACGGCAGCCAGTGGATGACCAGCCCGGTCTTCGGCAACACCAACGGCGGCTTCGGGCGGATGGCGCTGGGCGAGCTGGCCGGGCGCGCGGTGGTGTTCGCCAACGTCAGCGATCAATCCAGCGACAGCGACAAGCTGCGCTACTGGAGCCAGCTGGCCAGCGGCGCGTTCGCGACCGGGCAGCGCATCGCGAACGTCGCCTCGGCCGAGGTGCGCGCGACGCGCTACGACCCCGCGACGCAGGTGCTGGCGGCGGCCGGCGGCGATCAGTCGCACACGCTGGAGAGCTACGAGCGCAACGCGGCCGGCACCTGGACCGTCGCGCAGGTCGCGTTCCGCGGCACGGCCGGGTCGGTCTACGCCGCCGGCGTCGGCGTGCTCGCCGACGGCACCGCGGCGATCGCTGGCACCGGCACCGGCGGCTTCGCGCTGTACCGGCGCACCGGCCAGCAGTGGGGCCTGTACCGGACGCTGGTGAGCGGCGACGTGTTCGACGCGCAGCTCGCGTTCCCGCCGGTCGGCGCCACCGGCACCGCGGCGGTGGCGATCTACAGCGATCCGCAGACCAACCACCCGCGCGGGCTGTTCGTCGATCTCGCCACCGGCCAGCCGAGCGGCGCCGGCGATCTGATCCCGCAGTCGATCAACCTGTCGGGGGTCGACGCGTCGATCGTCTTCGAGCCGGGCACCAACCGCGGCAAGATCTTGCTGGTCGACGACAACTTCAACGCGCCGCGCGCCTGGATCGTCGGCTTCGAGGGCACCGCGTTCACCGCGGCCCAGGAGCTGCGTCCCGACCGCGTCTTCGAGACCTTTCCGCGCCTGATCTACCACCCGTGCGCCGGCTACGAGATCCTGCACGTGTCGCGCGCGCCGACCGACGCCGCCGGCACGGCGCCGCTGCTGCTGGAGCCGCTGGCGACGTTCGCGCCCGGGCTGTGAGGCCGCGCCTCAGGCCGACAGCGCGGCGCGGGCGACCGCGATCGCCTCGTCGGCCGGCAGCAGCGCGTCCCAGCCCGGGTAGCTGACGATCAGCGGCAGGCCGCGGTGGCGCAGCGCCGCGACGTGGGCGCAGGCCGGCGCGACGGCGGCGCGATCGAGCTGGGCCCAGGCGATGGCGGTGTAGACGTGGGGCAGCGAGTCGCCCGAGACGTCCTGGGTGACCAGCCACGCCGACCAGTCCCGCGCGCACGCGACGAGGCGGTCGGCGTCGACGCGATCGCGCACGCCGGGTGCGGCCAGCGCGGTGGCCGCGGCGCGCAGCTGGCGGATCGCGGTGGCGTGGCGGCCCCAGTCGCTGACGGCACCGCCGGCGGTGACCTCGCGCAGCGTCGCGACGTAGCCCGCGGCGAGCTCGAGCAGGCGCGCCGCGGCCGGCGCCCGCACCGCGGCCGGCGCCCGCGGCGACGTCGCGATCTCGGCGACCGCCTCGGCCATCGTGGCGCCGGCGATCAGCGCGGCCAGCGGCGCGTCGGGCGTGACGCCGTCGGGCAGCGGGCCCTCGAGCCACCAGCGCGCCTCGTACAGGCCCGCCCACTCGGCCTCGGGCTCGGTGCCGACCGCCCAGCGCAGGAAGCGCGCGTGCAGCGCGGGGCGGGCGGCGGGCGGCGCGGCCCGGGTCGCCCGGATCGTGTCGACCTGCTCCTCGTGGTTGAAGTACGCCGGCCGGCGCGCGTCGCGATCGGCGAGCAGCGCCTCCGCGGCCGCCGCGTCGCCGGCGACCAGGTAGGTGCGCGCCAGCTCGAGCGTCGGGTCGAGGTCGCCGTACGCGAGGTCGAGCTCCTCGTAGGCGCCGTCGTCGAGGTCGGCCTGGTAGCCCGCGTGCAACGCCGCCAGCGCCGCGGCGCGCGCGTCCGCGGGCAGCTCGCCGATCGCCACCTTGGCCACCGCCAGGCGCGCCCGCGTCGTGGCGTCCGCGTCGGCCAGCAGCCGGGTCAGCGCGTCGCGGGCGCCGGCGCGCCACGGCGCCTGCGCGGCCGCGGGGATCGTGGCCAGCGCCGCGTCGAACAGCGCGGCGTCGAACCCGCCGTCGCCCCACGCCCGCGCGATCGCGCCGCGGCGCAGCCACTCGCCGCGCACGGCGTGCAGGCCCTTGCCGGCGGCGCGCAGCGCGTCCTCGAAGCCGGCCAGCGCGGCGTCGTCGAGGAGCGGCGCGAGCCCCCAGGCGTCGTCGAACAGCTTGGCCCGCACGCGCGCGCGCAGCGCGTCGAGCGTGATCACCCCGCCGCGCAACGCCACCGCCAGCAACGCGGCCGGCGCGGTCAAGCGATCTCCGATGCCGACGGCACGTGGCGCATGGGGCGACGGTAGCATCGGCGCCTCGCGGGGGCGTCGCTCGTCAGCCAGCCGCGGCGTCTCGTCGCGGCCTCGCCGTGATCTTCTGGCGACGGCGGGCGCCGCGCCGCGGTCCCCTCGCGTACGATGGTGGGAGCGTCAACAACCGGAGGAGCGACGCATGGTCCAGATCGCAGAGCAGGTCGCCGCCCAGCACTGGGACGGCAAGTGGTACCTCGGCCGGATCGCCTCGATCGAAGGCGCGACCTGCACGGTGCGCTTCGGCGATGGCCAGGCGGCGACGCCGCGGCTCGACGAGGTTCGTCGCCTCGCCCGCGCCGGCGAGGTCCGGCCCGGCGCCGACGTCTACGTGCTGTTCGAAGGCGACTCGGGCTTCTACCCGGCGCAGGTGGTCAGCGTCGACGGCGACCAGGTGGTCGCGGCCTGGGCCGACGGCTCCGGCGAGGTGACCGTCGCGGTGGGCCAGGTGGTGGCCGACACCCGCGGCATGGGGCAGGAGGCCGAGGCGGCGCCGTCGAACCCGACGCTCTACCTCCGCGGCCAGCGCCTCGGCGAGTACGAGGCCGGCGGCAAGGTCTGGCTGTACGAGGACGGCCTCCTGCGCAACGTCGGCTCGATCGAGGACAACGGCGAGGTCTGGGCCGCCAGCGCGTGCGTCGGGCAGATCGACGGCGCCGGCAAGGTCTGGGTCGGGACCAGCGAGCAGGGCGAGGTGACCGCCGAGGGCCAGGTGTGGCGCAACGACGACGGGCTGATCCACCAGGTCGGCGAGATCGACGAGCAAGGCGGCGTGTGGCTGGGCGGCGAGCACATCGGCGAAGCCCCCGGGGTGCCGCGGGCCCACGCCGCCTCGATCTACTTCTTCCACTTCCTCGCCTGGCACCCGGCGGCCTAGCAGCTCGCACCGCGTCGCCCCGGAGCGTGGCTAGCCGGCCGCGCGGCTCACTCGGCGCCGCACGCGTCGGGCGTGCGGTTCTCCTCGGGGCACTCCTCGAGCGGCACCATGCTGCTCATGGTCTCGTCGGCCGACGCGATCGTGCAGCAGATCAGCTCGGGGTCGGTCGCCGCGGGCTCGGCCGGGGCGGGCTCGGCTGGGGCGGCCGGGGCAGGGGTCGACTTGCCGCCGCACGCGGCGAGGGCGAGGGTGGCAGCGAGGCTCAGGGCGGTGACGATCTTGGGCATCACGACGATCGAGCCACAGGCGGTCGTGCGGCACAAGACCGACCCGCGCTGCTATCGTCCGGGCATGGCGGCGGACAGCAGCCCGCGCTTCGACCAGGTGGTCGGGCGCACCGCGGAGGTCGAGCACGCGTACGCCGCGCTGACCGAGCGCGGCTGGAAGATCGACACCGAAGAGTCGAACCTGCTGCAGGGGTTCTCGCGGACGTGGCGCGATCACGGCGTCAAGCTCTGGGTCTTCCTCGAGGACTACGCCTGCGCGCCGCCGAGCGGCGAGGTCGGCACGATCGCCAGCGTCACCTTCTACCGCTTCGATCCGGCGACGATGCCGACGACGACGATGGCCGAGGCGCTGACCGGCCCCGACGACGAGCCGCGCGACGCGTCCTGGTACGACGACTGGCAGTGGTTGCTCGACCACGGCGACCCGCAGTACGCGACCTTCGACGCGCTGACCGCGGTGGCGCCGGCCGACGTCCCGCCCGCGCTGTGCGCCGAGGCGTGGCGCGATCTGGCGGTCGCCTTCCCCGAGTGAGCGGCGCGGCGGCGCCCTGCCACCGATTGCCGCGCGGCGTCCGCGACCGCGCGCTACGCTCGGGCATCGGAGCACCATGAGCGAGCTCGACGCGATCGCCGCCGCGCTCTCCGCCCGGGTCGCGCCGGGCATGGCCGGGACGCTGCTCACGTTCCGCGTCGACGATGTCTGGTTGACGATGACCGCGCGGCTCGCGCCGCACCTCGAGCTCGCGATGCCGGCGCCCGAGCTGGTCGGCCTGCGCCTGCGGCTGCAGCTCGGCGTGCCGACGCTGCTGGGTGGCCCTGGGCTCGACGAGCGCTGGGACGTCCGCACCAGCGACCTGGGCTGGGCCGGGCGGCTGCTCGACGAGGCGCCGTGGCCGACCGCGCCGGCGCCGCGGCGGCACGTCGTCGAGGCGTTCGCCCGGATCGTCGTGCAGCACGTGACCTACGGGCTGTCCGATCCGGCGACCATGACCGGCGCGCCGCCGCCGCCGCGCTACGTGCTCGAGGTCGCCGACGGCGTCGCCACGATCGAGCGGCGCACCAGCGAGGTCGATCCGGCGCTCGCGGTGGGCGCCGCGCAGCGGCTGGTGCAGCTGGTCACCCGCACCGCGCGGCGGCAACGCGCGGAGGCCGAGGCCGCGCGGCGGGCGCCGCCGCTGCGCCGCGGGCCGTATCGGTAGCGTCGCGCGGCGGCGACGTTCAGACCGCGTCGACCTCGGCCAGGAGCTCGCTGGCGCGGCGGTTGTCGGGGTGCGCGGCGGCCCACGCCCGCAGCGCCGTGGCGTCGGCGGCGGCCCCGGACTGCCGCCAGCGCACGTAGCACGCCGACGGCGCGGCCCACGGCTCGTCCGGCTCGAGCGCCAGCGCGCGCTGGTAGGCGGCGAGCGCGTCGTCGAGGCGGCCCTGCTGCAGGTGGAGGTCGCCGAGATCGAGCAGGATGCCCGCGTTGTCGGGCTGATCGCGCAGCGCCAGCTCGAACGCGGCGATCGCGCCGTCGAGATCGCCCTCCTCGCGCAGCGCGCCGGCGAGGGCGATCGCGGTCATCGGGCGCGGGCCGCGGGCCAGCGCGGCGCGCGCGATCGCGATCGCGTCGGCGTAGCGCCAGCACACGCGGTGGAGCTTCACCGTCGCGAACGCGAGGTAGTCGTGGTCGGGGTGGGCGCGATGCAGCGTCAGCGCCAGCGCGTGCAACGCCGCGCCCAGCGGCTCGTGGCGGACGCAGGCGACCAGCTCGCGCGCGGCGGCCTGCGGATCGACCGTCGCCGCGACGCCGGGCCGCGCGACCCACGCGGTCAGCCACGGCACGAACGGCGCGTCGGGCCGCGCCGCCAGGCACGCCAGCGCGAGCGGGATGGCCTCGGCGTGGCGACCGGTCCGCGCCAGCAGCGCGGCGCGCAGGCCGCCCAGCCCGTACCACATGTTCGTCGCCGGCACCGCGGCCAGCGGGTCGCGCCCCAGCGCGGCGACCAGCGCGTCGATCAGCGCGGCGCACGCGGGGCGATCGGCGCCGCTCGCCACCGCGCCGGCGACGTGGTGGATGGCGTGGCCGACATCGCCGGCGGCGAGCGCGGCGCGGGCGATGCGGACGTCGTCCTCGAAGCTCGGCGGGTCGGCGTCGTGATCGCACGGGGCGTTGGCCATGGCCGATCGAGTCTACGCGGGGCGGGGTGTGACGCGGAACGGGGTGGCGCGGGTCGCGCCGGCTGCGGCATCATCGCCGTCATGTCGACCGCCACCTGGTTCACCGGACGGCGGCGCGCCGTCCGCGCGTCGATCTACGCCGTCAGCGCGATCTGCACGATCGTCTGCGCGGTCGGGCTGGCGTTCGGCCACGTCGCGCTGGCGTGGCGGTCGGGCGCCGGGGCGCCGACCGAGCCGCTCCTGACCCACGGCGGCGCGGTCGGGCTGGTCGGCCTCGCCGTGGTCGCGGCGCTGACGATCTACGGCTGGCGCGCGGAGCTGGCGGGGGCGCTGGCGGCCAGCGGCTCGTCGGTCCTGGCGCTGGCCGCGGTCGTCCACGTCTGGCTCGGCGTGCACGCGACCCGCTTCGACGCCGCCGCCGGGCAGGCGGTCGTGGCGACGCTGGGCCTGGTGATCGCGCTGCTCGCGCGGCTGGTGGGCGACGTGATCCTCGACGGCGCCGAGCATCGCGCGCGCGCGGCCGACGGCGGGTTGCCGGTCGCCGCCCGCGTCGGGTAGCTGCGCGGCGCCGTCGCGCGTCAGCGGGCGGGGCGGCCGAGCCGCTTGCGGACGATCGCGTCGTAGGCGCGCTTGATCGCGATGAACGCCTCGGGATCGCCGCCGCGATCGGGGTGGTGCTCGAGCACCTTGGCGCGGAACGCGGCCTTCACGGCCGGCAACGGGTCGGCGGCGCGCACGCCGAGCACGGCGTACGGATCGACGGCGCGCGCGGCGGCGGTGGTGGCGCGCGGCGGCGCGCGCTTCGGGAACGGCGGCTGCCCGGCGAGGACGCGGCGCCACGCCCCAGCCCAGGGACCGTCGACGAGCTCGAGCGGGCGGCCGGCGGCGCGCTCGGCCAGCGCCACGGCCTCGGCGGTGGTGGTGGCGCCGCCGCCCCAGGCGTCGGGCGGCCGGAACGCCTCGAGCGTCGGCGTGCCGGTCCACCACGCGCACCACAGCAGGCGGCGGCGCTTGGTGGGGGCGATCGCGACGATCGCGCGGGCGAGGGTGGTCACGGCGAGGCCATCGGGTACCACGATCCGCCGCGCCGGCGGCGAGCGAGTCCGCGCACCCGCCGCGATCGGCGCTACGCTGCCCGGGTGAGCAAGGCCTTCACCCGCGAGGACGACGACGCGCCGCCGCCGGCGGTCACGCGCCGCGGCGTCGCGGTGCCGACGCCGAACCCGGTCACCGCCGCCGGGCTGCGGGCGCTGCGGGCCGAGCTGGCGGGCGCGAGCGGCGATCGCGCCCGCGAGCTGGCCGATCACCTGGCAACGGCCGAGGTGCTCGCGCCGGCCGATCGCGCCGCGGCCGGGTTCGGCGCCCGCGTGACCGTCGTCGACGACGCCGGCCGCCGCCACACCTACCGCATCGTCGGCGCGATCGAGGCCGCGCCGCGCGAGGGCGCGATCAGCTGGCAGTCGCCGATCGCCGAGGCGCTGCAGGCCGCGCGGGTCGGCGACACCGTCGCGCTGCCGCGCGGCGAGGTCGAGGTCGTCGCGATCGACTACCCCGCGGCGTGACGGCCGCGCGCCGTCACCCGCGCTCGATGCGCGCCTGGTAGCAGTTGAACTGCGAGCGGACGTGGACGTACGCGACCGCGGGATCGCCGAGGATCGTCCGCGCGCGGTCGGCGAGCTCGGGGCCTGCGACGACGGCGCCGGTCGGGTAAACGATCCAGTCGCGCGCGTCGTAGCCGCGGATCAGCGCCGGCGTGAGGTGCGCGAACCACGCCGGCAGCGCGGCGTCGCGGTACCGCGGGCAGGCGTCGGCGTGGACGAACACCGGGCCGATCTCGGCGTAGGGCTGCGCGGCCGCGAACGGGCGGTACGCCAGCACCAGCATCGGCTCGCCGGGCGCGATCAGCCCGAGGCAGTGGCGGCACGGGTTGCGGCCGCCCTCGGCGACGGTCCGGACCGGCGGCTGGTGGTTGGCGTCGAGTCCGCCGCGGCGGAGGTGGTCGGCGTGGTCGGTGGGGATGCCCTGGACGAGGAGCTGCATGCCGTCACTCGACCACGCGCCGTCTGGCGCTGCTGGCCGGTTCCGGACCTCGCAGCGAGATCGCGATCGCGATCGCGGACCATGCGCGATCGCCGCGCGCTACGCTCGCGCCCATGAGCAAGCTCGCCTGCGTGTTGGTCCTCGCGGCCGCCGGCTGCGGCGGGGCCGCGCCCGCGCCCGCGCCCGCCCCGACGTCGGCCCCGGGCAACGCCGCCGCGCCCCCGCCGCGCTGCGACCCCAGCGACCTCGCCACCTGCGATCGCGCGTGCGTCGCCGGCGACATCGAGGTGTGCGCGCAGCTCGGCGCGCTGTACGCGACCGCCGAGGGCGAGCTGGCCGATCTGCGCGACGTGCCGCGCGCGGCGCGCTACCTCGAGAAGGCGTGCGCCGCCGACGAGCTGCCGAGCTGCTACCTGCTGGCGTGGTCGCTCGACCAGGGCACCGAGCTGGGGCCCGACCTGGCCCGCGCCGCGACGCTGTACCAACGGGCCTGCGCCGGCGGCGTACCCGCGGCGTGCGGCGCGCTCGGCACGATGGCCGAGGACGGCCGCGGCGTGCCGAAGGACGAGGCCCGCGCCGCCGAGCTGTACCGCATCCCGTGCGACCGCGGCGATCAGGGCTACTGCACCAACCTCGGCCGCATGTACAAGTACGGGCGCGGCGTGCCTCGCGATCTGGCGCGCGCGCGGGCGTTGTTCGACGCGGCGTGCACCAAGGCCGAGCAGCTCGCGTGCAACAACCTCGGCGTGATGTACGAGCAGGGCATCGGCGTCGCCGTCGACTACGCCCGGGCCCACGCGCTGTACACCCAGGCGTGCGACGGCGGCGAGCCGCGCGGCTGCCACAACCTCGGCGTCCTCGCCGCGAATGGCAGCGGCGAGCCCGCCGATCCGGCGGCCGCGCGCGCCTGGTTCCAGCGCGCGTGCGACGCCGGCCTCGCCGAGAGCTGCGCGCAAGTCGCCCCGTGACGCGGCGCTGGCCGGCGGGCGGGCGCGCTTGGTATCCTGTGGCCATGCGCGTCCTCGGCCCGGTGTCGCTGGTGCTCCTCTCGACGCTGCTCGCCCAGGCCCAGCCCGCGGCGGCGCCCCCGCCGTGCAAGGACGCCGCCGCGTGCGTGAACCTCGCGGTCGAGGCGCTCAAGCGGAACGACGTGGTGCTGTCGACGGCGTACGTCAAGCGGGCGTGCGAGTTCGGCAGCGCCGACGGCTGCGCCGGCCTCGGCAAGGCGTACCAGACCGGGCGTGGCACCGCGGTGGACCTGGTGCGCGCCGAGGCGGCCTACCGGACCGCGTGCCAGGGCGGCGTGATGAACGCGTGCCACAACCTCGCGCTCGCGATCCAGAACCGGCAGATGCACGGCACCCTCGACGAAGCGATCGAGCTGATGACGCGGTCGTGCGATCGCGGCGTGCAGGCGTCGTGCGCCGAGCTGCCCCGCATGAAGGCCCCGCCACCGCCGCCGCTGCCGATCTGCAGCGAGGCCGCCCCCGAGGCCTGCTTCGCGGCGTGCATGCACCAACCCGACCTCGCGCGGTGCAACGACGCGCGCCGCTGGGGCTCGTTCGCCGAGGCCGACTGGGCCAAGCTCGACCAGCGCCGGTGCGCGCTCAAGGACTGGTACGCGTGCGTCGAGGTCGGCTGGCGGTACGAGCGCGACCACGCGGCGGCGCTGGCGTTCAAGCACTACACGATGGCGTGCACCGGCGGCCGCGTTGGCTGCGCCGCGGCGGCGCGGCTCAAGGCCTGCAAGGCCAAGCCGCGCAAGTGCCCCAAGCCGGCGCTGCCCGCCGAGCTGGCCGACGACGGCGACGCCGACGTCTGGGGACCGTAGCCGCGGACCCACGGCGCGGCCGTGCAGCCTGACGCGCCGGCGATCACGGCGCGGGGTAGTACGGCACCACGAAGAACTCCTTGCTCTCCTCGTCGGTGCCCTGGAAGCCCGTCTGGAAGTTGAACGCCCACTGCATCTGCTCGGTGCCGTTGGGGGCCGGGCCGGGGTTGGTGCCGTCGCACGGCGCGCGGCTGTCGCCGGTCGCGGCTCGCTGGCACGCCCAGTAGAAGAAGCGCTGGAAGCGATGGAAGCCAGCGCGGTCGTCCTCGACCAGCAGCGCGTCGGGCGCGGGCGCGAGCTGGGCGTGGAGGTCGCGCAGCTCGTCGACGGTCGGCAAGCTCCAGGTCGACGCGCCGGCGTAGCTCGCGGCGTTCATGCCCCGCAACCACGCGGCGGCGGTCGGGAAGCGCATCGCGCCGGTGGCGATGATCGTGGCGGTGGTGATGTCGTAGCCGGTCTGGAACGACAGCGTCTCGGCGCCCGCGACGCCGAACGCCGACGACGCGGCGAGCGATCCGTCGACGGGCCAGGTGCGATCGTGGACGCTGTCGTAGACCGCCAGGCCCGCCGCCGGGCCGGCGGTGTAGGGGACCAGCCCGGTCCCGACCGGCGCGGCGCCGATCGCGCCGTGGACCACCGGCAGGACGTAGAAGTAGTTGGCGCGGGTGGTGTTGCGGCCGCGGCCGCCGCTCGTGAACGTGAACGTGTAGGCGTTGGGCGAGGTCTTCGGCGTCGGCTCGGCGGCCTTGGTGCCGGCGGTCCAGTACAGGCCTTGCTGGAGATCGCGGAACGGGCCGATCTGGTTGCGCGCGCGGTCGCCGAACCCCTCGGGGAACTTCCCGCCCAGCGTGCTGGTGAACAGCTGGCCCAGCGCGCTGCCGGTGCAGCCTGGACCGAACGACTTGCCGGAGTTGCCACCCTCGACCGCGCAGCTCGGGTCGGTGGGCGGTGTCACCGGCAGCTGCCAGTCGCGGTGGCCGAGGTAGCCCGCGCCACCGTCGTAGGCGTTGAGCGCCGCGATCCACCGGACGGCGGTCGCGTAGGTCATCGTGCCGTCGGCGTTCACCCCGGCGACGCCCAGCGCCGCGCGCATCGCCGGATCGCCGGCGAGGTTGGCGTCGGCGAGCCAGTACACACGCTGCGTCGGGTCGTAGACCGTGGCCCCGGCGGCGGCGGCGGCGTCGATGGAGACGCCGGCGTCGACGGTCGCCGTGGCCGCGGCGGCGTCGGCGAGCCGACCGCGGTGGTGGCCGCGCGGGTGGTCGCACCGCGCACAGCTCGCGAGCGCCATCAGCGCCACGACGATCGTCGATCGATCGAGTCTCCCCATCCGGCGATGGTATCGCAGCGCGTTCGTGTGGCGGCCGCGCGCGGGCGCGCGGTCAGGGGTTGACGCAGCCGAGCACCACGCTGGTCGGCGATGGCGCGAGGTCGCGGCAGACGTAGCCGGCGCGACAGCCGCCCTGGGTGTCGATCGGCCCGCCGCAGCGATCGGCGCAGACGTTGTCGGTCGCGACGCCTGGCAAGACCGAGTCGGAGCAGGCGCTCAGGCCCAGCGAGCATCCGCCGCTGGCGCCGGGCACCGGGCAGGCGAGCTGCGGCGTGCAGTGGCCGCCGGGAAACGTGAGGCCGATCTTGCAGTCCCACTCGCTCGGGACGCCGCAGTCCTCGTCCATCACGCACGGGTCGCCGGCGTGGGGGTGGCGGCAGTACCGGCCGACACCGACGCCCCCGTCGACGCAGCGATAGCCGAACGCGGCCCGGCAGTCGCTGTCGCTGGTGCAGCGATCGACGCAGGCGGTGCCGGCCTCGACGCCGGTCGTGATCGCGGCCATCGCGACGCAGTGCCCGTCGCCGGCGCAGGTCGTGTCGTCGCCGATCGTGCAGCCGATGCGGTGGCACTGACCGGTCGGGTACTCGAAGCGATCGGCGATGCAGCGCGAGTCCGGCGCGCACTCACCGAAGCTCACGCACGGATCGCCGTCGATCGCGGTCGGCGTCCCGGGGAGGCACGCGACGTCGCCGCCGAGCATCGGCGCGCCCGCGAACCAGGCGGCGCAGGCCTGGCCGGCCGGGCACGCGCACGCGCCGACGCCGCAGGCCGGCAGGCACAGGCGGAACGCGCCCGTCGGCTCGCCCACGGTCACGCACTGGTTGCCGGCGCCGCACGACGCGTCGTCGGTGCACGCCTCGATCTGGTTCACGCAGAAGCCGCTCGCGGGCCAGGCCGCGCCGGCGATCTGGAAGCGCATGCAGATGCCGTCGCCGAGGCCGCTCACGCTGTCGCAGTTCGAGTCGACCGCGCACGGCCCGCCGACCGCACCCGGCGTCGGGGCCGGGCAGATCGGCGCGTCGATCGGCGCGTCGACCGGCGTGGCGTCGATGGGTGCGTCGACCGGCGTGGCGTCGTCGGGCGCGGCGTCGTCGGGTGCGGCGTCGATCGGGGCGTCGACCGGCGCGTCGACCGGCGCGTCGATGGGCGCGTCGATGGGGGCGTCGATGGGCGCGTCGACCGGCGCGGCGTCGTCGGGCGCGGCGTCGCCCGCGGCAGCGTCCAGGCGGGCGTCCGCGCTGGCGGCGTCGACGTCCTCGTGGCTGCGAGGCTCGCCGCACGCACCCCACGCCGCCGTCACTGCGAAGCCGAGCAACACCACGACCGCGCCTCGTTGCATGCCGCGAGCGTATCGCGGCGACGTCGCGCGCGCCGCTACGCCGTAGCGTCGCAGGTGGTGGCCCGACCTGCGCCATTGTTTGCGATCAGGTCACGCCGCCGCGGCGAGCAGCGCCGGGCCCCACTCGGCCACGCGCCAGCGCCGCACGCCGTCGATCGCCGCGAGCTCGTCGAGCGTCCGCGGCGCCGCGACCGCGACGCGGTCGATCACCCGCTGGGACATCACGATCGCCGGATCGAGGCGCGATCGCGCCGCCTCGGCGTCGCGCCAGGCGCGCAGCGCGGTCACGCGGCGCTTGGCCGCCGGCGCCAGCGTCGTGCGCTCGCCGCCCTTGAGGCTGGGCAGCTCGCGCTCGGGCAGCGCCAGCCCGCGGGCGATCGCCGCGGTCACCGCCTCGACCTCGCCGGCCTGCCGCGGGAACGACGCCAGCGCCCGCGCGACCTCGGCGCTGGTCGTCGGCGACGCCTCGGCCAGCGCCAGCAGCACCTCGGGGCCGACGATCTTGAACGGCGGCCGATCCGCGGCGGCGGCCCGCGCCTCGCGCCACACGTACAGCTCGCGCAGCACCGCCTGCTGCCGCCGCGACAGCGCCGCCGAGCCCTTGATGCGGCGGAAGCCGTCGGGCTCGGTGCGCGTCGACGGCGCCGGCACCAGGGCGGCCAGCGCCGCGAACTCCTCGCGGGCCCACTCGGTGCGGCCGGCGTCGGCCAGCCGCGCGGTCAGCCGGGTCGCGAGCGCCATCAGGTGCGCGACGTCGGCCAGCGCGTAGGCCTCCTGCTTCGCGGTCAGCGGGCGCTTCGACCAGTCGTCGCGCTGGCTGCCCTTGCTCAGCTCGATGCCCAGCTCGGCGCGCACCAGCGCCTGCAACCCGACCTCGGCGTCGCCCAGGAGGCGCGCCGCGATCGCGGTGTCGAACATCGTCCGGAACGTGAAGCCGAAGTCGCGCCGCAGCGACGTGACGTCGTTGTCGCCGCCGTGGACCACCTTGACGACCGTCGGATCGGCCAGGATCGGCGCCAGCGGCGCGAGGTCGGGCACCGCGAGTGGATCGATCAGCCACGACGCCCCGCGGTATGCGGTCAGCTGGATCAGGCACACCTGCTCGGCGTAGTGGTGCAGGCTGTCGGCCTCGGTGTCGAGCCCGATGGCGCGGACGCCGGCGAGCTCAGCGACGAGCTCGTCGAGCTGGGCGGGGGTGCGGATCCATCGGGTCGGGGCGTCGGGCACGGCGCACCATAGCCGACCCGCCGCGGCGCCGCTCACCCGGCGGCCGGCGACGTCAGCAGTGCGCGCTTGACTACACGCGCGGCGCGCGCTGATCCCGCGCCCGCCGCCGCAGCAGCACCGCGGCCGCGGCGAGCAGCCACGGCAGGGTCGCGGCGGTCGATGGCGTGCCGGCGCGGCAGCCGCACCCGCCCGCGTCGTCACCATCGGCGCTGGCGCCGGCGTCGGGCGCGCCGGTGCCGGCGTCGGGCGCGGGCGGCGCGCCGCAGTCGGGATCGTCGCAGCCGGGGATGCAGTTGCCCTCGGCGCCGCACTGCCGGGTGCAGTCGGGATCGGTCGGGCAGGTCGGATCGCAGACGCCGTTGTCGCCGCAGTTGCCGGCGGCGATCGCGGCGCAGTCGGGATCGCGCGGCGCGGTGCACGCCTCGGCGCAGACGCCGTCGGCACCGCAGTGGGCGGCGGCGCAGTCGGGATCGCCGATCTGCCCGTCGGCGGTGCACGCCTCGTCGCAGGCGCCGTCGGCGCGGCACGGATCGCCGGCCTCGAACTGCTCGAGGTGCGGCTGGATGAAGTCGGTGACGAACGGCAGGTCGGCCCGCTGATCGGCGCCGTCGAGCGTGCAGCCGGCGTCGCCCGACGAGGTCACGCCGATCAGCCACTCGACGCCGTGCTCGACGAAGAACGCCGGACCGCCGGAGTCGCCGTTGCAGGTGCTGCGCCCCTGGGTCTCGGTGTCGAGGAAGTAGAACAGCTCGGGCGTCAGGTTGTCGGGCGCCGGGTACGAGTTGCCCACCACCGCGGGGCCGACGACCTTGATCGGGAACGTCGCGACCCGGCGGGTCCCGAACCCGGAGCCGGCGCCCGACGTCGCGCCGTAGCCGACGAACACCATCGCCGGCCCGATGAAGCGCGGCGTGTTGGCCATCGTGTCGCGGAACAGCGGCGCCGGCTGTACCGGCGCGTCGGCGGCCAGGCGCAGGATGCCCAGGTCGAACGTCGCGTTGTCGTTGGGCAGCGCGCGGTACTGCGGGTGCTGGATCTCCTCGGCGACGGCGACGCGGGTGCCGGCCCCGCCATTGATCGACGGCCCGAAGAACACGTTGCGGACGCCGCCGATGCAGTGGCCGGCGGTCAGCACGGTCCGGCGCGAGATCAGCGTGCCGGTGCAGAACGCGCGGGTCGAGCCGCCGACGCCGACGACGTAGCGGTGGTTGGGGTCGCTGATACCGTTGACGATCGCCGCGCCCTGCTCGTCGAGCGCCGGGGCCGCCTCAACGCAGCCGGCGATGACGCCGGCGGCGCCGAGGGCACTGGCCAGGAACGGAGCGCGCGACCGCGGAGCTGGCATGGCCAGGCGATAGCGCGATCCGCGGCGGCGCTGCGAGCCTGGGCCGCTGGCGGTCGATGGCGCCGGATCACCGGAGCGAGGCCCCGATGCCGCAACGGCGGGTCTGGCCGACGGTGGCATCGCCTGCGGCCGGTCGCCGCAGCCACGACGCCCGCGGCGATCGGGTGGACGCGCTGGGGTACGATCGCGGACGCCATGACGTCTTCGCCTCCTGGTCCCAACGGCACCGCGCCTCGGCACGTCGAGGCCGGCGATACCCTGGCGTCGCTGACGCCGAGCGCGGCCGCCGCCGACGCGGTCGATCGCGGCGTCGAGCGCTCGCAGACGCAGCGTGCGCTGACCTTGCGCGACGCGCTGGTCGGCCACGCCAAGGGCGATCCCGACGGCGAGATCATCGCCAGCATCCGCGCGCTGCTCGAGGGCGCGTCGCCCGACGAGCGCAAGGCGCTCAAGAAGCTGCTGTACGCGCCCGCCGACGAGCAGGCCGACGGCGATCCCGATCGCGAGCTGTCGCGTCGCTGGCGCGAGGGCGCCTACCCGTACAAGAACCTGATGTCGCGGAAGGCCTACGAGCGGCAGAAGTACTACCTGCAGGTCGAGCTGCTCAAGCTGCAGGCCTGGGTCAAGGAGACCGGGCAGCGGGTGGTGATCCTGTTCGAGGGCCGCGACGCCGCCGGCAAGGGCGGCGCGATCAAGCGGTTCATGGAGCACCTCAACCCGCGTGGTGCGCGCGTCGTCGCGCTCGAGAAGCCCTCCGAGAGCGAGCGCGGCCAGTGGTACTTCCAGCGCTACATCCAGCACCTGCCGACCCGCGGCGAGATCGTGATGTTCGATCGCAGCTGGTACAACCGCGCCGGCGTCGAGCGGGTGATGGGCTTCTGCGACGACGCCGAGTACCAGGAGTTCCTGCGCCAGGCGCCGGAGTTCGAGCGGCAGCTGGCGCGCAGCGGGCTGTACCTGTTCAAGTTCTGGTTCTCGGTGAGCCGCGACGAGCAGCGCCGCCGGTTCAAGGAGCGCAAGCTGCACCCGCTCAAGCAGTGGAAGCTGTCGCCGGTCGACCTCGCGTCGCTCGACAAGTGGCGCGACTACACCGAGGCCAAGGAGGCGATGTTCCTGCACACCGACACCTCCGACGCGCCGTGGACGGTGATCAAGAGCGACTGCAAGAAGCGCGCGCGCCTCAACGCCATGCGGTTCGTGCTGTCGCGCATGCCGTACGCCAAGCGCGACCCGGGCCGCATCGGCGCGGTCGATCCGCTGATCGTCGGTCGCCCGGGCCTCGCGATCGGCGGCGGCGACGACCAGCTGGCGATCGCCACCGGGCTGTAGCCGCCCACGGGCGGCGCCACGCCTGGCCCGGCGCGTGCTTCGGCATCGCGCCATGCGTCGAACCCTGCTCGCGATCGCGGTCGCCCTCGTCGGACTGGCCGCCTGGTTCGACGACAGCCCGGCCGAGTGCCGCAAGACCTGCCAGGCCGGCGAGCGCCGCGACGGCCGCGGCTGCTGCGTGGCGGCGCCGCCCGCCGCGCCGCCGAGCAAGGCGACGCCGAGCAAGCCGGGCAAGCCCGCCCGACCCACCAAGCCGGGGCGGACCAAGCGCCCCCGACGCCCCGCCAAGGCCGCGCGCCCGCCCGTCGACCCCGGCGGCGCCGCGCCGAGCGTCGGCGTGACCGCGCCGGCGCGCCCCGCGGCCGGGCGGCCGACCGACGAGCTGATCGACGCCTGCCGCGACCGCGAGGCGGCGGCGTGCCGCGAGCTGGCGGCGCGCGACGATCGCGACATCGACCCCGGCACCTACGCCGAGGCGATGACGATCGGCTGCGACCTGGCGGTGTGGGCCGCGTGCACCGAGCTCGGCGCGAAGGCCGAGAAGGGCGCGGGCGTGAAGCAAGACTTCGCGCGGGCCCGGGCGCTGTACGCCAAGGCGTGCGAGCACCACGATCAGCCGGGCTGCGACCGCCTCGGGCAGGTGTACTTCCTCGCGCTGGGCGTGGTGAAGGACGTCGCGCGGGCGCGCGGGCTGTTCCGCAAGGCGTGCGACGCCGGGTTCGCCGGCGGCTGCGGCGACCTCGGCTACCTCGAGGAGAGCGAGGGCAACTTCCGCGAGGCCGCGACGCTCTACGAGCAGGCCTGCGATCAAGGCAGCGGCGTCGCGTGCGGCAACGCCGCGCTCCTGTTCGAGCGCGCCGAGCAGCCGGAGCTGGCGTCGAGCTTCTACCAGAAGGCCTGCGCGCTCGGCCGCGCCGACATGTGCGGCCGCTGAGGCCGCCGCTCACGGCCACGGCTTGACGCAGCGCACGCCGACGCCGCGGAGCAGCGCGGCGGTGTCGTCGGGGCAGGGGCCGCTGGCGCACAGCGGCTCGCGGTAGGTGGCCGACGCGCGCGGCGGCGTCGACGGCGGCGCCGCGCGCAGCGGCAGGCCGCGCACCGCGCGGTAGGTCACGCCGTCGGCCTGCACCCACGCCTCGTCCTGCCCCGGCGCGTCCTCGCGCCACAGGTCGCGCGTCCACTCCTGCGCGTTGCCGGCGAGATCGTAGATGACGCGGCCGGCGCGCGCCGGCGTGCGGTCCTGCGCGCTACCCCCCGGTGCCTGCGGCGCGGCGTCGGCCCCGGCGAAGGCGTGCACCTGCGCGAGGTCGAGCTGCTGATCGCCCCACGGGTGCGGCCGTCGCGCGGCGCCGCGCGCGGCCAGCTCCCACTGCTCCTCCGACGGCAGGCTGCCGCCGAGCCCGCGGCAGTAGCGATCGGCGTCGGTCCACGCGATCCCCGCCGCCGCCGCGCCGGGATCGACGCCCGCGGGCGCCGTCGCGCCGATCGCGGCCAGCTCGCGCCACGTCGCCTCGCGCTGCTGGATCAAGAACGGCTCGTCGGGCGAGAGGATCGCGCGGGCCGGCCGGAAGCCCGGCGCGTCGCCGGCGTCGGCGTCGACGCCCAGCCGCACCGCGGGCGTCGCCGGCTCGATCAGCGCCCAGCCGTCGGGGAGCGTCGCGGCGTCGGGCGGCGGTGGCGGCGGCGCCGCGGCCCGACCCTCGCCCCCCTCGCGTCCGCGCATCGCCAGCAACCCGCCGGCGATCACGACCGCGCCGCCGCCGATCGCCAGCCACGGCCAGCGGCGCGGCGCCGTCGTCTGGGTCGGCGCGCCGGTCGCGCTGCTCAGCGTCGTCGTGAACGGCGCCGCGGCCGGCTCGGGCGCGGGCCCGCCGCCGAGCTGATCGCGCGCCGCCTGGCAGCGCGCGGCGAGCGCGGTCATCGCCGGCAGCCGGGCGCGCGGGTCCTTCGCGGTGGCGTCGCGGATGATCGCGACCACCGCCTCGGACAGCTGCGGGTTGAGCGACCGCGGATCGGGCAGCGGCACGTGCTGGTGCGCGGCCAGGATCTCGCCGACGCCCTCGCCCAGGAACGGCGGCCGCCCGCACAGCATCTCGAACAGCACGCAGCCCACCGCGTAGACGTCGGTGCGCGCGTCGAGCTCGGCCGCGCCGCGGCACTGCTCGGGCGACATGTAGTACGGCGTGCCCATCACCGCGCCGGTGCGCGTGCGCACCAGGTCGCCGCCGTCGTGCATCAGCTTGGCGATGCCGAAGTCGAGCAGCTTCGCGCGCTCGCCGCCGACGACGTCGGGGTCGGGCACCAGGAAGACGTTGTCGGGCTTGATGTCGCGGTGGACGATGCCGTCGGCGTGGGCCGCCGCCAGCGCCGTCGCGATCTGCCGCGTGATCGTCAGCGCCTCGGCCACCGTCAGCAGGCGCCGCCGCGCCAGCCGGCTGGCTAGCGCCTCGCCGGCGAGCAGCTCCATCGTGAAGAACGCAGCGCCGTCGGCGGCGTGGCCGAAGTCGAACACCCGCGCGATGCCGGGGTGCTGCAGCCGCGACGCGGCGCGCGCCTCGTTGAAGAACCGCGCGACGATCTCCGGGTTGCGCGTGTACTCCGGCAACAGCACCTTCACCGCCACCCGGTAGCCGAGCTGCGGGTGCGTCGCGACGAACACCTGCCCCATGCCGCCCTCGCCGAGCTTGCGCTCGATGCGGTACCCGGCGATCTCGTGGGGGGCGGTCACGTCACCTCGGGGGGTACGGCGACATCGTCGTCGCCGACGGCCGGAAGCTGTGGACGTCCTCCTGGGTCGCGCCGGGGTCGTAGAGCGCGACGCCGAGCCCGACCATCAGCGCGCCGGCCACGGTCAGGCCGATGCCCGCGCCGCGGGTGTCGTCGGACACCAGCGCCAGCGGCACGCCGACGGTGATGCCGGTCCAGCCGAACGACTCGAGCAGGATGTCGGCGACCAGGCCCTTCGACTCCTTGGCCTTGCGCTTGGTCGTGGTCTTGGTGCGGCTCATCAGGTGGGTCACCAGCTGCGCCTGCTGCGGCACGACGTCGACGTCGTAGAGATCGGTCGACGAGTCCCAGCCGTCGCCGGGGGGCGCCTCGAGGTGCAGCGTCGCCGAGCCGTACGGCAGCAAGAACGCGCACGGCGTCCGCGCGCACAGCAGCTTGGTGTCGAGGTCGACCGCCTGCACCGCGCCGCCGGCGACCGCGCCCTTGCCCTCGACGTTGACCGCCGCGCGCTTGGTGCTGGTGACCAGGCTGACCTTGGCCTCGGCGTCCTTGACGTTGACGACGACGGTGCTCTCGCCCTCGGTCGGCGACGGCACGAACCCGACCGAGACCATCTCGGCGGGCGGCGCCGCCGGCTTGGGCAGCGCCTCCTCGGTGGTGTGCACGACCGTCAGGAGCGCGCTGCTCTTGGGCGCGCCTTTGAGGATCGGGCCGCACGCGGCGGCGACGAGCGGGAGCGCGCACAGCAGGTGCGTGGACGCGCGGCGCGCGCGGTCGAGACCGGGCAGCGCGCGCGCAGGGACGGGGTCGGATGGGTTGACCATGCGGCCGACTGTTGCAGCCGCCGGACCAGCGGCGCGCGCGCCCGCCGTGGCGGCGACCCGGCCGCGCGTCCACCCGCCCGGATCGGCCCGCCGCCGGTGTCCACGCGAGTGGACGGCTGCCTGATCGCCCGGCTCGACACGCGCGGCGCGCGTGCCAACCTGCAGGACAGATGGCGATGCTCACCTGGACCACCGTCAGCGACCGAGCCCGCAACGGCAACCCGCCCGCCCCCGCGCGGGTCGAGAAGGACGACGCCACCTGGCGCGCCGAGCTGGCGCCCGAGGTCTACCTGATCGCCCGCGCCGGCCGCACCGAGCGGCCGCACTCGAGCGCGATGTGCTCGAGCGTCACGCCGGGGCGTTACCGCTGCGCGTGCTGCGCGACGCTGTTATTCGACGCAACCACCAAGTTCGACTCGGGCACCGGCTGGCCCTCGTTCACCCAGCCGGCCACGCCCGACGTGGTCGCGTACCACGGCGACGACAGCCACGGCATGATGCGCGTCGAGGTCACCTGCGCCGTGTGCGACGCGCACCTCGGCCACGTCTTCCCCGACGGCCCGGCCCCGTCCCGCCTGCGCTACTGCATCAACGGCCTGGCGCTGGTCAAGGACGCCTGACCGCGCGCTAGGGGGCGATGCGGCGCTGCAGGCGCGCGAAGCGCCAGTCGTTGAACGAGTCGTCGAGGCGCCGGACGTCGGACGTGAACGTCGGGATGATGACGCTCCAGCGGTCGTCGGCCCAGTCGAACTCCAGCTGGAACGTGCCGGCCGGGTTCTGCTCCGAGATGTCGAGCACCGACCACGCGGCGATCGGCGGGCCGGTGCGCACACACGCGCCGCTGCCGTCGGTGGCTTCGGCCAGCGCGAACATCTCGCGATCGGGCGTCAGCTCGATCGCGGCGCCGAACATCGCCGGCGCGGCGCACGACCACCACGCCCCGACCAGACGCGCCTCGAGATCGTCCGCCGAGGGATAGCTGTCGACCGTGGCCGGGTCGGTGGTGGCGCAGGCCGGCGGCGCAGCGCAGCGCAGCGTCGTCACGTCGACCGCGGGCACCGGCACCGGCCCCGGCTCGGGGGTGGTCGTCGACTCGCTGCAGCCCGCCGCAGCCACGATTCCGATCAGCAGCAATCCACGCGTCACGTCCATGCCGTCACGATACCGTCGCTGCGCCCGCCGCGCAGCCGCGACGGATGGCAACGGCCGGCAGCGGTGACCGGCGCCACGACGCGGTCGCGGTCGGCGTGCCGCGGGAGTGGCGGCGCCCGGGGGGCGAACACGGGTACAGTCGCGCGGTGAGCACCCCGGCCTTCGACCAGCACGCCTTCACGACCCGGATCGACGCGGCCCTCAAGCGGATCCGCACGGTGCTCGACAACACCCGCCACCCGCAGTACCCGGCCGACGTCCCGCACCGCTACGACGACAAGTACCTGCTGGCCGAGTTCGTCACCCGGGTCGCGACCGCGGCCACGCTGCAGTGCCTCGAGGTGCTCGGCATGACGCCGGCGCAGCTGGGCGAGCTGCGCGAGTGGGCCAAGACCCGGGCGGTGACGCTGCGGCTGACCGCGCAGGAGGACTGCCGGTTCCTGCGCGAGACCACGCGCAAGGTCGAGTCGGCCGAGGAGCGCGTCACCGAGGTGCGCGGCATCCTCGGCAAGACCACCAAGACCGAGAAGGTCGTCACCACCGTCGTCGAGTACTTCTGGGCGTTCGAGTTCAAGTACGCGCTGGTGGCCTTCCCCGGCACCGCGACGGAGGACGCGGTCGTCATCCACGGCCGCGCCGGCAGCATCGAGCTCAAGACCACGCAGCAGGCCACGCCCCGGCCCAAGACCGTCGTGCGGCCGGCGCGCGACCTCAACCTGACCTGGCTGGTGACGCACCTCGACGCCGACGGCCGCGCCGCGTTCGCGATCGATCGCGCCGACGCCGCGTGCCACACGCCGCGCCGCAACCCGGCGATCGAGGCCGCGCTGCAGGCGTTCGACGAGGTGAGCACGTGGTGCGCCGGCGTCGCGCACTACTTCCGCGGCGAGCTGTTCCCGGTCCAGCAGGAGCACGGCCTCGACCTGGCCGCGATCGACGATCGCGAGGTCTTCGTCCCGGTGCTGCCGCTGTTCGAGCGCGATCCGGTGGGCGACGAGGGCGTCGTGCCGGGCGCGTACGCCAACGCGTTCCTCGCCGAGCAACAGCGCACCCTGACCGACAAGTGCCGGGCGCTGGCCGCCGCGTTCCCGCGCGACGCGTCGGTGATCACCGCCGTCGAGGCCGGCCTGCTGGTGACGCTCCTGCACCTGCGGCAGGTGTGCGGGCAGCACGTCGTCGCGGTCGACTACGTCGAGGCGATGCTGCGCGATCAGCTGATCGCGGCGATCGGCAAGGAGCTGACCCCGGCCGACTTCGCCAGCTACATGGAGTTCCACCACCGCAAGCTGGTCAAGCCGGCGTACCGGCCGCGGCCGTTCTCGTACGCGGTGCGCCGCCCCGACCACGACCCCGAGGGCGTGCTGGCGATCGAGGCCGCGCGCGGCGGCGACGCGGCGGCGATCTCGACCACCGTCCACCACAGCGCGGCGCCGCGGCCGATGCGGTTCGGTCTCGACGCGTCGACGCGGGTCGAGTTCCTGGGCGATCGCTACCTGCACGCGTGGATCTCGCACCAGTTCTCGGGCCAGCCGGGCCCGGCGCTGGCGCTGGTGGCGCGGGCGCGGCAGTTCAGCAGCTTCATCCTGCTGGTCGGGCGGATCGCCTCGGCCGAGCTGTTCGAGCCGCGGTTCGGGATCATCGTCCAGAACAAGGACCTGCTGAAGATTCCGCTGATGCTCGAGCAGATCCCGACGCCGAAGGAGTTCCGCGACGCGATCGAGTCGCTGTCGCCCGAGCAGCAGCGGTTCGCGCGCGCCTACCGCGGCATGCAGCTCGAGAGCACGCTGTTCGGCGTCTGCGTCATCCACATCAAGCCGCAGCTCGAGAAGCTGCTCAAGCTCCCGCCCGACAGCCTGACCAAGGAGATCAAGCTGACCCAGGAGCTGCTGGGCCTGTTCATCGAGTACCAGATCCCGAGCGACCTGCTGTCGTACGACGGGCCGGCCGACGCCCACGCCGAGGCCAAGCTCGACCGCGTCCGCGAGTACGTCCGCCGGATGCAAGAGATGATCGCGCTGTCGAAGCAGCGCGAGCTCGACGAGGAGCGCGAGCGCGAGGCGATGCGGCTGGCCGAGATGAACCGCACGCCGCCGCCGGCGCCGTACCCGTCGGCGCCGGTCGACTACGCCCGCGGCGGCGCGTTCGGGGGCCCGCCGCCGATGCCGGGTGGTGCCCCGCCGCCGCCGCCGCGCGCGCCGTCGGCGATGCCGGTGCCGTCGGCGATGCCGATGCCGTCGGCCCCGGCGATGGCCCCGTCGGCGATCGCCGCGCCGGTCGCCGCGGCGCCGCCCCCCCCGCCGCCGCCCGAGGCCACGCGCGCGGCCGCGACCACCCCGACGGCCACCCGCCCCGATCGCGCCGCGGCGCCGACCGGCGACGGCGCGCCCGGCGACGCGGTGGACTACACCCGGCTGCCCGGCGAGCTCGACAAGAAGTTCGAGGCGCTCGACACCGACGGCGCGCTGCGCGCGACGATCATCAACCCCGGCGAGCCGTGGACCCGCAGCGCCCAGAAGGGCCTGCTCGGCGCCGCCAAGACCACGCGGCTGTCGGCGAGCGATCAGACCACCGAGAAGCACCGCGCCTTCGACCTGCTCGACGCGCTCACCAAGTCGGGGGCGCTGCCGATCGACGACGCCAGCCTGCACGTCGTCCTGGCCGCGACCCACTGCTTCGACAAGACGCTGCTCGACACGGTCATCCAGGACAACGTGAACCCGATCGAGAAGGTCGAGCGCTCGCTGATGATCGTCGGCACGACGGTCCACGGCCGCGACGCCCGCGAGCTCC
Source organism: Myxococcales bacterium (assembly GCA_016794525.1). Lineage (GTDB taxonomy): Bacteria > Myxococcota_A > Polyangia > Haliangiales > Haliangiaceae > UBA2376. The sequence continues at coordinate 106,088 of JAEUJY010000072.1, forward strand.
TCGCCGACGACCAGCGCGACCGCTTCTTCGCGACCACCCCGCAGCTCGGCGCCGCGCCGCCGCTCCCCGACGGCGAGCCCGCGTGAGGCGCGCGGCCCTCGGGTTGGGCGGGCTGGTCGGGCTCGGACTGCTCGGCTGCAGCGGCGCCGACCCGCCGACCCCGACCTCGGGGCCGATCGAGAGCATCGTCCACATCGGGCCGACCGCGGTGCAGCTCTACGCGTACCGCCACCGCCTCGACCTCGCGGCGCTGCCGATCGAGCCGCCGCTCGGGCTGCCGCTGACCGGGCCGATCGAGCTCGACGCCAACGTCTCGATCCCGCTGACCGGCTTCCAGCCGGACGTCCGCCGGATCTACGGCCGCGCGGCGGTGCGGTGCGTGGGCCACTGCCAGCTGGGCGATGATCGCACCCCGCTGCGCGACGACGGTGGCGCGTTCGGCGGCGAGCTGGCGTTCTCGCACCTCGATCTCGACGGCCTCGACGCGCAGGTCGAGATCAAGCGAGGCGTCGCGCGCGTGACCCGCTGGGCGTGGCCGTCGACCGAGCTCGAGACCGCGGTCGGCCTCGAGGTCCGGCTGGCGCGCGACCCGCGGGCCAGCGCGCTCGACGGCTGCGTCCGCTTCCGCCCGACCGCGGCGCTGGCCGCGCGCGACCCGCGCCTGCACACGCTGACGACGTTGACCGGCGCGGCGCAGGACGACGGCTGGTACTACCTGCGCATCGCCGGCACCGCGGCCAGCCCCCGGCTGATCGCGGCCCGCTGCGAGCCCGCGACCGGCGGCTGACGGCCCCCGGCTCACCCGCGCGGCGATGGACCGTCGAGCAGGTCGCGCAGCCGGGTGGCCAGCGCCTCGCGGGTGTACGGCTTCGCGAGGAACTCGACCCCGGGGCCGAGCACGCCGTGATGCGCGATCACGTCGGCGGTGTAGCCCGACACGAAGAGCACCCGGATCGTGGGCCGCAGCGCCCGGACCCGATCGGCCAGCTCCCGGCCGTTCATCGTGGGCATGATCACGTCGGTGAGCAGCAGGTCGACCGGGGCGTCGGTCGCGGCCAGCCACGCTAGCGCGTCGGCGGGGCTCCCGTGGTCGTGGACCCGGTAGCCGAGCGGCTCGAGCAGGCGGCGCGCCAGGCCGCGGACGTTGGCGTCGTCCTCGACCAGCAGCACGCGCTCGTGGCCGCGCGGCAGCCCGGCCGCGCGGCGATCGCGCTGCACCGCGGCGGGCTCGGCGGTGACCGGCAGGTAGATCTGGAACACGGTCCCGCGCCCGGGCGACGACTCCAGCTCGATGCGGCCGCCGTTCTGCGCCACCGCGCCGTGCACCATCGCCAGGCCGAGGCCGCTGCCCTTGCCGACGTCCTTGGTCGTGAAGAACGGCTCAAAGACGTGATCGCGGACCTCGGGCGGCATGCCGCCGCCGGTGTCCGCCACGGTGAGCCGGACGAACTCGCCCGGCGGCAGGCCGGGGTGGCGCGGGTCGTCGGCCTCGACGCGGACCTCGGCGGTGCCGATCGTGAGCTGGCCGCCGTGGGGCATCGCGTCGCGGGCGTTGACGGCGAGGTTGAGCAGCACCTGCTCGGCCTGCGCGGGGTCGAAGCACACCGGGCGGAGCTCGGCGGCGGTCGCGAGCACCAGCGCGATGTCCTCGCCGAGGATCCGCACCAGCATGCCGTGGATGCGCCGCACCACCGCGTTGAGGTCGAGCGCCACCGGGGCGATGACCTGTCGCCGCGACACCGCCAGCAGCTGGCGGGTCAGCGCCGCCGCGGAGTCCGCGGCGCGGTCGACCTCGCGGAGATCGTCGCCGACCGGATCGTCGTCGGCGACGGCGGACAGCGCGACGGCGAGGTAGCCCTTGATCACGGTGAGCAGGTTGTTGAAGTCGTGGGCGATGCCGCCGGCGAGGCGGCCGAGGGACTCCAGCTTCTGCGATTGCACCAGCTGGGCCGCGAGCGCGCGGGCCTCGGTGACGTCGTTGAACGAGGCGAGCATGCCGGCGGCCTCGCCGGCGTCGTCGGTGAACGCGCTCGCCGTCACCGCGACCGTGCGGACGCTGCCGTCGGCGCGCTGCGCGATCAGCTCGCCCGACCAGGTGCCATGACCGAGCGCCGCCACCACCGCCGCCGCCTCCTCCGGCGATCGCCAGAACGACAGCGCGCTGCGGCCGAGGACCTCGTCGGCGTGGGCGTGGCCCCACAGCGCGAGGAACGCCGGGTTGACGTAGGTGAGGCGACCGTCGCGATCGGCCAGCGCGATGGCGCTGGTCGCGCACTCGACCGCGGCCTGCAGCCGGCGGAGGTGCTCCCGCGACCGGGTGCGCTCGCTGATGTCGAGCATGCTCCCGCGCACCAGCTGCCGGCCTGCGAACGGGAGCCGGGTCAGGTGGACCTCGCACGGCAGATCGCGCCCCGCGGCGTCGCGGTGCGTCCACTCGAAGTGGACCGCCTCGCCGGCCAGCGCGCGCGCGACCAGCGACCGCGCCGCGGTGATCGAGGGCTGGCCATCGGGCTGGTGCGGCGGGCTGATCGCGTCGACGCCGAGCTGGAGCAGCGCGGCGCGCGGCCAGCCGAGCAGGCGCTCGGCGTTGGTGTTGGCGTCGATGAAACGACCTGCCTCGACGTCGAGCACGACGATCGCCTCGGGCGCGTGCTCGACCAGGATCCGGTAGCGCTGCTCGCTCTCGGCGAGCGCCTCGCGCGCCTGCTCGGTCTCGGTCGAGTCGGTGATGTAGCCGTGCCACAGCGTGCTGCCGTCGGCGAGGCGCTCGGGGCGCGCGTGGCCGCTGAGCCAGCGCAGGCCCCGCCGCGGCAAGACCACGCGGTAGGTGCAGCGCCACGGCGTGAGCGTCTCGGCCGACGCGGTGATCGACGCGGCCACGCGATCGTAGTCGTCGGGGTGCAGCCGCGCGAACACCGCGGCCGCGTCGCCGCGCACCTCGCCTGGCGTCACCTCGTAGATGTCGGCGATGGCGTCGGACGCGAACGGGAACCGCGACCGCCCATCCGGCAGCAGCTGGTACTGATAGATGACGCCCGGGACCTGGAGCGAGAGGTTGGTCAACAGCGCGGCGGCGTCGCGCGCCGCGGCCTCGGCGGCGACCCGCGCGGTGATGTCGGCGATGGTGGCGATGAAGTAGTCGACTCGACCGTCCTCGGCGCGGTAGGCCTTGACGTTGATGGTGGCGTGGAGGACGCCGCCGTCCTTGCGGATGAAGCGCTTGTCGAGCTGGTAGCCGTCGCGCTCGCCGCGCATCACCTCGTCGAACGCGCCGACGTCGACACCGAGATCGGCCGGGTGCGTGACGTCGGTCCAGGCGAGCTCGAGCAGCTCCGCGTGCGTGTAGCCGAGCATGTCGCACAGCGCCTGGTTCACCTGGATCCAGCGCTTGCTCGCGGGCGACGTCATCGCCATCCCGACGAACGGCAGCTCCTGGAAGCGGAGGCTGATCTCGGGGCTGAGGGTGGCCGCGAGGGGCACGGTCGCAGCCGCCACCGGAGACGTCATCGCGATCGAGTATGCCGGACTGGCGGGCGGAGGGGCGCCAATCCGGAGGCACACGGCCGTCCGCGCCAGCTTGCCACGGGGGTAGCGGTCAGGCGTCGGCCAGCGCGACCGCGAACACCGGCTGGCGGGCGATCGTCTTCTTGACCTTGCAGCCGTCGACGGCGCGCACCAGCGCGTCGCGGTAGCGGGCGGGGAACCCGACCGGCGGAGTCACGCGCAGCCGCACCTCGGCCGGCAGGTGGGTCGCCGGGTCGTCGATCACCTCCTGCTCGATCCGCAGCCCGTCGGTGGCCAGGCCGCGGGCCTGGCAGAACCCCAGCGCGTAGATGCCGGCGCAGGTGGCGATCGACGCCAGGAACAGATCGAACGGCGCCGGCGCGCTGTCGGCGCCGCCGCCGCTGGCCGGCTGATCGGTGGCGATCGTGAAGCCGCCGACCTGGGCGTCGACCCGCTTGCCGCCGGGGAACGTGACGACGATGGCGGGACGGGGCTGCGGAGCGGGGACGGCGACGGCGGCAGCGGAGGGCATGCTCCTTGGAGCCACCCGGCGCGCCAGCGGTGCGCGCGACCCCTGCGGTGATCCGTCGCGGCGCCCGGCGTGGCATCGTCGGCGGATGCGACCCGCGCTGGTGGTGGCGGCCCTGAGTCTGCTGGCCTCGTGCAAGGCGCGCGACGCGCCGTCGTCGTCGTCGTCCGCCCCGCCGGGCGGGAGCTCGGCCGTCGCGCCGGCGCCGCGCTGCACGCCGGGCGCGCGCACCTGCGTCGACGATGGCGTCGCGATCTGCCAGGGCGACGGCACGGCCGGCCCGAAGGTCGAGGCGTGCGCCGGCGGGTGCCGCGACGGCGCCTGCGTCGACACCTGCGCGGTCCAGGACGTCGAGCTGGTCTACGTCGTCGACAGCGACGCCACCCTCTACGCCTTCGACCCGCGCAAGCTGCCCGGCGATCCGTTCCGTCGGATCGCCGCGCTGGACTGCGACGCGGCGCGGGCGGTGAACTCGATGGCGGTCGATCGGCGTGGCGTGGCGTGGCTCGGCTACCAGAACGGGCTGGTCCACCGCGCGTCGATCATCGACGGCCGCTGCGTCGGGCGCGGGGCGGCGCCGCGCGGCGCGCCGCGGACGTTCGGGATGGGCTTCGTCACCGACGGCGCCAAGGCGACCACCGAGACGCTGTTCGTCGCCTCCGGCGAGGGGCCCGGCACCACGCTGGCCCGGCTCGACACCGCGGCCCAGCCCACGACGTTCGAGCCGGTCGCGACCCTGGCCGGCGACGGCAACCACCCCGAGCTGACCGGCACCGGCGACGGCCGGCTGTTCGCGTACTTCCCGGCGCCGGGCCGCGGTCGCATCCAGGAGCTCGATCGCGCCACCGGGGCCGCGATCGGCACGCCGTGGGTGCTGGGCGACGCGACCGCCGACGTCTCGGCCTACGCGTTCGCGCACTGGGGCGGCACGTTCTACGTGTTCACGACCGTCGACGGCGTCTCCAGCGTCCACGCCGTGCCGATGCAGGCGGGCGCCCCGGCGCGCGTCGCCACCGATCTGCCGATGCGGATCGTCGGCGCTGGCGTGTCGACCTGCGCGCCGCTGCTCGAGCGCGCGCCGTAGCCGCGCCTGGTGCGCAGCACGCGGCGCCGATGGCCAGGCCGCCACCGCCCGCCACGGCGACCGAGCGCTGTTCGGACCGCGTGGCTCGGGGCGTCCGGACCGACATGCGCAGGCGCCCCCCGACGCGTGACCACCCCTGCGGCGCGCCCCCGCGCGGCGTCGCGCTGCCGCTGTACGCGAGCTTCGCCGAGGCGCGGCAGGCCACCCCGACCGAGGTGCCCGCCGGCGCGGCGCTCGAGGCGCGCCCCGACGACGACCCCGACTACCCCGCGATGTTCTGGCTGCGCGACGCGATCGCGCAGGGTGGCACCGTGCTCGAGCTCGGCGGCGGCGACGGCGGCTGCTACTACCGCTTCCGGCCCCGCATCCCGTATCCGGCCGGGATGCGCTGGGTGGTCGCCGATCGGCCCGCCGCGCTCGCTCGCGGCCGCGCGCTGCAGCAGCGGCGCGACGCGCCGCACCTGGCGTTCACCGACGACCCCGCGGCGGTGGCGGCCGACGTCGTGTACAGCGCGGATCGGCTGGCGTTCGACGAGGTGCCGCCGGCCGAGCGGCTGGCGCAGCTGGCGCGGGCGCCGCGGCTGGTCGTGCTCAACCGGCTGCCGCTGGTCGATCGCCCGACGCGGGTCGCGCTGCTCCCCGTCGACGGTGTCGCCGCGCCGTGCTGGCTGTTCAACCGCGCCGAGCTGGTGGCCGCGATGGCGAGCCGCGGGTACCGCCTCGCGGACGACTGGCTGTGCCCCGACCGCGCGCTGCGGGTGCCGGCTGACCCTGGCTACGACCTGCCGGCGTTCGCCGGGCTGTGCTTCGCGTCGACGCGGGTGTAGCGTGGCCGCGTGATGGTCGACGTCGGTGCTCCAGTGTTCTCGTTCGGCGAGCTGCTCGTCCTCCTCGACGTCGACGGCGTGGGCCCGATGTCGTCGCCGCTGCCCACGCCGGCCGAGGCCGCGGGGCTGGCGGCCGACGGGCTGCGCGGCGCCGCGCCGTGCGTCGAGTTCCACGCCGCGTGTCGGTTCCGCACCGGCCTGGCGCACCTGTACGAGCCGCCGCGCACCGAGCTGGTGGTCAGCCCCGGCCACGTGATGCTGACGATCACGCGGTTCCCCGACGAGGACATCTGGACCAACATGTTCGAGTGGGTCGGCAGCTACCTCGCCGACGGGCTGGCGCCGACGGCGCGTGGCGCCAGCCGCGAGGGCTATCGCGAGTACGCCGGCCGCGGGGTCGTCGCCAGCCTCGGCTACACCCGCCCGTCGGTGCGCCTCGACTCGCGCGACCTGGTGCTCGAGGTCGGGCTGCGCCGCGACGAGCCGCCGCTGGCGACGGTGCGCCGCCTGCTCGGGCTCGCCGCCGACGTCGCGATCGCGCCGCCCGACGACGGCAACTGGCGCGGGCTGGCGACCGCGTGGCCGATGCACCTCGAGTGCTCGCGCCACGGCGGCGTCGTGCGCTTCCGGCTCGGCGCGCCGCACCACGACGGCCAGACCTCGACCGCCAGCCTCGTCGAGCAGTGGTGCTGGCGCTGGCTCGACCTGTGCGCCGGCACCGGCGTCGGCCACCACGATCGCGTGCAGCTGGGGTGGGACCTCGGCCCGCTCGGCCACGCGTCGATCGTCCGCGGCGACGGCGCCCACCGCCGCGACGTCCACGAGCTCCACGTCCCCGCGGCGTGGCTCGCGGCCTGAGCCGCGCGGCTACAGCCGGATGCTGAGCAGCGGCGCGGCGTCGATCCGGAACACCAGCGCCAGGCGGCCGCTGTCGGCGATGAACAGCGCGGCGTGGCCGCGGCCGAGCGCCAGCGCCCCACCGATCGCGGTGCGCCGCGCGCCGTCGTCGTCGAGGTAGATCCCCACCTGCGCGCCGACCCGCGCCTCGAGCCCCGCCGGCGACTGCTCGGCGCCGGCCAGCGGCGTCGGCGCGCCGGCCAGCCAGCGCGGCAGCGCCGCCAGCGTCTCGCCGCGGCGCGCGGCGGTGGCCAGCCGCTGCGCCAGCTGCGCCTGCTTGGCGGGCACGACGAACTTGCCGGCGAACAGCCGCACCGCCGCCTCGAGGCCGCGCTGCTCGACCGGCGTGGTGGCGATCGGCGCCGGCGCGCGTGGGCTCACGCCGGCAGCATACGCGGGCTCGCCCGGTGTGCGCACGGGCACGCGGGGCGGCCGCGCTCGCGTGCTAGCGTCGGTCATCATGCGCGGCACGCGCCTGCTGCTGATCGCGACCACGGCGGTGGTCGCCCCGTCCGCCACCGCGCGGGCCGACGGCTGGGCCACCGCGCCGCGCACGCTCGAGGCGCAGCTCGGCCTGGCGTCGCCGCTCGGCGTCGGCGTCGCGGTCGACGTCGCGCCCGTGCGCTGGCTGTCGGTCGGCGCCGGCGTCGGCCGCAGCGCCACCGCGGTGCAGGTCGCCGGGTGCGTGCGCGCTCGCCCATGGGCCGGCCCCCACCGCGCGCTGTACCTGGGCGCGTGCGCGTCGGCGGGCCGCTACCGCGAGCCGACATCGAGCGACGCCACCTACCGCGAGGCGGCGCGGGCGTACTGGGCCAGCCCCGAGATCGGCGTCGAGTGGCGCGGCGACCACGTTGCGGCGCGGATCTTCGCCGGGCCCACCTTCCTGCTCAACCCCGACGCCGTCCACTGCACCGGCGCCTCGATCGCCGCCTGTGAGGAGGGCGAGACCTGGGGCACGGCGATGCCGTTCGGCGGCGTCGCGATCGGCTGGGCGTTCTGAACCGCGTCAGGCGTCCGTGCGCAGCACCTTCTCCAGCACCTCGAAGCGCAGGTCGGCGCGCTTCGGCTCGCCGAACCGCTCGTCGCCGTAGGGGAACGGCTTGTGGACGCCGGTGCGCGCGTAGCCGCGGCGCTGGTAGTACGCGATCAGCTCGGCGCGCACGTCGATGACGGTCATGCGCATGACCGGCAGCCCCCACTCGTCGGCGACCACGCGCTCGGCCGCGGCCAGCACGGCGCTGCCGAGGCCGCCGCCCTGCTGCCCCGGCGTCACCGCGAACATCCCGAAGTACCCGCCACCGTCCTCGACGCAGACGTGGGCGCAGGCCACCAGCCGGCCGCCGTCCTCGGCGACCAGGATCTGGCTGTGCGGCCGGTCCAGGCACGCGCGCACGTCGGTCGCGTCGGTGCGCCGCCCGCCCAGCAGGTCGGCCTCGGTGGTCCAGCCAGCGCGGCTGGCCTCGCCGCGGTACGCCGACTCGACCAGCGCGACCAGCGCGTCGACATCGTCCCGGGTGGCGCGGCGGATCGAAGCAGCGGCGGCCATGCGCGCGGACTCTAGCAGGCCGCGCCGCGACCGCCGCGCGCTGGTCGCCGAAGGTGGCGTCTCGCGCCGAGCTGCCGATCGACTCGTCGCCGTGATGACCGCCGCGCCGCGGCCGGCCCGCCGTCGCTTGTTTCGCGCTCCTGCGCTGGCTATCGTCGGCGCAACATGTCGCTGCGCGCGCGTCGTCGTGGGTCGTCCATGTGCTGGTTGATCGCGCCGGCCGCGATCGCGGCGTGCGGCGGCGGCGGGCCGTCGTGGCAGGTGGTGGCGCGCGTCGACGGCGACGCGATCGTCGTCAACGCGTCGGGCGCGATCACCGGCGTGCGCGTCGGCGCGCATCGCATCGACCAGAGCGGGCCGACGGTGCCCAGCCTCCGCGTCCCGGCCGACGAGTTCGACGTGGGGGCGGCGACGATCAAGATCGAGGCGCTGCGCGGCGACAAGGTCGTCGCGACCAAGACCGTCACGGTCGACGTGCCGGCGAGCGCGCACCAGCCGCGGCTGGTGATCGACGGCTGCGCGACGCCGAGCGACGAGACCAGCACCACGCCGCCGGTGCGCCCGCGCGTGTCGCTCACGCTGGCGTCGCAGCACCTGGCCGCGGCCGGCGCCGGGCGACCGTCGCCGTCGGTGTGCAAGATCGACGCGACCGGCACGGCCCACGTCGGCGTGCAGGCCACGGTTGGCGCGGGGGTGACCGCTGGCGGCGCGGCCGTGGCGCTCACCGAGGGGTTCGGCGCGGTGCCGGTGGCGCTGTGGGACGTGCTCGCCACGTGGCCCGCGCGCGCGTTGTTCCCGGACGTGCGCACCGAGCCGCCGCTAGGAGTGAGCGACGCAGCACTGCCCGCTGGTGGGGTGGCGATCCCGATCGAGGTGAAGACCCGCCGCGCCAACCTGACCGCCGAGGTCCGGGTCGCGCCCGACGCGAGCTTCCGCGAGGACCTGTCGACGTTCGTCACGCAGCAGCTCGGCGCGGGGCTGGTCGCGCGCTGCGACGGCGACGAGACGGCCTGGGCGCTGCGGGTCGACGACGGGCGCACGCCCGAGCACCCGACGACGCTGGCGTCACCCGGCGCGACCATGGGCGCCGTGCGGGTGATCGTGCGCGGCGCGCCGGCCGCCCCGCGCACCGCTGGGACCTGCGGGCCGTACCAACTCGTCGCCGGCGTGCGTCCCGAGACCGTGGCGCGGGTCGAGCACGATCTGACGCTGACCGCGATCGACGTGTGCACCGGCAAGCCGCTCGCGACCGCGACGATCGCCGCCGCCAACTCGCCGTGCCCGATCTCGGTCGTCACCGGCGGTCCGGCCGACGTCTGGCCGACCCTCGCCGAGCTCGAGGCCTGGGCCGCCGTGGCGGTGCCAACGCCTTCGACCGCGCCGTGACCCCGCTGGTCCACAGCCTGCCGGCGTTCGCGCCGTGGTCGTTCGACCGCGCGGCGCTGCTCGCGCTGGGTCGCGCCCACCACGCGGCGTACCGCGACGCGCGGCCGTACCCGCACGTCGTCATCGACGGCCTCCTCGGCGACGCGCGGTCGGCGGCGCTGGCCCAGGCGTTCCCGCCGCCGACCCACCCGCACTGGAAGCGGCGCGACCACGTCGAGCAGGCGGGGCGGCTGTCGCAGCTGCAGCGCGGCGACTTCGCCGACGTCGACCCAGCGCTGCGCTGGCTGCTGGCCGAGCTGGGCGGCATGACGTTCCTCGACTTCCTCGGCGCGCTCAGCGGGCAGCGCGGGCTGATCGCCGATCCGCACTTCGTCGGCGCCGGCCCGATCGCGACGCTGCCCGGCGGCCACCTCGCCGTGCACGCCGACTTCAACCGCGACAGCGCGCGCCACCTCGACCGCGCGCTCACGGTGCTCTACTACCTGCCGACCGCGTGGGACGACGCCTGGGGTGGCGAACTGGAGCTGTGGGATCGGGCGCGCACCCGCCGCGAGGTGGCGATCGCCCCGCGGCGCGACCGCCTGGTGGTCATGGCCTACGGCGAGGACCACTGGCACGGCCACCCCGCACCGCTGCGCTGCCCCGCCGGCCACGTCCGCGCGGTGGTCGCCGCCTATTATTACGTGGCGCGGGCGGTGCCCGGCGACGACGACCACGCCCACGGCGCCATCTGGGCGTGAGCGAGGGCGGCGGATCCGGCGTGCTTGCCGCGCCGCCCGCCGCCGTGGTCTGCTCGATGCCGTGTCGATCGCCGCGCGTGCGCGCATCGGACCCGGGCGGTGCGCAGGGCTCGCGGCGGTGCTCGGGCTGCTCGCGTGCGGCGGCGCCGGCGACGCGCCCGACGCCGGGCCGGCCGACGCCACCGGCGGGGACGCCGGCAGCCCGCCGACCGCCGCGCAGCTGCTCGACAAGGTCGCCGCGTGCGGCGGGGCCGCGATCAAGGGCGGCTTCGGCACCGACGGCCCGGGCGCCATCTCGATGTTCGCCTGCGGCAGCGCGGTCTACTGGCGGGCCGACCTCGACGTCGACTGCGACGGCGTCCAGACCCCGCCGTGCGACACCGACCCGACCGGCCAGCCGCAGACCAGCATCGTCGACCTGGCCCCCGCCGGCGACGTCGATCCGACCACGCTGCCGTACTTCGTCATCCCGCTGGGGCTCCCCGAGACCGCGTGGTACCAGAGCCACGGCATCGCGCTCGGCCAGGTGGGCGCCGTCATCTACGGCGGCCGCGTCGAGTACGGCATCTTCGCCGACGAGGCCGGCGGCTGGTTCATCGGCGAGGCGTCGTACGCGATGTGCCAGCGCTTCCTCGGCGCGCCGTCCGGCGGGGCCGATCCGTGCTCGCCGATCGACGGCGGCATCGATCCGGCCGAGGTCACCTACGTGACGTTCACCGGCGCCGGGCCCCGGGCGGTCGGGCCGGTGATCTACGACCACGCCGCCCACGCGGCGCTGGGCGAGTCCGCTGCCAGCGCCTGGCTGCGCGAGCCCTAGCGCCGGCCGCCGGCTCACCGACAGGCGGTTGACGTTCGCACATCAGGCACTACGGTGTGCGGAATGCTCCACCGCACCTCTCGCATCGTGCTGGCCGTCGCGCTGGTGGCGGCGTCGACCACCGCCGCGTGTACCTCGAAGCGTGAGTCCACCGATCGGTGGACCACGACCGAGAACACCAACGTCAAGATCGACTGGGACAAGGTCAACGACGCCTACAAGCAGGCCGAGGGCCCGGCCGATCTCGAGCGCCGGATCAACGAGATCTACGAGGGCGACGAGGTGGTCTCGATCGCGGTCCACGACGTCGACGCCAAGACCCAGGTGGTCACCGGCTTCTTCGACAAGAACACCGACGGCCAGGTCGACGAGCCCGAGAAGATCTTCACGATCACCCGGGTCATCACCGGCGAGGGCGAGGGCCAGTACCAGACCGCCGGCTACGGCCACTACGCCGGCTACAGCTCGCCGATGTTCGGCATCATGTCGGGCATGCTGATGGGCTCGATGCTCGCCAGCATGATGATGCCGACCTACGTGCCGATGTACACGCAGCCGTACACCACCAGCGCGGCGCGCCACGGCGAGCTGCGCAGCCAGCGCTCCAGCTACCGCGCGCAGTACCCCGAGCGCTTCGCCAAGAAGTCGGCCACCGGCCGCAGCTACGGCGGCTCGAGCGGCACCAAGCGCACCCCGCCGCGCTCGCGCGGTGGCAGCCGGTTCGGCGGCCGCGCCAGCGCCCTGCCGCGCGTCGTCCTGGCGGCGTGACCCCGCCCCGCGCGCTGGCCGACCTGCCGTTCGCGCGGCGCCCGCCGCTCGAGCTGCTCGGCCTCACCGAGGATCGCGCCGAGATCGACACCGACTACGCCGGCTTCGGCTGGACGCGGGTCGAGCGGCTGTGGCTCGACGACGGCGCCGCGCTGACGGCCGTCGACGACGCGCTGGTCCTGGCGCTGCACGCGGCCGACGACGGCGCCGCGCTGGCCGACGACGTCGAGCTCGAGTTCGACCTGGGCGACGCCCGGGCGATCGCGCCGCTGTCGGCGTTCCTGGCGCGGTGGCTGCCGCGGCTGCCGACCGACGCGACGATCGTGCTCGCGCTGTGCAACCCGCACCACGCCCGGCTGGCGGCGCCGCCAGCCGCCGGCGGTCGCCCGGTGTGGTACGGGCGCGGCCCGGTCGACTCCTGGCTCGATCACCACGCCGATCACGATCGCCTGCGCCTCGTCGCCCCTGGCGGCTGGCACCAGGCCCACGCCCCCGAGTTGTAGGGGCTCGTCGCCGAGCCCCCCTCGGCGGGGTCATGCCCCCGCCGAGCCTCCCCCAGGACACGAGCGCCTGACGCCACCACCGGTGCTCGTCCGAAACGCCGACCAAGCCACGAGGCCCCATGACCGACCTCATCCGCCGCCCCGCCGCCCCCGTCGTCGACGCCGACGCCATCCGCACCTACGCCGGCATCTACGTCCTGAAGAAGATGGACCTCAAGCCCGCCGACGGCGGCGTGGTGTTCCCGATCGGCCTGCCCGCCGAGCTGTCGCCGATCGACGAGGTGCTGGCCGACCTGTCGAGCCGCGGCCTGGTCGAGATGAGCCGGTGGCGCGATCGCTGGAACCTGACCAAGGCCGGCCTGGCCCACCTCGCCACGCTGATCGACGAGGCCACCGACCTGATCGACGAGTTCGACGACGACGAGCTCCCCGAGGTCGTGGCCGAGCTGCGCCGGCGCAACCTCGACCCGCTGCGCGCGCGCTTCCTGTGGGGCTGGTACGACGGCGAGTTCGACGACCTGCTCGAGTTCCAGCGCCAGCGCGGCGTCGCCGAGCCGCAGCCGCTGTGGGCGTACTACCTGACCGACGACGAGTTCTACGCCGAGCTGGCGCGCGACCTGGCGTAGACCGTCGGCGCGCTCACGCGCGGCCCTGGCTGGCCCGGCAGGTCTTGTCGTAGAGGTCGCGCAGCACGTTGTGCGGATCGGTGCGGCGCTTGACGCGCGCGTAGTTGGGCTGGTTCCAGGTCCGCCAGAACTCGTGCTCGTCGTAGTAGTTGTGCGAGCCGAGCGTCTTGACCCCGCCGAACCCGGCCAGCGCGCGCTCGAGCTCGCGGTAGTAGTTGCGACCGGCGGGCTGCGCCGCGCCCGCGACCGCGAGGTCCACGTACAGGTCGTCGGTGACGCCCGCGAACACCGCCGGCGCCAGCCACTCGTAGCGGTGGCCGGGGCGGTACGGCGTGCACCCGACCGGATAGTGGCCGATCGTGCGCTGGTACCAGGCGAGGAACGTCGGCGCCCGGCTCAGCGGCACCATCACGTCGAGGGTGAGGTCGGGGCGGTCGGCGCGCACCAGGCGCTGGAACCACTGGCCGATGCGGCGCAGCGCGCCGACGCGGAACCACCGCTTGCCATGCCCGACGCCGCGGTCGCGAAAGTAGTACGCCTCGGTGGTCAGGTAGGCCTCGCCCGTGTCCCGGCCGGCGGGAGCGCCGGCGCTCGCGGGCGCCTCGTCGACGAAGCGCCCGACCGTCAGCACCAGCTCGTCGGGCGCGTGGATCATCCCGTCCATGAAGTCCACGTCGTCGGCGCGCTGGTGCGCCCGCATCGCCGCGAGGAAGGCGTCGAGCTGGTCGAAGCGCTGATGGACCACGTGGACCCACGGCCGGGCCGGGATCAGCCGGAACGTGAGCTTGGTCAGCACGCCCAGCGTGCCGAAGGTGCCGTGCATCATCTCGAAGATCAGCGGGTCGTCGTCGGGCGTGCAGGTCAGCACCTCGCCGGTCGCGGTGACCACCTCGTACGCCAGGCAGGTGTCGTGGAAGCCGCCGTGGCGGAACGAGGTCGACTCGATCGAGCCGCCCGCCACCGCGCCGCCGATGGTGATGGTCTCGAGCTCGGGCACGACCGCTGGCGCCAGGCCGTAGGGCAGCGTGGCGGCGACCAGGTCCACGAACGTCACGCCCGGCTCGGCGACGCAGGTCCGCGCCGCGGGGTCGATCGCCAGGATCGCGTTCAGGTCGCGGATGTCGAGCTTGTCGTCGGTGCGCCGGCGGTCGTGCGGTCTCGCCACCATGTGCGAGGCCGCCCGCTTCTGCCGCACCAGCGGGCGGATCGACCGCCGCGCGCGGAGGTCGTGCACGACCCGCGCGACCTTGCGGTCGTGCTCGAACGGGTCGCTGCACACCGTGCGACGGCCGGCGCGGCCGCGGCGGGGCACGCCGCCGGACGCGCGCACGCTGACGAGGTCCGACGTGGCGACGAAACGAGCGGGAGGGCTGGCCATGGCGAGTGGTCGAGCTGCAAGCGACGGGCCGTGGCCACCCGCCGCCGCGGTCGCCGGGACGTTTGGCCGCAGGGCGCGCCGCTGGCCCCCGCGCCCCTGCCCGGTACGCTCCGGCCATGGCGTCGACAGCCCGCGGCAACGTCCGGCTCCAGGCGGTGGTCGTGGCGGCCGGCGTGGCGCTGCTGGCGATCAAGTTCACCGCGTGGAGCCTGACCCACAGCAACACGATCTTGAGCGACGCGCTCGAGAGCATCGTCAACGTCACCGCCGGCACGTTCGCGCTGTACAGCCTGTGGCTCGCGGCCCAGCCGCGCGACCGCGAGCACCCCTACGGCCACGGCAAGATCGAGTTCATCTCGGCCGGCATCGAGGGCGGGCTGGTGATGGTGGCCGGCGGGCTGATCATCTGGCGGGCGGTGCAGGCGCTGCTGGCGCACCAGCAGCTCCACGATCTCGGCGTCGGCATCGCGCTCACCGGCGCAGCCGGCGCGCTCAACCTGATCATGGGTCTCGGCCTGCAGCGGCGCGGCCGGCGCGCGCACTCGATCACGATGGAGGCCAGCGGCGCCCACCTGCTCAGCGACGCGTGGAGCACGGTGGCGATGGTCGTCGGCCTCGTGCTGATCCGCCTCACCGGCGTCCTGTGGCTCGATCAGCTGTTCGCGATCGTCTTCGCGTTCTACATCATCTTCACCGGGCTCCGGGTGTTCCGCCGCTCGGTCGCCGGGATCATGGACGAGGCCGATCACGAGCTGGCGGCCAAGGTGATCGCGCAGCTCGAGGCCGCGCGCCGGCCGCCGTGGATCGACGTCCACAACTTCCGCACCATCACCTACGGCGCGGTGCTGCACGTCGACTGCCACGTGACGCTGCCCTGGTACTACACGCTGGCGCAGGCGCACCAGGAGATCACCGCGATCGAGCGGCTGGTCAACGGCCACGACCGCGAGGTCGAGCTGTTCATCCACATGGACCCGTGCGTGCCGCGGTCGTGCGGCATCTGCACGCTCGCCGACTGCCCCGAGCGCCAGGCGCCGCTGGCGCGCCGCATCCCGTGGGCGCTCGAGACCGTGCTCGCCGACGCCCGCCACGGCGCGATCGACGCGCCGCCGTCGTAGCTTCCGCTGCGATTCCGGGTGGATGCGCGGTCGCGAATCCCTTGGGCGGCGCGTGGCTCATACGCGGTCGATGTCCCGCGTCAAACGCAGTCTGATCCTCGGCGGCGCGCTCTTCGCGCTCGCCGCCTGTCATGGTGACCAGCGCGCGGCGCCCGCGGCGGCCCGTCCGGTGGTCGCGGTGCAGACCGTCCCGGTCCGCGCCGAGGCGCCGGTGCGCGGCATCGCGGCGGTCGGCGCGGTGCGCGCGCAGGAGAGCGTCGAGATCGCGCCCAGCGTGATGGGCAAGATCACCGAGCTGCGCTGCGTGATCGGCGAGCGCGTCGCGGCCGGCGACGTCGTGGCCCGGCTGTCGGTGCGCGAGCTGGCGGCCCGGGTCGACCAGGCCCGCGAGGCGCTGGCCAACGCCGCGCTCGAGCTCGACCGCGCCGGCAAGCTGATGGCCCAGCGCGCCATCCCCGGCGCCGAGTACGACGCGCTCGCGTCGCGGCACCGGATCGCCACCGCCGGGCTGGCCGAGGCCGAGACGATGGCGCGCTACGCCACCGTGCGCGCGCCGATCACCGGCGTCGTCACCGCCAAGCGCAGCAACGTCGGCGACATGGGCCTGCCCGGCCAGCCGCTGTGCGTGATCGAGGATCCGTCGTCGTTCCGCTTCGAGGCCACCATCCCCGAGACGCTGATCCGGCAGGTGACGATCGGCGCCAAGCTCGACGTCAAGCTCGACATGCTCGACGCGGCGGTGCCGGCCGCCGTGGTCGAGATCGCGCCGACCACCGACCCGGCCAGCCGCACCGTGCTGGTCAAGCTCGAGCTGCCGGCCGACCCGACGCTGCGGGTCGGCGCGTTCGGCCGGGTGATGGTGCCGTCGGTCGCGGTGCCGACGATCACGGTGCCGGCCGGCGCGGTGGTCCGCCACGGCCAGCTGGCGTCGGTGTTCGTGGTCAGCGACGGCAAGGCCGTGCTCCGCCTCGTGCGCACCGGCCGGGTCATCACCGACGCCGCCGGCGACCGCGTCGAGATCACCGCCGGCGTCGCCGCTGGCGAGGTGATCGTCGTCGAGCCGCCCGCGGCGCTGGTCGACGGTCAGCGCGTCACCACCGGCGGCGCGGAGCGGCCGTCGTGAGCGCCGCGACGCCCAAGCTCGGGCTGGCCGGCGGGCTGGCCAAGGCGTTCATCAACTCCAAGCTGACGCCGCTGTTGATCGTCGTGTCGATCCTGCTCGGCGTCGGCGCCGCGATCATCCTGCCGCGCGAGGAGGAGCCGCAGATCAAGGTGCCGATGGTCGACATCATGGTCACGATGCCCGGCGCGTCGGCCGCCGAGGTCGAGCGCCGCGTCAGCTCGCCGATCGAGCGCCTGCTGTGGGAGATCGAGGGCGTCGAGTACGTCTACAGCACCAGCCAGCCGGGCCGGTCGACGGTGATCGTCCGCTTCAAGGTCGGCGAGGACGTCGAGCGCTCGCTGGTCAAGCTGCACCAGAAGCTGATGGGCAACGCCGACAAGATCCCGCCCGGCGCGTCGGCGCCGCTGGTCAAGTCGCGGTCGATCGACGACGTGCCGATCCTGGCGCTGACGTTCCACTCGCGGCGCTACGACCACCAGGAGCTGCGCCGGGTCGCCGCCGAGGTCGAGGCCCAGGTCAAGCGCACGGTCGACGTGTCCGAGACCAAGCTGATCGGCGGGCTGCGGCGGCAGATCCGGGTCCACCTCGATCCGGTCGCGCTGGCGTCGCGCAACCTCGGCGTCGGCGACGCCTGGATGGCCGCGCTGGGCGCCAACCGCCAGGGCCGGGTCGGCAGCTTCACCGCGCACGATCAGGAGGTCATCGTCGAGGCCGGCGGCTTCTTCGCCGACGCCGCCGACGTCGGCGCCACCGTGGTCGGCGTCTACGGCGACGTGCCGGTCCACCTGCGCGACGTCGCGACCATCACCGACGCCGCCGAGGACACCGCGCAGTACGTGTTCTTCGGCGAGGGCGCGGCCCGCGGCGGCGGCGCCGAGCAACCGGCGGTGACGCTGTCGATCGCCAAGCGGCCCGGCACCAACGCGATCGTCGTCGCCGACGCCGTGCTGGCCGAGCTGGGCCGGCTGCAGGGCACCGTCATCCCGGCCGACGTCGAGGTGACGATCACGCGCAACTACGGCGAGACCTCGGCCGAGAAGTCCAACGAGCTCCTGCTGCACATGGCGATCGCGATCGTCAGCGTGTCGGCGCTGGTGCTGGTCATGCTGGGCTGGCGCGAGTCGCTGGTGGTCGCGATCGCGATCCCGTCGACGCTGGCGCTGACGCTGCTGGTGTTCTACCTGGTCGGCTACACGCTCAACCGGATCACGCTGTTCGCGCTGATCTTCTCGATCGGCATCCTGGTCGACGACGCGATCGTCGTCGTCGAGAACATGGTCCGCCACCGCGACCTGCCCGAGAACCGCGGGCGCAGCCTGCGCGACGTCGCGATCACCGCGGTGGCCGAGGTCGGCAACCCGACGATCCTGGCGACGCTGGCCGTGATCGGCGCGATCGTGCCGATGGCCGCGGTCGGCGGGCTGATGGGGCCGTACATGCGCCCGATCCCGGTCGGCGCCAGCGCGGCGATGGCGTTCTCGCTGCTGATCGCGTTCGTGGTCACGCCGTGGGCGGCGGCCCGGCTGCTCGGCGGCGGCGCGGCGCACGGCCACGCCGACGCGCCCGAGAGCCGCCTGACCCGCGCCTACCGCTGGCTGATGCGTCGGCTGGTCACCCGCGCCGGCTGGCGCTGGAGCTTCTTCGCGGTGATCGGCGCGCTGCTGGTCGGCGCGATCGCGCTGATCCCGTACCGCGCGGTCCACGTGAAGATGCTGCCGTTCGACAACAAGAGCGAGCTCGACGTGATCGTCAACATGCCCGAGGACGCGTCGCTCGAGCGGACCGCGGCGGTGGCGCGCGAGATCGCCGCGGCGGTCCGCGATCAGCCCGAGGTGCTCGACTACCAGGTCTACGTCGGCACCGCGTCGCCGTTCACGTTCAACGGGCTGGTCCGCCACTACGACATGCGGCGCGGCCCGGCGGTCGCCGACGTCCAGATCAACCTGCTGCCCAAGCACGCCCGGTCTGCCCAGAGCCACGACATCGCCCGCCGGATCCGGCCGCTGGTGGTCGCGGTCGCCAAGAAGTACGGCGCGCGCACCGCGGTGGTCGAGGTCCCGCCGGGGCCGCCGGTGTTGCAGACGCTGGTGGCCGAGGTTTACGGGCCGACGCCGCAGGCGCGGCAGCGCCTGGCCGAGCACATGCGCGCCATCTTCGAGAGCACGCCGGGCGTAGTCGACGTCGACTGGTACGTCGAGGCGCCGCAGCCCAAGGTCCGGTTCGCGATCGACAAGGAGAAGGCCGCGCTGCACGGCATCGCCCCCGACGACATCGCCACCGCGCTGCGGATCGCCACCGACGGCGCGCCGGCCGGCCTGCTGCACGCGCCGCTCGAGCGCGAGGACGTCATGATCGTGCTCGACGTGCCCGACGCGCAGGTCGCGTCGACCGCCGACCTCGCGGCGCTGCGGCTGCGCGCGCCGGCCACCGGCGCCACCGTGCCGCTCGGCGAGCTGGTGCGCCCGGTCGACGTCGACGAGGACCGCAGCATCTACCACAAGAACCTGTTGCCCGTGGTCTACGTCACCGGCGACGTCGCCGGCGGCGCCGAGAGCTCGGTCTACGCGATCTCGGCGATGAACGACAAGATCGGCCGCATCGACGGCCAGCCGGTCAAGGTGTTCAACCTGCAGATGCCCAAGGACGACGCCCGCCCCGCGATCAAGTGGGACGGCGAGTGGCAGGTGACGCTCGAGGTGTTCCGCGACCTCGGCCTGGCGTTCGCGGTGGTGATGATCGTGATCTACGGCCTGCTGGTCGGCTGGTTCAAGTCGTTCTCGACACCGCTGGTGGTGATGGCCGCGATCCCGTTCTCGCTGGTCGGCATCCTGCCGGCCCACGCCGGCATGGGCGCGTTCTTCACCGCGACCTCGATGATCGGCTTCATGGCCGGCGCCGGCATCGTCGTGCGCAACTCGATCATCCTGGTCGACTTCATCGAGCTGCGGCTGGCCGAGGGCATGCCGCTGACCGACGCCGTGGTCGACGCCGGCGCGGTGCGGTTCCGCCCGATGCTCCTGACCGCGATGGCGGTGGTCGCGGGCTCGGCGGTTATCCTGTTCGATCCGATCTTCCAGGGCCTGGCGATCTCGCTCCTGGCCGGCGAGATCGCCTCGCTGTTCATCAGCCGGATGGCGGTGCCGGTGCTGTACGCGATGCGCGGCCGGTGGATCGCCGGGCGGGGTCGCGGCGGCGCGCTGGCTGACATGACCGTGGTGGCCGCGCCGGCGGCGGCGCCTGCCGCTACACTCGCCGGAGATGACAGCGAGCGAGTGTGACGTCGTCCTGATCGGCGCGGGCATCATGAGCGCCACCTTGGGCGCGCTCTTGCGCAAGCTCGACCCCGGCCTCCGCATCGTCACCTTCGAGCGGCTCGACCGCGCGGCCGCCGAGAGCTCCGACGCGTGGAACAACGCCGGCACCGGCCACGCCGGCTACTGCGAGCTGAACTACACGCCGGCCGCCGCCGACGGCAGCGTCGACTGCGGCAAGGCGATCAAGATCGCCGGGCAGTTCGCCACCAGCGTGGCCTTGTGGCGCGCGCTGGTCGAGGCCGGCGACCTGCCCGACCAGCCGTCGTTCATCCGCCGGGTGCCGCACCTGTCGTTCGTCGAGGGCGAGGCCGACGTCGCGTTCCTGCGCACCCGGGCCCGGCAGCTCGCGACCTCGCCGCTGTTCCACGATCTCGAGTACAGCGAGGATCGCGCGCAGCTCGCCGCGTGGATGCCGCTGGTGATGGACGGCCGCGGCGCCGATCGCCCGGTCGCGGCGACCCGCATGCAGCGCGGCACCGACGTCAACTTCGGCGCGCTGACCCGCAGCCTGTTCACCTGGCTCGACGACGCGCCCGGGTTCGCGCTGCGGCTCAACCACGAGGTCGTCGACCTGCGCCGGGACGGCGCCGGCTGGGCGATCGACGTGCGCGACCTGACCGCCGGCGAGGAGCGCACCGTGCGCGCGCGGTTCGTCTTCATCGGCGCCGGCGGCTACTCGCTGTCGCTGCTCGAGAAGTCGGGCATCCCCGAGGCCCGCGGCTACGGCGCCTTCCCGGTGAGCGGCCAGTGGCTGCGCTGCACCAACCGCGACGTGATCGCGCGCCACCACGCCAAGGTCTACGGCCAGGCCGAGGTCGGCGCGCCGCCGATGAGCGTGCCGCACCTCGACACCCGGTGGATCGGCGACACCCAGGAGCTCCTGTTCGGCCCCTACGCCGGCTTCACGACCAAGTTCCTGAAGGAGGGATCGATCTTCGACTTCCTGGGCTCGATCGGCATCCACAACGTGCGGGCGGTGCTGAGCGCCGGGCTCGAGAACCTCGAGCTGACCCGCTACCTGGTCGGCCAGGCGATGCTGTCGACCGAGGAGCGCGTCGCGATGCTGCGGCGCTACTGCCCGAGCGCGCACGCCGACGACTGGGAGGTCCAGATCGCCGGCCTGCGGGTGCAGATCATCAAGAGCGACGGCAAAGGCGGCGGTGACCTGAAGTTCGGCACCGAGGTCGTGACCAGCGCCGACGGCACGATCGCCGCGCTCCTGGGCGCGTCGCCGGGCGCGTCGACCGCGGTGGCGATCATGCTCGAGCTGCTGGCCCGGTGCTTCCCGGCGCGGTGGGCGTCGAGCGAGTGGCGGGCCGTGCTGGCGTCGCTTGTGCCGGCGGCGACGTGAGCACCGACGTGAGCACCGGCGGCTAGCCACGGCCAGCACCCGCCTTTGCGGACCGCCGCATTCTTGTGGCCGGTGGGGGCTGGGCGCGGCGGCGCTTGCGTGTCGCCGGCGGTGTCCCGCCGTCGGGGCCCGCCTGCGCCGGAGCCACCCCGACCTCGCCGCCAGCAGGTGGCTGCGCCACGGCTCGCTCGCGTCCCACGTGGGACGGCGGCGCACCGTACGGCCGCCCATCGGCGTGCACGAACCTCAGCTTGCCGTGCGCAGTACCGACGATCCGCAACCGGCCATCATGCGCGGCCTTGTGGTGCGCCGAGCACATCAGCGCCAGCTGGGTCGGCGTGTGATCGCCGCCCGCCACTCGCGGCACGAGGTGGTGCACGTCGACGTACCGCGCGTTACGACACCCTGGCACCACGCACCGCCCGCGATCCCGCCGCAGCACGGCGCGCCGGATCCGCGGCGGGATCGTCTTGGTCACCCGCGCCGGCTTGTCGCCGTCGACCCGCCCCAACAACTCGGCGTCACACGACGCCTGCGCCAGCTCCGTTTCGCTGATCTCGATCGTGTGCCCGGCGACGTCCTGCCACGCGCGCACGCAGTCGGAGCACCGCGTGATCGCGATCTGATACATGGGCCTGGACGCCGCTGCGGCATCTCCCACGTGGGAGCCCCCGCCCGCCAGCTGGCCATCGCACAGGGTCGCGAGCAGGTCGCCGTCGGTCAGCGGGTGCCCACACGCCACCTCCAGCGCGCGCCTCGCCGCGGTGAACTTGCCCAGCACCGCCGCGGGCACCAGCAGCCGCAGCTCGTGCAGCCGCGCGGCGGGGTCCGGCGGATCCTCCGGCGAGTCGCCCCGCCGCCGCCCGCTGACCATGTCTTCGATCTCCCGCACGGTGTGCTTGGCCGCCGCGGCCAGCCACGCGGCCTCGGTGTCGACGGTCGCGACCCGGGTCAGCTCGCGCGCCGCGCTGTACGCGATGTCGCCGGCGGTCATCGCCGCTTGCAGCTTCGGTAGCGCCTCGAGCGCATCGGCTACTCGCAGCCGCTCGCGCGCGGCGCCCGGCGCGTAGCCAAGCACGCGCTCGACGTACTCGAAGAACGTCGCGAAGCCCAGCTCGCGATGGACGCCCAGCGTCCGCGCGCGCCGCAGCCACGCCGCCTCCTCGACGTCGAGCGCCGCCCGCCGTCGCGCCAGCCCGCGCAACGTCCGGTCGACCTCGCGCCAGTCGCCGCCCGGCGTCACCGCCGCGGCCACCGCGACCGCCGCCACCCCGTCCGCCTTCTGTCCGCTCTCACCGCCGTCCACCATGCCCAGCCCGTCAGCAAGCCGCAGGCCAGCCGTAACCCCGCGTCACCTCGAGCCGCCTGTCCGAATCCCGGACAAAATGGCCGGAATCCCGGCCAGAATCGTCCGGCCGCCGGCCATCCCCGGACAGCCGCCTTTGTCCGGCGCCGGACACCGCCAGCCCGTCCGCCCGCCCGTCCGCCCGCCCGTCCGCCCGCCCGTCCGCCCCGACGCTCCCGTCGAAGCGATCGACTGCGTGACTCATCCTGCCCGAGGGCGGACTACAGGCGCCAGGCCGACATCCACGCCAGCGCGGTGATCGCGGCGAGCAGCTCGGGCAGCACCGCGACCGGGCCGAAGTAGATCGCGGCCAGCGCGGTGAGCCCGGCGGTGCCGTAGGCCAGGATCGGCCCGCCGATCGACAGCACGCCGTAGACGCGCAGGCGGCGGTCGGGGAACTCCAGCGCCCACGCGATCACCAGCGCGTCGCACAGCGCCAGCGCGCCGAAGTAGGGCAGGTGGTGTGCCATCGGCACCATCGCGCCCAGCGCCGCGGTGCCGCCGCCGGCGACGCCGACGATGACGGCGACGAAGCGGCGCAGGCTGGGCTCGCGCCACCGCGCGGCCAGCTCGCCGCCGAACCAGTACAGCACCACCGCGGTCGCCACCAGCGCGCGCGGCCCGGGGACCGCGAACACCCACGTCACCAGCCGCCACACCTCGCCGCGCCACACCCGATCGGGCACCAGCGCCAGCGCGCCGAACCCATCGGCGAGCGCGGCGCCCAGCGACAGCGCGAAGGTCGCGGCCAGGAGCGCGGCGATCGTCGGCGAGAACCAGCGCGGCAGCCCAGCGACCATGGCGCGACGATAGCCGATCGCCGGCATATGATCCGCAGCGATGGCGCCGCCGCTCAAGCTGCCGATCACCAACGCCCTGATGGGCAGCGACTACACCGGCGTCGTCGAGGTCGGCGCCGCCGGCACGCCGGTCGCGGTCATCCTCGACACCGGCTCGAGCACGCTGGCGGTCGACGGCCAGCACGTCGATCCGCTGGCGTCCCCCGACGCCCGCACGACCAACCTGGCGCAGCAGGTGAGCTACGGCGCCGGCGGCTGGGCCGGGGCCGTCGTGCAGACCGCGGTCGGGCTCGCCCCCGACGTGCGGCTGCCCGCGGTCAACGTCGCGGTGACCTACGCCGAGGGCCCCGGCATGTTCGGCGGCGCCCAGGGCATCCTCGGCCTGGCCTACGCGCCGCTCGACACCGCCTACGTCATGCCGGGCGACACCTGGGCCGCGAAGTACCCGCCGGCGCAGATCGTGACCGGCGCGCCGATCGAGCTGGCGCCGTACTTCACGCAGCTCGAGCAGGCCGGCGTCGTCGGCAACAAGTTCGCGCTGTACACCAAGCGCGCGACGGTGAGCCTGGCCACCGCCGACCCGGCGAGCGATCCGCTCAACCACGGCGTGCTGGTGATCGGCGGCGGCGAGGAGGTGACCGAGCTCTACACCGGCGGCTTCACGCAGATCGCGGTGGTCGACGACCGCTGGTACAACACCAACCTGCTCGCGGTGCAGGTCGGCGATCAGCCGCCGCTCGCCGTGGCGCCGACGCCGGCCGGCAGCCCGCTGGCGTCGAACTCGATCGTCGACAGCGGCACCAACTGCGTGCTGTTCGATCAACCGCTGTTCGAGCGCGTCGTCGCGTCGTTCGGCGCGATCGATCCGACGTTCGCCGCGGCGCTCACCGCCCACGCGGTCGGGGGCAGCGGGCTCGACCACGCCCAGCTCGCGCTCGCCGCGTGGCCGCCGCTGCGGCTGACGCTGCAGGGCGCCGACGGCGCGCCGGCGACGATCGCGATCGCGCCGGCCGACTACTGGCAGCTCGACGCCGCCGGCCCGGGGCTCGCGCTGGCGTACCTGTGCGGCGACGGCGGCGCGCAAGGCGGTCGCACGATCCTCGGGTTGCCGCTGTTCAGCGGCTATTACACGGTGTTCGATCGCGCGCTGGGCGCCGGGCGCGGCGTGATCAGCTTCGCGACGCGTCGCTGAACACAACTTCATTCGTTGGTCTCCGGGCGGCGGCGTGGTACAAGATGGGTCCACAACTCGCGCCCAGGCGTGATGGAGTCGGTATGGCAGTCAACCGCAAGGCCACCATGGCCAAACGTCAGCGTGAGATGGATCAGAAGGACCGCGTCAAGCAGCGCGAGGTCCGCGCCGCCGAGCGCCAGGCGCGCTCCGAGGCCCGCAAGGCGGCCGGCCTCGACGACAACGGGCTCGGCGACCTGCAGTTCGACGCCGACGGCCGGCCGATCGTCAATCGCGACGAGCACGGCATGGTCGTCGTCCCGTAGCCCCGCCCGGGCCGATGCAGCTCGCGTTGATCGCCGGCGCCAGCGTCGCCGCGATCAACGTGATCGCGTGGGCCGCGTTCCGGATCGACAAGGCCCGCGCGCGCCGCGGCGCCCGCCGCATCCGCGAGCGCACGCTGCTGATCCTGGCCGCGCTCGGCGGCGGGCCCGGCGCGCTCGTGGCGATGTACGCGCACCACCAGCGCCACAAGGTCGCCAAGCGCGGCTTCGCGGCGATCGTCTGGCTCGCGTTCACCGCGCAGGTCGCGCTCGCCGGCTGGCTGATCGCGCGCTGAGCGGTCAGTCGTTGTACGCCGTCACCACGACCGGCTTCGTCGCGCCGGTGCGCTTGTCCAGCGCCACGGCCCGCGCCTCGGGGTACTTGCCCTCGAAGCCGTAGGCGTCGCGTGCGATCGTCACGGTGTGCCGGCACCCGTAGGTGCCGGTCAGCAGGTTCATCGCCCAGCGGCCGCGGATCGTCGCGGTGCGGACGACGCCCACGCCGCTGCACACCGGCGGCGCGGCGCCGATGCACGCGTCGCTGGGCCCGCAGTCGCTCGCGTCGCAACACCCGGCGCCGGTCTCGGCGCAGGTCCCCTGGTTCGCGCACGAGCCCGCGCACAGCGAGTCCGCGACCTCGAGGGAGATCTCGGTGTTCTCGCAGTCGCACCTGGTCTTGGGGACGCTGCCCGGCGCGAGCGCCGCGGTGATGCGGTCCCACCAGATGCCGCCGGGCGAGTCGTACTCGACGTAGAACCGCCCCGGGCAGCTCGAGGCGCCGTAGGTCGCGCCCGACGTGACGGCGACCTGCGTGTGGGGCGTGTACGTCGCGGCCAGCGTGACGTCCGGGTTGGTGAGGAACGCCGGGCACGCCGGCGCCTCCTCGAGCCCGACGCAGCAGCCGCTGAGCGGGTCGCAGGTGCCGTCGATGCAGCGCGGGCAGGCCAGGGCCTGCGCCGCGGTGTCGACGTCGGGCTCGGTCAGGCAGCCGCTCGCGAGCGTGGCGGCGAGGCTGACGGCGAGGGCCCAGGGCGGGTTCGATCGCAACACGGTTGAGCGGGTCATGCGTGGTCGACGGGCGCGGCACGACGCTGTGAGCGCCGAACGTCCGCGCGCGCGCCGGTTGCCGGCGTTTGCCGAGGCGGGTCCGCGGCCGTCGCGCCTGCGACATCGTGCCCGCGTGCGCCCGCGCGGCGCGTGCCTACCATGGCAGCGCGGCGACGAGCGCGGTCATGTTCCCGATCGGTCTCCTGAAGGCGGTGGCGTCCACGGTGCGCGACCACGAGCCGGTCGTGGGCGTGCGGCGGCGGCTGTACGATCGTCGGTTCGCGCGCACGTCGGGGTGGCACAACCTGGCGCGCGGCCTCTACGGGTCGTTCGCCGAGGCGCGCGCCGACGCGCCCGCCACGATGCCCGTCGGGTACGTGCTCGACGACGACGCGTACGCGCGCCACGCGACGATCGAGGCCCACGACTACCCGGCGCTGTTCTGGCTGCGGGCCGCGCTCGAGGGCGGGTGCACGCTCCTCGACTTCGGCGGCCACGTCGGCCTGCAGTACTACCTGTACCGCGACTACCTCGCGCTGGCCTCGACGACGCGGTGGATCGTGGCCGAGCAGCCCGGCGTGGTGGCGCGTGGCCGCGCGCTGGCGCAACGGCGCGACGCCCCGCACCTCGCGTTCGTCGAGGACCCCGCGTACGCCGTGCCGACCTACAGCGGGCTGTACCTCGAGCGGACGTAGCGCGCTCGAGGGCCGCCGATCCCGACGCGCGCACGATGCCGTCGCCACCGCTGGCGGATGTCCCCGGATCGCGCGACAACTCGGGCGGATCATCGCGGCCCGCCGGGGCGGGCATGGAGGGTAGATGCGTGGATTCGTGAGTGTCATCGTCGCCGCCGCGGTTGGCGGCAGCATCACCGGCGCGGTCGCGCAGCCTGCACCTGCGGCGCCGTCGCCGCCGTCGCCGCCAGCGCCGCCCTTGAGCGACCCGTGGGCGCTGCCGGCACCACCCGCACCGCCCGCACCGCCCGCACCGCCGGCGCCCCCGCCGCCGCTCAGCGCGGTGAGCACGCCGCTCGCCGCGGCCGAACCGGTGGCCGAACCGGCGCCCGACGCAGCCCCCGCGCTGGCACCGTCGTCCGCGCCCGTCGCCGTGACCGCGAGCCGTCGTCCCGGAGCGGCGTTCGGGCTCGGCATCGGCATCGACACGTCACCGTTCCGCCTGGGCGACGGCATCAACACCGCGAGCATCCGCTTCCGCTTCGCGAGCGGGACGACGCTCGAGCCGAGCGTCACCCTGGTACGAAGCAGCAGCACGGACAGCGACGGAACGACGGAATGGATCTCCACCTGGAGCGGCGTCGCGGTTCGTGCGGCGGTCCGACACCCGATCCGGGCTCGCGGCCCGATGGAACTGTCGCTGATCGCCGGGCTCGCCGTGTCGCGGTACCGCGGCGAGGGTGACCGGGTCGACGACGACACCGCGTCGACGTCCGTGACGCTGCAGGCCGGGGTCGGCCTCGACTACTGGTTCAATCGCAGCTGGGCCGCGAGCATGGCGGTGGTCGATCCACTCGTCCAGTACTCGAAGTACTCGGGCGAGCAGGTCCTCGATCACCGCTCGCTGAGCTTCGGCATCGAGCTCCAGATCAGCGCGATGATCCACCTGTACTTCTGACGGCGCGCGCTACGGCTGCGGCGCCACGCGCGGCGGCGGCGTGTCCGGGCGCGCGTGATCGAGGCGATCGAGCACGTCGGCGGGGATGGTCTCGTGCACCGCCGTGGTGCGCGGCGGCGGCGCGCCCGCGCGCTGCGCCTCCTCGCTCTTGTGCGCCGCGGCGTCGGGGTTCGCCAGCGTCACGGCGGTGGCCGCGGCGGCCGCGACCCCCGCGACGTGGCTGGACGGCGGATGGGGCGCGTTCTTCAGGATCGGCTCGCTGCACCCGCCAGCGAGCGCCACGACCAGCAGCAGCGACGTGATCCGCATGCCACCAGCGTAACCACCGCCGGCCCGCTGGCCAGCGGTCGCGGCCGATCGCCGCTCAGCCGCCGGCGTAGGTGACCGCGACGTCGGCGTCGGTGGACGTGCGCGGGACCGGCGCGCCGCCGCGCAGCGTGTGCTCGAAGAACGCCCGCAGCCAGGTCGACAAGATCGCGTGCACCCGCGGGGCGGCCATCGTGCCGACCATCGCCGGATCGCCGCCCAGGTGGATCAGATCGGTGAGGCCGAGGTGCTGCGCGCCGGCGAGGTGGACGCGCCACGCGGTGACGTCGTCGCGCTCGACCACCCACGCGTTGGCGCCGACCGCGGTGTCGCTCTCGAACACCAGGTGCGGCCGCGTGAACCGGGCGCCGACGAACGCGCCCGGGACGTAGCCGTCGAGGTTGGCCGAGCCGGCGCAGGCCGGGATGGCCTCGCACGCGTCCAGCGCGACGCCGCCGCCGAACGACATGCCCATCACGCCGACGTGGGCGAGGTCGAGGTGCGGGCGCAGCCGATCGTCGGCGGGCAGCCCACCCAGCGCGGCGGCGACCGCGACCAGCCGCGCGCTCCAGGCCCGGCCGTGGGCGGCGACGTGGGGCGACGCGGCGTCGAAGGCCGCCCGGGCTGCGTCGCGCGCCGCGCGATCGGGGGCGGTGATCATCGCGACGAAGTGCGGCCCGGCGGCCTCGCCGTCGGCGAAGATCTCGCCGACCAGCGCGGGATCCGACGGCAGCGAGCCGCCCTCGGGCCACGGCACGCTGGCCGACTCGCCGGGCATCGCCACGCTGACCACGACGAACCCGTGGCTGGCCAGGTCCTCGACCTCGGCGGTGTTCTGGGCCAGGTAGCCGTTGAGGCCGTGGGCGAACAGCACCACCGGCCAGGCGCCGTCGGCGGGCGCCGCCATCGCGCCGGCGTGGGTCGCGATCGTCGTCGGATCGGGGATGGCCTCGGGCGGCAGGCCCAGGGCCGCGGTCGCCCGCGCCCGCAGCTCCTCGTCGGCGCGCGCGTACGCGGCGGGCTCGCCGCGCCGGACCGCCGGGTACCAGACGCGCACGACGGTGTCGGCCAGACGCCGGGTCTCGACACCGAGCGGGTACGGGCCGGTCGGCGCAGGCAGCGGCGTGACGACCGGTGGCTCGGGGCGGGTCGGCGCGACGGCGGGGCTGCCGCAGGCCATCGACAGGCATGTGAGTGATGCGAGCAGGTACGGCGGCGGACGGTGCATCAGGCCCCATGACACCCGCCCGCGCCGCCAGGGTGCGCGCCGGGGCTGCGACAGCGCGTCGCAGCCTGCCGCCCTGGGCTCGATGCGATGCGTCGCGCCGTGACCTAGTCGCGGCCGCAGGCCTGGTCGATCCACGGGCGCAGGCCGGCGGCGTCGAGCACCGCGCTGTACGCGTCCCAGATCGCGGACGACTTGCCGTCGAAGATGTCTTGCGGCCGATCGAGCGGCTCGGTCTTGCCGTCGTGCACCCACTGCAACATCCGGTGCTGCTCGGTGAACTCGAGGCGGTGGACGCCGGCGGGCCCGGTGAACGTCATCGAGCCCGAGGGGTAGTCGTCGGTCCAGCTCGAGACCATCGTCCGGTCGGTCGGCTCCGCCTGCGCCATCGCCGCGTGGGCCGCGGCCATCGCGGTCTGCAGCGCGGCGATCGTCGCGCGCGGGACCGACACGGGCTTGGTCGCCTTCGCGTCGCGCTGGTAGCCGATCGCCAGCGCGCCCTCGCCCGTGAACACCGCGCCGTGCGGCGTGAGCGTCGCGGTGAACTCGTGGGAGCACCCGAGCCCGACCCAGACGTCGTTGAGCTCGATGCGCTCGGCGCTGAGCAACGGATCGCGATCGGCGCCGGCGGCGGCGTGGTCACCGGGCGTGTTGCGCGGGGCGGCCGGGGCGGCCGGCGCGGCGCGGTCGCCGCACGCGGCCAGGGCGGTCAGCAGCAGCGCGGCGCGGGCGGCGTGACGGGGGCGCATGTCGCGAGGCTACCAGCTACAGCGGCGGGAACGCGTCGCACTCGCAGAGGTAGCTGTTGGCGTCGGTGCACGCCTTGTCCTCGTAGGTGAACGAGTTCTTGAACCGCACGCAGTCGATCGGATCGCCGCCGTCGGGATCGCCGTTGTCCCACGGCGGCTGTTGCCCGACCTGCGGGTAGCCGTTGGTCGGCTCCGCCGTGACCCAGCGGAACGTGCCCTCGATCAGCTGGTCGCTCAGCCCGACCCAGGAGTTGCCGGTGATCGCCGGCGGGCTGGTCAGCGCGAGGCGCTCGGCGTCGTCACCGATGACCACGAGGTGGGTGAAGCCGGTGAAGGCGCCGCCGTCGTCGTCGTCGTTGCAGTCGGCGGCGGCGGCGGTCCACGACGCGGTCGCGGTGACCTCGCGGTAGCGCGAGGTCGAGGTACCCAGCGCGCCATAGCCGGTCGGGCACATCGGCACGATGGCGTCGATGCTGCGCGCGTCGGTGAGCGCGGCGTCGGCCGCCTGGGCATCGATGACCGGCCCGTCCACCGCGGTCACCCCGTCGGACGGCGCGCCGTCGGAGGCGACGGCATCCCCGCCGGCGTCCTCGTCGGCGATGAGCCCGCTCGGGTGAAACCCGCACCCCAGCGCGGCGCACAGGCTCGCGGCCAGCAAGCGACGCATGTCGGAAGCGTACCCGGTTCGCCACCGCGGTGGTCCGAAATCGCTGACGGCTACACCGCGACGAGCCGCGCGGCTCGCCCCAGCCGGACGTCGACCGACGCCAGCGTGCCGACGACGTCGCCGGCGATCTCGAACGGCGCGGGGCGATCGAGCGCGAGCGTCACCGCGTCGCACAGGAAGTCGTGGACCCGCGGCGAGCGGTAGCGGCCCCGGAACGCGGCCGGCGCGCTCGCGACCACCTCACCGAGGCCGGGGTCGCCGGCGCGCACCTGGAAGCGATCGGCGCGGGTGCGGGCGAACGCGAACATCTGCAGGCCGAAGCCGAAGTACGGGATCGTCGAGCACGCGGCCAGCGTGCAGGCGCCCGACCACAGCACGGCGTCGGTCGCGGCGGCGCCGTCGACGTGGGCCGCAGCGCCGCGGCGGTGGATCGTCACGGTCGGCCGCGCGGTGCGCACGAAGCGCGGCACCGACACCAGCGGCACCGCCAGCGCGTAGCGCAGCGCGGCCGGCAGCCGCACGCGTGCGCGGGCCAGCGTCGTGGCCACCGCGTCGGCGTCGGCCACCAGCTGCGCGTCGAGCCCGAAGCCGCAGAACGGCGCGCGCCGCCCCAGCAGGTCGAGCATCGGCAGCTCGATCGGCGCCGCGACCTCGGCGCGGGCCAGCGCGGCGCCGACGTCGGCAGGCCGCGGCGCGCGGGCGCCGATCGTGCGCGCCACCGCGTTGCCGGTGCCGAGCGCGAGCACGCCGACGACCGGCTCGGGTGCGCCGTGGGCCGTGGCGGCGCGGGCGATCGCCGCGAGCCCGGCGACCAGCGTGCCGTCGCCGCCGCCCAGGACGATCCGCCGCGCACCGGTCGCGACCAGCTCGGCCAGCGCCTCGTCGGCCTCGGCCGCGCTGTCGGTGACGATCAGCCTCGGCGTCGCGGCGCGGAGCGCGGCCAGCATGCGCGGCCCGGCTCGCCCGGCGCGGCGGTTGATCAGCACGGGCGCGGCCATGCGCGAGGGTAGCGTAACCGTCGGTGGGGCGCCGCCGTCGAACCTGCATGCCCGCGACCGACGGCCCGTGGATCCGCGCCGGCGGCGCGCTGGTCGCCGCGGCGCGCATGCCCGGCGTCGCGTGGGCCTGGAGCGCGCTCGGTCATCGCCGGCGCGCGCGGCGGTTCGCGGCGGCCGAGCTCGCGGTCGACCTCGCGGGCGCGCACTGCGTCGTCACCGGCGCCAGCTCCGGCCTCGGCCTGGCGACCGCGCGCGCGCTGGCCGGGCGGGGCGCGACGGTGTGGTTGCTGTGCCGCGACGCCGCGCGCGGCGAGGCCGCCCGCGCCGAGGTCGCTGCGTGCGGTGGCGACGCGCGGCTGGTGGTCGTCGACGTCGGCGAGCTAGGGCAGATCCGGCGCGCGGCCGCGGCGATCGACGCGCCGCGCGTCGACGCGCTGGTCCACAACGCCGGCGCGCTGCCTCACGCCCGCGCGGTCACCGGCGACGGCCACGAGGTCGACTTCGCGGTGCACCTGGCGGGCCCCCACCTGCTGACGAAGCTGCTGCTGCCGCGGCTGCGCGCGGCGCGCGGTCGCGTGGTGTTCGTGTCGTCGGGTGGCATGTACAGCGAGCGCCTGCGCGTCGACGATCTGCAGTGGCGCGCGCGCCCCTACGACGGCGTGGCCGCCTACGCGCAGGTCAAGCGCGCCCAGGTCGTGCTGACCGAGCTGTGGGCTGCGCGCGAGCCGACGATCGCCTTCCACGCGATGCACCCGGGCTGGGCCGACACGCCCGGCGTCGCCGCCGCGCTGCCCGGGTTCTACCGCGCGACGCGCCGCTTCTTGCGCACGCCCGCCGAGGGCGCCGACACGATCGTCTGGCTCGCCGCCGCCCAGCCGCCGCCCGGCCCGAGCGGCCGGTTCTGGCACGATCGCGCGCTGGCGCCGACCCACCTGCTGCCGGGCACCGCCGACGATCCCGCCGATCGCGCCGGCCTGTGGACCGCCCTCGAGCGCGCGACCGCCGACCGCTGACGCGCGCGGGCGGTGCGCCTCAGATCACGCCGTGCCAGCCGTCGTCGTGGGCGGCGAACCGCGCGCGCAGCGCCGCGACGGTGGCCGCGTCGAGCGGACCCGCGCTCGCGTGTGCCGCGGCGCGCGCGATGCTGGCCGCGCGGCGGGTGCCGATCAGCGCCGCGGCCACGCCCGGCGCGAACGCCGCGAACCGCACCGCCAGCGCCTCGGCCTCGGCCGGCGCCGGCGCGTCGGCGTCGAACATGCGCAGCCACCGCGTCCGGTAGCGCTGGAGATCGTCGCGATCGGTCGGCGGCGGCAGCCACGGCGCGCCGGCCAGCCCGCGCTTGGCGAGCACGCCCTTGCCGGCGGCGATCGCGGTCGGGATGGCGTCGGCGAGCGCGCGCTGATCGACCAGGTTGACCGAGCACTCGACGACGTCGAGGTCAGGGCAGCGCACCGCCCACGCCAGCGCGTCGCCGTCGCCGGCGTAGCCGATCGCGCGCACCTTGCCGGCCGCCCGCGCCGCGACCAGCGGCTCGATCAGATCGCCGACCTCCAGCCGCGCGCGATCGCACGAGTGCAGCAAGAACACGTCGAGGTAGTCGGTGCCCAGCCGCGCCAACGCCTGGTCGACGCCGCGCGCGATCACCGCCGGCGACCAGTCGGGCACGCCGGGCACGCCGTAGCCGCCCTTGGTCACCAGCACGACGCGGTCGCGCCGCCCGCGCAGCGCCCGGCCCACGCGATCCTCCGACGCGCCGTAGCTCGGCGCCGTGTCGATCAGATCCACGCCGGCGTCGAGGGCCGTGTCGATCACCCGCGCGGCGTCGTCGTCCGAGAGGCCGAGGTCGCCGAGCGGTCCGCCGCCCAGGCCGAGCGGCGCGACGAGGAGGCCAGTGGAGCCGAGCGGTCGTCGCAGGGAGCGCACGCCCCGGGTGTGCCACGCGGCCGCCCCGCGCGGGGTCGCGGCGCGCGGCTTTCGCCGGCGGGCTTCAGACTTCTTCACACGGGTCGCCCTCGACAGCCGCCGCGGCGCCACTACGCTTGCTCCCATGGCGAAGCTGACCGGCCTCCGGCTCGAGCGCGCGCAGGCCTCGCCGCGCTACCGCGACGGCGGGTTCCACAACACCCACGGCGTGCGGCCGGTGCTCGACGGCGATCGCTGGTCGATCATGGGCGAGTTCTTCTTCGGCGGGCGGGCCCGGCGGCCGCGCGCCCCGCTGCCGATCGAGCGCCCGCACGAGGCCTGGGCCCGGCCGGTGTCGTCCGACGGGCTGCGCGTCACCTGGCTCGGCCACAGCACGATGCTGCTCGAGCTCGACGGCGCCCGCGTGCTGACCGATCCGGTGTTCGGCGAGCGCGCGTCGCCGGTCGGGTTCGCCGGGCCGCGCCGCTTCCACCCGGTGCCGGCGACGATCGCCGAGCTGCCGCCGCTCGACGCGGTGCTGCTGTCGCACGATCACTTCGACCACCTGTGCAAGGCCAGCGTGCGCGAGCTGGCGGCGCGGCGGGTCCCGTTCGTCACCTCGCTCGGCGTCGGCGCGCACCTCGAGGCCTACGGCGTCGACCCGGCGCTGATCACCGAGCTCGACTGGTGGGAGTCGACCACCGTGCGCGACGTCGCGTTCACCGCCACGCCGGCGCAGCACTTCTCCGGCCGCAGCCTGACCGGGCGCAACCGCACGCTGTGGTCGTCGTGGGTCATCGCCACGGCGCGCCGCCGGCTGTTCTTCTCGGGCGACACCGGGCTCACCGACGAGTTCCGCGCCATCGGCGCGCGGCTGGGGCCGTTCGATCTGACGATGCTCGAGATCGGCGCGTGGCACCCGGCGTGGGGCGGCGTCCACCTCGGGCCGACCAACGCGCTGGCGGCGTTCGCGATGCTCGGCGGCGGGACGTTGCTGCCGGTGCACTGGGGCACCTTCGACCTCGGGCTGCACCCGTGGGCCGAGCCGATCGAGACGCTGATCGCCGAGGCCGGCGGCGCGCGCGTGCTGACCCCGACGCTGGGGCGGCCCTTCGAGCCAGCCCACGAGCGCGGCCCCGCGCCGTGGTGGCGCGCCGTCGACGCGCCCGCACCTGCGGTCGCGCCGGTCGTGGGCTGACCCGCGTCGCGCGGCGCCGCCGGAACCGGGCTAGGCTCGCCGCCATGAGCCCGGCCGCGTCTGTCCCCGCCCGCTTGCACCGGCTGCTCGAGAGCACGGCGCGCTACACCGGCGCCGACTTCTTCGCGGCGCTGGCGCGGTCGGTAGCCGAGCTGCTCGACGCCCGGATCGCGTTCGTCGGCGAGCTGACCTCGCCCGACAACGTCGTCGTCGCGGCGTCGTGGGTCGACGGCCGCCCGGGCGACTTCCAGACCTACGAGCTGGCCGGCACGCCGTGCGCCGGCGTCCTCGGCGGCCGCACCTGCCAGTACCCGACCGACGTCCAGCGACAGTTCCCCGCCGATCTGATGCTGGTCGAGATGGGCATCGAGGCGTACTTCGGCGTGCCGATCGTCGCCAGCAGCGGCGCGGCGATCGGCATCATCGTCGCCCTCGACCGGGTCAGCCGCGCCGAGATCCCCGGGCTCGACACGCTGCTCGGGACCGCGGCCAGCCGCGCCGCCGCCGAGATCGAGCGGGCGCGCGCCGAGCGGGCGCTGGTCGATCGCGAGGTCCGGCTGCGCCAGCTGATCGAGACCACGATGGAGGGCGTCTGGACGATCGACGAGCACAACCGCACGTCGCTGGTGAACGAACAGATGGCGCGCATGCTCGGCTACACGCCCGCCGAGATGCTGGGGCGGTCGATGTTCGACTTCATGGACGAGCGCGCCCAGGCCGAGGCGATCGCCAACGTCGAGCGGCGCAAGCGCGGCATCGGCGAGCGCCACGAGTTCCGGCTGCGCCACGCCAACGGCGCCGACGTCTGGGTGGTGATGGCGAGCACGCCGCTGCCGCCGGTCGACGGGCGCTACGCCGGCGCGCTGGCGATGGTCACCGACGTCACCGAGCGCCGCAGCCTCGAGCTGAAGGTGCAGCACTCGCAGAAGCTCGAGAGCCTCGGCGTGCTCGCCGGCGGCGTGGCCCACGACTTCAACAACCTGCTGGTCGGCATCCTCGGCAACGCCGGCCTGGCGATGATGCAGCTGCGCCCGGAGTCGCCGGTGGCGCCGCTGCTGAAGGCCATCGAGACCGCGGCGCTGCGCGCGGCCGACCTGACCCGGCAGATGCTCGCGTACTCGGGGCGCGGCCGGTTCGTGATCGAGCCGATCAGCCTCAACGGCGTGATCGAGGAGATGGTCCACCTGCTGGGCACGGTGATCTCCAAGAAGGCGATCCTGCGGTTCGAGCTCTCGGCCGACCTGCCAGTGGTCGACGCCGACGCCACCCAGATCCGCCAGGTCCTGATGAACCTGGTGACCAACGCCAGCGACGCGATCGGCGACCAGTCCGGCGTGATCGCGATCCGCACCGGCACGACGATGGTCGGCCCCGACGAGCTGCACGACAGCTACGATCAGGTGTTGCCCGAGGGCACCTACGTCTACTGCGAGGTCAGCGACACCGGCGTCGGCATGGACGCCGCGACGCGCGCGCGCATCTTCGATCCGTTCTTCACGACCAAGTTCACCGGGCGCGGGCTGGGGCTGGCGGCGACGCTCGGCATCCTGCGCGGCCACCACGGCGCGATCCACGTCGACAGCGAGCCGGGCCAGGGCGCGCGGTTCCGGGTGCTGCTGCCGGCCCGGGCCCGCTCGGCGACGCCGTCGTCGCCGGCGATCGTGGTCGCGCCGCCGCCGGCCACCGGCCACGTGCTGGTGGTCGACGACGAGGCGATGATCCGCGACATCGCCGCGCGCGTCCTCGAGAGCGGCGGCTACCAGGTGACCACCGCCACCGACGGCGTCGAGGCGCTGCAGCTGTTCGCCGCGCGCCCCGACGCGTACGTGTGCGTGCTGCTCGACATGACGATGCCGCGGATGAACGGCGAGGAGACGTTCGCGGCGCTGCGCAAGCTGGCGCCCGAGGTGCGGGTCGTGCTGTCGAGCGGCTACACCGAGCAGGAGGCGACGCAGCGGTTCATCGGCAAGGGCCTGGCCGGCTTCATCGCCAAGCCGTGGTCGGCCGACGACCTGCTGGCAGCGATCGCGCGCGCCACCGGCGACCGCTGATCACGCCGGCGGCAGCGAGCCCAGCGCCCGGGCCAGGTCGGCGATCAGGTCGTCGGGCTCCTCGATGCCGATCGACAGCCGGATCAGGCTGTCGGTGATGCCGGCCCGCGCCCGCGCCTCGGGCGTCATCGACGCGTGGGTCATCGACGCCGGGTGTGCGACCAGGCTCTCGACGCCGCCCAGGCTCTCGGCCAGCGTGAACCAGCGCAGCGTCTTGAGCACGTGCTCGACGCGGGCGCGGGTGCCGTCGACCAGCTCGAAGCTGAGCATCGCGCCGAAGCCGCGCTGCTGGCGGCGGGCCAGCGCGTGCTGCGGGTGGCTGGCCAGGCCCGGGTAGTAGACCGCGCGGATCGCCGGGTGCGCGGCCAGGCACGCCGCCACCACCTGGGCGCCGGCCTCGTGCGCGCGCATCCGCACCTGCAGCGTCTTGAGCCCGCGCAGCACCAGGAAGCAGTCGTGGGGCGCCTGCGACGTGCCGAGCAGGTTGTTGACGCTGGCGATGCGCTGCGCCAGCGCCACCTGCCCGCGCGCCGCGACCACCGCGCCACCGACGACGTCGCTGTGGCCGTTGAGGTACTTGGTCGTCGAGTGCACGACCAGATCGGCGCCGAGGTCGAGCGGGCGCTGCAACAGCGGCGACAGGAAGGTGTTGTCGACGACGGTCAGCGCGCCGCGCGCCCGGGCCAGGGTGGCGATCGCCGCGATGTCGGTCAGGCGCAACAGCGGGTTCGACGGCGACTCGATCCACACCATCCGGGTGTTGGGGCGGAACGCGCGGGCCACCGCGTCGAGATCGGCCAGATCCAGGTAGGTCACCTCGAGGCCGTACGCGACGCGCGCGTGCTCGAGCAGCCGGAACGTGCCGCCGTAGCAGTCGACCGTGCACAGCACGTGGCTGGCGCCGGGCAGCAGGTTGAGCGCGACCAGGATCGCGCTCATGCCGGTGCTGGTGCACGTCGCGCCGCCGCCGCCCTCGAGGATGGTCAGCGCGTCCTCGAGCGCGGCCCGGGTCGGGTTGCCGCTGCGGGTGTAGTCGAAGCCGGCGTTGGTGCACACGTCGCGGAACGCGAACGTGCTCGACTGGTAGATCGGCGGCATCACCGCGCCGTAGGCCGGATCGGGCTGGACCCCGGCGTGGACGCACTGCGTGGCGGGCCGCGCGTCGGGGACCAGCCCCGCGCGCTGGGTCCAGCCGGCCTGCGCCGGCGAGCCCGGCGGCAGGATGGTGAAGTGGTAGGCCGGGTTGCCCGGGACGTTGGGATCGAAGTGGACGTCGTCAGCGGTGAGCGCGGTGGCGGTGGCGGTCATGGCGAAGCCAGCCTGACAGCTGGGCATGCGTCCAATCAACCGGAAAACAGTCCGTTATAACGGAACATGCGCGGCGATTCCTCGACGAGGAGCGCGGTCGCCGTGGCTGCCACCGTCGGGGATGCAGTGGAGGAATGTCCGCGATGACGGACATGGTCGGGGCCCGTGACCCGGCGTCAGCGGCGCCGGCCGGCCCGATCACGGCGCGAGCTGGTAGGGGTAGTGGACCACCACGGCGACGTCCTCGGCGGGCATCGGCAGCTCGAGGCTCGCGGCCGCCGTGCCGACGCACGCCGCCAGCGCCGCGTCGCCGATCGGCGCCGCCGGATCGTCGTGGACCTCGGGCTCGTCGGCGACGATCCCGACGCCGGCCGCGCCTTCGAGCCGGACCTGCACGGTGAGCGTGCCGGTCAGCCCGGGCGTGCGCGCCAGCGCGGCCTGGTAGCACGCGCGCACCGCCGGCTGGATGGCGCGGAACGCGGCGCGGATCGCGGCCTTGCCGAACGTCGTCGGGGCCGCGGCGTCCGCGGCGGTGGGCGGCGCCGCGTCGGCGCGCAGCGCCTCGCCGGCGAAGTCGTAGGTGAGCGTAGGCGCGTCGGCGGCGGTGGGCGCGGCGGTCGCGGCGCGGGCCGCGGCGCGCGCGCGAGCGGTGCGGATGGCGTCGCGCAGCGCGGCGCGATCGTCACGCGGGGTCGCGGTCGGCGCGGGCGCGTCGGCGATCTCGACCGGGCTCGCGGCGGTGGCGCCGGCGGGCGCCGCGGTCGACGACGACGATGTGCCGTGCCGCGCCGCCGCGAGCGCGCCGCCGCCGGCGGCGACCGCGACGACCGCGGCGATGGTGAGGATGGGATGAGCGGCCATGAACGACTCCTTCGCGGCCCCCGCGGGGGCCTGGGTGGTGGCGGCGCGCAGCGTCGCCGGGGTGAACATGGTCGGCGGCACCAGCGCCAGCGCGGCGCGGGCGAAGCGCGGCTCGTCGGCGCCGTGACGCGCCAGCAGCTCGCGCAGCGCGGCGCGGCCCCGGCTCAGGCGCTGTCGGATCGCGTCCTCGCCCACCGCGAGCGCGGCGGCGATCTGCGCGACCGAGCAGCCGGCGACGTGATGCAGCAGCAGCGGCTCGCGCAGCGTCGCGGGCAGCTCGCGCACCACCTGGGAGAGCAGGCGCTCGTCCTCGGCGGTGAGCGCGCGCGCCAGCGGCGTCGCGGTCGGCGGCGGCGGCGGCACCTCGGCGCGCAGCGCCGCGCGCCGGCGATCCAGGCGACGCTGATCGCGCGCCAGGAACCGGACCACGCCGCACAGCCACGCGCCGAGGCGCGCCGGGTCGCGCACCTCGCGGATCCGTTGCCACGCCTTCACGAACGCCTCCTGGGTCAGGTCGAGCGCCTGATCGCGATCGCAGGTGATCGCGAACGCGACCGCGACCATCGCCGCCTGGTGGCGGCGCACGAGCGCGGCGAACGCGTCGATATCGCCCCCGCCCACGCGGCGGAACAGCTCGACATCGTCGGTGCCATCGAGTTCCATGTCGTCCCCAAGCCGTCACGACCCACGCGGAGGTGACATCGGCGTCGTCGAATTCGCGTAACCCCTTGGACCTGCTGCGTTACGCCGGCCCGCTGCCGTCGGCGTCGACCTCCCCGCCCAGGTCCAGGCGGGCCACGCCCGGGGTCGCCACCAGCGGCGCGATCACCTGGTCGATCAGCGCGCGCAGCCGCGCCAGGTCGCCGCCGTACAGCGCCGGGGCGCGCCCGCGGGCCGCGCGCAAGAGCCGCGGCGACAGCGCGACGCGCACCGCGGTCGGGCTCAGCCAGCGGGTCGTGGCGCCGGCGTCGATCGCGCGGATCGCCCCGTCGACCAGCGCCGGCTCGACCGCCGCGCGCATGTGCAGATCGGCGAGCGGGCGGTCGGCGGTGAGCCAGTCGATCAGGCCCTCGCACGGGAACGCGGTCGTGCCCAGCGCGCCGGCCAGCCGCGCCTCGCGGCCGCGCGCGATCGCCTGGCCGCGGCGGCTGAACGCCACCACCGCGATCGCCACCGCGACGCAGGTCGCCGCGCCGAGCCAGCGCGGCCCGCGCATCAGCCACGACGGCCCGAGCACCGCGCCGGCGAGCAGCAACCCCAGCCACACCAGGCCGAGCGCGCCGCCGCGATCGTCGCCGTCGAGGTAGCCCAGCTTGATCAGGCGGCGGGCCGGCGCCGGGCGCGCGCGCGGCAGCGGCGGCGGCGGGGTGCGCTCGATCAGCGCGGCGAGAGCGGCAGGGCCGCGGGCGTCGTCCATCGCGCCGATCTTACCGCCTGGCGGCGCCGCCGTTCATCGCGCGGCGGTACCCTGGGGCGTGCGCTTCCTCCACCCCGATCACGACGAGCAGCTCGAGCTGTCGACCGACGACGTCTTCCTCAACCCCGGCTACTTCGACGGCAGCTCGCGGCTCGACACCGATCTGGCGCCGCCCGACTTCCCCGGCGGCTCGCACCCGATCGTCTCGGCCAACATGAACGCGGTCACCGGCAAGCGCATGGCCGAGACGATGGCGCGCTTCGGTGGCCTCGGCGTGCTGCCGCAGGACATGGCGCTCGACACCGTCGCCCGCATCGTCAACCACATCCACAGCGCCGACAGCCGGTTCGACACGCCGCTGGCGGTGTCGCCGCGCGCGACCTTGCGCGACGTCCAGGGCATCATCCGCAAGCGGTCCCACGACCTCGTCGTGGTCGTCGACGACGAGCGCCGCCCGATCGGCATCGTCACCCAGGCCGACCTGCGCGACCGCGATCAGTACGTGCCCGCGGCGCGGTTGATGTCGCAGCGCCTGGTCACGCTGCCGGCGACGAGCTCCAACCGCGACGCGTTCCTCGCGATGGAGCAGGCCCGCGTCAAGGCCGCGCCGGTGCTCGACGCCGACGGCCGGCTGCGAGGCGTGCTGACCCGCAACGACGCGGTCCGCCTCGAGCTGCTCAAGCCGTCGCTCGACGCCCAAGGCCGGCTGATGGTCGCGGCGGCGATCGGCATCTCGGCCGAGGCGGCGGCCACCGCGGCGCGGCTGGTCGAGCTGGGCGTCGCGGCGATCGTCATCGACACCGCGCACGGCCACCAGCGGCGCATGCTCGAGGCGCTGCGCGCGGTCCGCGCCGAGATCGGCGACCGGGTGCCGCTGATCGCCGGCAACGTCTGCACCGCCGAGGGCACCCGCGCGCTGATCGACGCCGGCGCCGACGTGGTCAAGGTCAACGTCGGGCCGGGCGCGATGTGCACGACGCGCATGCAGACCGGCGCCGGCCGGCCGACCTTCACCAGCGTCGTGGCGTGCGCGCGCGAGGCCCGGGCGCTGGGCAAGCAGGTGTGGGCCGACGGCGGCGTCCGCCACCCGCGCGACGTCGCGCTCTACCTGGCGGCGGGCGCGGCGCGGGTGATGGTCGGCACCGCACTGGCCGGCACCTTCGAGAGCCCCGGCGACGTGAAGGAGGATCGCGAGGGCCACCTGTACAAGGAGAACTACGGCATGGCCAGCGGCCGCGCGGTCAGCGACCGCACCGCCGACCTCGACGCGTTCGAGGCCGCCAAGAAGGGGTTCTTCCGCGAGGGCATCTCGAGCTCGCGCATCTACATCCGCGAGGGCGCCGAGAGCGTCGGCGCGGTGCTGATCGACATGATCACCGGCGTGCAGTCGGCGCTGACCTACGTCGGCGCGCGCACGCTGGCCGAGTTCAGCGAGCGCGCCGTCGTCGGCGTCCAGACCTGGGCCGGCTACGGCGAGGGCACGCCGCACGGCGCGGTCCGCCGCTGACGCACGGCGCGGCGGGCGCCCGCGGCGGCGGGGTCCCGCGCGGCGCCTAGAAGCGCCAACCGCCGGCGGCGCCGACTTCCCAGCGCTCGCCCTCGACGCCGTTGACGTCGCCGGTGCGCAGCCGCTCGCCGACGACGTGGACCTGCGCCATCGCGCCGTTGGGCCAGGTGGCCTCGAGCCCCGCCGACAGCCCGCCGCCGACCGACGTGCTCGCGCGCTGCGACGCGTCCGAGTACGGGTAGTCGACGTCGAACTCGTGGTAGTAGGCCGCGTGGGCGCCGAGGAACGGCGCGACCGCCGCCGTCGTCGGATACCAGCGCAGTCCAGACTGCACGTACAGCCGCGGCCCGAACACGCGGTCGTCGCTGGAGAAGAAGCCGACGGCGCCGGTCACCGCGACGTGCGGATCGAGCGCGTGGCTCGCGCGGACGTCGACGAACGGCAGCGCCGTCGGCCACCGCAGCGACACGCCCAGCGCGACGCTGCTCGGGCGCACGGCGCGGGGCGGCTCCGCGGCGGCGTCGGCCGTCAGCGTCGCGATCACCAGGAGCCAGCCCGCGCGCACGGATCTCGTGTACCGCCGGGCGCGGCGGCGAGCAACCGGCGTGATCTGCGCTACCCCGCGCGGTCCACGCCGCGACCGGCGGTATGCTCGGCCGATGCCCGTCGTCGCGCTCGCCGTGATCCTCGCCGCCGGAGGCGCCACCGTCGCGGGCGAGGTCGAGGCCCAGGACAGCCAGTGGGTCGACGGCGTGATCATGACGCGCTCGACGTTGCGGGTCGACGCGGTGCTGGCCGGTGCGGCGCCGGCGCGGCTCGAGCTGGTGCACGTCGGCGGCAGCCGCGATGGCCTCGGGCAGCGGCTGTCGACCGAGGTCGAGCTGGCGCTGGGCGAGCGGGTGACGCTCGACGTCGAGCCCGCCGTCGACGGCTGGCGCGTCAGCGGCGGCGCGCGCGGCAAGCACGCGCCGTGGCAGCCGTGGCTGTACGTGCGCACCACGACCGCGGTGTCGACGACCTGCCAGGGCTACGACCCCAAGCCGCTGTACTGGCGCGCGCTCGAGGTGCCGCTGACCTTCGCCGCGACGCTGTCGGCCGACGTCTCGACGGCGACGGCGCGGACGGCGCTCGACGCCTCGGTCGCCACCTGGAACGCGCTCGACTGCGCGTACCTCAAGCTCACCGACGCCGGCACCACGACCACGCCGACGGTCGGCTACCAGCGCTCGGGCACCAACACCAACGTCGTCACCTGGCTCGAGAGCGGCTGGCCGCAGAGCGCCGCGGCGATCGCCGCGACGCTGACCACCTTCGAGTGCGGGACCGGCAAGCTGGTCGACGCCGACGTGCTGTTCAACGGCCAGGGCTTCACGTTCAGCGCCGCGCCGCTGGGCCTGCCGGCGACCGCCGACATCGAGAACACGTTCACCCACGAGCTCGGCCACCTGGTCGGCTTCGATCACAACCCCGATCCCACGTCGACGATGTACGCCGAGGCCGCCCCCGGCGAGATCGTCAAGCGCGACCTCACGGCCGACGACGCCGCGGGCATGTGCGCGGTGTACCCGGTCGGCCAGGAGCCCGACCTCGACGAGGGCGGCTGCGGCTGCGGCACCAGCCCGACGCCGGGCGCGGGCGGCGCGGCGCTGGCCGTGGCGGCGGTGCTGGGCCGGCGGCGCCGCCGGCGCTGATCAATCGAGCCCGGTCGGATCCGGGCCGCCGATCTCGTCGCGGATCAGCGCGCCGGTGGCGTCGACCTCGCCGCGCCAGTCGCGGGCCGGCGTGCCCTTCTTGACGTAGATGTGGCCGTTGATCGCGATCGTGCCGGTGGCGGTGCGCTGCAGCACGTCGGCGAACGGCGTGTCGGCGCCGCCCTTGCCGCGGCCGATCCAGTCCCACTGGGTCGCGCCGGCGTCGTCGAGCTTGACCAGCCGCGTGACCGCGCCCCACGCCGGGTTGACGTACTCCAGCACGAACAGCACGACGCCGCCGTCGACCAGCGCCGCGCTGCCACCCTCGGACTCGGCGAAGCCCTTCATCGCGAAGTCGCGACGCCACACCTCGGCGCCGGTCGCGTCGATCCGCGCCGCGACCGCGAGCGAGATGCCGGCGCGGCCCGGGCGCGGCGTCACGTGGGTGCCGATCACGACGACGCCGCCGTCGGGGGTGGCGACCAGCGGCGCGAAGACGCCGTCGTGGTTGCCGAGGTGCTTGCGGTGGTGCGAGTACAGCTTGATGCCGGTGGCCTGCGCGTACCGCTCGCCGAGGGCCTGGCGCGCCGCATCGACCGCGCCGTCGAGCGGCGCCGGCGCGTCGATCGGGGGCGGCGGCGGTGGCGGCGCGGCGTCGACCAGCGGCGGTGGCGGCGGCGGCGTGAGCGGCGGCGGTGGCGTCCCGCAGGCGGCCGCGACGATCGACCAGCCCGCGAGGGCCAAGCGCGACTTCATGGCCCCAGTCTACCTGCGCGGTCGCTGGCTCGGCGGTCGGCGGGGCGACGGATCAGACGAGCGAGCGGCCCTGCAGCGCCTGGACCAGGGTGGCCACGACGACCCCGGCGTAGGCCGTGATCGCCGCGAGCACCAGCGCGCCCCGCACCGCGGCGGCGATCGGCAGCGCCGCGATCGCCAGCGCCACCAGCGGCAACACCTGCAGCCCGTGCAGCGCCGCGAAGTGCGCGATCCGCAGGTCGCCGTGGTGCGTGCTCCACCCGACCAGCGGCAGGCCGGGCCCGCCGTCGGCGCCGCCGACGCCGTGCTGGGACCGGCCGCCCATCAGGAACCCCGAGACCGTCGCGAGCTGGAAGATCCACAGCGCGCCGCGCCAGGCCAGCGAGGCCTCGCGACTCCCGGCCAGCGGTCGCACCGTGGCCACGATGGCCACCGCCACCATCGCGACGGTCAGCACGAGGATCGCGATCAGCATCGCGCGCCACAGCGCTGCGTCGAGGCGGCGGGCGGTG
The DNA here is from genome assembly GCA_016794525.1 of Myxococcales bacterium. Lineage (GTDB taxonomy): Bacteria > Myxococcota_A > Polyangia > Haliangiales > Haliangiaceae > UBA2376. The sequence continues at coordinate 151,065 of JAEUJY010000072.1, forward strand.
TTGAAGTGCGACGTCGTCCCGCGCAGCGCCTGGAACACGATCGGGATCATCTCGACGACCATCGTCGCGATCAGCACCGCGACCAGCGCGTGGCGGGCGCGGGCGCCCAGCGCCAGCTTCGGCACCAGCACCGCCATCGTCGCCAGGAACAGCGCGATCGAGAGCGCGAACTTCATCGGCTTGAGCGCGGGGTGGGCGCCGGTGATCGTCGGCGCCGGCACCAGCAGCAGCGCCAGCGCCAGCACCGCGAGCAGCGCGTGGCCGGCGGCGGTCGCGAGCAGGATCCGATCGAACCGGGCCATCACTCGACCTCCGCCGGGACGATCTGCCAGGCCACGCCGCCGCGGGCGTCGCGCACCACCACGACGATCGCGCCGCGGGCCGGCGCCGCCGCGTCGAGCGTGGCGTCGGCCGACTGGTACTGCGCGAGCTCGCCGACCGACGACAGCCAGCGGACCACCGCCGCCGGGCCGGCGTCGTGGGTGACGCTGAGCCGCGGCGTCGAACCCGCGGCGGCGCGGAGGACCGGCGCGACGACCCCGTCGAGCGCGACCCCGGCGATCGTGGGGTTGGGGGCGGTCGCGTCGACCACCGTCCACTTGTGCGCCACCAGCGCGACGCCGTCGACGGTGGTCGTGATCGTCAGCGGTACCGCGGCCGGCTCCGTCGCCGGCACGCCGAGCGCGGCCCGCAGCCCGGCGAGCTGCGCCGCCGTCGGCGCCACGACGGTCCAGCCGTCTGGACCGCGCGTCACCGCGACGTACGGGGCCAGCGGTGCCGGCACGGTGACCGCGAGGCCGTCGGCCGGCACGACGCGCGGGCCGTCGCCGCCGGTGACCAGCACCGCGACGGTGCCGGCCTCGCCGGGCGCCAGCGTCGCCGGCTCGGTGCGCACGGCGATGACGCGCGCGTGATCCAGCTCGTAGGGTTCGGTGACGTCGGCGCAGCCGACCGCGAGCATGACGAAGGCGACGATCGCGTGGCGCATGGTCACAGCTCCCCCCGCACGCCGAGCGACGGCAGGATCGGCAGCGTCGTGACGGCCTGACGCTGCGAGTAGTCGAAGTTACACGAGTAGTCGACGACCGCGGCGTTGAGGTAGGCGTTGGCGACGTCGAGGTACAGCGCCAGCGACCAGTCGCGGAACCGCCAGCGTCGATCGACCCGCAGGTCGAGCTGGTGCTGGGTCGCGACCCGCTGCGAGTTGACCGCCCCGTAGACCGGCTGGTAGCCGTCGACGTCACTCATGAACTCGGCGCCCTGCACCGGCGTGTACGGCTTGCCAGTCGTGAGCTGGAACCGCGCGCCGAGCTGCCAGGCGCCGAGCCGCCACGAGCCCACCGCGATCAGGTTGTGGCTCTGGTCGTAGTCGAAGCGGCGCGTCGGCGCGCCGGGGCCGTCGACGCGGGTCGCGTGGGCGTAGGTGTACGCCAGCCAGGCGAAGGCGCGGGGGCTCTTGTACGTCACCAGCGCCTCGAGGCCGAAGCCGGTGCCGGTGCCGACGTTGCGGTAGCCCGCCTCCGACATCGGGTCGCGGCGATCGCCGGCCAGCACGGTCAGGCGCGACAGCCGGTTGTAGAAGCCGGTGGTCTGCAGCGTCAGCTGATCGGCCAGCCGGCGCTCGATCCCGAGCGAGCTGTTGAGCGCGCGCTCGGGCACGAGGTCGGGCTGGAGGTTCTCGTCGAGCAGCCGCGCCGGTCGGGCGTACAGGCCGGTCGACGCCTGCAGCGTCGTCGCGTCATCGAGCCGCAGCTTGCCGCGGGCCCGCGGCTGCGCGGTCCAGTGGTCGCCGCGCAGATCGCCGTCGAGCCGCACGCCGGCGGTGACCTCGGCCGGGCCCGGGCGGACGGTGGCCGCGGCCCACGCGCCGACGTCGCGGTTGGTCGAGCTGCCGACCATCGCCAGCAGCGCGTCGTAGGTGAAGCTCGGCGGCGTCGGATCGCCCTCGCGCGGCGGCCGGGTGAAGCGGATGTCGTACTGGTTGCGCGTGGCGTCGACCTCGGCGCCGCCGGTGACGACCACGCGCCGCGCCAGCTGCCGCTCGAGCTCGAGCCGCGCCGCGGCCCCGTCGCGATCGAGCAGCAGGTAGCGATCGCGCCCGACGCGGAAGTGGTTGGTGTCGGTGTAGCCCGAGGCCGCGAGGCGGACCCGGCTGCGCGGCGTGGCCCACGTCGCCGACGCGATCGCGCGGGTGAAGCTGGTGTCGTTGGCGGCGCCGCCGGCGGCGGCCGGATCGCCGCTGTTGGCGGCGGACGAGATCACGTCGAAGCCGTCGTTCGAGCCGAACACGAAGCCGGCCAGCGTCAGGCGATCGTCGACGTGGTACTCGGCCTGGCCCTGGTAGTCGTAGTAGCGCGGGTAGGCGGTGAACGCGACGTCGGCGTCGGCGGGGATCACCGCCGGCAGGATCGCGTCGATCAGCGAGCGCCGCGCCGCCAGCGCGAAGCTGCCGCGCTCGCCCAGCGGCCCTTCGATCAGGCCGCTGCCGTTGACGAACGACACCTCGGCGAGGCCGCCCCACGCGCGCGCGCCGTGGCGCGAGCGGACGTCGACGATGCCGGCCGAGGCGCCGCCGATCGCGACGTCGAAGCCGCCGGGCACGAACTCGAGCGAGTCGATCATCTCCGACGGCAGCACCGACTGCACGCCGAGGAAGTGGTAGAGGATCGGGACCTCGAAGCCGTCGACCAGGATGCGCGAGTCCTCGGGCGACGCGCCGCGGATGATCAGACCCGCCGAGAACGGCGTCAGCGAGCCGTTGTTGGCGACGCCCGGCAGGTTCTTCACCGACGACAGCAGATCGCCGCGCGCGCCCGGCACCCGGGTGATCTCGTCGCGCGCGAGCTGCGCCGCGCCCGGCGCCGGCCGGACCCGCTCGCCCTCGACCACGATCACCTCGGCGGCGTCGACCGCCTGCGCCTCGAGTGCGATGCGCAGCGGCCCGGCGTCCCGGGCGTCGAGCTCGATCGTCCGATCGAGGTAGCCCGCGCCGACCACCACGACCGTGATGCCCCCGGAGCCGGCCGGCAGGGTGAAGGCGCCAGCCGCGTCGGTCACCACCGCCTGGCCGGTCTCGGCCACGAACAGCGTCACGTCCGCCAGTGGCGCTCCCGTCGTCGTATCGACAACGACGCCGGACCGGGTCTCGGCTGGCTGGCCGGCTGCGGTGCCCGCAAGAACCGCGCAGAGTGCTGCAATAATTGAAACTCTCATCCTGCTCGTCTCCAGACAGGAACTGAGTCCTGTTACGTAACGGTGTTACGTAACAGATTGCAGATCTCCTGGGTGATGTCAATCTGGATCTGCGTTACTCCTCGACCCGCCGCCATCCGGCCGCCTCGTCCACCCGCCTCGTCCACCCATGGGCACCAGCGAACGCATCGAACGCGAACGGCACGCCAAGCGCGCCCTGATCATGGACGCCGCCCGCGAGCTGTTCCTGGAGCGCGGCTACGACGCGGTGACGCTGCGCCAGATCGCCGAGCGCATCGAGCACTCGACGACCGCGATCTACGTCCACTTCGCCGACAAGTTCGATCTGTTCCAGCAGCTGGTGCACGACGACTTCCGCCGCTTCGACGACGCGCTGACCCGGCACGCCGGCATCGCCGATCCGGTCGAACGGCTCCAGCGCATCGGCCGCGCCTACGTCGAGTTCGCGCTGACCATGCCGCGCAGCTACGAGATGATGTTCATGCGGCCGCAGCTCAAGGCCGAGTTCGAGAAGGTCCCGCCGACGAGCGGCGGCGCCGAGCCGGGCAAGGCGGCGTACCAGACGCTGGTCGCGACCTGCGTCGACCTCGTGCACCAGGGCCGGCTGCGCCCCGGGCTGATCGATCCGCTCGCGGTGGCGCAGGCGGTGTGGTCCGCGGTCCACGGGCTGGTCACGCTGCAGCTGCGCTGCGAGCACGAGCCCGAGCTGCAGTGGCGGTCACGCGAGGAGGTGCTGGGGGTGCTGATGACGATGATCTGCGAGGGCATCCTCCGTCCGACGGCGTAGGTCGCGGGCTGGGCAGCCTCACGCCACGGCGGTACACCACCGCCATGGAGAGCCTGTTCGACGAGCTCGAGCGCAAGCTGGCCCTGGATCCCAGCATGCTGAAGCGCGGCGGGCCGCGGGTCGATCTGAGCCTGCTGCTGTTCAACGCCCGCGCCGAGGTCCGCGCGCTGTGGCTGGCCGCGGCGGCCGAGGTCGAGGCCACCGCCACGCCGACGCCGGCGCTGGCGGCCGCGGTCGCCGCGCTTCGTCCGATCTTCGGACCGCGCGCGCCGGCGGCGCCGGCCGACGCAGATTCTCGTCGGCGACCGCGCGGGCGATAGCAGATTACTGTCGTCGGAGCGGGCGCCGCGCGCGTGGGACGCTGGCACACCCGCTGCAATCGCGTCGCGCATGCGAACCTTCGCGCTCGTGCTGGCGGCGGTCGCCGCCTGCGCCGACCCGGGCGACGACGCGCCCGCCGACGTCGTCGGCACGATCCAGATCGAGGAGGCCGAGCTCGATCCCACCCTCGCCGTGGCGTCGATCTACGCGACCTTCACCGAGCCGGATCAGCCCGATCGCTACGACGACGGCACCTGCCGCGTCTACCCGCGGCCGTGCCTCGGCCAGGTCGGCGCCTGCGGGACGCCGCCGCAGCACTCGGCGGGCACGCTGTCGATCACCGGGCTGGCGCGCCCGATCACGCTCGTGCCCGACGGCGAGACCCACAGCTACCCGTCGCCGGCTGGGCTGCCCGCCGATCTCTTCGCCGACGCCGCCACCATCGCGGTCACCGCCAGCGGCGGCGCGGTCCCCGGCTTCAGCGCGACGCTCACCGGCGTGACGCCGCTGGTGTCGCCCTACGCGGGCGCGTCGGCCGGCATCGTCCCCGGGCAGCCGCACCCGCTCACCTGGGACGCGGCCACCGACGGCGCGCGCATCCGCTTCCTGCTCAACTGGGCGAACATCTGCCACGCCGGTGCCGAGTGGTACGTGCTGGTCTGCGAGGTGCCCGACACCGGCAGCTTCACGATCCCCGCCGCGGCGACGATGGCGCTGCCGGCCGCGGGCTTCGGCCCCTGCGGCGGCGGCCTCGCGCGCGTGCGGCACGCCGCCGTGCCCGGGCGGGCCATCGACGTCACCGTGGCCAGCGCCGACTACTTCGGCTTCTTCTGACGCGCCGGTCACCGGCGGCTTGCCGATGAAGTTCCGCCGGCGCACGCTCGTCTGACCGGATGTCCACCATGAGGTCCTCGATGCGCCGCCTCGCCGTGCTGCTCACCGTCGCCGCGCTCGCCGCCTGCGCCGAGAAGAAGGCCGCGACCCCGGCGCCGGCCGCCGCGCCGGGCGCGACCAGCAAGGCGACGCCGCCACCCCGCCCGACGCCCGTGCGTCCCCCGGCGCCGAGCCGCGGCCGGCCGTTCGCCGACGGCGAGCGGCCGTCGCGTCCGGGCTGGCAGGAGCTGACCGACGAGGAGCGCGCCGCGCGGCAGGCCGAGCGCCAGGCGCGCCGGGCCGAGCGCCAGGCCGAGCTGCTCGAGACCTTCGACGCCGATCAGGACGGCCAGCTGTCCGAGGCCGAGCGCGCGGCGGTGCGCGAGTCGCGCGCGGTCGAGGTGATCGATCGCCTCGACGCCGACCGCGACGGCCGGCTGTCGGTGGCCGAGTTCGTCGACGGCCGACCCGGCGGCCGCCGGCCACCGCCGATCGAGCGCATCGACGCCGACGGCGACGGCTACATCACCAGCGACGAGCTGATCGCGGCCCGGCCGCCGCGCGGCGACCGCGGCCCACGCGGCCCGCGCGGCCCCGACGACGACGGCACGGCGCCGCGCTGAGTTCCTAGAGGGCGTGTCGCCACGCCCTCCCCCGTCGGGTCATGCCCCGACGGGGCCCCCTCCC
>JAEUJY010000074.1 GCA_016794525.1 Myxococcales bacterium
GGCACCCTCGTCGCGGATCTCGCCGCCGGCGCCGGTGGACGCGCCCGGGAAGGGCGAGATCGCCGTCGGGTGGTTGTGCGTCTCGACCTTCATCAGCACGTGCACCGTCTCGCGCCGGGCGACGTAGGGTTGCGCACCGTCGCGGCCTTCGGGCAGCCAGCGCTCGACCTCGCCGCCGGCCATCACCGAGGCGTTGTCGCTGTAGGCGACCACCGTGTGCTGCGGCGCGCGTTCGTGCGTGTGCCGGATCATCTGGAACATCGAGCGCTCCTGCGCCGCGCCGTCGATATTGAACGAGGCGTTGAAGATCTTGTGCCGGCAGTGCTCGCTGTTGGCCTGCGCGAACATCATCAGCTCGACGTCGGTCGGATCGCGGCCGAGCTCGCGGTACGCCGCCACCAGGTAGTCGATCTCGTCGGGCGCGAGCGCCAGGCCGAGCGCGCGATCGGCGGCCAAGAGCGCGGCGTGGGGGTCGGCGCCGAGCGCGACGTGGCCCAGCGGCCGCGGCGCGCCGCTGGCGAACAGGCTCGCGGCGTCGAGCGCGTCGAGCACGCTCTCGGTCATGCGATCGGCCAGCGCCGCGTCGAGCGCCGCGCGGTCCGCCGCGCCGCGCAGGGTCCACGCGATCGCGCGCTCGATCCGCGTCACCGCCGCCAGCCCCGAGGTGTGGGCGATGTCGGTGGCCTTGCTCGACCACGGCGACATCGTCCCGAGCCGCGGCGTGACGAACAGGCGGAGCGCGCCCGCCGGCACCGCGGACGCCGGGGCGCGCTCGAGCAGCGCGTCGAGGATCGCGCCCTCGTCGGCGGTCAGCGGCCGCGCGGTGGCGACCACGTAGACGTGCTCGGCGGCCACCACCTCGACGCCCGGGCACGCCGCCGCGATCGCCGCGCGCCGCCGGGCCAGCCGCGCCGGCGACAGCGCCGGGCCGCCGGGGACCAGGAGCGCGGTCACGCCGCCCCCAGCACCGCGGCGATGCGCGCGCGGGCGTCGCCCGCCACCGGCTCGAACCGCGTGCCGGTCACCTGCTCGAAGCTGGCGATGTAGCGCTTGGCGGCCTCGACCCGGACGTGGTCGGGCAGCGGCGGCGGCGGGCCGTCGCCGCGGTAGCCGGCCTCCTCGGCGAGGTAGCGCCGCACGTACTCCTTGTCGAGGCTGCGCGGCTCCTGGCCGGCGGCCAGCCGCGCCTCGTAGTCCTCGGCGTACCAGTAGCGCGACGAGTCCGGCGTGTGGATCTCGTCGATGACGATCACCTCGCCGGCGTCGGTCACGCCCATCTCGTACTTGGTGTCGGCGAGGATCAGCCCGCGCTCGGCGGCGCGCGCCTGGCCGAACGCGAACAGCCGGGCCGCGATCGCGGCGGCGCGCTCGAACTCGTCGGGCGTCACCTGCCCCATCGCCAGGAGTTCGTCCTTGCTGACGGTGACGTCGTGGCCGCCCTTGGCCGCCTTGGTCGACGGCGTCAGGATCGGCTGCGGCAGCGGCTGGTTCTTGCGCAGCCCGTCGGGCAGCGCGTGGCCGGCGAAGCTGCGGGCGCCGGCCTCGTAGGCCTTCCACACCGACGTCGAGGTGACGCCGGTGAGGTACGCGCGCATGACCAGCTCGACCGCGAGCGGCCGTACCTCGCGGCCGATGCAGACGTTGGGATCGGGGCTGGCGACGACGTGGTTGGGCGCGAGGTGCGCGGTCTCGCGGAACCAGTACTGCGCGAGCTGGTTCAGCACCTGGCCCTTGAACGGGATCAGGCCGATCACCATGTCGAACGCGCTCAAGCGATCGGTCACGACGATGACCCGCTCGCCGCGCCCGCGATCGATGTAGCAATCGCGGACCTTCCCGTCGTAGCGGACCAGCGGCCCGCGCCCGGCCATGGTCGTCCACGACGTGCGGTCGAGGGTGTGGGCGAGCTGGGCGTGCAAGGCGGCGTCGAGGTCCATGGCGGCTCCGGGGCGCTACGGTGGGTCGCCGAGCGCGCGGGCCAGGATGGTCGGCGCGTGGCGCAGGTGGTGTTCGAGATCGAAGCAGGTGTCGAGGGTGGCGGCGTCGAGGTGACGCGCCACGTCGGGGTCGGCGCCGAGCAGCGCGCGGAAGCGGCCGGGCGGCGGGCCCTTGCCGGCGGCGGCGCCCTCGGCCATCGCCGCGTGGGCGCAGCGCTGGACGAAGACGTAGGCCTCCTGGCGGGCCAGGCCGCTGGCGACCAGCGCCAGCAGCACCGCCTCGGAGAAGCACAGCCCGCCCGACGCCTCGAGGTTGGCGCGCATGCGCTCGGGGTGGACCACCAGGCCGCGCACCAGGCCGGTGGCGCGGGCCAGCATGAAGTCGGTGAGGATCGTCGCGTCGGGGAAGCTGACCCGCTCGACCGACGAGTGCGAGATGTCGCGCTCGTGCCACAGCGCGACGTCCTCGAGGCCGGCGCCGGCGTAGCCGCGCAAGAGCCGCGCGAGGCCGGTCAGGTTCTCCGACAGGATCGGGTTCTTCTTGTGCGGCATCGCGCTCGAGCCCTTCTGGCCCTTGCCGAAGCCCTCCTCCGCCTCGCCGACCTCGGTGCGCTGCCAGTGCCGTACGCCCAGCGCGATCTGCTCGATCGCGGTGCCGACCATCGCCAGCGCCCACAGCACCTCGGCGTGGCGATCGCGCGCGACGATCTGGGTGGCGACGGTCTCGTGGGTCAGGCCCAGCGCGCCCAGCGCCTCGCGCTCGATCTGCGGGTCGAGGTTGCCGTAGACGCCGACCGCGCCGGCGATCTTGCCGACCGCGATGCTGGCGCGGGCCGCGACGACGCGGGTGCGGGCGCGGCCCAGCTCGGCGTACCAGCGCGCGAAGGTCAGCCCGGCGGTGATCGGCTCGGCGTGGATGCCGTGCGAGCGGCCCATCACCGGGGTCTTGGCGTGGGCGCGGGCCTGCTCGGCCAGCGCGGCGGCCAGCCCGTCGATACCGGCGAGGATGCCGTCGAGCGCGCGCACGCTCTGCAGCGCCAGCGCGGTGTCGAGGACGTCCGACGAGGTCATGCCCAGGTGCAGCCAGCGCGCCGGCGCGCCGGCCAGCTCCTCGACGTGGGTCAGAAACGCGATCACGTCGTGGCGGGTGGTCGCCTCGATCGTCAGGATGCGCGCCGGGTCGAGCTTGCCCTCGGCGAGGGCCCGGACCTGGGCCGCGGTGCCGGCCGGCACCCGGCCGTCGCGCTCCATCGCCGCGCACGCCGCCAGCTCGATGTCGAGCCACAGCGCGAAGCGCGACGCGTCTGACCAGATCGCAGCGAACTCGGGGCGGCTGTAGCGGTCGATCATCGCGGTGGAGCGCGGCGGGCCAGCCGCGGCGCTTCCGTACCAAGCCCGGTCGGCCGACGCAAGACCTCGCGGCGGCGACGGCCCGGTGGCGACCGCGTGGGTGATATAACCACCCCGGATTGCAGCCAGGAGATCTGCTCGCGGCCAAGTACCGCCTCGAGGCGCCGATCGGGGAAGGCGCCATGGGGGTGGTGTGGCGCGCCCGCCAGCTGGACCTCGATCGCGCGGTGGCGGTGAAGATCCTCCACCCCAACCTGGCCAGCCGCGGCGACGCCCGCGCCCGCTTCGTCCGCGAGGCCCGGGTCGCGGCGACGCTGGCTCACGAGCACGCCGTGCGGGTGCTCGACTTCGGCGAGGCGCCGGCGGGCCTGTACCTGGTCATGGAGCTGGTCGCGGGGCGGACGCTGCGGGCGTGGCTCGAGGACGGGCCGCTGCCGCGCGCCGAGGCGCTGGCGATCGCGCTGGCGATCGCCCGGGTGCTCGAGGCCGCGCACCGCATCAACCTGGTCCACCGCGACATCAAGCCCGAGAACACGTTCGTCGATCGCACGCCGGCCGGCCCGGTGGTGCGGGTGGTCGACTTCGGCCTGGCGTTCATCGCCGATCCGCAGAGCTCGATCGGGCGGATGACCGACGAGGGCATCCTCGGCGGCACGCCGGCGTACATGTCGCCCGAGCAGGCCCGCGGCAAGGCGGTGGGGCCGTCGTCGGACGTCTACTCGCTGGGCTGCACGCTCTACGAGATGCTGGCCGGGCGGCCGCCGTTCCTGGGCCCGGTCGCCGAGCTGCTGACGCGCCACGCGTACGCGCCGCCGCTGACGTTGCGCGAGCTCGAGCTCGACCCGCCGGCCGATCCGGCGCTCGACGCGCTGGTGCTGGCGATGCTGGGCAAGAGCCCGCCGCTGCGCCCGACGGCGGCGGCGGTCGCGACCCAGCTGGCGGCGCTGGCCCACCCCGACGGCGCGCCGCCGAGCGCGCTGCGGCTGCGCGAGCGGTCGGAGCGGGTCTTGCCGCGGCCGGCGCTCGACGCGGTCGACGACGATCCGGGGGCCGTCGCGATCCAGGTCGACGGCGCCCTGCCCGACGAGCTGCGCCTCGAGCTCGCGGCCGCCGGGGTGCGCGTCGTGGCGAGCGGCGCCGCGGTCGCGCTGTTCGCGCCCGGCGCCTCGCTCGAGCGTCTGCGGCAGCTGGCCGCCGGCCCGATCCCGGTGATCACCGACGTCGCGCCCGGCGACTTCGACGGCGTCGCCGCCCGGGTCCGGGTCGGCTGCCGCGACGCCTTGCCGCGCCCGGTGCGGGCCGACGCGCTGGCGCGCAAGCTGCGGCGCCTGGCCAGCCGTCGGCACCTGCCGGCGATCGGCGGCACGGCCACATGACCCGCGCGTACCCCGGCGGTACGTGGCGCGCTGCCCGTGGATCGCGGCATCGTGCGCGGACCCGTCATGCGTAGGCGCTCGTTCCGGCTCCGCCTCATCGTCATGACCACCGCGCTGGTGGTCGTGCCGCTGGCGGTGATCGGCTGGCTCCTGATCGACGTCAACCGGCGCGCGCTCGAGGAGTCGATCCGCGGCCAGCTGCGCACGGTGGTGGCCGACCTGGCCCGCGCCGGCGACCGCGCGCTCGACGACAGCGAGGCGACGCTGCGCGCGATCGCCGCCACCCTGGCCGACGCCGACACGCCCGAGGACGTGCGGGTGGCCGTGGCGCGCCGGCTGGTCTCGGCCAACCCGGCGATCGACCAGGCCGGCATCTACGACGGCGACGGCCAGCCGATCGAGACCGTGGCCGAGCCTGGCAGCCAGCGGCTGCTGCCGGCGGTCGCGCCCGCCGAGCTGCGCACGCTCGCGCGCGACGGGCTGCCGGCGATCGGCCCGGCGTTCACCAGCGGCAGCGGGCCGCGGGTGCTGATGGTGGTGCCGGTGCGCGGCGCCGCCGCGACCTGGTACGTCGTCGCGCCGGTGTCGCTGGCCGCGGTGCAGGACCAGGTCGAGCAGGTGGCGCACGAGGCGTTCAAGGACGACCTCGACAGCGTCTTCATCGTCGACGCCAACCTGCGGATCGTCGCCCACCCGGACCCCGAGCGGGCCTACGCGTTGCCGGCGGCGCGCACCGACGGCGTCGTCGGCGTGCTCGGCAAGATCGGCTCGAGCGATCCGGCGCGGCCGACCAGCTTCGACGCGTTCGGCGTGTACCCGCGCAGCGGCGGCCGCGTCGTCGGCGCCGCGCGCAGCCTGCACGAGGTGCCGTGGGTGGTGATCGCCGAGCGCAAGGAGGCCGACGTCTTCGCGTCGATCCCGCGGATGCGGCGCGCCGTGATCATCGCGATCGCGCTGGCGATGCTGGCGGCGATCGGCGGCGCGCTGGTGTGGAGCTCGCGGCTGGCGGCGCCGGTGCGCACGCTGGTGCGGTTCGCCGACGACCTGGCCCACCGGCGCTTCGACCGCCGGGTCGAGGTCGCGACCGGCGACGAGCTCGAGGACCTGGCGACCGCGATGTCGGGCGCCGCCGCCGACCTCGCCGCCAGCGACGCGACGATCGCCCGCGAGCGCAAGATCCGCGGCGATCTGGGCCGGTACCTGCCGGCGCAGCTGGTCGATCAGGTCGTCGCCGGCACCCAGCGCCTGACGCTCGGCGGCGAGCGCCGGACCATCACCGTGCTGTTCGCCGACGTCGCGTCGTTCACCAGCCTGGTCGAGAAGCTGCCGCCCGAGCAGGTGGTCGCGATCCTCAACCAGCTGTTCACGATCCTCACCGAGATCGTCTTCCGCCACGGCGGCACCGTCGACAAGTTCATCGGCGACTGCGTCATGGCGTTCTGGGGCGCGCCCGGCGCGCAGCCCGATCACGCCGCGCGGGCGGTGGCGGCGGCCGAGGACATGCTGCGCTGGCTCGAGGTCGGCAACGAGGCGTGGCAGGCGCAGTACGGCGTGACGATCCACCTGGCGATCGGCGTGCACACCGGCGACGCGGTGGTCGGCAACTTCGGCTCCGAGGCGCGCATGGAGTACACGTGCATCGGCGAGACGGTGAACCTCGCGGCGCGGCTCGAGGCGCTGGCGCGGCCGCAGCAGATCCTGGCGTCGCGGGCGACCATGGACGCGGCGCCCGGCCCCGAGTACGTCGCGCTCGGCAGCCACCAGGTGCCGGGGCGGGCCGAGCCCCTCGAGCTGTACGAGGTGGCGACGTGAGCGGCGCGCCGACGCTGCCCTCGGGGTCCGGCGCCGCCACGACCAGCGACGGCGTCGTGCTCGATCGCTACCGCCTGCTGGCGCCGCTGGGCGCCGGCGGCATGGGCACGGTGTGGCGCGCCCACGATCCGCGGCTGGGCCGCGACGTCGCGATCAAGCTGGTGACGCTGGGCGACGGGCTGGCCCGCGCCCGCTTCCTGCGCGAGGGCAAGCTGGCGGCGCGGCTCGATCACCGCGGGCTGTGCAAGGTGTTCGACGTCGGCCAGGAGGGCGATCGCGGCTGCCTGGTGATGGAGCTCTTGGCCGGGCGGACGCTGTTCCGCGAGGCGCTCGAGCCGATCGCGCCGGCGCGCGCGCTGGCGATCACCGTCGAGGTCGCCCGGGCGATGGCCCACGCCCACGCCGCGGGGCTCATCCACCGCGACCTCAAGCCCGACAACGTCTTCCTCGATCGCCGCGGCGACGACGAGCGCGCGGTCGTGATCGACTTCGGGCTGGCGTTCGCGATCGACGGCGATCCCGGCGTCGGGCGGCTGACCAGCGCCGACGTCACCGGCGGCACGCCGGCGTACATGTCCCCCGAGCAGGCCCGGGCCGCGACGCTGACCGCGGCGTCGGACGTCTACGCGCTGGGCTGCGTGCTGTTCGAGCTGCTGACCGGCGCGCCGCCGTTCGACGGCGCCGCCGCGCTGGTGATGAGCAAGCACGTCTACGCGGCGCCGCCGGCCCTGGCGACGGTGGCGCCGGCGCTGCCGCCGGCGCTGGCCGCGCTGGTCGCGCGGATGCTGCACAAGACCGCCGGCGAGCGGCCGACGATGCGGGAGGTCGCCGACGCGTGCGAGCGGATCGGCCAGGCGATGGCCGGCGTGCCGTGGCAGGCGGCGCTGGGGCTGGGGCTGGGGCTGGGGCGCGGCCAGCTGCGCGAGGATCGCGCCAACCGGATGGTCACGCGCACCGAGACCACGCAGGCCGGCCCGGTCGAGGCCGCGCACGGCACCGTCGCGATCGTCGGCGCGCTGGGCGACGAGCTGATGGTCGCGCTGGCGGCGATCGGCGTGGCGTCGACGCGCGCCGCGCTGGCCCCGCCGCCGGCCGCCGATCTGCTCGTGATCGACGGCGACGACGCCGCGGTGGCGCAGGCGGTGGCGCTGGGGCGCCCGGTGATCGCCGCCGTCGACGCCGGCGACATCGAGGCGTCGCTGCGGCTGGCCCGGCTCGGCGCCGCCGACGTCGTCACCCGACCGATCGCGCCCGACGTGGCCGCGCGGAAGATCGAGCGCCGGCTGCGGCGCGCCAAGCCTGGGAGTCCGTGATGCGCTTGTCCCTCGCCACCCTCAGCGCCACCGCGGTCGTCGCGGTCGCCGCCGCGCGCGCCGATCAGCCGCCCGACGACTACGTCGTCCAGGGCGACGAGACCTGCATGGAGATCGCCGCCAAGGTGCTGGGCGATCGCCGGCTCCTGCCCGAGCTGCACCGGCTGAACCCGCAGCTCGGCCCCCTGCCCCACGTGCTGCGCCCCGGCCAGATCATCAAGGTGCCGCACGTCGAGCAGGGCCCGGACGCGCGGCTGACCCGCAAGATCGGCGACGTGCGGTTCCGCCGCCCGAGCGAGAGCGCGTGGGACGCCGCGAAGCGCGGCATGGATCTGTTCCGGCGTGGCGGGTCGGCTCCGAGGCGCGGGCCGCGGCCGAGATCACCTTCGCCGACACCCAGCAGCTGTACCTGCGCGAGCACACCGTCGTGATCATCTACGGACCCGAGCGCCGGCGCGCCCGCGTCGATGCCCCCGAGGCGGTCCTCGAGCGCGGCACGCTGCGCAGCCGCCTGGCCGAGCTCACCGGCGGACCGGTCACCGTCACGACGCCGTCGGCGACCGCCGAGCTGGGCGCCGGCAGCGCGCTGGTCTCGGTCGACGACGCCGGGCTATCGACGGTCGCCAACCACGACGGCCGTCCGGTCGCGCTCGCCGGCAAGGCCGGCGGCAAGGTCGCGGTCAAGGCCGGCATGGGCACGCGCGTGGCGCGCGGCCAGCGACCGGAGAAGCCGCGCCCGCTGCCGCCGCCGCCGGCGTGGACCACCGCCGGCCCGATCGGCGCGATCGCGCTGGCCGACGGCGCGACCATCGCCGCGCAGTGGGCGCCGGTGCCCAAGGCCACGCGCTACCGCTTCGAGCTGCTGCGCGGCGCGGCGCTGGTCGCCGCCGGCGAGGTCGACGCCGCCGCCACCGGCTTCGAGCTGCACGGCGCGCCCCCCGGCAGCTACACCGTGCAGGTCGCGTCGATCGATCGCGATCACCTGGAGGGCAAGCCCGGCGCGCCGCTGGCGGTGACCGTGCGCGGCGCCGTCGTGGTCGCCCCCGGCGCCGACGCGCCGGCGCTGGCCGCGCTGGTCGACGACGATCCGCTGCCGGCGGCGGTCGCGCCCACCCCGCTGGTCGTGGCCCGCGGCGCCCGCATCGTCACCGACGGCAGCACCTGCTCGGTCGGCGGTCCGCCCGCGGCGGTGACGGTCATCGACGCGGTCGGCCCGGTGACGCTGACCTGCGCCGCGCCCGACGGCCAGGCGCTGGCGCCGCGCCAGCTGACGGTCGAGGAGGTCGCGATCGCGCCGACCGCCGGGCCGACGATCGTGGTCGCGGCCGACGGCGCGAGCGCGTTCGACGTCACGCTGACTAGCGGCGCCGCGCTCGGCGACGGCTGGCAGCTCGAGCCGTCGGTCGGGCTGACCATCGACGGCCTCACCCGCACGCCGACCGGGCTGCGCGCGACCGTGCACGCCGCCGCCAACGCCCCGGCGACCGGCGCGCTGCGCGTCGTCGACGCGACCACCCAGAAGACGCTCGGCACGGTGGCGGTGACCGTCGTGCCGCCGGCCGTCGACGACGCCGGGCCCGCGCCCGCGCTGCCCGCGCCGGGCGTCGCGCCGCCGCCGCGCCCGACCCGCTGGACGCTCGGCGGCTACGTCGGCGTGCTCGCGCTGCCCACCGGCGTCGACGAGGGCACCGAGCTCGGCAACGCCGCGCTGGCCGACGACGTCGTCGAGGGCGGCCCCGAGGTCGGCGCGCGGGTCGGCCACTGGTTCGGCGACGACCTGTTCGCCGAGGTCGAGCTGAGCGGCACGCCGGCGCGCTTCGTCGGCACGCCGCGCTCGGCGCTGGTGTTCGCCGGCCACGCCTACCTCGGCGTGCGGATGATCGACCGCGGCCGCTACGAGCTGCGCGCGCTGGCCGGCGTGGGCGGCTTCGCGCTCACCAGCGACTCGCCCGACGCCGACGACGATCTCGATCCCGACGTCGCCTGGGGCGTCGCCGCCACCGCCGACATCGGCGATCGCCTGCGCCTCCGCCTCGACGGCCGCCAGCACATCACCTCCGACCGCGCCGGCGGCGTCACCGACGCCCTCCGCCTCGACCTCGGCCTCGAATACGCCCCGTGAGCGCCGGCGGTCGCCGCCCGCTTCCGCAGCACGCGCCGGCCACGCGCTCACCCACTCCCTCCGCAGCACGCTCCGGGCCGTCTTGGGTGGGGGCCCCGGCGAATGCCGGGGGAGGGTTTCGCGAGAAACCCTCCTAAATCGAGGAGCCGCCCGGATTTGAACCGGGGAATGGAGGTTTTGCAGACCTCTGCCTTACCACTTGGCTACGGCTCCGACTGGTGAGGATCTAGCAAGGGCGGCCCCACCGCCGCAAGCGCGCGGGTTGGATTCTGGCGAACTTTGCGCATCGCCGGGCGAGCCGCACCTCGACCACGGCGGCGCGGATGAGTAGCCTCGCGCCGTGGCCAAGCTCTACTTCCGCTACGGGACCATGGACAGCGCGAAGACGCTGAACTTGCTCGCCGTCGCCCACAACTACCGCAAGCAGGGCAAGCGCGTGCTGCTGGTGAAGCCGCGCATCGACACGCGGTTCGGCTCGACGACGATCGCCTCGCGCTCGGGGCTGTCGGCCGAGGCCGACGTCGTCCTCGACGAGGACGCGGTCCTCGATCCCCAGCAGCTCGCGGGCTACCACTGCGTGCTGGTCGACGAGGCGCAGTTCCTGACGCCGGCCGCGGTCGAGGCGCTGCGCCGCGCCACCGTCGATCCGGGCGTGCCGGTGATCTGCTACGGCCTGCGCACCGACTTCCGCACCCGGCTGTTCCCCGGGGCCCAGCGCCTGATGGAGCTGGCCGATCGCATCGAGGAGGTGAAGGTCACCTGCCAGTACTGCAACGGCAAGGCGATCTGCAACCTGCGCCTGGCCGACGGCAAGGCGGCGATCGACGGGCCGACGGTGCAGCTCGGTGACACCGAGTACCACCCGGTGTGCTGGCGGCACTACGACGAGGCGGTGCGGGCCGCGCAGGCCACGCGCTAGGCGCGCGATCAGCGCTCGCGGATCAGCAGCACGCCGTCGACGCGCGTCGCCCGCGGGGCGACGGGCGCGACCACCTGCACGCGCGCCGGCGCCATCTCCAGCGCGTCGGCCCGACCGGCGCGACGCTGCGCGGGGAGGACCCACAGCGCGTCGACCAGCGTGCCCAGGACGATCAGCGAGCTCAGGCCCCACGTGAGCCAGCGCAGCTCGGGCTGTGGGCGGCGGATCTCGCAGCGCAGCGGCGGGAACGACTCGGGCATCAGCGACCTCGCGGAGGAAGGTGATCCGGGCGAGCGAACGCCTCAGTGTACCAGCCGCGAGGGGCGACGTGCCATGTAGGAAACCTGGTCACGGCGCAGGCGCAGGCGCTGACTCCGGCGCCGGTTCCGGCTCCGGCTCAACGGCTCAGCAGAGGGGCTTGTCGGGCGGGCACGTGCCGTGGAAGCCCTCGCGGCGAGCCGCCGCTTCCCGCTCGAGGCGCGCCCGTTCGGCGCGCGCGGCGGTGGCGCGGGCGGCCAGCGCCTGGCGGTCGGCGGCGGAGTTGGCGCTCTTGATCTGCAGGTCGAGCTGATCGAGCTCGGTGCCGAGCGCGGCGAGCTTGTCGGCGATCTGGCCGAGCTCGGCCTTGGCCTGCTGCGCGCGCTTGAGCGCCGCGTCGCGCTCCTGCTGCGCGGTGGCCAGCTGGCCGTCGATCGCCGCCAGGGACTTCTTGCTCGCGGCCTGCGCGCGGTGGCTGTCGACGGCGACGAACGTCGCGACGCCGAGCACGAGCACCAGCGCACCGGCGGCGGCGGCGAGCCACACCGGCCGCTTGGCCAGCGCCGCCGCGCGCTGCGCCTCGAGCTCGCGCGTCAGCTGCTCCGACGCCATCCTTGCCTCCGCGTCGGCGCGGGCTCGGGCCTCGGCCTCGCGGACGCGCAGCTCCTCCTCGCGCAGCCGCAAGGCCAGCGTCTCGCGCGCGTGGCGCTCGATCGCCTCCTCGGCCTCGCGGCGGGCGGCCGCCTCGGCGCGACGCTGCTCGTCGGCCAGGCGCCGCGCCTCGGCCGCGGCGGCGGCCCGCGCCTCCTGCTGCGCCGCCTCGTCCTCGACCCGCCGCGCTTCGATGCCGCGCAGCTCGCGCAGCGAGAACAGCACTGAATTCTCCTGACGAGCACTTCCTTGCATGCCGGGAGGACACGACGCCGTGGTCGCGGTTGCACCGACGCACCCGCGCCGCCGCGGCCGAAACGCCGAAGCCCGAGCGCGCGGCTCGGGCCTGTCGTCGCGTGGCCAGGGTCGCCGTGACGACCCGTGGCGCGCCCGCGGATCAGATGTCGATCTTGTCGCCGGGGCCGTGGCTGCTGCCCGTGCCGCCGCCACCGCCGCCGCCGCCGGAGCGCTTGGTCATCTTGATGTTGAGCACGCTGTCGCCGGTGATCGTCATCTTCTTCTCGTAGCTGCGATAGCCGCTGGCCTTGGCCACGACCTTGATCGCCTTCTTGCCGCCGGTCAGCTCGATCGCGATGCTGCCGCCGGTGACCGGCTTGTCGTCGACGGTGACCGTGGCGTCGGCCGGGATGACCGCGATCGTCAGCGTCGCCGGGACGATGGCCGGCGCCGCGGTGCCGCTGCCCGCCCCCGCCGCGGTGCCGCTGCCCGAGCCCGCCGCGACGTCGGTGCCGCTGCCCGAGCCCGCCGCCGCCGTGCCGCTGCCCGAGCCCGCCGCGACGTCGGTGCCGCTGCCCGAGCCGGCGGCTGCGGTGCCGCTGCCGGAGCCCG
>JAEUJY010000124.1 GCA_016794525.1 Myxococcales bacterium
CCCGCTCGTCGAACAGATCGAGCTGCGCGATCGCAACCTCGCCGATCAGCTGCGCCGCGCGGCGACCAGCACCGCGCTCAACACCGCCGAGGGCAACCGCCGCGACGGCCGCGATCGCGCCGCCCGCTTCCGCATCGCCGCTGGCGAGTGCGCCGAGGCCGCCACCGCCGTGCAGGTCGCCGTCGACTGGGGCTACATCCCCGCCGCCGCCAGCACCGCCCCGCTCGCCCTCGCCGATCGCCTCGGCGCCATGCTCTGGCGCCTCCGCCACCCTCGCCGCTAGCCCCCTCGCGCCGGGCCCCACGGCCCGGCGCATCGGATCCCGATCCCGATCCCGATCCCGATCCCGATCCGGATCCCGATCCCGATCCGGATCCCGATCCCGGATCCCGATCCGGATCCCGATCCCGGATCCCGATCCGGATCCCGATCCCGATCCCGATCCCGATCCCGATCCCGAGCCCGTCACCGATCGGGCGCGAGCATGGCACGGGGATCCCCGCTCCCCTCGCCCTGCGACGCGGTGCGACGACGTGCGACCGCGCGCATCGATGCTCGCGGCGGCCTGCGCCTCGCGTAGAGTGCGCGCATGACCAAGCTGTCCTCGGCGCTCCTGGGCGCCGCGCTGATCGTGGGCGGGTGCTGCCCGCCGAAGAAGGCCGACACCACTACGACCGTGGTGACGCCCCCGACGCCCGACGCGGGCCCGACGCAGGAGCCGCCGGCGCCGACGCCGTACGAGGCGGCGCAGGCCGAGGTCGCGCGGCTGCGCGCGATCGCCGACGCCCACCCGCTGCTGGCGGCGTGGACCGGCCCGTACGGCGGCGTGCCGCCGTGGGACAAGCTCGACGTGACCCAGCTGGGGTCGGCGTACGCCGCGGCGCTGCCGCTGCTCGAGGCCGAGGCCGCGGTGATCGCCGCCAACCCCGAGGCGCCGACCTTCGCCAACACGTTCGTCCCGCTCGAGGACGCCGGCCGGCACCTCGATCGCCTCGACGCGCTGTTCGG
Source organism: Myxococcales bacterium (assembly GCA_016794525.1). Taxonomy (GTDB): domain Bacteria; phylum Myxococcota_A; class Polyangia; order Haliangiales; family Haliangiaceae; genus UBA2376. The sequence continues at coordinate 1,009 of JAEUJY010000124.1, forward strand.
CGTGATGACCTCGAACCTGTCGACGCCCGAGGTGCAGGCGGTCGACAAGGAGTGGTCGCCCAAGGTCGCCGCGACCTACGATCGCCTGACCTTCAACGCCGCGCTGTTCCAGCGCATCGCCGCGGTCTACGCCGCCCGCGCGTCGCTGACGCCCGAGCAGGCGCGGCTGGTGACCCGGCGCTACCAGGAGGCGGTGCGCTCGGGCGCGCAGCTCGGCGCCGCCGATCAGGCCACGCTCGGCGCGATCAACGAGCAGCTCGCTGGCAAGTTCGCCGAGTTCTCGGCCCGGGTGCTGGCCGACGAGGACACCTGGATCGTGCTCGAGTCGCAGGCCGACCTCGCCGGCCTGTCGGCGTCGCAGATCGCCGCGTACGCCGCCGCCGCCGAGGAGCGCAAGCTCCCCGGCAAGTGGGTCGTCGTCAACACGCGGTCGAGCGTCGACCCGTTCCTCGCGGCGTCGGCGCGGCGCGACCTGCGCCAGCGCGTCTGGGAGGCGTTCAAGGCCCGCGGCGATCACGGCGACGCCCACGACACCAAGGCGCTGATCACCGACATCGTCCGGCTGCGCGCCGAGCGGGCCAAGCTGCTCGGGTTCGCCACCCACGCGCACTGGCGGATGGCCGACACGATGGCGGTCGATCCGGCCAAGGCCAACGAGCTGATGATGCGGGTGTGGCCGGCGGCGGTGGCGCGGGTCAAGGAGGAGGTCGCGGACATGACCGCGATCGCCCGCAAGGAGCCGGGCAACCGCAAGTTCGTCCTCGAGCCGTGGGACTACCTGTACTACGCCGAGAAGGTGCGGGCGAAGAAGTACGCGCTCGATCAGACGCAGCTGACGCCGTACTTCGAGCTCGGCCACATGATCGACGCCAGCTTCTACATGGCCGAGCGGCTGTACGGGCTCCACTTCACCGAGATCACCGGCACCGTGCCGGTGTTCCACCCCGACGTGCGGGTGTGGAAGGTCGAGGCCGCCGACGGCCGCTACGTCGGGCTGTTCTACGGCGACTACTTCGCCCGCGCCGGCAAGCGCTCGGGCGCGTGGGCCACGGCGTACCGCCGCCACGAGACCTTCACCGGCACGACGCTGACGCCGCTGGCGTCGAACAACAACAACTTCGTCCGCGGCGCCGCCGGCGCGCCGGTGCTGATCTCGCTCGACGACGCCGAGACCCTGTTCCACGAGTTCGGCCACGCGCTGCACAGCCTGCTGTCGGAGGTGAACTACCCCGGCCTCGGCACGACGCCGCGCGACTTCGTCGAGTACCCGTCGCAGGTCCACGAGCAGTGGGTGCTGTCGCGGCCGATCCTCGACAAGTTCGCGCTGCACTACCAGACCGGCAAGCCGATGCCGGCGGCGCTGGTGGCCAAGATCGAGAAGGCCGCCACCTTCAACCAGGGCTACGGCACCGTCGAGTACCTGACCTCGGCGATCCTCGACATGCGCCTGCACATGCTGCCGGACCCCAGCGCGGTCGACCCGGCGGCGTTCGAGCGCGACACGCTGGCGGCGATCGGCGCGCCGCGCGAGGTGGCGATGCGCCACCGGCTGCCGCAGTTCAACCACCTGTTCACCAGCGACGCCTACTCGGCCGGCTACTACAGCTACCTGTGGAGCGAGGTCATGGACGCCGACACCCGCGACGCGTTCCGCGAGGCCGGCGACGTCTTCGATCCGACCGTGGCCGGCAAGCTGCGCCAGCACATCCTGGCGCCGGGCAACACCACCGACCGCGCCGAGGCCTACCGCGCGTTCCGCGGCCGCGACCCCGACGTCGGCGCGTTGCTGCGCAAGCGCGGCTTCCCGACGAAGTAGCCGCGCGCCCGCGCGGCGCCGGGTACACTGCCGCGGTGCAGGTCACCGTGCTCCAGAGCGGCATCTGGCAGACCAACAGCTCGGTGATCAGCGCGGGCGGCGCGGTGCTGGTGGTCGACCCGGCGTACTTCCCGCGCGAGCTCGACGCGATCGCCGCCGCGGCGCGGGCCGCCGGCCAGGTCGCGGCGGTGGCGTTCACCCACGGCCACTGGGATCACGTCATGGGCCACGCCGCGCTGCCCGACGCGTCGGTGTGGCTGTCGAGCGTGCTCGATCGGGCGATCGCCGACGACGATCCGCGCGCCGCGCAGCACCTCGCCGACGCCCGCGACTTCGACGGCCGCTGGTACGTGCCGCGCCCCCACGGCCACCGCTGGCCGACCGCGCGGCGGGCGGTCGCCGACGGCGAGGCGCTGGCGCTGGGGCCGCTGACCGTCCGCGCGCTGCACCTGCCCGGCCACAGCCCTGACGGCCTGGCGCTGCGCATCGGCGGCGCGCTGTGGTGCGGCGACTACCTCTCGCCGTGCGAGATCCCGTTCGTCGACGACGCCGCCGCCTACCGCGCCACGCTCGCGCGCCTGCGCGGCGAGCTGGCCGACGCGGTCGAGGTCATCCCCGGGCACGGGCCGCGGCTCACCGCCGCCGAGGCCCGGACGATCTGCGACGAGGACCTCGCGTACCTCGACCGCTTGCTCGCCGCTCGCGACGCCACCGCCGCCGCCGCGATCCCGCTGCCGCGCGCCGCCGACGTGCCCGGCATGCGCGAGCACCACGCGGCCAACTGCGCCAAGGTCGGCCCGCCGCGCCCGTGAACGTCAGCGGGCCGATCGCGCCGGCCGCAGCCACAGCCACGCCAGCGGCACGCCGAGCGCGACGACCGCGCCGGCGAACAGCGCGGTGTGGTCGGCGTCGGCGAACGCGCCGATCATCAGGCACGTCGCGCCGACGACGAAGACCAGCGGGACCACCGGGTAGCCCGGCACCCGGAACGGCCGCGCCGCGGTCGGCGCGCGCCGCCGCAGCCGGAACACCGCCAGCACGGCGAGGCTGTAGAACGGGAAGTAGCCGCAGACGAAGCCGTCGGTGAGCTGCTCGAACGAGCGCACGCACACGTAGAGCGCGCCCAGCGCGCCGGCGACCAGCACCGCGCGCACCGGCACGTGCGCGCGCGTCGACACCGTCCCCAGCCCGCGCACGAAGACGCCGTCGCTGGCCATCGGCACGAAGACCCGCGCCCCGGTCAGGAGCGAGCTCATGCAGCCGCCGACGCACGAGATCACGAGCAGCACGGTCAGCCCGGTCCACGCCTCGGGGCCGAGCGCCGCCCGCACCAGGTTGCCGGCGGCCATGTTGGCGCCGGTCGTCGACCCGCGCAGGCCGTCGAGCCCCAGCACCAGCACGTAGCCGACGTTGGTCAGGAGGTAGACCGCGGCGATCGCCAGCGTGCCGGTGATCAGCGCGCGCGGCAGCGTGCGCGCCGGATCCCGCACCTCGCCGGCGACCGAGGTCAGGTCGGCCCACCCGTCGTAGACCCACATCACCGACACCAGCGCGCCGAACGCGCCGAGCAGCGACGGCCCGGGGCCGGTCGCCAGCGGCGGCGCGACGACGTGGCCGCCGCCGCCGAGCGCGGCGCCGATGCCGATCACCGCCAGCACCGCGACCCCGACGTACTTGAGCGCCGTCAGGATCGCCTGCTGGATCACCGCCTGGCGGATCCCGAGGACGTTGACCGCGACGCACCCGACCAGCACGACGAGCGCGAGCGCGGTCTCGGCCGACGAGCCCGGCGCCAGGCCGAGCAGCGACGCCAGCGCCTCGCCCGCCAGCCGCGCGAAGCTCCCGACCGCGCTCGGGATCAACAGCGTCAGCTTGGTCCAGCCGAAGACGAAGGCGACGTGGCGGCCCCAGGCGCGGCGCAGGTACTCGTAGACGCCGCCGCTGCGCGGGTGCGCCGCCGCGAGCTCCGCCAGCGTGAGCGCGCCGCAGATCGCGATCACCGCGCCGGCGATCCACACCAGGAACAGCGCGGGCACCGCGCCGGTGAGGCGCGCGATCTTGGCCGGCGTCTTGAAGATCCCGGTGCCGATCGTCGCGTTGATCACGACGGCGATCGCCAGCCACAGGCCGAGCCGGCGCTCGAGGCGGTGCTCGCCGACGTCGGGGTGGAGCGGCGGGGGGCCAGCGTCGGTCACCGGTGCGCGAAGCGTACGCCCGCGGCGCCCCGCGCGCCGCCGCCACCATGGCCGACCACCCTGCCGTGGCGGCGCGGCCGCGGCCGGCTACCCCGGCCCCCACCCGACGAAAGCGCCGCGGCGCCGCCGCGGCGGCGCGGGTTGGCTATACTCGGACGACATGGCCGCGATCGCACCGCACCCAGTCGACGCGCCCGCCGCCACGCTGGTGGCCGCGGTGCGTCGCCTCGAGACCAGCATCGCGTCGGTGGTGCGCGGCAAGCCCGGCGCGATCCGCCTGGCCGTCACCACGCTCCTGGCCCGCGGCCACCTGCTGATCGAGGACATCCCCGGCGTCGGCAAGACCACGCTGGCGCGGGCCCTGGCGGCGTCGGTCGGCGGCAGCTTCCACCGCATCCAGTTCACCAGCGACCTCCTGCCCTCCGACATCACCGGCGTGTCGATCTACGACGCCGCCGGCAAGACCTTCGAGCTGCGCCGCGGGCCGATCTTCGCCAACGTCGTCTTGGCCGACGAGATCAACCGCACCGCGCCCCGCACCCAGTCGGCGCTGCTCGAGGCGATGAGCGAGGGCCAGGTCTCGATCGACGACGTCACCCACCGGCTGCCGACGCCGTTCCTGGTGCTGGCCACGCAGAACCCGGTCGAGCACTTCGGCACCTACCCGCTGCCCGAGTCGCAGATGGACCGCTTCCTGCTGCGCATCCAGCTCGGCTACCCCGAGCGCGCCGTCGAGCGCGCCCTGCTGCGCGAGCGCACCGGCGAGGACCCGGTCACGGCGCTGGCCCCGGTGATCGACCACGCGACGATCGCCGCCGCGCAGCTGGCGGTCGAGCGGGTCCGCGTCGACGACGCGCTGCTCGACTACGCGCTGGCGATCGTCGACGAGACCCGCAAGAGCGCGCACGTCGCGGTCGGCGTGTCGACCCGCGGCGCGCTGGCCTGGACCCGGGCCGCCCAGGCCCACGCCTTCGTCGACGGCCGCACCTACTGCGTGCCCGACGACTGGAAGCAGCTGGCGGTGCCGGCGCTCGCCCACCGGATCACGCTGCCCGCCGCCCACGACTCGCTCGGCCGCGCCCGCGCCGAGGCCGAGCGGGCGATCGCCGACATCGTCGCGCGGGTGCCGGTCCCGACCTGATGGCGGGGGCGCCGGGCGCCTGGGCGCGGTTGTGGCGGCGGCTGCGCCCGCCGCGGCGGCTGCGGTTCACGCGCGAGGGCAACTGGTTCGTCTTCCTCGCGCTGGCGATCGGCCTGGCCGCGATCAACACCGGCAACAACCTGCTCTACCTGCTGCTGGCCTGGCTCCTGTCGTTCATCATCGCGTCGGGCGTGCTGTCGGAGCTGACGATGCGCGGGCTGCGCGTCACCCGCCGCCCGGCGCCCGAGGTGTGGGCCGGCCAGCCGTTCCTGATGGAGATCGCCGTCGAGAACGGCAAGGCCGGGCTGGCGTCGTTCTCGATCGAGATCGAGGACCTGATCGACGGCCGGCCGCTCGACAAGAAGTGCTACTTCCTCAAGATCCCGCCGGGCAAGACCCAGCGCACCTCGTACCGCCACACCTTCTCGCGCCGCGGGCGCTACCGCTTCGACGGCTTCCGCATCGCGACCCGGTTCCCGTTCACGCTGTTCCGCAAGTCGCGCGACACCGACGACGGCAGCGAGGTCATCGTCTACCCACGGCTGACCCCGGTGCCGCGCCTGCCGCCGCGCCCGCGCCACCTCGGCAGCGGCCAGAGCGATCGGCTGGGCCGCCGCGGCGAGTTCTTCGGGCTGCGCGAGTGGAAGGACGGCGACGATCGCCGCGCGATCCACTGGCGCTCGACCGCCCGCGCCGGCCGGCTGCTGGTGCGCGAGGTCCACGACGAGATCGAGCGGCGGGTGACGATCGTCGTCGACAACGCGCTGCCGGCCGCGGTGGTGCGCGCGCTCGACGCCGGCGAGCGGCTGCGCGAGGACGCCCCCACGCTCGACGCGCTCGAGCGCGCGGTGTCGCTGGCCGCCAGCCACGCCGCCGCCTACCTCGACGGCGGCTGGGGCGTCGCGCTCGTCGCCCGCGGCCTGACCGTGCCGCTCGGCCGCGGCAAGGCCCACCTCGCGCGGATCCTCCGCGAGCTGGCGGTGCTGCCGACCACCACCGAGGCGGTCGCGATCGGCGCCGCCGACGCCGTCGGCGATCGCGTGCTGATCGTCCCGGCCGGCGTCGCCGCCGCCGGCCGCCCCACCGCCGACCACGTGCTGGAAGCCTAGATGCGCTTCGCCGCCACCCACAAGACCACCAGCTACCTCGCCGTCGCGTTCGCGTTCCTGGCGATGGTCGGCGGCGGCACGGTGTCGCCGCTGCTGGTGCTGGGCGGCGCGGCCGGCCTGGCGCTGTCGTGGTTCATCGAGCCGCCGCGGTGGAACCTCGACCGCTTCGCGTGGGTGTTCACCGTCGTCGCCGCGCTCGGGCTGATCTACTCGGGCCTGCTCGCGGTCTCGACCGGCGACTACCTCGGCCACGGCGGCGGCTTCTTGATCATCCTGACCGTGGCCCGGGCCTCGACCCGCCGCGCCGCCCGCGACTGGCAGCAGCTGTACCTGCTGGCGTTCCTGATGCTGGTCGCCGGCTCGGTGCTCAACGGCGAGCTCGGCTACGCGGTGTGCTTCTTCGGCTTCGTCGTCACCGGCACCTGGGCGCTGATCCTGTTCCACCTGCGGCGCGAGATGGAGGACAACTTCCTCTTGCGCCACGCCGACCCGCGGGCGTCGCAGCGGGTCGAGATCCGCCGCATCCTCGAGTCGCGCCGGATCGTCGATCGCCGGTTCCTGCTCGGCACCGGGCTGACCTCGGTCGGGTTCTTCGTCGTCGCGGTGATCTTCTTCCTGTCGATCCCGCGCGTCGGCACCGGCTTCTTCTTCCGCGGCAAGGGCGGCATGCACATGGTCGGGTTCTCCGACGGGGTCAAGCTCGGCGGCCACGGCCGGCTCAAGACCGACAGCACCGTCGTCATGCGGGTCAAGATCTCGGCCCGCGAGTTCCACGGCCGGCGCGCGCCCTACGTCTACTGGCGCGGCGCGGTGTTCGATCACTACAAGCGCGGGCAGTGGAACCGCAGCCCGAGCGCGCCGTCGACGACCTCGTGGCCCGAGCGCCTGCCCGGCAACCGCGAGCGCCGCTACCTGTCGCTGCCCGGGATCAACCTCGCCGGCGAGGGCGCGCTCGAGTACGCCCGCGCCAACGCCGTGCTGCAGGACGTCTGGCTCGATCCGATCGGCGCCGACGTGCTGTTCGCGGCGTCGACGCCGCTGGCCTACGAGTTCGCGCTGCCGATGAACGAGCGCCGGCCGCTCGAGAAGAACGACGAGATCCGGGTGCGCCACGACGGCCCGCTGCACTACCGCGCGTGGTCGATCCTCGAGCCGCCGCCGGCGGAGGCGCTGGCCGCCACCTACTCGGCCCCGCCGGGCGCGCCGGCCGAGGGCGACCCGTACCGCCAGCTGCCGCCCGAGATCACCGCGGCCACCCGGGCCAAGGCCGAGGAGATCGTCGCCGGCGCCACCAGCGACTACGCCAAGGCGGTGCGGCTGCGCGACTGGCTGCAGACCAACCTGAGCTACACGCTCGACCTGCGCGATCCCGACGGCCGCGAGCCGATCGACTTCTTCCTGTTCGATCGCAAGGCCGGCCACTGCGAGTACTTCGCGTCGGCGTTCGCGATCATGGGCCGCGTGGTCGGGCTGCGCACCCGCAGCGTCAACGGCTTCCTCGGCGGCGAGTGGAACGAGTACGACGGCTACATCGCGGTCCGCGCCGGCGACGCCCACTCGTGGACCGAGGTGTACTTCGAGGGCCAGGGCTGGGTGACGTTCGACGCGACGCCGCCCGGGCAGGCCGATCGCCTCGGCCGCGGCTCGGGCGCGTGGAGCGCCAAGCTCCGGCGCTGGTTCGACACGCTGCGGTTCCAGTGGAACAAGTGGGTCATCGACTACGATCTGACGCAGCAGCTGTCGCTGTTCCGGTCGATCGGCAAGAAGCTGTCGGGCGGCGGCCGCGCGGTGTCGGGCGCCGGCAAGGCGGTCACCCGGTTCGCCAAGCGCTGGGGCCCGCTGCTCGGCGCGATCGCGCTGCTCGGCGGGCTGGGCTGGTACTGGCGCCGCACCCGCGGGCGCCGCCGCGCCGCGCCCCCGACCCGGGCCGATCGCGAGCGCAGCGAGCTGGCGCGGCTGTACGAGAAGGCGGCGCGCCGCCTGGCGCAGCGGCCGGCCGCGGTCACCCCGCGTGAGCTGGCCCGCCAGCTGGCCGAGCGCGGCGCCGCCGGGGCGGCCCAGCTCGAGGAGCTGACCGAGATCTACTACGCCGGCCAGTGGGGCGGCGCGGTGGGCGACGACGCGCTGGCCCGGGCCCGGGTGCTGGCCGCCGACATCGACGCGGCGGCCCGGGCGGCCCGCCGCTGACCTCCTGGGGAGGCTTGTCGACAAGCCCTCCCCCGCGGGGCCCCCGCCCGATACGCGAGACTCCCGACGCCAGCGTCGGTGCCACGAACAAGCGCGGATCGACTGCGCAAGGGCGCTGACGGCGTGACAACCGCCACCCGATCGGCTTGCCAATCTGGCGCGGGCGTCGAGCGAAGTTGAGCCGTCGGGGGGCGCATGTTAGCCATGGGGCTGGCTTCCGCCGCCGCCGCTGGCGGCACTGCCCTTGCAAAGGCCCGCCCCGATGTCGCTCCGTCTGCCTCTCGTCGCCGTCGCCCTGGCGCTGCTCGCGCCCGCGGTCCACGCGGAACCGCTGGACAGCGGTACGGTGAAGCTGACGCTCAAGCTGCCGCCCGAGGGCGGCGGCACCGGGTTCGAAGCGCCGAGCCCGACGTACCTGGCGCGCTACTTCAACTTCGCGCGCTGCAAGTGCGACACCGACGCGACCACGAAGGAGTACCAGATCGAGTACACGTGGGACGGTAGCGCTCCATCGCCGATCCCGCCCCAGGAGCTGCACCCGTGGTCGGGCGAGGGTTGCGACGCCGACATGAACTCGGTCCGCGACGCCCAGTGCACCGCGCACGACCTCTTCACGCCCGCCTCGATCAGCACGATCAAGCGCGTCGACTACAACGCGCGGGCGTTGATGTCGCACCCGGCGGAGACGATGGAGCCGTGTCCCGACGAGACCCGGTCGGTGCAGCACTGGCTGGTGACCCAGACCGGCGACACCTGGGACGAGATGTCCCGGTTCTCGCTGGGCAGCGCGATCGTCGCCGACATGAAGGCGCCGCCGCTGCCCACCACGCTCACGCTCAAGCCGCTCGAGAGCGGCATCGTGCTGTCGTGGGACGCGCTGTCGGACACCACCGACGTGAAGTACTTCCAGGCGCTGTGCACCAAGGCCGACGGCAGCCGCGCCCACGACAGCGCGACCAGCACGGCGCAGTACGAGACGCCGACCAGCATGTGCAGCGCGTCGTACGCCTACGCGATCGCCACCGCCACGCTGACCAACCCCGGCCCCGAGCCGACCGCCGATCTGCCGGCGCCGCTCGCCGCCCTCGATCCGACCTACGTGTGCGGCGAGGCCTCGGGCACGGCGCGCTCGATCTCGTTGAGCGGCCTCGAGAACGGCACCGCCTACCGGGTCGTGCTGGTCGCGATCGACAACAGCCGCAACCTCGCCGCGATCGGCATCGACCAGCCGATCACGCCGCAGCAGGTGATCGACTTCTGGGAGGAGCTCAACAACGAGAACCCGTCCATCCAGGGCGGCCTGTGCATCGCCTCGGTCGACGGCCGCGGCGATCTCGGGGGCGCGCTGGTGGTCACGCTGGCGATCGGCGCGGTGATCCGCCGCCGGCGCCGCCGCAGCCGCCGGCTGGCCAAGCTGGCCGCGCTGGCCCTGGTCCTCGCGCCGGCGGTGGCCTCGGCCCAGGCCAGCTACTCGCCGTACTGGCAGGAGGACGACGACGGCGACGTCGGCATGTCCGAGCCGACGTGGACGATGGGGCTCCGCCTCGGCCCGTACGTGCCGTCGATCGACGCCAAGTTCGACTCGAGCCCCGGCCCGTACGCGCGCACCTTCTTGAACGACAGCGTCATGTTCGCGGTCGACGTGCACCGGGTCTGGCCGCTCTTGCGCGGCCAGCTCGGCGTCGGCGTCACCGCCGGCTACTACTCGAACTCGACCCAGGCCTGGCAGGACGGCACCACGCCGGCCACGCCCGACCGCCCGCGCGCCAGCGGCAACCTCACCCGGCTGTCGATCGTCCCGACCGCGGTGACCGCGATCTACCGCGCGACGATCTTCGACGACGAGTTCGGCGTGCCGCTGGTGCCGTACGTGCGCGGCGGCGTCGCCTACGACGTCTGGTGGATCAAGAACCCGGCCGACGAGCTGTCGAGCCACATGAGCTGTGACACCTGCGACGACCGCGCGCTCGGCGGGTCGATCGGGCTGGTCGGCGCCGTCGGCCTGGCGGTGCGCGCCGAGCGCATCGACCCCGACGCCGCCACCTCGATGCAGAACTCCGGCCTCGAGCACGCCGGCTTCTTCGCCGAGCTGGAGATGGGGTGGATCGACGGGTTCGGCAACGACAAGAAGCTGTCGGTCGGGGACACCACCTGGTTCGGCGGCGTCTCGTTCGAGTTTTGAGCGACGACGACGACACCGGCGGCGGCCGGCGCCAGGTGCGCCTGACCGTCGAGTACGACGGCACCGGCCTGGGCGGCTGGCAGCGCCAGCTCAACGCGCCGACGGTGCAGGGCCACCTCGAGGCGGCGCTGAGCCAGCTGCTGGCGACGCCGACCACCGTCGCCGGCGCCTCGCGCACCGACGCCGGCGTCCACGCGCTGGGCCAGGTCGCCAGCTTCCGCACCGATCGCACAACGCCCTTGCAGGGCATCCGCCGCGGGCTCAACACGCTCCTGCCGCCGCAGATCGCGATCACCGAGGCGCTCGACGTCGATGACCGCTTCCACCCGCGGTTCTCGGCCACCGGCAAGCACTACCGCTACCTGATCCTCTGCCGCCCCGATCGCTCGCCGCGATGGGCCCGCTGGGCCTGGCACCGCCGCGGTCCGCTCGACCGCGACGCGATGGCCGCCGCGGCCGCGGCGCTGGTCGGCGAGCACGACTACGCGGCGTTCCGCGCCGCCGGCTGCACCGCCCGCACCACCCGGCGACGCATCGACGCCATCGAGCTGTCGTCGCCCGAGCCCGGCCTCCTGGCGGTCGACGTGCAGGGCAACGCCTTCCTGCGCAACATGGTGCGGATCATCGCCGGCACCCTGGTCGACGTCGGCGAGGGGCGCCTCGCGGCGACCCAGGTCGCTGAAATCATTGAAAGTCTCGACCGAAACCGGGCCGGCCAGACCGCCCCGGCGCAGGGCCTGACCCTGGTGGCCGTCCGCTACGACGGCACTCGTGTAAGCTAGCGGCGGCACACGCGTTGAGGAGAGGACCGCCGTGGTCTCGGAACCTGCCAGCGAGCTCCCGCTCGACGAAGAAGCGCGGCTCATCCGGCAAGCCCAGGGCGGCGATCTCGACGCCATGCGCCCGCTCCTCGAACGCTACGCCCCGCCGCTCTACGCCACGGTGATCTTGCCGCGGCTGGGCAACGCGGTGTCCGCCGAGGAGGTCTTGCGCGACACGCTCGCCACCGCGGTCGAGAAGATCGACCGCTTCACGTGGCAGGGCAAGACCATCTACCCGTGGCTGCGCCAGATCGCGATCAACAAGATCTTCGACGTGCACCGCAGCGCCAAGCGGTCGCGCCGGCTGGCCGACGCGATGGCGCACGAGGTCGCGACCGAGACCGACCCCGAGAGCTCGGCCGACGCCCAGCTGATGGCCGACCAGGAGCGCGCCCACCAGCGCGCGCTGATCGAGTCGACCCTGGCCGACCTGCCCGAGCGCTACCGCACCGCCATCGAGCTGCGCCTGATCGGCGAGCTGTCGCGCGACGAGTGCGCGCGGCGTCTGCAGATCTCGGTCGGCGCCTTCGACGTCCTGCTCCACCGCGCCGTGCGTGCGTTCCGCAAGTGCGTCGGCGACCGTGACGCCTCGTGAGTCCTCCCATGCGCCCCGACGACCCCACCGACCTCCCCCCCGACGACGACGTGCCCGCGCCCGACGCGGCCGCCGACGCCACCGAGCGCGCTCGCGCCAAGGCCTTCGCCGAGCTGATCGACAAGGTCGTCGCCGGCCGTCCCCCCGCGGCGGTGCCGTCGGAGCAGCAGGAGCTGCTCGAGGTCGCGACCGCGCTGCGCGCCAGCGTGCGCCCGGTCGAGCTCGGCGCCAGCCGGCGGTCGGCGATCGTCGAGTCGGCGCTGGCCGCGGCGATCGATCGCCGGGCCGGCGGCCACGGCCGGGTCAGCGCGTCGTTGCCGGTGGTGCCGATCGGCCGGGCCGCGAGCCGCCGCGGCGGGCGCACGCCGTGGCTGATCGCCGCGACGACCAGCCTGGTCGCGGCCGCGGCGCTGACGCTGTGGCTCCGCGATCGCGGCGCCCCGCACGCCGCGCCCCCCGCGCCGGCCACCGCCGCCGCGGCCCCGCTGCCGCTGGAGCTGCGCTCGCGCCCGGCCGATCCGCTGGTCGGCGCGATCCCCGCCGAGCGGGCCGGCGCGGCGCTGGATCGGATCGACACCATCTACGCCGACCGCCTGGACGGCTTCCGCGCGCGTACGATGTCCGGAGGTTTGCGATGACGTCCCTCACCCTCGCCCGCGCCTGGACGCGCCGCGGCCGCGCCGCGGTCGGCCTGGTGGTCGTGGCCCTGCTCGCGCTGGCAGCGCTGGCCGCCTGCGAGGCCAGCGACGACGGCCGCGCGACCGCCCCGCCCGCCGGCCGCGTGACCCAGGTCACCCAGCCCGAGGACGGCATCGATCAGCCCCTGATGATCGCGCTGTCCCAGGCGAAGAATTTTCATCACAAGGCCAAGGTCTACATGAGCGATGGCAAGCCCGACCTGGCGATCGCGGCCGTCCGCGGGGTGCTCGCGGTGACGTTCCCGGCCGGCGCGCCCGAGGCCGAGGACGTCCGCGCCGACGCGCGCGCGCTGCTCGCCAAGCTGCTCCTGGCCCAGGGCCAGCCCGACGCGGCGATGAGCGAGATCGACGCCGGCCTGGCCGCCGCGACCCGCGAGTCGTTCTTCGTCGCCAACCTCTACACCGTGCGCGGCGAGATCCTCGAGGCCCAGGCCGCCAAGCTCGACGGCGCCACCGCGCCCGACGACGTCACCCGCAGCCGCGAGCTCAAGCGCCAGGCGATCGTCGCCTACGACAAGTCGATCGCGATCAACGAGGCGCTGCAGCGACAGCTGATGGGGCACCCATGAGGCGCACCGCGATCGCGCTCGTGGTCGGCGCCGGCATCGGCGCCGTCGTCGCGTGTGGTGGGCGGGCGCAGCCGTCGCCGGCGTGGACCGAGCTGCAGGGCAAGCGCAACGAGATCACCGCGCTGGCGACCCAGATCCGCCAGTGGCGCCACGAGGCCGGCCTCGAGGTCGAGCCCGACGACGCGACCGTGCTGGCGATGGCGCGCACCACCGCGGCGTCGGCGGCGCGCGCCTGCGTGCTGCCCGGCCCGCCCCAGGACCGCTGCGCCGACGTGTGCGAGCTCGGCGGCGCGATCTGCGAGAACGCCGAGGACATCTGCGCGATCGCGACCGAGCTCGGCGACGACGCCTGGGCCAAGGACAAGTGCGACAGCGCCAAGGCGTCGTGCCGCGAAGCGCAGGAGCGGTGCTGCCAATGCAACAGGGACGAGGTGCTGCCGTGACCCGCGCGCTGCCGGCGCTGGGCGCCGCGCTCGGGATCGCCGCGATGGTCGCGTGCTCGGCGGGCCGGCCGGTGCCGCAGACCAGCACGCCGGGCCCCCCGCTGCCGCCGCTGGCCGCGACCCACGACGAGATCGCCGCGCTCGACGCCCAGCTCACCGCCGACCGCGATCGGCTGGGGCTCGACGCGCCGACCGCCGACGATCTCGGCGCCGCCAGCGCGATGACGACCGCCGCCAACGCCTGCACCCCCGACGGTAGCCAGGCCTGCACCGACGTCTGCACGCTGGCGACGTCGATCTGCGACAACGCCACCAAGATCTGCGACCTCGCGGCGCAGCTGCCGGGCGACGCCTGGGCGGTCGAGCGCTGCGACAGCGGCAAGGCCACCTGCGCCAAGGCCGCCACCCGCTGCTGCGACTGCGCCGGCTGATGTGACCGGGGCCGCGTCGGCTGGCGCTGGCTGGCCGGTCGCGAGTAACGTCGGCGCGTGCTCCGTCGGCCGATCGGCGTCTGCGCGCTCGGGGTGACCGTGACCGCGCTCGGAGCGATCGCGCCGGCCCGCGCCGGCGTCGAGGTCGGCACGCTGTCGCCGCGGGCGATCGGCCACGCCGGCGCCGCGGTCGCGTCCGACGACGGCGGCGCCGCGGTGTTCGCGTGCCCCGCGGCGATCGCGCGCCGCGACACCCGCCGCGCCCAGCTCGCCGGCCTGGCGATCGACGACGAGGCCGCGCTGATCACGCCCGACCACCCGCGGGTGAAGGACGGCGGTGGCGCGACGGTGGCGCCGGCGGTGAGCGCCGCCGGCCACCTCGGCCCGGTGGTGCTGGCGGTCGCGTACGCCACCACCGAGGCGTTCCACCGCGACCTGCCGGTGGCCGGCCTCGAGCTGCCCGCCACCGACGTCGCCGCGCGCTTCCCGCACCGCTACGCCGGCAGCGTCGCCAGCGTCCAGCGCCAGACCGTCGGCGCCGCCGCGGCGATCCGGCCGACCGAGTGGCTGGCGCTCGGCGCCGCGGTGACGCTGGCCCAGGTCGATCTCGAGGAGCGCCGCCGGCTGTGGGCCGGGTTCGCCGGCCGCGATCCGCTGGCCCAGCCGACCCGCGACGTCGACGTCGATCTCACCGCCGGCGACGGCCTGGTCCCGGGCGGCGCGATCGGCGCGCTGATCGCCCCGCTCGACGCGCCCCTCGAGCTCGCGCTCGGCGCCAGCTGGAGCGACGACGTCCGCGCCGACGGCGACGCCACGGTCGCGGCGGTCGCCGGCGCGGCCCAGGTCGCCGCGGTCGCGCCGGCCACCGCGATCCGGCTCGGCTCGGCGCTCACCGCCAACCTCGGCGTGCGCTGGCTCGGCGAGCGCTACGCCGTCGAGGGCGCGGCGACCTGGACCGCCTACCCGACCGGCGCCGACGCCTGGAGCATCACCGGCGTCGAGCTGGTCGACGACAGCGGCGCGCGCGCCCGGCTGACCCGGCTGCCGTCGCGGCTGCCGCGCCGGGGCCACGGCGCCCTCGCCGCCGCCGTCGACGTCGAGGTCATCCCCGGCTTCGCCTGGCTGGCGCTCGGCTACCGCTGGGCCACCCCCGCCGCCGCGCTGCCGGCGCTGTCGACGGTCGGCGCCGACCTCGGCGGCCACACGCTGGCCGCCGGCCTCGAGCTGTCGGCCGGCGACGCGACGATCACGATCGGCGTCGCCCACCAGCTGTCGCGCCAGGCCACCGCGCGCGGCCCCGGCCTGGCCCTCGACAACCCGTTCCCGGGCGGCGTCGCCCCCGCCAACCTCGGCACCCACGCCACCGCGCTCGACCTGGTCGGCATCGGCCTCGAGCTGAGCGCGCCCTGACCTTGGCGCCTCACCACGCGGCTCGCTCCTCACACCGCGCGGCACCGGGCTCCACCGTGCGATGCCCCGACGCTGCCTCGCCGCCCTGCCCCTCCTCGCCGCGATGGCCTGCGGCGCCGACCCCACCGCTGCGCCAGTCGACGCGCCACCACTCGACGCGCCCGCCCCGACCGGCCCGCTGACCCAGGTCGGTCACGCGGCGCTGGCGCTCGACGCCGAGTGGCTGGGCATGGCGATCGCCGGCGACCACGCGTACGTGGGCCACCGCGCCCCGGTGGGCGCGGTGCAGATCATCGACCTGCACGATCCGACGGCGCCGACGGTGGTTGGGGCCATGGCCCCGGACCTGGAGATCGTCGAGCTGCACGCCGTGGCCGATCTGGCGCGGCTGTACGTGCTGGCGACCGGCGGCCTGGTCATCGCCTACGACCTCGCCGACCCGGTGCATCCGGTGGAGCTCGGCCGGGTGACCCTCACCACCGTCTTGCCCCACGAGATGTACCTGTGGCGCGATCCGGCGGCGCCGGCGCGGATCCTGGGGCTGATCTCCAGCGTCGCCAACACCGCCCCGGGGCTGCACGTGGTCGACCTGAGCGACCCGCGGGCCATGACCGAGCGGTGGGCCGGGTTCGCCAGCGGCGTCCACAGCGCGTCGCTGTCAGCCGACGGCGCCCGCGGCTTCGCCTCGACCTTGGCGAACGGCATGGGCGTGTTCGACGCCACCACGATCACCGGCGCTGGCCCGATCGCCCCGACCATGCTGACCACCGGCCTCGGCTTCGTGAACAGCTGCACCCGCGCCCATGAGGCCTGCATCACCCACTCGACGGTCGAGGTGCCGGGCCGCCCGCTCGCGATCGTGACCTACGAGAACCAGGGGGTGCCGGAAGGCTGGATGGAGCTGGTCGACGTCGCCGCGCCCGCGACGCCGCGCGTGGTCGGCGGGTGGCGCCACCCCCGCGCCGGCGAGCCGGTCTCGCGTGACCTCGGCGTGTTCGGGTACGGCCCGCACAACCCGACGCCCACCGCGCACCTCGCGGTGGTCAGCTGGTACCGCGCCGGGCTCATGGTGTTCGACATCAGCGATCCGACCCAGCCGACCCCGGTCGCGACGTTCGAGCCCGCCGACGCCGCCGCCACCGGCTTCAACCTGTGGGGCCGCGTCGCGTTCGTCAGCTACCCGATCATCAAGGACGGCCTGATCTACGTCCTCGACGGTCGCAACGGCCTGTACGTGCTGCGCTACACCGGCCCGCACCACGAGGAGCTCGACGGCGTCCGCTTCCTCGAAGGCAACTCGAACCGCGACCGGTGACGGCGCGCCGGCGAGCTACTGGACGTAGACGACGCCGTTCATGCCGCCGCCGCCGTGCAGGTTGCAGTAGTACGGGAAGACGCCGGCCGCGGGGAAGGTGAAGGTCGCCGTGGCGCCGGTGTCGGTCGAGACGATCGGCCCGCCCGGCTGGGGCTGCGGCACGCCGCCGACCACGACGCCGGCGCGCAGCGGGTGCGACGCGAACGCGCCCGAGAACGTCACCGCCTGGCCGACGCTGATGCGCGCGCACTTGGGCGCGTAGACGAAGCCGGCCGCGCCGCCGAACGTGACCGTCGGGGTGCCGGCGGCGGTCAGGTCGGTCGCGGTCGCCAGCGTGCAGCCGTTGACGTCGAACGCCGACGCGTCGATCGCGAGCGCGTCGATCGCGGCGTCGGTCGTCGGCGCGTCGATCGGGGTCGGCGCGTCGATCACCGCCGCGTCGGGCAGCGGCGCGTCGATCACCGGCGGGATGCGCTCGTCGTCCCCACCGCAGGCGACCAGGGCGAACACGGACGACAGGGCGAGGCAGGCGAGCGAGCGCATGCCTTCCTGGGTATCACCAAGCCCGGGCGCGGTCTACTTGCGCGCGGCGGGCTTGGCCGCCGGCTTGGCCGCCGGCTTCGCCGCCGGCTTGCCCTTGGCCGGGGGCGCGTCGCCGCCGATCGCGTCGTCGATCTCGAAGAACGCGCCGAGGAAGCCGCCCACCGACGCCGCGAACACCGGCTGCCAGTGCTGGAACATGCGGGGCTTGTCGTCGAGGAACGACAGCGTCAGCTCGAAGCCGCCCCACGCCTTGTGCACCAGCGCGTACAGGCCGCAGCCGACGCCGAAGCCGAACAGCGCCTTCAGCACCGACACCCAGGTCGTGCCGTCCTTGTCGGTGATCAGCGCCCACAGCGGCCGCCCGGCGATCAGCCCGACCAGCGCGCCGGCGACCCCGTAGACCACCCACAACAGGCCGCCGTTCATCCCCGCGGCGAACGCGCCATACCCGATCGCGCCGCCGACCAGCGCGCCCTTGAGCAATCCGAGGATGAGCTTCAGCACCTACCCACAGGATGCGCGCAAACAGCGCACGCGGCAACCACCCATCGCTCGTGCCCGCGCGTCAGGTCACGGCGCGGTCGGCGTGGCGACGGCGACGGGAGTGGCGGCCGGCGCCGTGGGGATCTTCGCCAGCTGGTCCGCGACCTTGGCGATCTGCTCTTTGAAGGCGCCCAGCTGGGCCTTGGGCACGCCGGCGGCGCGCGCCGGCTTGAGCTTCATGAAGTCGACCCAGCTGCCGTTCTGCTTCACCGCGAAGTGCAGGTGGGGCCCGGTCGACAGGCCGGTGTTGCCCGACTGCGCGATCACCGTCTTGGCGGCGACCCGGCTGCCGACCTTGAGGCCGGGGGTGAACTTCGACAGGTGCATGTAGATGGACACCAGGCCGTTGTCGTGGCGGATCGTGATCATGTTGCCGGCGCCCTTGTTGGGGCCGATCTGCGAGATCACGCCGTCGGCGGCGGCCCACACCGGCGTGCCCACCGGGCAGGCGAAGTCGGTGCCGAAGTGGCCCTTGACCGTGTGCAGCACCGGGTGCATCCGGCGCGGGTTGAAGTTCGAGCTGACCCGCGCGAACTTGAGCGGGCTCTTGAGCATGCTCTTCTCGACCGACTGGCCCTGCTCGTCGAAGTAGCGGCCGGGCTTGTCGGTGGGTTGCCAGTAGTACGCGTGGAAGGTGCCGGCGTTGCCGCTGTACTCGGCGGCGACGATCCGGCGGTAGCGCAAGAACTCCTGGTCCTTGTACTCCTTCTCGACGATGACCTTGAACGTGTCGCCCTCGCGGGTGTCGTTGTAGAAGTCGACGTCGTAGGCGAAGACGTCGACGAAGAAGCTGACCAGCGCGCCGTCCTCGCCGGCGGCCTTGACCGCGCCGTAGAGCGAGCTGTCGATGCGGCCGCCGACCTCCTTGAGCTCGATCCGGGTGGCGGCCTCGTCCTTGACGCTGCCGAGCACGCCGGCCGCGTCGCGCAGCACCCGCACCGTCACCGTCTTGCTGACCACCAGCTCGAACGACTGCACGACGCCGTGGGCGTCGATCTGGATCGTGTAGGCCTGGCCGGCGCGCAGCCCGCGCAGGTCGAACACCGGGCCGACCGCCCGGATCAGCTCGTCGGCGGCCGCGGCGTCGAGGTCCGCGCCCTTCTCGCCGCGCAGGATCTTGCCGAGGCTCTCGCCCTTGGCGACGACGCCCTCGACGGTGCGCGGGCCGGTCACCACCGGCGCCGCGACCGGCAGCGGCGGCGGCTTCGGGCCGCTGTCGATCGGCGCCGAGCCGATGTTCTGGGCCTTGGCCCGGACGTCGCCGATGCTGGTGCCGTCGCGCCAGACGAAGACGTACAGGTTCACCAGCACCAGCACGCCGAGCATGAAGAACAGCCGGATCGTGCCGCGCGACGCCGGTGGCCGGGCCCCGACCTCGACGAGCGAGGCGCGTGCCGATTTCTTGCGCGGAGACGATCGCCTGTCGACCATGCGGCAGTTCCGTGAACGTCCCTACTACCACAGCCACCTTCCGTCTACCAGAAAGCGGCGACGCCTCCAGCGTCGACGCCGTCCCCCGGCGGCCGGCCATCACCCCCCTGTGGTACGCCCAGCCCCGGCAGGAGGCCCCGTGACCCGACCGATCCCGGCGGAGCGTGAGCAACTGGACCTTTTCGGCGACGCAAGTAAGGTCGCGCCCCCGTCCGGCGGTCCTGCCGGGCCTCCTCCCTTGAGCACCATGTCGCGCAAACCTCCCGTCGCTCCCCGCACCGCGCGCTCGTCCGGCGCCGACGAGCCTCCTCCCCCCACCGATATCTACGGCGGCGCCTCGGGCGGCGGCGACGGTGACGACGGCTCGCTCGCCGACCTCGCCCGCAAGCGCTACCTCAACTACGCGCTGTCGGTCATCACCGCCCGCGCCCTGCCCGACGTCCGCGACGGCCTCAAGCCGGTCCAGCGCCGCATCCTCTACGCGATGCTCCACGACGAGCACCTGCGGCCCGACGCCAAGCACCGCAAGAGCGCCAAGGTGGTCGGCTCCGTGCTCGGCCGCTACCACCCGCACGGCGACAGCTCGGTCTACGACGCGATGGTCCGCATGGCGCAGGACTTCACGCTGCGCGTGCCGCTGGTCGACGGCTCCGGCAACTTCGGCTCGCTCGACGGCGACGCCCCGGCCGCCTACCGCTACACCGAGTGTCGGCTGGCGCCGCCGGCGATGGAGCTCCTGCGCGAGCTCGACCAGAAGGTCGTCGCCTACCGGCCCAACTACGACGGCACGACGACCGAGCCGCAGGTGCTGCCGGCGCGGTTCCCCAACCTCCTGGTCAACGGGTCGACCGGCATCGCCGTCGGCATGGCGACCAACATCCCGCCGCACAACCTGCGCGAGGTGGTGTCGGCGCTGGTGGCGCTGATCGACGATCGCAACCTGACGACCACCAACCTGATGAAGTACATCGCCGGGCCGGACTTCCCGACCGGCGGCCAGATCCTCAACAGCAAGCCCGAGCTGCGGGCGATCTACGAGGCCGGCCAGGGCGCGATCCGGGTCCGCGGCGAGTACAAGCTCGAGGACAAGAAGCGCGGCGGCCAGGACATCGTCATCACCTCGATCCCGTGGGCGATGACCAAGGCCGACCTGGTCGAGAAGATCGCCGAGGTCATCCTCGCCCGCAAGCTGCCGTACCTGCTCGACGTGCGCGACGAGTCGACCACCGACGTGCGCATCGTCCTCGAGATCAAGCGCGACGCCGACCCGGCGATCGTGATGGCGTACCTGTACAAGCACACGCCGCTCGCGCAGAACTTCAACCTCAACATCACCGCGCTGGTGCCGACGCCGCGCGCGCCCGACGCCGGCCCCGACGACCCCGAGCCGCCGGCGCAGCCGCGGCGGATGGGCCTCAAGGAGGTGCTGACCCACTTCCTCGAGTTCCGCTTCGACGTCACCCGGCGGCGGTTCGAGTACGAGCTGGCCGAGCTGCAGCGCCGGATCCACATCCTCGACGGCTTCGCGACGATCTTCGACGCGCTCGACGAGACGATCCGGATCATCCGCGCCTCCGACGGCAAGGCCGACGCCGCGGGCAAGCTGATGAAGCGGTTCCGCCTCGACGAGATCCAGGTCGACGCGATCCTCGAGCTCAAGCTCTACAAGCTGGCCAAGCTCGAGATCAACATCATCCGCGACGAGCTGCGCGAGAAGTCGATCGAGGCCAAGAAGATCGAGGGCATCCTCAAGAGCCCGGCCAAGCTGTGGGGTGTCGTCAAGACCGAGCTCGAGGCGGTGGCCGCCGAGTTCGGCAGCAAGCGCAAGACCGCCGCCGGCGGCGCCGCCGAGGAGCTCGAGGTCAGCGAGGACGCGTTCATCGTCGACGAGGACGCCAACGTCGTCGTCACCCGGGACGGCTGGATCAAGCGGGTCCGCGAGCTCAAGGACCCGGCCCAGACCCGCACCCGCGAGGGCGACAGCGTCATGGCGGTGCTGCCGGGCTCGACCAAGGAGAAGGTCATCTTCTTCTCCAACCGCGGCTCGGCGTACGTCGTGAAGATCAACGACATCGCGGCGTCGACCGGCTACGGCGACCCGGCCCAGAAGTACTGGAAGTTCGACGACGGCGAGCGCATCGTCGCGGCGATGTCGCTCGACCCGCGGCTGCCGGTGCCCGAGACGCTCTTGGCGGTGACCAAGGGCGGCTTCGGGCTGCGGTTCGCGCTGGCGGCCCACACCGAGGTCACGACCAAGGCCGGCCGCCGCTACGCCCGGCCCGGCGACGGCGACGAGGTGATCGGCGTGATCGGCGTCAAGGACGGCGACGTCGTCGTCGCCGCCACCAGCGCCGGCCACGTGCTGCACTGCAAGGCCGACGAGATCAACAAGCTCGAGGGCCCGGGCCGCGGCGTCACCGTGGTCAAGACCGGCGACGACGAGCGCGTCATCGGCTTCGTCGCCGGCGACAAGGCCACGACGATGGTGATCGAGAACGCCGCCGGCAAGGCGTGGACGCTCGCGTGCGATCCCAAGGAGGTCACCGCGCGCGGCGGCAAGGGCCACCAGCTGCAGAAGAAGACCACGTTCACCCGGCCGCCGGTGCCGGTGACCATCCCCAGCCTCGGCGGGACGGAGGGCAAGTAGCCATGGCCCAGGCCAAGAAGTACGGCGCGGACTCGTTCACGGTCCTCAAGGGCCTCGACCCGGTGCGCAAGCGCCCGGGCATGTACATCGGCGGCACCGGCAAGGACGGCTACCACCACCTGCTGTGGGAGATCGTCGACAACTCGATCGACGAGGCCATCAACGGCCACGCCACCCGGGTCGAGGTCACGCTGCACGCCGGCGGCAAGAGCTGCACCGTCGACGACAACGGCCGGGGCATCCCGGTCGAGATCATGCGCGACGAGAAGAAGCCGGCGCTCGAGGTGGTCTTCACCAGCCTGCACTCGGGCGCCAAGTTCGAGCGCGGCGAGAGCTACGCGGTGTCGGGCGGCCTCCACGGCGTCGGCTCGGCGGTGGTCAACGCGCTGTCGAGCGAGCTGATCGTCCAGGTCAAGCGCGAGGGCGAGCGCCACGAGCTGCGCTTCGCGCGCGGCGTGCCCACCGGCAAGCTCAAGAACCTCGGCGGCGCCCGCGGCACCGGCACCCGGGTGACGTTCACCCCCGACGAGGAGGTCTTCGGGCCGAAGCTCAGCTTCGACGCCGACCTGATCGCCGAGCGGCTCGAGACCAAGAGCTACCTGCACCACGGCCTCGAGATGATCTTCATCGACGAGACCGCCAAGAACGCCGCCGGCCAGCGCGAGGCGGCCACCCACCGCTTCGTCCACGAGAAGGGCATCGCCGAGTGGCTGCCGACCTTGGTCGCGGCCCGCGGCAAGCTGCCGGTCCCCGCGACCGGCGGCGTCTTCTACCTCGAGAAGCGCGACGACGAGGCCAAGCTGGGCGTCGAGCTGGCGCTGCAGTGGACCGAGGCCACCGAGGACCTGATCAAGAGCCACGTCAACAGCGTGCCGACGCCCGACGGCGGCACCCACGACGCCGGCCTGCGCGCCGCGATCGTCAAGGCGATCCGCAACTACATCTCGACCCACAACCTCGACCCCAAGGGCGTGACGCTCACCGCCGAGGACATCCGCGAGGGCGTCGTCGCGGTGCTGTCGACGTTCGTCCACGACCCGCAGTTCCAGAGCCAGACCAAGAACCGGCTCAACAACCCCGAGGTCGCGGGCCAGGTCGAGGCGATGGTGCGGCCGGCGCTCGAGAACTACCTCAACGGCAACCCCAACTGGGCCCAGGCCGTGGTCGCGCGCACGGTGATCGCCGCGCGCGCCCGCGAGGCGTCGCGCGCCGCCAAGGAGGGCATCAACCGCAAGACCGCGGTCAGCCACCGCCTCAACCTGCCGGGCAAGCTCGCCGACTGCTCGTCGACCGACCCCGAGGAGAGCGAGCTGTTCATCGTCGAGGGCGACTCGGCCGGTGGCTCGGCCAAGCAGGGCCGCGACCGCCGGACCCAGGCGATCCTGCCGCTCCGCGGCAAGGTGCTCAACACCTTCCAGGCCAACGACGCCAAGCTGTCCGGCAACAAGGAGCTGGGCGACATCGTCAGCGCGCTCGGCTGCGGCGTCGGCGCCGACCTCGACCTCGGCAAGCTGCGCTACGGCAAGATCCTGCTGATGATGGACGCCGACGCCGACGGCCACCACATCGCGACCTTGCTCCTGACGTTCTTCTTCCGCCACATGCGCAAGCTGCTCGACGCCGGTCACATCTACCTGGCGCAGCCGCCGCTGTACCGCATCGACATCGGCAAGCAGACGTTCTGGGCGCTCGACGATCTGCACAAGGAGCGGCTGATCAAGCAGCACGCCAAGGGCAACGCCAAGCCCAGCATCACGCGGTTCAAGGGCCTCGGCGAGATGAACCCCGAGACGCTCAAGATGACGACGCTCGATCCCAAGCAGCGCTCGACCTTGCAGGTCCGGGTCAAGCCGGGCGAGGAGCTGCGCACCGACACGGTCATCGCCGAGCTGATGGGCAAGGACGTCGCGGCGCGGTTCAAGCTGATCACCGAGCACGCCCACGAGATCGACGATCTGGATGTGTGACCTGGAGGGTCTTTCGCAAAGACCCTCCCCCACAAGACGTGGGGCCCCCACCCGTAACGCGAGATCCTGGGCGGGGCCCCCGGCTCCGTACCACCGCCGGACGGTGGCGCCATGCCGTCGTCATTGAACCCGCACGTCGGTGGTCTTCAGAACGTCTTGGGTGGGGGCCCCGCCGGGGGCATGACCCCGGCGGGGGAGGGTTTCGCGAGAAACCCTCCCAGTAGTTCAGGCGCGGAGCAGCTCGGCCAGGCGGTAGGCGAGCGCGACCAGCGTGAGGCCGCTGTTGGCGATGCCGGCGGCGCGCAGGATCGAGCCGTCGCAGACGTAGGTGCCCGGCAGCTGCGTGGCCGCGAAGAAGTCGAGGCTGGTGTCGCCGGGGCGGGCGACGAACTGATCGGCGGTGCCCGAGTGGTGGGCCGCGTTGCGGAAGTCCCACTTGCCGACCGGCAGGACGCGGCGCTCGAGGATGTCGTCGGCGTACTCGGCGAAGAACGCGTCGACGCCGCGCTCGTACGAGCGCAGCTCGGCCGGCGTGACCTCCCAGTTCAGCGCCGGGCGCTTGCCGCGGGCCAGGCGCACGCCGCGGGTCGGCAGCGGCGTCTGCTCGCCGAGGATGAGCACCGAGTAGTAGTCGCCGCGGAAGCCGGCGCGGGTCTTGAACAGGACGGCCTCGCGGACCGCCTCGAGGTTGCCCAGCAGGCGGAGGATCTTGCGCGGCGAGAACGGATCGTTGCGCAGGTCCGACAGGATGTAGCGCGCCGGGCCGGTGATCGAGCCGAGGCGCATGTCGATGGCCGGGCGCAGGTAGACGACGGTCTTGAGATCGTCGTTGGTGTAGATGATGCCGGCGCGCACCTCGGCCGAGCGGGTCGCCATGCACGACACGGCCTTGAGCTTGCTGTCGGGCCGCAGCTTCACCTTGGCCACGTAGGCCATCGGGTGGTCGTGGTAGCCGCCGCACATGCCGTCGTCCTGGCCCAGCGAGCGCGCCAGCACGATCGGCGTGCCGATGCCGCCGGCGCACACCAGCACGTGATCGGCGACGACCCGCTGCACCCCGCCCTTGCCGCGGACCTCGATCTGCGCCGGCGCGCCGTCGGCGCCGGGCGTGATGCGATCGACGTGGCCGTAGACCACGTCGATGGCCGCGCCCGGGTGGCGGGTGTTGGCGAGCTGCCAGGCGTTGTGCCGGGCCTGCGGCAGCACCATGTGCGCGAGCGTCGACGCGCCGCGCTCGACCGTCGCGCGGTTGGACTCCCACGCACGGTTGCACTCGGCGAGCTCGCTCGGCGACAGGAAGAACGACCACGCCTGCTGGTAGTACGGCGCGAAGCCGCGCGGCTCGATCCCGGCCTTGCGCAGGTCGTGGTCGTCGAGCTCGATCAGCGCGTTGTGCCAGTAGTTCGTCGTCCCGCCGAGGCCCTCGGCGCGGTTGATCGACGTGTTCAGCTCGCCGGTCGCGCAGTCGACGTCGTCGAACAGCGGCCGCTTCTTGGGCCCGCGCTCGATGACGGTCACGGCGAACCGGTCGCGCAACAGCGCGGCGAGCAACGAGCCACACAGGCCAGCTCCGACGATCGCGACGCGCTTCTTCATGACCCGTGGCTCTCCATCGTTGGCCGGCGAATGTGGCACGCATGCGCGAGGCCGCCAACCCCACCGGCGCCGGGCGGGTCGATCGTCGCGGCGGCGTGAGCCTGCGTCGGCGATCGCCGGGCGTGATATCACCGGGGCGTGGCAGCCCCGCGCTCTGGCTCTCGCGCGTCGCGGACCGCCCCGGCGTCGACGCCGCGGGCACCCAGCCTGTTCGTCGGCCGCGAGCGCGAGCTAGCCCAGGTACAGCGCGGCCTCGCGCAGGTGCCGGTGGCGGTGATCTGCGGCCTGGCCGGCGTCGGCAAGTCGAGCCTGGCCTACGCGGTGGCCAGCGGGTGGAGCGGGCCGACCGCCCACGTCGCGGCGCGCGGGCCGTCGGTGGGCGCGGTGCTCGACGACCTGCGCCGGGCGCTGGGCGCGGCCCCCGATCTGCTGGGCGACGACGCCCGGGCCGCCGCGCTGGCGGCGGCGCTCGACGAGGGCGGCGCGCTGGCGGTGGTCGACGACCTGCATCTGTTGTCGGCCGAGGATCAGGCGCGGCTTCTGGCCGCGGTCGGATCGCGGCTCGAGCGCGGCCGCCTGGTCGCGACGTCGCGCGAGCGACCGGCCTCGGCGCAAGGCTACGACCGCGTCGAGATCCACCTGGGCGGCCTGCCCGAGCGCGACGCCCGCGCGCTGTGGGCGGCGCTCGACGAGCTGCGCGGCCCGGCCGGCGGCTTCGCCCGGGCCTTCGCGGCGTCGGGCGGCAACCCGTTTCACCTGCGCCGCAACCACGCCGGCGATCCGTCGGGGCCCGACCCGCTGGTCGCCGCGATCGCCGCGCTGCCCGCCGACGCCGCGCGCCTGCTGGCCGCGATCGCGCTGGCCGGCGCGCCGCTGGGCGCCGACGAGCTGGCGGCGATCGCCGGCCGCGATCCGCGGGCGGTGCTGACCGTGCTGCGCCGGGCGCTGCTGGTCGATCTCGACGGCGACGGCGCGCCGCTCCTGCACGAGCTGGTGCGCGCCGCGGCGCGCGCGGCCTTGCCGGCCGGCGCCGAGCCCGAGCTGCACGGCCGGCTGGCGTCGGCGCTGGCCGCGCGCCGCGATCCGGCCGCGATCGTCGCCACCGTGCGCCACTGGCTGGCCGCCGCGCAGCCCGAGCGGGCCCGGCTGCACCTGATCGCCACCGGCAAGGTGCTGCTCGACGTCGGCGCCAGCCGCGAGGTCGCGACGCTGACCGCCGAGCTGGGCGCCACCCGCGACCGCGAGCTGGGGGCGCTGCGGGCCCGGGCGCTGGCCCGGTTGCTCGACGTCGCCGAGGGCGAGAAGGCCCTGCGCGCCGCCCTGGCCGCGCGCCCGCCGTCGGGCTCCGAGCTCGCCGCGCTGGGCACGCTGGCCTTGTGCGCCGGCCGCTTCGAGGACGCGCGGCTGGCGCTGGCCCGCGCCGCCGCCGACACCGAGGCCACGCCGTCGACCCGGAGCGCGATCGCCGGCCTGGCGGCGGTGCGGCGGTTCCACACCGAGTCGCTGGCCGCCGCGATGACCGACCTCGCCGCCGCCGCCGAGACCGCGCGCGGCGGCGGGCGCGCGGTGCTGGCCGCGACCGCGACCTACCTGCAGTGGCTCGAGCGCTACGCCGTCGGCGCCGAGCGCAGCGGCTCGCCGACCAGCGACAACCGCGCGCCGTCGGCCCACGGCTACCGCGCCGCCGCGCTGGGCGCGCTGGCGCTGGGCGGCTACGACATCCCCGCCGCCCCCGGCGACAGCGCCCGGGCGCTCGCCGCGCTCGAGACCGCGCTGGCCGCCCACGACGACCCCCTGGCGCGCATCCACACCGACGCGGTGCGGGCGCTCCGCCGCTGGGAAGACGGCGACCGCCTGGCCGCCTCGGGCGCGCTGGTCGAGCTGGCCAACCGCGCCGAGGACACCGGCTACGCGCTCGCCGTGCTGTGGGTGCAGATCTTCGCCGCGCGGATCGCGTTCGTGCTCGGCCAGCGGCGCGCCGCGCGCGGCCTGCTCGAGCGGGTCAGCGATCGCGCGCGGTCGCTGGGGGCCCACGCGCTGGTGCGCGCCGCCAGCTACTGCGCCGACGACGATCCGGTCGCGCGGCTGGCGGTCGTGCTGCACAGCCCGGTCGCCGCCGCCTCGCACTCGGTGCGCACCCGGGCGTTCCAGGCGGTCGCCGCCGCCGCCCGGGGCGAGCCGGTCGACATCGTGCCCGACGCCCGCCCCGGCTACCACGTCGAGGCCGCGCTGGCGCACCTGGCGCTGGGCCTGGCGGCGCGCCGCGCCGGGGGCAAGAAGGCCGCCGTCGCCTGGGACCGCGCCCAGGCCGCCGCCACCGCCGCGCTGGCCGGCGCCGCCGACGACGATCTGCTGGCCGCGTTCCTCGGCGTCCTCGACGGCGACCCCCGCGGCACCACCGCCCCGATCGTCGTCGACGCCGTCCGCCACGAGGTCATCGCCGGCGCCAAGCCCCTGGCGCTCGGGAAGCGCCCGGTCATGCGGAAGCTGCTCTATGCCCTGGCCGCGCGCCCCGGCGACGTGCTGTCCAAGGACGAGCTGACCCAGGCCGCCTGGGCCCGTCCCTACGACCCGATCCGCCACGACAACCCGCTGTTCGTGAACCTGTCGCGCCTACGAAGTCTGCTGAAGCCCACCGGGCTCACCGTCGAGGCCGACAGCGATCAGGGCGGCTACCGCCTGCTCAGCAAGGACCCCGTGCTGGTCCGCCGCAGCCGCTGACGCCCGCCCGTGCGCAGGTCGTGCGCGTCGAGGACTCGCTTATCGATGTGCATGCGTATCCCACCCGAGGGGATCCGCCACATCGCGCGCGCAAGAAGGCCGCCCCAGACTTGGTAGGCGGGGCCAACTTGGCGTAGTGTCGTCCTTACGAACGGAGAGGTCGGCCGGATCGGGGCGCTGCCTCTAATCGGTCACCCGCGTCTGTCTGGAGGAGCCCATGAAGCGTTTCGCCTTCCTTGCCATTCCTTTCGCCTTCGCCGCCTGCGGCGACAACAAGGCCGTCGAGCAGCCCATCGACGCGCCGCCCGTCGACATCGATGCCCAGGACATCGACGCCCGCGTCATCGACGCGCCGCCGCCGATCGACGCCCGCGAGATCGACGCGCCCCCGGCCGTCACCTACTCCGGGACCATCTCCGTCCTCGAGGCGGCCCTGCTGAACCCCGGCACCTCCGGCACCTTCTTCGGCCAGGGCGTCCAGATCGGCATCTCGTTCAACGGGAGCGATCAGGTCCCCGCTCCCGTGATGGAGGAGCAGCCTGGCACGCCGTTCGGCTGCAAGGCCTGGGTCTATGACCGCAACCAGGCTATCGCGGCGTCCCTGGGTGTTGACGAGGGCCCGGTCCAGATCAACTCCCCGGCCGGTTCGGGAACAGCCCTGTACCCGACCTGTAGCTACCAGGCTGGCGCCGGCTACCTCTGCCCCGAGACCGCGACCGCCGGAGCTGGCGGGACGATCGCGGCCGGACCGGCGGCTGGCACCGCGACCCTGACGGTGTCGGGGGTGCCCTACCTGCCAACCAATACGACCAACCGCTACGTGCGCATCACGGGCGCGACCAATGCCACCAACAACGGCGTCTTCCCGATCGCGCTGCCAGCGACCGGCGGAACGATCGTCTATGTCAACCCCGGCTTCGTTGCCGAGACGTTGCCCGCCGCGTCGACTCACATCAACCTCGCCGGCATCGGGCCCACACCCTCGGCGGCGGACCCCGGCTTCCTGCTCGATCCCACGACGCTCGATTTCGTCCACACTTCGGGTGGCGGTGGACACATTGCCACCTTCACGCACTCGACCCCTGCAGCTGCTGGCGTGGGCGACGACTTCGCGCTCACGGCGGCGAGCACGACCTTGCTCAATGCTCTTCCCCGTGACGGCAGCGCGTTCACCATCGCTTGCGACCCTGCGAGCTGTGCTGCCGGCAGCGCGGCTGGCGCCCTGCTCAACATCGTGACTACCAACGGCACGCCTTCCGCCAGCCCGTTTGACATGCCGCTCCCCGCGATGACGAACGGCCGCCGCGTCCAGATCCGCTGCGCCGTGCTCGGTGCCTCGGGGACTAGCGTCACGGTCCCCGCCGCCTACTCGGCGTTCCTGACCGCGGCGATGACCAACAACGCGACCCGGATTCAGGCGACCTTCATTCGCCCGACCCTGATGTCGACGCTGAACAACACGAACTCGATCTCTGGCCACGCCATCGTCGGCTTCACCAACTGATCAAGTTGCTCTAGTTCTTGACAGCCGGCCGGCAGGCCGGCTGTCGTCGTTTCGGCTCAGATAGTCGCCACAGCCATCGCGAGCCGCGCGGTGAACTCGTCGAGCGATGGTCGGCGCGGTGAGAAGACCGCCTCTTCGAGGGCCGGTCCGAGTGCAGCCGGGCCCGTCCACGGCTGACGACGCCTTCGGTTATCGTGGAAGTCGTTCCACGCGAGCTGCCATCGAACATCTTCGGGGGCGTACCAGGGATGGCCGCCAGTGATCATGTACCAGACGAGCTGGGCTAGCCCGGCCACGTCATCCGGGCTGCTGAAATCCATCTCGAAGAGCGGCGGGACTAGTACTGCCTCACCCGCTTCCGTGAGCGACGCGATCGCCGGTCCGCGATGCATGACGCCGGTCAACATCAGCCCGCCTACCCCGGGCCGCGCATAGACCAACTCCGGCCGGATCGCGCCAAGCGGCCGACTGCCACCCGCCACACGACGCAGCACGTCGGCGATCTGGAGCGCGAGCGCGACGGCGTCCGCAGGGGCGATACTCCCCCGTGACACCATGGTCTCAATCGACTCGCCGTCGGGGCATGCCTCCAGCACGCCGCGGAACTCGTCGCCGCGTTGCCGAGGGTGCTCGAGCCGCCCCCTGCCGAGCTCTTCGCTCGTCAGAGGCTCGACGAGATCGAGTCGCCGCTGAATGTCACCGGAAAGGCCGCCCCTCATCGCGACGAGCGTCGCCACCCCATCACGCCAGGCGCCGTCGACTTTGACGACAGCCCGATACCGCCCCTGGCAGACGTTCTGCGAGATCACATCAACGATCCGGGCCGCGCCCAGGCGACCACCGCACGGATACGGCTCCCCAGCGAGCTCGGGAATCGGGAATGTCGCCGGGCGCCCCCGGTCAACCGGCGCGAAGGCAGGTGCCCGCTCCTCTTCCAGTCCGATCACCACGCCCCACGGGATGCACTGGTAACGCCGACGACAGCGAAGTACGCCACGGGGATTGAACTCCTCCTCGAGGACCGGCATGCCGTCGCGATCGAACGTCCAGGACCGCCGCACGCCTAGCACACCGTCTGCGCCACGCTCCTCCACCTCGATCTTGCCGCTATCGCTGGCCGCGCCGATCACGATCCAGTATGGCTCGTCACCGTAGCGCTCCTGGTGCATCGCGTGTACCTCAAGCGCCCCGACGGACGAGCCGTACCAGCAGACCCGACGCCCGCCTGCGCGCGACTGCCACACCCCGGTCACCGGGCGTCCACCTTCGAACTCGACCACGCTCCAATGCGGCAGCCAGCGCACGACCTCCCCGTCCACCTCCTCATGGCTCCGCAACGCCGCGCTCGTGAAGAATCGCACCGACGTCATGGCGCACTCCCGGTTCCCGGAGAGATGCACTCTGGCGCGGCCAACATTTCCATGACACCCAACGCATACCCCTCAGGGACATCCGAGCCGACAGCACGGTCGGCAAGACGAAGCCCCTCCCCCCACTCCACCGTCATGGAGTGACAAACCATGACTCATCCAGTCCATAGTCGAAAACATCGATTGGCTCCTCGTCCTCCTCTCCCACCTCGAACAGGTTCACCACCGTGTAGCCCTCACACCGCGAGTACTTTCCCTTGTTTGCCTGCCCCTTGATGCCAAGCGCGTCCTCGATCTCCTCAAGCGCCGCGCGCAGGCGCGGAGCGTTCGTGTCGCTGACGGCGCGTTGCGGCCGACCACGCAGGTCGAACGGCAACCAGGCGTCACATCGCGTCTGAACCACGACGTTACCCGTCCCTCCGGCTTCGTATGCGTAGACATCGACGAGACCACGCACGACAGCGACGCCAGCCCCGTCAATCTCGCCGACACCGTCGAGTCTGACGTCCCTGGGGACTTGGTTCGGACACTCTTCAGCTAGCACGGCGGCAAGGCCCTCGAGAGGTTGAAGGGGCGACACGCTCCGCGTCAGGCGTGGGCGGCCTGGCCCGGGTCGAATCGAGACGCTATCCACGGACAACAGGCGACGACGGTGCAATACGGCGAGCACCGGTGGCAGCGAAGCTATTGACCAGGCAAAGGCGAGATCGACGCCGTTGCCACCCGCCCAGCGATTCACTGGTGAAAAGCGCCAGGCTCCAACGGGATCGGGGCCGTGATGGAGGATCATTGGGCACCTCCGGCTGGGGCGGAAGGTGCCTGGGAAACGGCTGGCAATGGCGTCGCGACGTGCTGGCTTCCATCCGGGAAGTTGACATCGACAACGATTCGCTCCTCATTCGCGTAGCCTTGCAGCATTGCGCGGTACGGATCGATATCCGCGATCGTCCCACCCTGGAGGTAGATCACCAACCGCTTGTTTGACGTCGGCGCACTTCCCAGCTGCAGGACGCCCTTCCCCATTCCTTCCTTCAGAGCGTTCTCGACATCCAACGTTCCAGCGCGGAACACCTGCTCTCCTTCCGCCATCGAACCATCGGAAGAGATCGCCGCCACATCCACATCGAAATGCCCCTCATCACTCCGTCGGGTCCCTTCCGATTTCACGCCGAGAGCGAACGTGGTCTCCGAATCGTGGTAGCGACTCATGGTGCGAAGCGCCGTGTGGAGTTCTGCCGCGATGTCTTCGTGGGCACTGGGAGCCATGCTCCGGCGGACGATCTCATCAAACCCTTGGCATGCCTGGAGCCGTGGGTCCATCAGCATCTGCGCCAGCGCCGTGCCGTAGGGGGGGACCTTCAAGCCCTCGATTGCCTTGGGAATGCGCTTCAGCTTGTTGTGACTGAAGTGCCGCCGCATCAACGCAACCAGTGCGCCTTCATTGGCTGGCTCCCATGGCGTGGTCATGGGAAACGCCGCATCAGCGACGCTCTGCCCGCGCGCCGGGCCCTTTTCCGGTGCGGTCGGGACGACGCGCCCGTCGGCCGGTGTGCCACGTTCTCTCGCGGCACCGGTCGGCTCACTCACCTTGTCAGCGGCCGGCTCGCGTTCGAGCGGAGCCACCTCGCCATCCACGCGCCCCCCGCCCACCGGCTCATCGGGCTGGCCGCTGCGAGTCTTGGGCGCCGGCGAACCGGCAGGCCCGAACGGCGGCTTCGACGGCGCCCGCGGCGCGTTGAACTCCAGGAACGGCTTACCGCCTGAGGGGAAGACCGCGTCGACCTGCGCTCGCCAGATCGGCTGGCCACCCGCCTTGACGATAAGATCGGCGCCATAGCGCAGGCTCGGCGGCGTACCCAGCGACCCGAGGTATGTCGCGCCCTCGATGTCGATCGTGATCGCGGGCCGCTTCGCCGCACCGGGCGTCGCCAACATGATCTCGCTGCCACCGAGGTGCTCGTACGGCACGGCCACCGTATGGCGGGACAGGCGGCGCTCAACCAAGAACGCGATATCGTGGGGCGACGACAGCACGAGCGACGCGAGCATCCGGTTGCTGCTCGACGTGATCTGCTCGAGGTCGATCCGGCGATTCCCGTGGTGCAGTTGCCGCCCGACGTCGAGCGGGTGCGAGTGCGCGATCGGCTCGACTCCCTCAAGCGGTCGCCAATCGACCGCATGGCCCTCGCCGGCCACGACGATGTACTTGCCCTCCCAGCGGCCTAGCCCCCACTCGCGCGTCCGCGGATCGAAGTCCTTGCCCACGACAACGCCAAGCTCGACCAACGCCGTCGCGTCGCCGCGAGATAGCCGCTGCAACAACTCGACGCCCACCGCCTCGCTCGCGGCGGTGCCGACGATGGCGTTGTACCCCGGCTCCCCCTTGGCGATCACCGCAGCGTTCTCCGCCTGGCCTCGCGCCGAGAATGGGTCCCGCTCGGGGGTCAGTGCATCGTCGGCTGGCACCACCTTTCGCTCGTCCTCGCCTGACGCCTTCGTCCGCGACGCTCGACCATCGCCGTCCTCGGCACGCGGTGCGCTGTCGCCCTCCGTCGCGGCGCCATCACGGCGCGCCGCTGCTCCCTCGCCGTCGTTGGCCTGCCCCCGGCGCGTAGGCTCGCCAGCCCCCACCGCGCGGGGAACACCGTCCGGCACGACTGCCTCACCGGCCGCCCGCACCTCCAGGATCTCGAAGCGCGTCGTGCCGTCTGGACTCACCGCCGTGACGATCGAACCATCGTTCCCTGGTGCGACTTCGACGTGGAATCCCTCGCGGCGCAGGTGGCCGACCGCACGCCCAACCTCGGCGGTCGAGCCCTTGTACGAGTAGCCGTCGATCACCGGCTTGAGGCCGCCCAGCAACATGTCCAGCTGCCCCAACGCGGTCGCATCGACGTCCGCTTGCATGTTCTCGAGGCCGTCCAGCCGGGCGCGGAGGGCTTCGGGACTCGCCCGCGACGCTCCGAGCGCCTCGGGGTTCGCGAGCACCTCGTGAAGCGCTGCCGCCTCCTGCTCGTAGTGAGCACGCTCATCGCGGAGCAAGGCGATGGCTTGCTCGGGGTCGGGGGTTCGGGCGAGTGCCTCGGCACGTCGGGACAGCGCCCGACGTTGCTTGACGAGCGCACGGCCACGCTCTCCCATCGCCTCGAGATGCGCCATGGTCCCGTGCATCGTCCGCGCCGCGACCGCCTGCCCGACGAGCAGCGCGATGGTATGCGGACTCTGGGACCACAGCGTCGCCACGTCGAGCGTTCCGTCGCCGCGGGCCAGGCTGTCGACCTCCATACCCGCCACGGCGGCGATCGCATTCATGGCCACCTGGGACACGGCGCGGCCCCCCCTCGCTGCCGTCAGCACTCGCCCCAGGCGCGTCGCCTTGAACAGGGTCTGGCCCCCCCGGAGCGTCCCCATGGCAGCGATCGTGCTCAGCGTGTTGGCGATCAGCTCCTCTTTGAAGTCTCCACCCGACACCATCGTCGTGAGCGCGACGTTCGTGAGGGTCTCGGCGGCGAGCGCCGCGATCGAGGCCTGCGCGGTCCCCGCGCCCATGGCGCCACCAACCGCTGACCCGACGCCCATCGAAACGATCGTGATGCCGAGGTACACGGCCAGCTTGGCGA
Source organism: Myxococcales bacterium (assembly GCA_016794525.1). Lineage (GTDB taxonomy): Bacteria > Myxococcota_A > Polyangia > Haliangiales > Haliangiaceae > UBA2376. The sequence goes on from JAEUJY010000124.1 coordinate 35,863, forward strand.
ACGCTTCCTGCTTCTTGCCCGATCGGATGCGCCCGTACGCTGTCTGGAAGAAGCGGATGACCTCGCCGCGCTGACCGATCTTGGCGATGCTGGCGCGGATACGGGCGAGCTCGGCGGCGGCACGCTCGATGCGCTTGGCCCGGGGCTCGTCATCGTAAACCTCGTCGATCGCCGCCACCACGGCAAGCCATTCGCGGTGCGCGCCTTCGAGTTCCCCGGCGATGGCGATCGCCTGCCCGTAGAGGTCGCCGAAGTCGTTGTCCGAGTCGAGCAGCAGCTCTTGCCAGCCGCTGTGGCTCATCTCGTCCAGCGTCGGCATCACCCCCGTCACACCCGCCAGCTGCGACAGCGTCTCGGCCTCGAACGCGAGCGCATCGATCTGTTGCGCCACCATGGTGACCTCTGACGAGGGCACGATGGCTCCAGCCTGAAACTGCGCGCGGATCTCGAGCACATGGGCGTGCAGCGCGGCATAACGGCTACGCAGATCTGCGCCAAAGACCGCCCCGCTCTTCTTGGCACCGCTCCGCACGCTGCCGGCGACGTCGGCAGTCATCGCGTCGCGCCCCCCCGCCTGCGGTTGACCGAGGTGGATCCGGACCTGCTCGATCCGCTGCATCGCGGAGGCGAGCAGCGCCTCCAACGAGTCCGACGTCGCGACGCGCTGCGCCTGCAGCACCTCGATCAGCTCGTCGCGAGCGGCGTCGGGGGTCTCCGACAACGCCGCGACGCGGACCAAGTCGATCGCCAGCCGCGGCGCCGCCCCGGGCGCGCCGCCCCGGAGACTCGCTTGGGAGACCAGCTGTGCGAGCGGTGGCCCGACCTGACGCAGGAAGTCCCGCTGGGCCGAAGCGATGAGCAGCTCTCGCTCGGCTGCCCCCGGCGGGAGCGTCGCTACCTGCCCCGCCTTGAGCTGGGCGCGAAGGCGAAGGGGACTCAAGGCTCCCGCCAGACCAAGCGGGTGCGCGAGCCGAATCAACGCGTCGAGTTGCTCCACCACCTGGCCGTAGGCTTCGGCGGCATCATGCGGCGCGGCGACGGCCTCGTCGACCGTGGCCGCCATGCGCTCCGGATGCGCCGCACGCTCGCGCTCGGCTGTCAGGTCGGCACCGGCGGCGCTGCGGGCGAGTTGCCCGCGCCGATCCGACTCGGCGCGGTCGCCGGTGACGTGGGCCTGCATGCGCGACTGCCGCTTGGCGAGCGCGGGGTCCTTGGTCGTGACGCCCTGATGTGCGCGGGCCTCCGGAAACTCCGCCGCGTCTTCGGCGGTCAAGCCGAACAGCGGCGCCTTGGCCTCAAGCTTGTGCGCGGCCGAGTAGTCCTTCCACAGGTGCCAGGCGACCTCCTCGGGTGTCGCGTCCGGCGGATCGACGACGCGTACCCAGTTCCACATGCCGGGTTCGGCGAGCCACACCAACTCCTTGATCCGTCGCGTCTTGGTGTGCGCATCGGCGCGCGACTCGCCGTGCTTGGCCGCGCTGACCGACACCATGCCCCGCGGCAGCACGCGCGCGACCAGGCGATCCATCGGCGCGCTCGGGACCAAGTCGGACGGCGTGACGTCCTTCCGCGGCGCGGTCGAGCCACCCGATTCGATCGAATGCGCGTCGAAGGCGGCGATGTACCGGGCCGCGACCCGCGCGAGCGAAGCTACCAGCCCCTGATGGAAGCGCGACGCGATCGACGTACCGACCTCGGCGCGCCACATACTGGTCCCTTTGGGCCCCCACTTCAAGTCCTTCGTCGAACGCGGGTCTGACGGCGCCTGCTCGAACACCTGACCGAACGTATCGCCCGCGGCCTCGATCATGGGGCGCGTCTGGTCGATCAGTGTCCATGCATCTGGCGACGTTCCGGCAAGGAGATCCGGGATGCCGTACATCGCGTCCCCGCCGAACACGTCGTCGATCAGCGCGATCACCTCGGCACCGAAGGAGCGATCGCTGTCGGCCCAGGTCATCCGTTCGGGGAGACCGTAGCGTTGACGGGCGACGTGATTTGAGATTGCCGGCAGCACGTGTGGCACGAGGTGCGCACGGAGGTACTCGCGGGCGGTGATATTGGTGCCCCGAGCGTTGGCTTCGTTCAGGAAGCGCGCCGCGGACCGATCGTTGGCGGTGTCGTACGGTGCGTCGTTGTCCGCGGCTGGCGCGCGGAGGTCGATCGCAAACGTCGGCTTGGCGACCGCCCCACCGCTTGCGGCCTGTGCCGCCAGCGCGGCGGCCTCTGCCTCTGCCGGCGCACGGCCGGCGTCCTGCTCAGCCGGCAACTGGGCCTGCGCCTGATGGACCAGCTCATGGATGACCACCTGCTTGCCGGCCGTCGTCGCCGGGTCGACGTCCGGGTGAATCGCGACCACATCGCCCGTCGCCACCCCCCGCGCCCCCTTGGGCTCGGTCGCGGCGCGCCCGGCCTCGCCTGTCGCCAGCCGTGGCGCAACGCCGAATTGGGCCCCAAACTGCTCGGCGACGGCGTATATCGGGTCGGGCCCGTCGGCAGCGACGGGAACCGCGGCGGCGGCGGCCGCGGCCACCGCGGCGCCGCGCGGCGCCCGGGCGCGTTCGTTGTGCTCATCCAGCAGGCGATAGCGGAGCGTCTTGCTGGTGAGGTGCTCGACGATCTTGGTACGGGCCAGTTCGCTCAGGCGCTCGAAGCGAGCGCGGACATCAGCGTCGGCGGTGAGCGCCCGGGCCAGCGGATCGAGATCGTCGAACACGAGCTGCGTCTCGATGACGGCCCGCAGCCTGGCGATCTGCGCGGGGGCTTCCTGGCGTCTCGGGCCATCCGCGGCCGGCAGCGCGGCGATGAAGGCGGCCCGGCCAGGTGCCATCGCTGGAGCTTCGACCACCGCCGGAACGGCAACCACCTCCGCGACCTGAGCCTCGGCGGTCGCGAGCGCCGTCGCCGCGCCCGTGAGCGTCTCGGCGACCTCCGGATCGGACGCCTGACTGACCAGCGTTGCCGCCCCGATGGTCACGGTGCGTAGCGACTCCACCGCGCTGATCGCCGCGCGTTTCGCTGCGGCTTGCGCCGCGGCGGTGGTCGCGTCGCGCACCTCGGCGCAAGCGATGCGGACTGCGTCGATGCCGCGCCGAACGTTGCCCGCCGCGTGCCTCGCGTGCTCGGCGAGTTCCGCCGGCGTCCAGTCCCGCGGCTTGTCATCACGACGGCCACCACCGCCGCCGCCGTGAGAACGCTGTCCGCCGTCGTAGGAGTAGCTCATCGCTCCAGGCTCACAGCGAGCAAGCGCTGCCAAAGCTCTCGCCGGCGGTGGTTCCTGACACGGTGATATTTGGGGTCATCTCGATCGGACCAAAGAAGACTTGCACGCGGCCGGTACCACCCTCAGCGGGGGCACCGGTCGCAAAGTCAAGATACCCATCTCCATTGATATCGCCTCCTCCACAAATCGCCGTACCGGCACCACCCGCCCCCGTATACGCGCCGTCGGCCGTTGCGTCGGGGTTAGCGTCGCCGCGGAACACCTGAAACAGATTCTGCGCAGGCGTTCCGGCCCCAACGTCATCGTAGCCGTCTCTATCAATGTCACCGAGCGGTCCGTAGCCCGAGGCTCCAAACGTGTAGACCGTTGGGCACGCCCCAAGCCCAGCGGGCGACCCATTGCACACCATTGGGATGTTCCCGCCCCAGTCCAACAACACATACAAATCGCCGTAGCCGTCGCCATTCAGATCGCCAGCGTCGACAAACGTGTTCGCGGTAACGCCCCCGAGCGAGCCCGCACTCGATGCCGGCAAGCCAGCCGCGGAACCAGCCAGCGTCACCGAGACAGTAAACGACGACGGATCTCCATCACGAAGAGAAAGATCCGCAAATCCGTCCCCGTTCACGTCACCAGCGCCGACAACAAAGCCGATCTTCCCGTTCGTCGCACCGATGTACGTGCGGTCGACGGTCGCATCCGGCGTCGCCCCGCCATAGAACGCGTCGATCCGCCCGATATCCGCGGCGTCGTAGTACGGGCTACCAACGACGAGGTCATCGAACCCATCGGCGTTGAAGTCATCGAACACCAATGCGTAGCCGCGTTGATCGCCAGCGGCGAGCCCGAACAACACGTAGTCGGCGGTCACATCCAGGGAAGCCGTGTTGCCGCCAAGGTAGATGGCAGTCTTGCCCGCGTTCACGCCGGCGGTGTCGTCGTCCGGCGAACCGATGGCGAGGTCCATGTAGCCGTCGCCATTGAAATCGCCGACCGCGAACCTCGGGGTTCCCGTCACGGTGATGGTGACCGACGTCGTCAGGCCTGGCCCCATGTACACCGTGGCCTTGTTCGCGCGAGCCACCACCAGGTCGGCGTACCCGTCACCGTTGAAGTCGTGATCGCTGCGACCGACGTTGAGCAGATAGCGCGCCGGGTACGATGAGCACATCGACGCCGAGCAAGCCCGCACACGCCAGTAGGTGCGAGTGCCACGAGGCGCCGACGTACCCGCCGGCAGGTCGGTCGGGGGCACATACTCGGTGACTGCGAGGTTGCTGACGGTCACAACACCGGTCGCGAACGTCGCGCTGTCCGAGTACTGCAAGTCGTATGTGATCGCGCCACCGCCAGCGACGGTCGACGCTCGCCACACGAACTTCGGCTTGCGGGTCCCGATGACGACCGCCGACCCGATATACGCGCCGTTCATCGGCTTCGCCAGCTGCGGCACCGTCGGGATCGGCCGAAACTCCACACTCACATTGCGCGCCGCGGTCATCGGCACCACGCAGGTGCGCTGCAGGATCGGGCAACTAGTCGACGTGCCGGTCCACACCGCGACGTCGTAGCCGACATCCGGCGTCGCCGTCAGGGTCACGTTCGTGCCAGCGTTGTAGACCTCGGCGCAGTCGTTGTTGGTATTGCCGCAGTTGATACCCGCCGGCGCAGCCGTGACGACGCCTGCGCCGGTGACCGCGACGTTCATCGTCCAGACCTGCGTGAAGGTCGCCGATACCGTTTGGCTGGCGGCGGTGATCGACACGTCGCACGTCGGAGCCGTCCCCGAGCAGGCCCCGCCCCACGACGTGAAGACGTAGCCGGCGTCGGGCGTCGCCTCGAGGCGGACCGTCGTCGAACTGAAGGTCGCCATGCAGGTCGCGCCGCACGAGATGCCGATCGGCGACGTCGAGTTCACGGTGCCGCTGCCCGTCTTGTTGACGGTCACCGAGCCGGCCCCTGTGCCGCTCAGGTTGGACGCGACCGTCGCGCTGCCGCCGGTGTCGCTCACCGTGAGCGTGGCGGTCTGGGAGCCGGCCGACGCCGGCGTGAACCGGACCTGAATCGAGCACGACGCACCCGCCGCGAGTGTGCCGGTGCATCCGTTGCTCAGCAGGCTGTAACTCGGCGCCCCCGCGCCGTTGATCACCGTGGACAGCGTGCCCGTCGGGCTGCCTCCGCCGTTGTTCACCGTGATGGTCCCGGTCGACGGCGCGACCGTCCCGATGGCGACGCTGCCAAAGCCGAGCGACGCGCCGGCGGTGATCGACAAGCTGCCGGCGCTCGGCGAGAGCGTCGCCGTCACGCCGCGCGGACCATTCATGGTCAGGGAGCACGGCGTGCCGCTGCAGTCGCCGCTCACCGACTGCAAGACGTCGATGCCCATCCGCGCCTCCGTCGCCGTGACCGTCAGCGCCGTTCCGGCATCGTAGAACGCGTTGCAGGTCCCCGTGGTGCAGGTGAACGCGCCAGGGTTCGCCACCAGCGAGCCCATCGCACCGCCGACGCTGTCGATCGTCAGCGACAGCCGGTGCCGCACCTTGAAGCCGGCCGACACCGACGTCGCGCCGGTGAGCGTGAAGCTGCAGCCAGCGGTGCCCATACACGCGCCGGCCCAGCCGGTGAACTCGTACAGCGACCCGGCAGCGGCGGTGCCGGCGGTCTGGGTGAGCACCACCGGGGTGTCCTTGAAGACGATGGCGCTGCAGGTCCCAGTGCCAGGCGTCGTGCAGTTGATCGTCGCGCCGGCGGTCGCCGTGACCGTGCCGCTGCCGGCCCCGGTCAGGCTGACGCTCAGCGTGAACTGCTGGCGGAACTCCACGGTGACGTTGCGATCGATCGTCATCGCGGTCGTGCAGGTGCGCTGCCCTGCCGCACACGCGCCGCCGGTGCCGGTCCAGGCGTAGACCTCGTAGCCCACCGCCGGCTCGGCGGTCAGCGTCACGCTGGTGCCGGTCGTGTAGGTCTCGCTGCAGTCGGCGCCGCAGCTGATACCGGTCGGGGCCGAGGTCACGGAGCCGCTGCCGGTGGTGGCGACGGTCAGCGTGTAGACGCGGACGAACGTGGCGGTGGCCGTCGTCGACGCCGCGCCTAGCGTCAGCGTGCATGTGGACGCCGTCCCGGCGCTCGCGCAGGCCCCGCCCCAGGTGCTGAACGTCCAGCCCGGGTCGGCGACCGCGTTGAGCTGCACCGACGCCGTCGCGAAGCTGTTGGTGCACGTCGTGCCACACGACAGGCCGGTCGGGACGGACGAGACCGCGCCGTTGCCGGTCTTGGTCACGGTCACGCTGCCGGTCCCGTCACCCTTCAGGTTCACCGACTTGGTCGCACCGCTCAGCGGATCGGTGACGCTGACCAGCCCGGCGAGGTCGGTCCCGACCGCCGCCGGCGTGAAGCGCACGACGATGTTGCACGTCGCGCTGGCCCCGAGCGTGACGCCGCTGCACGCGTTGGTCACGATCGTGTAGCTGCTCGCGTGGGCGCCCGTCAGGCTGGTGGTCAGCGCGCCGGTGGCGCTGCCTCCGCTGTTGCGGATCGTGATGGTCTGATCCGGCGTCGCGGCGGTCCCGTACGGCACCGCCGGGAACGTGAGCGTCCCCCCGGCGGGCGCGTCCAGCACCAGCGCGCCGGCGGTCGGCTGGAACGTCGCGGTGACCGTCTTCGCGGCGTCCATCGTCAGGCCGCACGGCGACAGCGTGCACGCGCCGGTCACGCCCTGGAGCTCGTTGGTGCCGGCGGCGGCGGTGGACGTGATCGTCAGGGTGGTGCCGGCGTCGAAGTACTGGTTGCACGTGCCGCTGCTGCACGTGAACGTCCCCGGCGTCGCCGCGATCGTGCCCATCGCGCTGTTGATGTTGTTCACGTTCAGCGTCAGCTGCCACTGCCGCGTGAAGGTCGCGGTCACGGCCCGGGCCGCGGACATCGTGAACGTGCAGGTGGTCGCGGTGCCGGCGGTCATGCAGTCGCCGCCCCAGGTGGTGAACAGGTGGCGGGTGCCGACGCCGGCGCTGCCCGGCGCCTCGGTCAGCGTGACGCTGGTGCCGTCGAACAGCTGCACCGCGCAGGTGCCGGTGCTGCCGCTGGCGCAGTTGATGCCGCTGCCGGTGACGGTGCCGCTGCCCGAGCCGTTGACGGTGACGCCGAGCGTGCGCAGCAGCCGGAACTCGACGCCGACGGAGCGGGCCTGGGTCATCGAGGCGGTGCAGGTGCGCTGCATGGCGTTGCACACCGCGCCGGTGCCGGTCCACGCGTAGACCTCGTAGCCGGGCGCCGGCTCGGCGGTCAGCGTCACCGAGGTGCCGGTGACGTAGGCCTCGCTGCAGTCGGCGCCGCAGGTGATGCCCGCAGGCGCGGAGGTGACGGTGCCGGAGCCCGTCGTGGCGACCGACAGCGTGTACAGCGGGCGGAACAGCGCCGACACCGAGGTCGACGCGCCCGCCAGGGTCAGCGAGCACGTGGTGGCGGTGCCGGCCGCGGTGCAGGCGCCGCCCCAGCTGTCGAAGATCCAGCCAGGATCGGCGGTCGCGGTGAGCGTCACCGGCGGCGCGGCGAACGACGCGCTGCAGGTGGCCCCGCAGGCGACGCCGGCGGGCGCCGAGGCGATCGAGCCGTTGCCGGTCTTGGTCACGGTGACGACGCCGGTGCCGGTGCCGCTCGCGGTGACGCCCTGGGCGGCGCCGCTGGCGGTGTCGCGCACGGTGACCACCGCGGTCTGATCGCCGACGGCGGTCGGGTTGAAGCGCACGGTGATGTCGCAGGTCAGGCCGACGCCGAGCATCAGGGCGTCACAGCCGTCGGTCACCGCGGTGAACGCGCTGGCGCCGGCGCCGGTGATCGTGGTGTCGAGCGTGCCGGTCGCGGTGCCGCCGTTGTTGCGGATGCGGATGGTCTGGGTCGCGGAGGTCGCGCCGGTGCCGACCTGCCGCGCGCCGAAGTCGAGGCTGCCGCCGGCGGCCGGCAGCAGCACCTCGAGGTTGCCGGGGGTCGGCAGGAACGCGGCGGTGGCCGCCTTGGGCGCGTCCATCGTCAGCGTGCACGGCGAGGCGCTGCAGTCGCCGGTCACGCTCTGGAGGACGTCGAGGCCGGTGGCCGGCGTCGCGGTGACGGTGAGCGCGGTCCCGACGTCGTAGAAGCGCGTGCAGGTGCCGCTGGCGCAGGTGAAGGCGCCGGGGTTGGCGGTCATCGAGCCCATGCCGCCGCTGACGCTGGTGATGGCCAGGGTGAGCTGGTGCTGGCGGGTGAAGGTGGTCGCGGCGGTGCGCGCGGCGGTCACGGTCAGCGTGCACGTCGTGGCGGTGCCGGCCGCGGCGCAGTCGCCGCCCCAGGCGGTGAAGACGTTGCGCGTCCCGGTCGCCGCCGTCGCGGCGGCCTGGGTGAGCGTGACGCTGGTGCCCGAGATGACCTGCACGGCGCAGGTGCCGGTGGTGCCGCTGGCGCAGTTGAGGCCGCTGCCGGTGACGGTGCCCGCGCCGCTGCCGCCGACGGTGACCGACACCGTGTACAGCGGCCGGAACTCGACGGCGACCGTCCGCGCCAGCGTCATCGACGTGGTGCAGGTGTGCTGGGCGGCGCCGCAGCTGGTGCCGGTGCCGGTCCAGGTCGCGACCTCCCAGCCCGGGGCCGGCTCGGCGGTCAGCGTGACCGAGGTGCCGGTGACGTAGGCCTCGGTGCAGTCGGCGCCGCAGGTGATGCCGGCGGGCGCCGAGGTCACGGTGCCCATGCCGGTCGGCGCGACGGTCAGCGTGTACAGCGGGCGGAACAGCGCGCCGACGTTGGTCGTGGCCGAGGTCAGGCTCACCGAGCACGTCGTCGCGGTGCCGGCCGAGGCGCAGGCCCCGCTCCACGAGTCGAACACCCAGCCGGCGTCGGCGACCGCGGTCAGCGTCAGCGGCGAGGTCTGCAGCGACGCGGTGCAGGTGGCGCCGCACGCGATGCCGGCCGGCATCGAGGTGACCGTGCCGTTGCCGGTCTTGGTCACGGTGACGGTGCTGGTGCCGACGCCCGCGACGTTGACGCCGCGGGTGGCGCCGGTCAGCGGGTCGCGCACGGTGACGACGGCGCCGAGCGTGCCGACCGCGGTCGGGTTGAAGCGCGCGGCGATGTCGCAGGTCGCGCCGGCGGCCAGCGTGGCGCCGGCGCAGGCGTCGCCAGGCGTGGTGTAGCTCGACGCGCCAGCCCCGGTGATCGTCACCTGCAGCGCGCCGGTCGCGCTGCCGCCGTTGTTGCGGATGCGGATGGTCTGGGTCGCCGAGGTGGCGCCGGCGCCGATCGCGAGGCTGCCGAAGTCGAGGCTGCCCGAGGCCGGCAAGACGACCAGCAGGTCACCCGGCGACGGCAAGAAGGTCGCGGTCACCGTCTTGGGCCCGTCGAGGCCGGCGATCACGCACGGCGACATCGTGCAGGCGCCGGTGACCGACTGCAGCACGTCGATGCCGGTCGCGGGCGACGCGGTGATCGTCAGGTTGGCGCCCGCGTTGAAGAACTGCTCGCAGGTGTTCGCGTTGCACAGGAAGTTGCCGGGGTTGGCGAGCAGCGACCCCATCGCGCCGCTGACGCTGTTGATGGTCAGCGTCAGCCGGTGCTGCAGCGTGAAGGTCGCGGCGACGTTCTTCGCCGCGTCCATCGTGAACGTGCACGCGGCGGCCACGCCGAACGCGTTGCAGTCGCCGCCCCAGCCGCCGAAGACGTTCTGCGAGCCCGCGGCGGCGCTGCCGTTGGCGCGGGTCAGCGTGACCAGCGTGCCGTCGATGACCTGGGCGGTGCAGGTGCCGGTGCCGGGGCTCACGCAGGTGATGCCGCCACCGGCGATCGTGCCGACGCCGGTGCCGACGGTCGACACCGTCAGCGTCCGCAGCGGCCGGAACTCGACGGCGACCGTGCGGGCCTGGGTCATCGAGACCGCGCAGGTGCGCTGCGCCGCGCCGCACGTCACGCCGCTGCCGGTCCAGCTCGCCACCTCGTAGCCGGGGTCCGGATCGGCGGTCAGCTGGACGTTGGTGCCGATCAGGTAGGGCTCGCTGCAGTCGGTGCCGCCGGTGCCGCAGGTGATGCCGAACGGGCTCGACGTGACCGCGCCGCTGCCGGTGGTCGAGAGCGTCAGGATGAACAGCTGCCGGAACGTCGCGCTGACGTTGGTCAGCGCCTGGGCGATCGGCACCGAGCACACGCTGGCCGTGCCGGCCGAGGCGCACGCGCCGCCCCAGCTGTCGAAGGTCCAGCCCGGGTCGGGGGTGGCGGTGAGCGTGACCGGCGTGGTCGCGAACGAGCCGGTCTGGCTGGGGCACGCGCCGTTGCAGTTGATCCCCGCGGGCGTCGACTGGACGGTGCCCGTGCCGACCTTGGTCAGCGCGATGCTGCCGGTGCCGACGCCGGTGACGTTGACCGCCTGGGTCCCGCCGCTGGCATTGTCGCGGATCTGGACCGTGGCCGGCTGCGCGCCGATCGCGGCGGGGTTGAACCGCACCTGGATGTCGCACGCCGCGCCCGCGCCGAGCGGGTTGCCGTTGCAGCCGTCGAGCGGCAGCGAGAAGCTGGCGCTGGCCCCGCCGGTGACGGTGACCACCAGCGCACCGGTCGCGACGCCGCCGGTGTTGCGGACGCGGATGGTCTGGGTCGCCGACGTGGCGCCGGTGCCGAGGTCGCGCATGCCGAAGTCGAGCGTGGCGCCGCCGGTCGGCTGCTCGATCGTGAGGTCGCCGGGGCTCAGCGCGTCGCCGGTGACCGTGATCGGGTACGTGCCGCCGGGCGTGCCGGCGACGGTGATGGTCGCGGTGCGCTGGGTGCCTGCCGTCGCCGGCGTGAAGCGGACGTCGATCTGGCAGGTGCCCTGCTGCGCCAGGGTCGCGCCCTGGCAGTCGGCGCCGGTGACCGGCACGATCGTGAACTCGCTCTGGTTGGGGCCGGCCTTGGTGACGCCGAGCAACCCGGTCGGCTGCTCGCCGTCGTTCTGGATCGTGATGCGGTGCAAGGTCGAGCTCGACCCGAGCACGACGCCGCCGAAGCTCTCGGTCGACACCAGCGACGTGAGCCGCGCCGGCGTCAGCGCGTCGCCGGTGACCGGCACCGCGACCGAGCCGCCGGGATCGGCGGCGATCACGAACGACGCCGCCGCGCTGACGTCGTTCTGTGGCTCGTAGCGGACCTGCGCGCGACAGGTCTCGCCGCCGGCCAGCACCTTGCCGGCGCAGTCGCTCGAGTCGCCGGTCGGGACGATCGCGAACTCGGCGAGGCCGGCGCCGGTGAGGCTCAGCGCGATGGCGCCCGCGGGCAGCTCGCCGGTGTTCTGCACCATCACGCCGAAGGTCATCGATGTGCCGCCGATGACGACGCCACCGAAATCGTGGAGATCCTGGGTTGCCTCGAGACGCGCCGCGGTCGGCGGCCGATCGATCTCGGGCACGTCGATCGGCGCGTCCGTCGCCTGCACGTCCGGCGGTGCCGGGAACTGACAGCCGCCCAACGCCAGGCCGATCGCCACCGCCACCATGAAGAACGCACGCGAGGTTCGCCCCATTGCGGTCCAGCCTATCCGACCTGGTATGCGCCGATCCAGCCCGTCGAGGGCGTGATCTCTGTGAGCTGTGGCACGACCGCGGCGGGCGGCGTTGTCGCGAGGGGCAGATGCGCTCATGCCGCGGCCTATCGGCCGGTGCGCGCGCCGGTTGCGGACGAAACGCCGATCCCCGCTACCTGGCGAGCCAGGGCCGGAGCGCCGGCGCCTGGTGGAGCAGCTCGCGGTCGGCCAGCCCGAGCGCGCGGGCGAACTCGATCAGCGCGCGCGCCTCGCGCTCGTCGATGTGGCCCTTGGCCAGCGCGACGGCCAGGCAGTCGGCGACCAGCGCGTGCGCCAGCGCGCCGGGGTGCATGCCGCCGGCGCGGAACGGGTCGCCGCCGCTGAGCCCGGCGAGCTCGCTGGCGGTGATCGCCGGCGCCAGCAGCAGCGCCTCGAGATCGAAGCCGTCGCCCAGCCGCTGGCGCAGCCGGGCCTGCAGCCGCAGGCTCTCCTCGAGGCCGATGTCGTCGTCGGCGCGCACCACCGCCAGCACCGCGCGGCCGTAGGCGTCGGCCAGCGCGTGGTCGCGGATCGGCGGCAGGTGAGCCATGGACGACGGTACCGCGTCAGCGGCGGTCCGGGATGCCGTCGCCGTCGGTGTCGTCGGGGACGCCCGTGCCACTCCCCGCCGCGCCGCTGCCCTTGGCCGGCGCCGCGCCACCGCTCGTCGGCGTCGCGCTGCCGCTCGTCGGCGTCGCGCTGCCGCTCGGCGCCCCTCCACCACCGCTCGGCGCCCCTCCGCCACCGCTCGGCGGCGTCGCGCTGCCGCTCGTCGGCGTCGCGCTGGCGGCCCCCGCCGCCACCGTCGGCGTCGCGCCGCTGCCGCCAGACTTCGCGGTTGTCGGATCGGCCGTCGGCATCGTGACCGGCCCGCCCTCGCCCGCGCCGCCGACCCGTCGTCCGGCCGACCCGCGACCGGCGCGCGCCGTGGTGCCGCTCGTCGGGAGCGCGGGCTCGACCGCGCCCGCCGCGACGCCGGAGCTGTCGCCGCCGCCGCCACCGTCGAGCCCGGCGTCGAGCGGCAGCACCAGCGGCGCGACGATCGGATCTCCGCCGACCGGCGCGGCCGCCGGCCCCGCGTCCGCGCCGCGGCTGCCGGCGCCGCCGCCGCGCGCGATCACCACGACGATGGCGGCGACCACGGCGACGATCGCCGCGGACACCACCGCGAGCGACCGCCGGTGCCGTCGCGCGATCGACTCGCTGCCGACCGCGCGCGCCCCGGCCGGCACGCGCACCGACGTCGCGCGCGTCAGCGTGGTCGCGCCCATCAGCGCCTCGACGCCGCCGACGTCCTCGGAGGGCGGCGGGCCGGTCTGCACGCGGCCGATCGACGCGGCCACCGCCGCCGCCCCGGGCGAGCCGAACGGCGCGAGCGCGACCGCCAGCTCGGTGACGCTCTGGAACCGCCGCTCGGGATCCTTCTCGAGGCAGCGCTTGATCACCGCCGCGAAGCCGCGCGGCGTCGACACCGTCAGCGCGGGCACCGGCTCGGTGGCGAGGATCACCGCCAGCTCGGTGATCGTCTGCGCCTCGAACGGCCGCCGGCCGCACACCAGCTCGTAGAGGACGATGCCCAGCGACCACAGATCGGCGCGCCGATCGACGTCGCGCGCGCTGCGCAGCTGCTCGGGCGACATGTACCCGGGCGAGCCCATGACCGCGGCGCTCTCGGTGATCGCGACGTCGATCGGGCCGACCGCCTTGGCGATGCCGAAGTCCATCACCTTCACCAGCGGCGAGCCGTCGGGCCGGCGGGTCAGGAACAGGTTGGCCGGCTTGAGATCGCGGTGGACGAGGCCGGCGGCGTGGGCCTCGACGAGTCCCATGCAGGCCTGCAGCACGTAGTCGACCGCGGTGGCCACCGGCAGCGCGCCGTGACGCCCGAGTGCCGACGCGAGGTCGTGGCCCTCGAGGTACTCCATCACGATGTACGGCACGCCGTCGGCGGTCGTGCCGACGTCGACGACCTTGCCGACGTGCTCGCCGCGCAGCCGCACCGCGGCGCGGGCCTCGCGCAGGAAGCGCTCGACCAGCTCGGCGTCGCGCGCGGCCTCGGGCTTGAGGAACTTCAGCGCGACCCGCTGCCCGAGCGCGAGGTGCGTCGCGGCGACGACGACGCCCATGCCGCCGCGGCCGACGACGCGCTCGACCCAGTACTTCTCGGCGACGACGACGCCAGGCGCGATCACGTCGGCCGATCCTACCGCGTCATTGGTCGAGCCACAAGAGGATCACGCCGGGGCGCGATGCCGCCCGTGGTACGCCAGCGACGCCCACTCGATCTTCTGTTCCGACAGCAATCCGAGCGCGGCCAGCGCCGCGCCGAGGCGCACGCCGGTCGACTTCTTGTAGACCAGCGCGGCCCTGAGCTGAACCGGCGAAAGCAGCCCGCAGTCGACCAGGTGCTGCCCGAACCCAGCCGCGACCGGCAGCGGGGCCGAGGCGCCCCGGGTCCCCAGCGCGGTGCGGGCCGGCGGTGGCAGCGGCGCCGATGGTGGCGGCGGCGCGGGCGCGGGGCGCTCGGTCGGCGGTCGCGGCGGCAGCGGCAGCGCCTTCACCCGCACCGGGCGCGGGCGCGGCGGCGGCGGCGGCGGTGGG